>JABXIS010000094.1 GCA_013372975.1 Alphaproteobacteria bacterium
GACCGATGCTCGTGAAAGCAGTCGGTCACTGCTTATTTCAACCGGTCCGAAAACCGGTGAAACATGTCGGAAAATATAGATGATGATCACCAGACCACCGTCCACATCTCCCTTCCAATCTACAATGTCAAAGAGCAAAAAACTGCCTGACCGGAAAACCAGTTTGAAACCTTCTTCGCGTTTCAGGCAATGCGCCGGACCGGACATTTCGTCAGCGTGCGGCAAGGCGGTCTGTATATGGTGGGCGAACCCTCCGTGTCAAGTTGTTTCAAACAAAGTTTTTAACAACTTTCAGACCGTGTTGACGTTGCGGCATTCCTATCCGGTGTTGGTGCCCCGAGGGCCCCGTCCGGTAGAGCAGCGCGCCCCGTCGGTGGAGCGGTTTCTAGGGGTATCAGGTTCAAAGCGCAAGGGCTTTTTTGGCTTTTTTGCAGTTTTTTTACAGCCGCACCTAGATAACCGCAGAAATCAGCCGTTTTTGGAATGTTTGAGGTGCCAAACAGGGAGAAAAGTACTCAGAAAGCACGGCAGCTATATTGCCCTATATATATAAAGACTGTATTGCTATTAGAAATTGGTCCGCGGCGTGAATCAGACGATGAATCACACGGCGGATTTCGTGAATCAGAGGATGGTATATGTTTTGGTTGAAAGAGATTCGCGACCGTTTTTTGGGCGATGATACCCTGAAGAGGTTGAAGCTGAAGCTGCTTTCGCTAATGAAAGTAAGCGAGTCGCCTGCCGGCTTTGGCATAATGGCCGCAATCGGCTTGGGCGCGATCCTTCTTTTTCATGCCATCCCTTCCTCCAGCGGCCTGACAGTTCCCCCGCAAAAGCATTCGATTATTGAGCAGGCCGATATCGCGGCAGATTCGGGGATGGAAGAGGCACAACCGGCCGAGACCGAGAGTGACCTGGCCGATTTAACCCCAACCATTGACGAAACATATTCCCTGCGAAGAAACGAAACGCTGATTGGTCTGCTCAAACGCGCCAACATCCCCACGGCAGAGGCCCATGAGGCGGTAAATGCACTTGGCAAAGTCGTCAATCTGAGGCGCCTGCAAAGAGGGCAGGAAATTCGGCTATCGCGCAGCGCCGGGAATGGCAGGCATCTGGAAGCCCTTCGGTTACGAGATTCTTTTGATGAAGAAGCACTCTTGGCCGCAGATGAGGGCGGCTTCGTTGCAACCCGGGTACCGGTACCAACCCTTTCCCTATCTCACCTGGTGGAAGGGCAAATTACGGACAGCCTCTACTTGTCTGCCCAGCGGGCCGGGTTGCCGACTGCCGTTATCGTTGACCTCATCCGACTAATGAGCTTTGACGTAGATTTTGAGCGAGAAATACGGGTAGGCGATCGTTTTCAAGTCTATTTCGAGCGCAGATATGCACCTGACTTCCATGACCTGGAAGAAGGCCGCATACTACATGTGAAACTTGAGCTACAAAAACGGACTTTAGAGGCCTCCTATTATGAGGACGAACATGGACAGCAGGATTATTTCGATCCTGATGGAAACAGCACGCGCAGGACCCTCATGAAGACACCGTTGGATGTTACTGTTGTAACGTCCAGTTACGGACGCCGCAAACACCCTGTATTGGGCTACACCCGGCAACATACTGGCGTGGACTTTCGGGCCCGCACCGGGACACCAATCATGGCCGCTGGTGATGGCGTAGTGGAAAGAGCCAGCAGATACGGTGGTTATGGCAACTACATTCGCATTCGCCACAACAGCACCTATAAAACTGCCTATGCGCACCTAAGCAAATATGGGAAGGGGATCAAGGCCGGCGCACGTGTGAAGCAAGGCCAGATCATTGGATATGCAGGGGCAACCGGACGGGTAACGGCGGCACACCTTCACTATGAAGTCCTGGTAAATGGTAAGCAAGCGAACCCGATGACACTGAAGCTTCCTACTGGCAGAACCCTTAAAGGGGAGACACTTGTCGCCTTTAAGTCTCGGCAAAGAAATCTGACGGCGGATATAGCCCAAATACAAATGCAGCAGCAATATTTGCAATCTGCGGGCATGAATGCCGCTCACAGCAGTCAAAGTCGGTAGGAAGACCCTTTCTAACTACTGCAAACAGATGTCGCCGCCCCAAAAAAAATCGTTTGGGGGCACGCGTCACGCTCAGGGTCCGGTCTGGCCAAAAGATGTCTGAATTTGATCGATTCTTTTGCCATTCTCGGCTCTGAGGAAATGCCATACCCCAAACAGTAGCTACCTCATCCCAAGTTGGAAGATAATTCCGAAACAGCATACTCCAGGCCGCTATATCCACTACTAATCACATTCAGCTTATCCGAAGGTGAAAACCGCAGTTTTCAGCCGTTTTCTCAAACACAGCCTCACTATGATACGACCTTGGTTTAGCATTGTGTCAGAAATGCAACACCAATGGTTTATCGGATTAGACTAACCATCTAAACCAGTAATCTTTTCTATTATGATCGGACAGATTGTGGCTACAGGATATGGGCGGAATGAAATTTCCGTTTATTCCGAGTGCTTGGAAAGCAATAAAATAGAAGAGGAAACGCAGAGTGTCTAAGGAACTCATGAAATTGCGTCGTTCTGCTCTTATGGGCAGTGCCGCTACTCTCCTCGCCAGCTTCGCGCTGGGCGCAGGTGTAACTGGTGTTTCTGCACAAGATGCAGACGCTGAAGAAGAACTGAACCTCGAAGAGATCGTGGTAACCGGTTCCCTTATTAAAAACCCTAACCTGACTCGCTCCGCTCCGGTTGCTGTTGTTGGTCTCGACGAGATGGACTATCAGCAGTCTGGCGTTGCCGAGGAACTTCTCCGTGAAATTCCTGGCATGGTGCCATCCATCGGTCAGCAAGTGAACAACGGTAACGGCGGTTTCTCCTACGTAAACCTTCGTGGTATCGGTTCCAACCGTAACGTAGTTCTGCTGGACGGTAAGCGCCTGTCGCCTTCCGAACTTCAGGGCCGTACTGACCTGAACAACATCCCACTCGCGATCGTTGAGCGCGTTGACGTTCTGACTGGTGGCGCATCCACTACATATGGTGCAGATGCTGTTGGCGGTGTTACCAACTTCGTAACCAAAAAGAACTTCACTGGTCTGGAAGCAAACGTTGCATTCGGCACCACTGAAAAAGGCGACGGCGATACGCAGCGCTATGAAGTAACTCTGGGTGCAGACCTGGACGACGGCCGTGGTAACGCAATTTTGAGCGTTGGCTACCAGAAAGCTGAGCCAGTATTCCAGGGCGACCGTGACTTCTCCAAAGACACGCTGTTCTATGTTGACGGTTCTGAAAGTGGCTCAGGCCTTGGTCCATACAACACTCGCTTTGGTAACGTAAACCCAACTGGCACTGACAATGGCAACCTCGGCCTCGCGGGCGTTCAGGACGACCGCACGTTTGCTTCTGCATTCACGCCGTTCAACTACGCGCCGTTTAACACGTTCCAAACGCCATTTGACCGTTACAACATCTATGCTTCTGCAAACTATCAGATCACTGATAGCATTGAAGCTTACTCACGTGCTCTGTTCTCCAAGCAGACTGTAAGCACAGTGATCGCTCCTTCTGGCGCGTTTGGTGACACAGTTGTTGTATCCCTGAACCACCCATACCTGTCTGACGCTCAGCGTAACGCATTCTGTGCGTTCGACACTGATCCAAACGTTGGCACATACACGCCGCTCTTCTCTCAGGCAGAGTGTGATGCTGCTGGCGCTGCCGTTGATGCAACAGACCCGAACTACCGTACGGTAACAACCCAGCTTCGTCGTCGTAACGTTGAGGGTGGCCCACGTATCAGTAACTTCGACGCAACCTACTTTGACTATCAAGTTGGCCTGCGTGGTGACCTGAACGAGAGCATTAGCTGGGATGTTTACGCTTCCTACGGCCAAGGCGATCAGCACCA
>JABXIS010000029.1 GCA_013372975.1 Alphaproteobacteria bacterium
ATCATCATGACCGATGCGGACGTGGATGGCGCACACATCCGGACCCTTCTTCTCACCTTCTTCTATCGGCAGATGCCTGAGGTGGTCGAACGTGGGCACCTCTATATCGCCCAGCCACCTCTCTATAAAGTCGGCCGAGGCAAATCTGAGGTCTATCTGAAAGACGACCGGGCCCTCGATGATTATCTGATCGCACAGGGCAAATCCGATGTGTTGGTGACAGACGCCACCGGTGCCCAGCATGCCGGCGCCGAGATTGAGCATCTGGCCAATGAGGCCCGCGCAATCAAGGCCATCATGTCGAACGTGCCACAACGATACAATCCGATGCTAATCGAAACCATGGGACTTCTGGGTGGCTTTGATGAAAAGCTGCTGGAAGACCAGGCAGGGCGCCAGGCCATGGCCGACAAGATCGCTGATCGCCTGAACACACTTGCCGCGACAGACGACGAACGCGGCTGGAGCGGCACGGCTGCTGAGGACGGCGGTTATAGCTTCGCCCATGAAGTGCGCGGTGTGATCGACATGCACAAAATCGATGCTCATTTTATCGAAAGCCAGGAGGCGCGGTCCTTGCACAAGCGCATGACCGAAGTGCGGGACCTTTTCAAGGAACCGATCACCGTTACCCGCAAGGAAGACAGCCAGTCAGTGGGCACACCACTTGAGATGCTGGCCATGATTATTGCCTTTGGCCGCAAGGGCTTGTCGATCCAGCGCTATAAGGGTCTTGGAGAGATGAACCCTGACCAACTTTGGGAAACCACGCTTGATCCGGAAGTGCGTTCACTTCTGCAAGTGAAGATCAGCCAGGCCGATACAGCAGACGAGATTTTCTCCAAGCTGATGGGCGATGTTGTGGAAGAACGCCGTAACTTCATCCAGGACAATGCCCTGAGTGTCGGCAACCTGGATATCTAGGCACATGTCGGGCGACACATAAAGTGAGACTGGTGACGCATAAAGTGAGACTATTTGACTCATAAAGTGAGAAAAATTTGGTTTTACGCGAAGAAAAGGGGAGCCAATGGCTCCCCAAATTTGTTCTATCCAGTGTTTGGCTAACCTGTAGGAAACCATCCTGTTCAGCGGCCGGAGATTCGTAAAAGTTTCTCCATCAAAACTCAACAAAATCAGGGATTCCTTGGCCCATCACCTCTCTGATTGCTTGGCCCTGACGGTCCGGCAGCGGCGACAACTCGGGCTTCAACAGGATGTCGACCTTATCAGGTTTTGCGAGGTCAACTTCAGCAATCCCAACCGAGTGCAACTCCAAGAACCGTGCATCCTTTGCGATTGAGCTTGCGAGAGCACCTCTCTTTTCAACAATCACCCAATAGTTCCTGAAGAAGGTGGCGCCAAAAGCAATCTCAGCCAGCAACTGGTTACGTTTCCGGCGAGGTAGCGCGCCTGTCATATACCTCATGTCAAAGGCATCAATCCACTCGATGCCATTCCCCTTCATTCGCAACGCAACTGCGTCTGGCGCTGCAAAATTGAATTTGAACTGCTGGAAGTAAAAGCGCGCCTGTGCATCACGTGTTAGCACTTGGTGTTTACTCTTCACGATCGATGCGGCTAGTTGGAGAAAGTCATGGGCAGCCCTTTTGCCAAACTTGTTACCCATTGATAAATTCGCAGCGCCGTCTTTGGGGAGACCCTGTCCCCCGCCAAACGGCGAAGCCCTCAACATATCCCAATATTGCCTCTACTTCTCGATGGGACACTTCACGCAATTGTATCCTACCGAAAAGCAGACTTGGTCTCAGCCGGGCTAGATGAAGGAAAGCAACAAATGACACTAGAACCACCATTCGCTTTCATTGACTTTGAAGCCAGTGCGCTGATTGAGGGCAGCTGGCCCATTGAGTTTGGGTGGGCCATCGTACGGCCGAACAGAACCATCGAGAGCGCAAGTTATCTGATCCAACCAGCGCCTCATTGGGACATGGCCTACTGGTCTGATGAAAGCCAAAAGGTTCACGGAATAACGATAGATGATTTGCAGAAGGAGGGACTGGCGCCGAAGGTCGTTGCCTAAACAGTACTTCAAACCCTGGCTGAGACCCCATTGCTGTCGGATGCGCCCAGACACGATCAATATTGGCTGGACCGGCTTTTCGAAGCTGCAAACATGCAACTGAGGGCACCAAAACTTCAATATGTCAGCCACGCTTTCGAAGGGACTGACATTGATGAAATTGCTTTCCACAATGGAGAGAAGAAACTCACCCGGAAACGGACGCATCGGGCCTTACAGGATGCACTCGACTGGGCAGAACTGTATCTGGCCTGCAGCAGGTAGCTGTACAAGCGCTCAGGCCAAAAGCGTCTCTGCAGGCACGCCCCATTGCTGATGCAGCTTGCGTGCTTGAGTGATCGACAATTTTGGATCGCCTTCCAAAATAGAAGACGCGGTCTTCGCGCCAACCAAAGCCTCTAAATCTGCGAAAGTAAGTTTCCCTTGGTCCAGCCGAAATAATATGGCGGACCGCAAATCTGGGCACTCAATCGGATACATACGGTCTTCATATGCCTGAACCAGGATCGATAGGACTTCCAACTCATCGCCCTCTGGCGTTCCGCCTTTTGCGCCAATGAGTTGTTCAATACGGGCAAGCGCTTCCGTGTGAGACTTGTCATCCAACACTGGCTTTACTGCAATCATGTCTCAGCCTCGATCCTAGCCTCATGCTATCGAATTAATTCACTCTTCCTCGCCTCTACTCGGGCAAGTCGCCCTGGGCTCACCCCCTTCTCATTTTCCTCTAGAGATACGGCCATCTTCTTCCCTCGGCTTCAAACGAAAATTATACGCTCAAAAGCGCGCAAACGGAAGGCACCGTCGTCCGCAATCCAGGCAAAACCGGACACGAGCCACTAAATCGGCAATGGCGGAAGTTGACCCTAAGCGGTCGCCAAAACGTTGCTTCCCAAACCATCACAAACAAGACCTGTCTTTGCCTGCGTAAGAACGGCGGGACACCCCGCCCTTCCCGAAAATTAGCCTTACAAAATAAAGTCATCGCTTGAAATGATACCGACATCGACGCCTACAAGGGTAAGCGTGTCGTCACCGTATACGATAATGGTGTCGCTATCATCTTGCATAATGGTTAGATCGCTGTATGTGATGCCCAGGGCCGACATATCGATAATGTCATCACCATCGGTGAAATCGGTAACAGTGTCCCCATCCCAGCCAATATCAAAAACAAAGACATCGCTACCGCTGCCACCTGTCAGAATATCGTCACCCAATCCACCCCGGACAATATCATCACCGCTATCACCATAGAGCGTATCGTCGCCAGCCCCCCCATCAAAGGAATCCTCACCGGAGCCGCCTTGGAGGATGTCGGCGAAAATCGAGCCACGCACTTCTTCGATATTTGTCAAGGTGTCACCTTGAGCATGACCACCAGTGTGGCTTCCAGTGCCGAGATTGATCGACACACCTGCATCCGAGAATGCATAATCGACTATGTCGTAGCCACTGCCGCCATCAATAACATCCACGCCCGCGCCGCCATGCAGCGTATCACTCCCGTCGCCGCCATCAAACGTGTCAGCACCTGCACCACCATGAAGGAAGTCATTGCCGTCTCCACCAGACAAATCGTCGTTGCCTGAAGAACCATAGAGCGTGTCGTTGCCAGCACCACCATCAAAGGAATCGTCACCGGAGCCACCCTGGAGGATGTCGGCGAAAATCGAGCCACGCACTTCTTCGATATTTGTCAAGGTGTCACCTTGAGCATGACCACCAGTGTGGCTGCCAGAG
>JABXIS010000048.1 GCA_013372975.1 Alphaproteobacteria bacterium
ATCGGGGTGTTCCAGAAGCGCGGCTTCAATCTCAAGGGCCGAGAGCTTATAGCCGCCCGACTTGATGATATCGACCGACGAACGCCCCATGATGCGGTAATAGCCATCTTCCAGGGTGCCGATATCGCCGGTTTTGAACCAATCATCCTCAAAGCTTTCGGCTGTGGCTTTCGGGTTATTCCAATATTCGCGGAACACAGCGGGGCCCTTGATCCAAATCTCGCCCACAGCGCCTTCGCCCGCGACGACAGCGCCTGTGTCATCCACAAGCTGCACATCCGTGCGCGGCATCGGCAGCCCCACCATGCCGGGGCGCCGATCACCACCATAAGGGTTCGAAAGCGCCATGCCGATTTCGGTCATACCGTAACGCTCCAGAAGTTTCTGGCCCGTCAGGTTCGCCCACTCGGTATGAATGGAAGCAGGCAGGGCCGCCGAGCCCGACACCATCAGGCGCATGCCGCGAAAGCCAACGATCACATCCTCGCGCACTGCGGCATTTTCCGGCGCCTTCAGCCATTTGAGGAGGCGCACATAAATGGTGGGCACCGCCATAAAGAGGCTGTAGGCACCCGCCCCGACGCGCGCGCAGATAGCATCGGCATCGAACTTGTCATAGGGTTCAATCGCGGCGCCAGACCACAGGCCACAACAGAGGATATTGAGAATACCGTGCAGATGATGCATGGGCAGGAAAAGGGGAATGGTGTCGTCCTTCCCCCACGCCCAGGCCTCCACAAGGGCTGTGATCTGTGCTTCGATGGATGCATGGGTGGACACAACCCCTTTTGGTTTGTTGGTGGTGCCACTTGTGAACAGGATCATGGCCCGCCGGGATGGGGCAATGGTGGGCAATGAACCCGCTCCCTCAAGCGTTTCATAGCCAATGACATCCAGCGCCAGCCGCTGAGGCAAATCCCCGAGGACCGAGAGGCGATCCCCTGTCACGATCACCCGCTTCACACCGGCTGTGATGAGCACATGTTCGATCTCTGGCACAGCCGCCCCACCATTGATGGGTACGGCAATACCGCCCGCGCGCCAGATGCCCCACTGGGTGGCGGCATAGTCAGGGCCGGTGGGCAAAAGGAAGGCGATGCGCTCCTCTTCAAGGTCGGCCCTGTCCGCCAACAGCCCGGATGCAACCGAAGCCGAACGCGCGAGCAGGTCACCATAAGTCGTGACCTCGCGATCTTTGAAAAAGGCGGTACGCGCCGTGAAACCTTCGGCGCGGGCAATGATGGGCAGGCTGGTCATGGCTTAATCGAAATTGCGGTCAAGCATCGGGCCCAAGGGTTTGCCACCAAACAGGTGAATATGCAGGTGCGGCACTTCCTGGTGCGCGTTGGTGCCCGCGTTCGCGAGCATGCGGTAGCCGGGCTCAACGAGGCCAAGATCATCCGCCACCTTGCCCACCGCGCGGAAAAAACCGGCGATCAGGTCTGCGGGCGCATCAGCCGCGAAATCAGCCATGGATACATAGTCGCCCTTCGGGATCACCAGCACATGCACCGGCGCCTGCGGGTTGATGTCATGGAACGCGAGCGCGAAATCGTCCTCATACACCTTGTTGCATGGGATCTCACCGCGCAGGATTTTCGCGAAGATATTGTTGGTGTCGTAGGCCATGATCGTCTCCCCAAAAGGCACTGGATGCAGCCACTATAGCGACCGCGTCCAAGCCCGCAAGAGACTAGAGAATGAACTTCGACAGGTCGTTGTCTGCCTTCACCAGATCGCCCATATGTTCGCGCACAAAGTCGGCGTTCACTGTGATGGTGGTGCCGGACTGGTCGCTCGCAGTAAAGCTGATTTCCTCCAGCACTTTTTCAAGCACTGTATGCAACCGACGGGCGCCGATGTTTTCCACCGTTTCGTTAAAGTGGGCAGAAATGCGCGCAATCTCGTCAATACCGTCAGGCGTGAAATCGAGCGTCACCTCTTCGGTACCCATCAACGCAGTATATTGGCGAATGAGGCTATAGTCTGGCTCGGTAAGAATACGCCTGAAATCCTCTTCCGTCAGTGCCCGCAGTTCAACCCGGATGGGCAGGCGGCCCTGCAGTTCAGGCAGCAGGTCAGACGGCTTGGCCAGATGGAAGGCACCCGATGCGATAAAGAGGATATGATCGGTTTTCACCGCGCCATGTTTAGTGGAAACGGTGGTGCCCTCGATCAGTGGCAGCAGGTCCCGCTGCACACCTTCGCGGCTGACGTCACCGCCACGGGCGTCCTGCCGGGCGCAGATTTTATCCACTTCATCGAGGAAGACAATCCCGTGGTTCTCTACCAAGTTGATGGCTTCGCGGGTGATGCTTTCATCATCCACCAGCTTGTCAGCCTCTTCACCCATCAATACGTCATAGGCTTCTGACACCTTCATGCGCTTGGTAACCTTGCGGCCGCCCATAGCTTTGCCGAACATATCCCCCAGATTCAGCATGCCCACGCTGGCGCCCGGCATGCCCGGGATATCCATCTGCGGGAAGGGGCTTGAAGTGTCTTCCACTTCAAGTTCGATTTCCTTGTCACCCAGATCACCTTCACGCAGCATTTTGCGGAATTTCTGACGCGTGGCATCGGTTGCACCGGGGCCCACAAGGGCATCAAGCACGCGTTCTTCCGCCTGCACTTCGGCTTTGGCCTTCACTTCCCTGCGCTTCTTCTCGCGCATCATCAGGATAGCGTTTTCGATCAGGTCGCGGATGATCTGTTCCACATCGCGGCCCACATAACCCACTTCGGTGAATTTGGTGGCCTCAACCTTGATAAACGGCGCTTCGGCAAGCTTGGCAAGACGGCGGGAAATTTCGGTTTTGCCAACACCGGTTGGCCCGATCATCAGGATGTTTTTGGGTAAAACCTCATC
>JABXIS010000059.1 GCA_013372975.1 Alphaproteobacteria bacterium
GTCCAAGGGCTCGCTGTTGGAGAAACCCTTACAGACGTGATGACTGTTCAGTCCTTTGACGGCACGGAACAAGCGATCACCATCACCATCACGGGCACCAATGACGGGCCTGTGGTGATGAGTACGGCGCAGGCCGGTGATGTATATGAGGACGGTACGCTTGCGGCCTCTGGCCAGATGACAGTGTCTGACGCTGATGTCTCGGACACACACACCTTCAGCGATGTGACCGGACAGGCCGGGCAGTATGGCAGCTTCAGTGTGGCCACTGATGGCAGCTGGGATTATGCGCTTGATAACGCCAATGCGGCAGTTCAGGCGCTTGGTGCCGGGGAGACCCTGCAAGAGACCTTCACCATCGAGGCAGATGACCAGAATGGTGGCACCGTCACGCAGGATGTAACCATCACGATCCACGGTACCAATGATACACCTGTTGTTGGCAATATTGATCTTGGTAGCACGGCGGAAGACACCAGCGTCCTGATCACACAGGCCACACTTCTGGCACAGAGCAGTGATGGCGATGCGTCGGATGTCTTGTCCGTGAGCGCGGTTACGGTTGATCCGGCCTATGGCAGCATTGTTGATAACGGCAATGACACCTGGACCTTCACACCGGCCTCTGATTGGCATGGCGATGATGTTCAGATCAGCTTCACAGTGACGGATACACACGACAGCGTGTCTGCTGTTGCGACGATTGATGTGACGGCGGTATCGGATGTGAGCCCGGATACGGGATCAGGAAGCGAGGATCAGTCTATCACTATCAATGTGCTGTCGAACGATACGTTTGAAGGCACAGTGACAGCTGTTGAGATTGTGACGGCACCGGTTCACGGATCGATTGTTGCTGGCGGCACGCTGGGTGAGTTCATCTATACGCCGGATGCTGACTGGCACGGTGATGAAGCGACACTGACCTACCGGGTGACGACAGATGACGGCTTGACGGAAGAAGCCACGCTTGACCTTACAGTGAATGCGGTATCGGACGTTGTCGCTGATGCGGTGACGACGGATGAAGATGCCGGGACTGTTACCGTTGATGTTCTGGCGAATGACGGCTTCAGCGGTGCGGCGACTGTATCGAGTGCGTCGGTCACGTCTGGTGCGGGCACGGCCACGGTGGATGCAGGTGGCGATGTCCAGTATGACTTTGGCACTGCCTATGACAGCCTTGGGGCTGGAGACACGGCAGAGGTGACGATTGATTATGTTGCTGCGAACGGTGGTGCAGACGAAACCGGCACCCTGACAGTGACCATCGACGGCATCAATGACACTGCGATCATTGGTGGTGATGTTGTGGGTTCTGTGACGGAGGACGTTGCTGTTGATGGCAGTGGCGACCTTGTAGCAGGCGGTTTGCTTACGATCAGTGATGTTGATGCGGGCGAGGCGAGCTTCCAGGCTGGGACAGTTGTTGGCACCTACGGCAGCCTGACGATTGATACGGCTGGTGCATGGAGCTATGCGGCAGACAACAGCCAGTCAGTTGTCCAAGGGCTCGCTGTTGGAGAAACCCTTACAGACGTGATGACTGTTCAGTCCTTTGACGGCACGGAACAAGCGATCACCATCACCATCACGGGTACCAATGATGCACCTGTCATAACAGAACCGACGACAGATGCGGCCTATAGTATCGATATCGTGGAAAATTCGGCAATTCAGATTGCCGTCGCGGCATCTGACAGTGATACATCAGATACGGTGATGAATTTCGCTCTTTTGGGTCATGATGCCGGTTTGTTCGAAATTGATGACAACGGTGTGTTGACCTTCAATGCCGATGCTGCAGGTTTTGCGGAATATAATGGTGTGCCGGACTATGAAAATCCGGCAGATTCTGACCAGGACAATCAATATGATGTGACTGTTCGTGTCAGCGATGCAAGCGGCGCTTGCGATGATCTGAACATTTCTATTTCCGTTACCGATTTGGCACAGGGAGATATTATTTGGGGTACACCGGAGCCTGATACGCTGTCGGGGAGTGCAGCAGGTGAAGTGATCGTGCCGCTGCAGTCCTCCGATATTGTTTCAGCAGGGGCAGGTGACGATACAGTCAGGAGCTCAATCGAGCAGGATGCCAGCCAGGTTGATGTGTTCCTGGATGAGAATGTTTCTGCAGAGCAATATTCGCTTTCCGCAAATGGCCTTACCTTTACCTATAATGGTGGTGCGGACCGTGGAGACGCTATTCCTGCGGATCACAGTGTTTTGACCGGTAAATGGTATTGGGAACAGACCTTTGATGACTTGTCGGGCACCATGGACGCCATTCAGATCGGCATCATTGCGCCAGCAGATACCGACTGGGCGGGTGATCCCTTTATCCGAAATGTTGATGACGCCTTCGTGCTTCGCGGCAACGGAAAGCTGTATGAAGGCAATGGCGGTAGCGCCAGCACCACTAGCTTCGGGTTTGGCAATTTTGAAGTCGGCGATGTCATCGGTGTGGCGCTCGACCTGGACAATGGCAACATGTGGATCTCCATCAATGGAGAATGGCTTGGTGGCGGAGATCCTGGTACTGGAACGGCGCCAACGGTCAGTGGCCTGACCACGGGCATTGACTATGTTCCTATCGCCGTAGGCTATACTCTCAATGTAGGTACCAACCACACTGTTACTTTCGATTTCTCGGGCGGCGGCAACGTGCCCACCGGGTTCAGCCAGTATTACGGCCTTGAAACGCCAAGCGATTTCATTGATGGCGGGACAGGCAGCGATTGGATCGATTTCTCGTTTGAAGACCAGGCCATTGATATGGTCACGACCGAACTTGCCGTTGTAGGTGAAACAGAGATCGAAGGTGACCGATATGTAAATTTTGAAAATATATCGGGCAGCCAGTATTCGGATCGGCTGAATGGCGGCGACGGTGACAATGAACTGAGAGGGAACGCAGGAGACGATATTCTCGATGGCGGCGCTGGGGATGACCTTCTTTCTGGGGGTGCCGGTGATGACACTATTACGGGCGGAGCTGGTGTGGATACGGTCGTGTTTGACGGCAGCATCAGCGATTATCAGGTAACCTACCATCAGGACGGCAGTGTAACGGTAGATGATCTGCGGGTAGGCAGTCCAAACGGTACGGATGTAGTCCTTGATGGCGCACATCTTCAGTTTGACGATGCCCTCACCAACAGTGCGCCCACGGCCGCGAACTATGCCATTGCCAATGCCTCGGAAGGTAGTACGGTCACGATCAGTGAAGCGGACATACTGTCTCATGTTAGTGACGCCGAAGGCGACCAGTTGTCCATTCTGTCCTTGATTCTAAATGACACGACCGCAGGTGCTCTGAGCGACAATGACCAGGACGGTGTTTGGGATCTGGTGCTGAACAGCGGTTGGTCGGGCACCCTTGATATCAGCTATACGGTCAGCGACGGATACGATTCAAGTACAGCTGTTATCTCCCAAATAGTTCAGGTTCAGGACAAGGTTCTTAACGGGACTTCATCTGGCGACCTACTTGAAGGCGCGAGTGGTAACGACTTCATTGATGGCGGCAGCGGACATGACACGTTGAATGGCGCTGCAGGTAACGACAGCCTCTATGGAGGCAGCGGCAACGACCTGATCGATGGGGGCGGCGATAATGACATTATTGATCCCGAAAATGGCAATGACACTATCTATGGCGGGGCCGGGGATGATACCATTTTCGGGGCCCGAGACGACAATGTGGTCGATGGTGGTGACGGCACGGATACGTTTGACATCAGCCAGCGTGGTGGCAGTGCAACCGTGAACCTGGAAAATGGGACGGCAGTGTATGGCACGGCCTCACACAGTTCTAGTCTCCAGAATATCGAAAATGTCATCGGGACGGACTTTGACGACAATATTGTCGGGTCGGCCGCAGCAAATGTCCTTCGCGGCGAAGATGAAAGCGATACGCTCGATGGGGCCGACGGGAACGATACCTTGGATGGAGGTGCCCAGCCGGATGATCTGATCGGGGGTGCCGGAGATGATGTCTTGACAGGTGGAAATGGCGCCGATGATTTCTTTTTCAATTTCGGGGACGGAAACGATGTCATTACCGATTTTGGCAATGGCGCCGATGATATTGACCTTAGCGCGACGGGCCTCGCATTTGGGGACCTGACCATCGAGCAAGTTGGTAGCGACACTGTGATCAGTTACGGCACAGACACCATCACATTGCTTGGTGTGAATGTGGCCGATATCTCGCAAGCGGACTTTGTGTTTTAAGCTTGAGCAGGAAATGCAAGGCCACTGGTAGCAGGTGGCCTTGCAGTTTTTCACCACGTATCCTTTTTGAAAATAAACCCTTGACCTTGTAGTAAGGTTTAAGGTTTAGGATTGCTGTTCTGCAACGATGGAGCGTGCAATGAAGGGTATGACAATCGGAAAGCTGGCCAGATCCGCGGGTGTTGGCGCAGAAACAATTCGTTATTATGAACGTAGCGGGTTTCTGCCTCCAGCAGACAGGCTTCCTTCTGGATATCGGGTGTATGGTTCGGATGCGGCGAAGCGGGTGCGTTTCATTCGGGAAGGCCAGGCACTTGGTTTTACCCTCAATGAAATCAAGGAGCTGTTTTCGTTAACCGATGACCCGGAGGCCGATTGCGCTAGTGTGAATGCAAGAGCAAAAGCCAAGTTGGGTGAAATCGAAGCAAAGATCGAACAGCTGGAAAAGATGAAAAAAAGCCTGGAACGGTTGTCGGGGTATTGTCCGGCAGATGAGCATCCATTGTCGGAATGCAGTATCATCAACTATCTTTACGGTCGTGCAGGGTTGGTTGATTAGGAAACTATTTTCCCAGACGTCGTTTTGCCGTTGCACGCAGTGCGATGTAGCTATCCTGATATTCCTGCGCAATGCCATCACAATAGGCTTTGGTGGTCAGGCCTGCCTTTTCCTTTTCTGCTCCTATCTCGCCAAGTGCAGTCGCATATTCGAAAGCGTAGATATCTTGGCCGAGGTCGGCCACAAAACTCCTGATTTCGTCTGGGTTTTGGCCCTGCAGCTTTACCCATTCCGTTTCCTCATAATGGGCCACAATGATTTCACTCAGGTTCCCAAGAGCCATTTCGTTCAGAACGGCCAAATCCACGTTCAGACGGTGGCGTTTGCAGTATTGCTGGTAGGCTCGGAAACGGGTCGTACCCATTGCGTATGTGTATAGCGGGTGGTTGGTTTTTCTCACGGCCTGCCATTTGTCGATCGACCAAGCCCTCAGGTCTGCCTTGTCCTTGGTCTCGGCAACAAAAAGTGGGTCTGGCACCTCAACCCTTATGTTGTCCTGTGACTGAACGGGGATTGAAAGAAAAACAAATGAAAACATGGAAACAAAACGCAGCATTGGAATAGCCCTTTTTCTTTGATCCTACTTTGGTGGTTTTTTTCTCCTGCGCAACCGCTAAGATATTGTTTGTATAGAGATGAGGAAGATATGGGGCTTGTATCGGGTTTAATCCTGGCTTTGGTTTTCGGTGTTTCTGAGGACACATCGGATACGGTGACATGCAATCCAATTGAGAAAGAAATCAACGGCACTTCACTTGAGGGTCAGCTTATGCCCGGGCAGAAAGTGACGGTTCTGCCAACGGCTTGCGGTTTACCCCAGCGAATGGATTTTGTGGTGTTTGTTTCTGATGAAAGCGAAAATCTGGTTATCAAACAGATTTGGGGCATGCCCGGCGATATCTTGACGGTGGGAGGCCGAGGGCAGGTGCTGGTCAATGGCGAGCAAACCCTCACCCCTTTTGACAAGCCATACATCCTCAATCGCTTCTTCAAAAAGAAGCTCAAGGCATTTGAAGGCGAGCTTGAGGGTTATCTTGCGCTTGGACATCCCGGCAGCCTGGATAGTGGCAGGGTGGGGCCCATCCCGCTTGAAGATATTCTCGGCGTTGTGAAACGTGAAGCAGGGAGGGCACGTTAGAGAGCAACATTTTCCTCACTTAGGTCCGACAAACTAATTCCGTCCAAAAAAATCACAGAATTGCCGAATGCGACCGTTACACCTTGGCCGGTTTCAGTCGCGCCTGCGATAAAATCATCAAAACTGTCGTATGCGGCGGCCTCGATCATCAGAAGATCGACTGTCGGGTCAAAGTCCAAGATCAGGTCAGTTCCATTTGTGGCGGTAAAGGCAAATACATCGGCGTCATTTCCGCCAGAGAGGGTGTCGTCTCCACTTCCGCCCCACAAGGTATCATTGCCTTCTCCCCCTTCAACAGTATCCTTTCCTGCGCCGTTGAATATCTGGTCGTTACCATCCCCCCCGACTATAGAGTCATCGCCAGCGCCGCCGAAAATGGTGTCGTGGCCGCCACCACCGTCCAGCCTGTCATTCATGCCTGTATCCGCAATATCTCCGCCGCCATAAATCAGGTCGTTCCCATCGTTTCCGAAGATCGCATCGTCACCTTGGCCCCCACCAAGAATATCATGTCCTGCGGTTGCGTATATTGCATCATCACCTGAACCGGCCCAAACAAGGTCAGAATAACTCGTGGTTATGTCTGTTTCGTTCGAAGTAAAGATCTTGTCGTTGTTTATGTCTGTCCAGTGGCCAGTAATCAGTATATCAGCGTCTTCACCGCCAAATATTGTATCCTTGCCGATGCCCCCAGATATCGTATCGGCGCCGACGCCGCCGCCTATAAGATCGTTTCCGGCATCTCCCCAAAAATAGTCGCCTTGGTCGTCACCGGGGCCAGCCCATAGCTGGTCATGGCCAATGCCGCCGATCAATGTGTCCTCTCCTGCGTCTCCACGTAGAATATCATCGCTTGCGCCGCCCGCGATATAATCATCTCCCGCACCGCCGCGTATAATGTTGGAGACACTGTTTCCGGAGAGAACGTCATCTCCGGAACCGGACAAGATATTCTCCAGCACAACCGCAGGCGGAATGAAGACAGTATCAACTTTAGTGCCGAGGAGGGCACCTCCACGATAATAGCTCACCGTGGTTCCAACATCGATCCAACTGCCGGGCGTGAGATCAATCGCAACGCCTCGTTCGATAGAGGAAATGTCGACCGTATCTGTTCCTCCGGTATCCCAGATCGTTAGGAAATGTCGGCCATTATTGAAATCATATACGGTGTTTCCAGCTTCATGGGTGGTGTTTGCTCCATAAAGTTCCTGAAGTCCCAAGATGTCAAACCACATGAATGTTTGCGGCGCCAAATCCAGATATGTTGCGTCGGGATAAACTAGAGAGAATGTATTTGTCATGACGCTATAGTCGATAGCGTCAACATTTGTAGGCAACGTATATGGGTCTGAATTGGGATGCTTGAGGCCGAGCGCGTGCCCCAGTTCGTGCATCACAACACCAAAGAAACCTGATTCATTCAAAGTATTGCCATGGAGCCAAGTGTCGCCCGCTTTTACACCATCCTCCGGGAAATGCGACCAGCCCACGCTGCCGACAGCACCCCACGGATTGTCAGCCTTTGTCCAAGCCACTCTAATTGTACCAGCTTGCGTGTTTTGGTCTTCCACCTCGAATAACTGAATATTGGCTACGCTCTCAGCAAACTCAAGAATTGAACGAACCTGGTCTTGCTGGGTAGGGGAAAGGGGGGAGAAGCCGACATAGGGTTCGGACCCGCTCTCATAGGATGAGAACTGGCTGTTTATTCCGGGAAAACTGAAGGAAACCGTGGTGGTCCCGTTGGCGTTAACTTGGCTGTAGTATGTTCCCCATATCATGGCGCGAACTATGGAATCCAGTGCGGCAATCTCGGTGCTGGTCAGCTGTCCATATGGAGCAGGAACACTGTAAGATGTTTCATGATTTTCTGGCATGCACTTTTCCCCCAAAACGTGATGCTTTTTCTGACGATATACTGAAGTGATGAATTTGTGAAATATCTTACGAATGTGACGGAATGTTGGCTCTGAAACGTCTGCTGGCGGGTACCAAAGTGCCGCATTTCAATATGATATTGGCATCGCCATCAGATTTTGGTTTTACCGCAACAATATGATTTGCATTGACGATGTACGACCTGTGTGTCCTTGCCACCGGCACATTTTCTCCTGCCAACTGTTTCTCGAGGGCCGCCAGTGTCACACGAATCAGATGGGTTGTGCCGTCGGCGGTTAGTTCCACATAATTGCCTGCGGCCTTGGCGTGGCTGAACCCGGCAAGGGTAATCCAGATGAGGTCACTCCCGCTTTTAAATGAAAGGCGTTTTTGAGGATGGGACACCTGTCGGGTGACTTGTTCGAGCGCTTCGTCACGTTTTGTAAGCGCCTGAGTCAGGTAGAGGATGGTGATGAACAAAAGGTAAGTTACGATGTCCTTGCGATATTCATACAGAGCATCACGCCAAATGATATCGAAAAACTGGTAGTGGTGGCCGTAGATCACCGAGAATATCACCTTCCGAAGGCCAACCATGCCGGCAACATGTACGGCTGAAAACGCCACGCTCAGGCCTATATGGCACAGAACCGTTTTCTTCATGGTTTCTGCGCTTAACGGCAGGCGTCGGACAATGAAGGCGAGAATAGGAAACAGAATGATGATGAAACAGATGCTTGTTGCTTCGGTAATCCAGGGAACATATGCGGGGAGTTCATCCCCGCGGCGCTGCGCGTCGGTGAGTTGAGAGAGCGCATTCACCGCCATGATGGCCAAAGTGACAACCGAAACAACGGCCCAGAGGAAACGGTCGTTGCGGGTTGGCAGGCAGGCATAATAGATTTTTTTTATCCGGATCATGAGGCCCACTATACGCGTTGACAAAAAACGCGCCAGAACAAAGCCTGGCCGCTTGTAACGAACAAGCCGCCGTTTGTCACAAAGGGGGCGCGCTTTAACACTGACAGCGATTGTTATTGCCGCCGCTTGTCCCTGTAGCCAGTGTGTTGGCGTCATTGTGGCAGACGCCAATCCCCGCGTGTGTTTGACTTACATTGTCTAACGAAATGCGAGGATAAAATGGAACAATCAATAACAAGCAGGCGTTATGACCTGGATTGGCTAAGGGTAGTGGCTTTTGGCCTTCTTATTTTCTACCACGTGGGTATGTATTATGTAACCTGGGGCTGGCATGTAAAAAGCCCATATTCCGGAAGTTTTCTGGAGCCTGCCATGATGCTCCTGAATCCATGGCGCTTGTCGCTTCTTTTTGTCATTTCCGGGGTTGCCGTGAAATTCGCGTTGGATAAGGCCGTGGCAGGGCAATTTGCCTGGGCTCGTACAAAGCGCCTGATGGTACCATTTTTGTTTGGGGCATTTGTCATTGTGCCGCCACAAACCTATTTCGAGCTTTTGCACAGCGGCCAGATCGCGCCAGACTATTGGAGCTTCTATAAGGGGTATGTTGATCTGGAGCAGCGCTGGGATACATTTACACCGACATACAATCATCTTTGGTATGTGCTCTATGTGTTGATCTACACCCTGTTGTTGCTGCCCTTTGTCGGCATCTCCCGACGGATTGGGCCTCTGCCGGTGATGCAGAAATTGCTGGCGTCGCCGCTGGTTATCTTTATGCCCGCACTTCTGTTTGTGTTGCTGCGTTTTACTTCGGATGCCGCGTGGCCCGAAACGCATGATATTCGCAATGATTGGGGCGCCCACATGCGATACGGCGGGTATTTCCTTGTCGGTGTCATGATTGCCAAAAGTGGCGCCTTCTGGCGCGGAATAGCCCAATATTGGCGTTTTTCTGGTCTTCTGGCGGTTGTCTCCGCGATCATTTTGTCAATGACATGGGCGAACTGGACCAGCCTTGAAGCGAACGGCCTGGCCATGCAGGCGGCTCGAACGCTGCGCATATTCTATATCTGGTGGGTAATCTGTGCGTTGTTTGGCTTTGGGCAAACGCACCTGAACAAGCCTAGCAAATCTCTTGGTTATCTGACAGAGGCGGTTTTCCCTTACTATATTTTGCATCAAACCTTGACGATTTTGGCGGGTGTCTTTCTTGCGCCCTATCTTATTGGTGCAGTGCCTGAGTTCCTGGCTGTAACTGTGCTTACATTAGGGGGCTGCGTGCTGCTGCATGAATATTTGATCAAACGGGTTCCTTTGCTGCGTCCGTTGTTTGGATTGAAGCCGAAGCCTTTACTTTCCAAATCAGTTGCAGCGAACGCGTAAGTGACCATTGGAGGGTGTGGTTGTCACACCCTCCCTGAACCCGTTCACACATTTTCATTCAGGTTTAGTTCATTGCCCCTATCCCAGAAAGCAGGTTGCACGGGGTATGGGGCTATTGACGGAATAGGCTGAAGTCGCGCTTTGTTTGCGTTGCTACGGCCTATTGCAAAGGATTTTTCTGCGCCCTCCGTACCACGAGGATACTCAACCTCAGGGGAGCCAGGAATGCCATCCACGAGACGACACCATTTTGTACCGATTTTTAGCCTTCTCGCGCTCAACTGCGCGACAGGCAGTGTGATTGCTGACGACACGGAAATTGATGACGACCGTACAAGTTCGGTGGATACTACTTCGTTAATGGGGGAAACCGGGACCCTTACAATCACTGAAAATGGTTCGATCACGGTCTCGAGCGGACCAGCACTTACCCTTACAGGCAACCACTCCCTTTTGATGCAGGGTACAATTCAAAACGATCATGAGACTTCCGCTTTGGGGCTGGGCGTCTATACGGATGACCTGCGGCTAACGTCCAATATCAACATCGAAGGCGATTTCTCGATAGCAGGGCCCACCGACATCGATACTGGTTCTACGAACGTTGCATTGGGCATATTCGGAAACGGTATATTTGAGGGCGATCTGACCCTTTCTGATACCAGCACCATTGTAGTCAATGGTGGCAGTAGTAAAGGGATTTATATCGGCAGCGAATTCATTGGCGATTTATTCAGTGAAGCGGTCATCAGTGTCGGTGGCGACAACGGAATAGGTGTTGATCTTGCAGGGGTGATAACAGGTGATGCGACCATTGATGGTACAATAACTGCCCGTGATGCTGGTAGCTATGGCATCCGACAAACCGGTAAAGTTGACGGCGCCCTTATCCATCAAGGATCAATTTTTGTAGGCGAAAGTGCCTACTATGATGACGACAGCAATTATATCGATGCTGAACCAGCGTCGGCGGGCATTTATGTCGCCAATGATATTTCAGGCGGCCTGATGCTTGGAGGTGAAGGCGCCGACTATGAGGCTGACGACGACGCGACCGACGCTGTTCCTTCTTCGACGATATATTCATATGGTGGTGCGCCCGCCCTTTTAATTGAAAATGCCAAGACGGATGGTGCAGACCTGACTTTGGGCGCTGTGTCAGGGCTGGATTACGGCCTTATGCATCGGGGCTATATGAGTGTTACTGGCCAGAGCAGTGGCCTGAATGCAATCGGTATCGATATTCGTGGCGGCCAAAATGGTGCGGGCACCCTTATTGAAGGCGGCATTCATATTGATGATGGTTATATTGATGTTGGCGCGCTTGATGCCGAGGCGACTGGTATACGGCTTGGGCCGGATGTCAGTATGCCCGAGATTTGGAACCGCGGCGTTATCAGAGCCTCCACATCTGCAACCTACGACGAAGATGATGAGACATACAGTGTTGGCGGTGACGCTTTCGGGATTCTCATCGAAGAGGGTTCCAGTCTAACGACCTTCAACAATGAAGGGTCCCTTGTTGCTTCTGCTGCTGGGGCTGGCGGGAATTCGTTTGGTTTGCGTGATCTTTCGGGGACGCTGACAACCGTTTCCAATTCTGGCACCTGGTATGTGGCACGGGGCTCAAATAGCAGTGGCGACGTCATCGCGCTTGATGCCAGTACAAGCGGGGCAGATATAAGCTTTACCAACGAAGGAACTGTCATTGGTGATGTCTTGTTGGGTTCAGGGTCGGACAGCGTGTTGCTGGCAGATGGCACCTTCACTGGCGACATTGATTTTGGCGCGGGATCCAACAGTTTTACCTTACGTGGCGAAGCCGAATTCACCGGAGATCTTGTTCATCGCGGTTCACTTGATTTCTATCTGGAAGGAGCTGACCTGACGCTCGCATCAGATGATATATTCGAAGTGACCACTGCTTCATTCACCGACGGTGCAACGTTGAATATTACCGTTGATCCAACGGATGGCGAGGCCGGGCTGATAGCAACAACGGGAGCCATGAATGTTGCAGATGACGTAACCATCACCACACTTTTCGACACCATTCTGACAGAAGAACAATCATATAAGGTAGTTGATACTGGCGAGCTGAATTTTGAAGGTGAGCTTGTTACCGGAAACGGTGCCTTTCTTGTACATAGCAGCCTGACACTGTCTGACGACGGCAACGATATTTATCTTACGGTACGCCCCAAAACTGCCGATGAGCTAAGTTTCAGCGGTAATCGCGCCATCCTCTATGACAATATATTTACCTTCCTGGACCCTCAGGATGATCTAGCCAAGGCGTTGGCCCAATTGGACACGGCAGAGGATGTTGAAAATGCCATCCAGGCCATGATGCCCGATACAACTGCATCCAGTTTGCAGATGGCTTATTCCGCTTCATTGCAGCTTGAGGCCACCATGAATGACCGGTTAACCGAAGTCAGTAGCAACAAAAAACTGGAAGGCGGCTTCTGGGCACGCGAAGTACTGGGTGTCGGGAAGATGGATGGGGCAATCAGCGGACAATCTGTCGATTATCTTGGCGCAGGGATACTGCTTGGGTTTGACAAGGTGGTATCAGACAATTTGCTTTGGGGGTTAGGGACTGGCTTCCTGTTGCAGGGAAGTGAGCGTTCATCTGGATATGGTGATGATGTTTCAGTTTTTTCACCCTATGTTCAGACCTATCTGATTGCGCGTTCTGGAAGTGCCTTTGCAAGCACATCAGCATCCCTTTGGTATAATGCAGTTGAGCGCAGCCGGGCTCTTGATTTTGGTACGATCGACAAGTTGGTTGAGGGAAAAATGCGCGGCTTTAGTGCCAATTTTGACGTGCATGCTGGGTATGATCTGAAAGTTGGTGGCTTACATATCATGCCCAAAGTTGGGCTTTCCTACCTTCATGTGGGTGAGGGCGGCTACACAGAAACTGGCGGGGATGGCGGTAATATGGTGCTTGATGGGCGCAGCTATAATCGCCTCGATGGAATTGGCAGGGTGTCGGTCGGACACGACTTTCACTGGAGCGGTCGTGGAGACGATACGACAACGATCAGGCCGGAGATTTTCGCAAGCTATCGTAAAAACCTGACAGGCAACAGTGTGATCGAAACAGCGGCACGATTTGAAAATGGCACGGAGTGGTTTTCTCTGGAAAATGATGCCATTGCGGACAAGTCATACGAGCTTGGCGCAGCATTGAATATCTTCAGCGGTTTTGGTACTGCTAGCCTGCGCTATGCCTATGAAAACAGAGATGATTGGAAATCCCACTATGGAGGGTTCAATTTTCAGATGCGTTTCTAGGATTGGTCCTGCGCTGGTTTTCCGGGTTTCTGGTGGTCACAAAGAAATATAGCTGTTAGAAGTGCTCTCGTCTAAAGGCGGGATACTGGCCCGCAGGGGAGGCGAGAGTGACTTCGAAGGCGGCTGTTTCAAAGAAGGTCGTGATTTTTGGTAATGGCAAATTTGCTGAGCTTGTTGGGTATTTGGTCCAGCAGGATAGTGAATATGAGGTTGTTGCCTTTACAGTAGACAGGCCATTCATTGATAGTGATCGTTTGCTGGATGTGCCTGTTATAGCATTTGATGAAGTGACTGATCATTTTCCACCGGAATCTTATCAAATGCTTGTGGCACTTGGTTACCTGCAAGTGAATGGTCTGCGAGAAAGAAAGTATACTGAAGCAAAGGAGCTGGGTTATCAGTTCATCAGCTATGTGTCTTCTCGTGCCAGCACATGGCCAAATGTACATATTGGCGAGAATTGCATCATATTCGAACAAGCAGTTCTACAGCCGTTTTCCAGCCTGGGCGACAATGTGATTGTACGGAGCAGCGCGCACGTTTCCCACCATGTTCGTGTTGCAAATCACGCCTTTATTTCCGCTGGCGTCACAATCGGTGGGGGCACGACTATTTCAGAGTTTTCTTTTGTTGGCCTCAACGCAACTGTACGCGACAACATTACAATTGGCCCAAAATGTTTTGTAGCCGCAGGTGCAGCAGTTATTGCGGATACGGAAGATGACGGACTCTATATCGGCGTGCCGGCCAAACGGCATCCGAAACCTGCAAGTACAATGGATTTGTAAAACGATGGCAATGATGGAAGCTTTCCCTGACCCGCTGGTGATAAATTTGGCACCTACAGGCATGATTCCAAGGAAAGAGGACAATGAACATACACCAATTAGCAGCGATGAAATTGTCGAGGATGTTATCAGTTGCGCAGAGGTGGGGATAACGATGGCACACTTGCATGCCCGCGCTACTGACGGGGAACCAATCTCGACCCCGGAAGCATTCCGACCAATTCTTGAAGGAATACGGGCATGTGACGCAGGGCGTGATCTGATTTTATGTGTCACTACAAGCGGTCGGAAAGTGAAAGATTTTGAGGCCCGAGCAGCCGTTCTTGATATGGATGGGATGGCTAAACCGGATATGGCGAGCCTGACCCTCGGCAGCCTGAATTTTCTTCGGCAAGAGAGTGTCAATTCACCGGATATGATACGTCGCCTTTTGCAGCGCATGAATGATCGCGGTATAAAGCCCGAATTAGAGGTGTTTGATCTTGGTATGGTGAATTTTGCCAAGGTTTTGATTAAAGAGGGCCTGCTTAAGCCCCCCTATTATTTCAATTTGCTCGTCGGAAACATTGCATCGGCACAGGCCAATCTGGGCCACATAAATATGCTGATTGATGACCTGCCTGATGGTTCTTATTGGTCTCTGGCTGGGCTTGGACGTTTTCAAAAGATCGCCAATGGTCTCGCTATTTCAATCGGCGGTGGTGTTAGGGTTGGTCTCGAAGATAATATCTGGCTGGAAGAGAAACCAAACAGGATTCCAGCTAAAAATATTGATCTTGTTAAGAGGGTCCATGCTTTTGCAGGCGCTATGGGGCGTCCTGTTGCGAGCCCTGCCGGTTTTCGCGAGAAGCTTGGGTTGGGTCATTGAGTGGAGCTATGACCGTATCGGAATCAACTGGTCCGCGCCTGGACAAGATTCAGCAGAATATCCGGTCTGGGCAATTCCAGATTGCGGAAGAGTTGATTTTCGAATTTCTTGTTCAGGTTGATCAGGGTGAACGTGTTGGTAACACCGTTGAAGAACTTTCTGAGTTTGCAAACCAATATGTAAGATCATTTGCCTCGTTAATTAGTGACGCCAAGTACCAGATTTCGCCTCAGTCGCTTCAGCGTTTTTTTGCGTTGAAGAGGCCACATGCGCTCTTGTGTTTTGCTAGCAAGGCGAGGGGAACAGGCTTCATCTGGCGAGTGCTGGGTGGAAAGTCCGAATTGGAAATAGAGAACGTACCACCACAACTCTTCTCGAAACTACTTGCAGGCCTATCGATCAATGGACTGACAACATCATTGATTTCCAGGATAGGCAAGATGTCTCCCGATATAATGGCATCTGCCTGTTTCGGCTTCCTTGGTGAGCTGATGGTAGTGTCCAAAAGTGCCGAAACCAGTCGGCGTGCGCTCTCGGATCTGCTGTCCTCAAATGACCACTGGAATTTTGGGCAGGCTACGGGCGGTAACTTTGTGAATGTTTGGATGGGGTGCAGTTATGGCGAAGCAGATAATCGCCATGATGTGAAAAAGTCGCTGAATGCCAGATTGGTGGCCTATCTTGCAGATAAGGTAAACCCTGCGAAGGGGGTAGTGTGTAACGTGGGGGCTGAGAAACCCACGGTGGTAGTCATGGCAGAAGTTTATTCTGATGTTCATGCCATGCATCGCTGTTATGGCCCTTCCATTAGGGCCCTAGGGAAGCATTTCCAAGTTGTGATGATGGTTCCGCGGGGAAACCTGTCAAAAATGCCCGTTGGATTGGCAGATGTTTTCGACGTCACTCCGTTTGATATAGAAAACCCTGCCCCGTTCATCGAGCAGATACGATCATATTGTCCCGATGTTCTGTATTTACCCAGTGTTGGTATGCGCTTGTCCAGCATCACTATAGCAAACCTGCGACTTGCGCCTCTCCAGGTTGCAACAAATGGGCACCCAGCAACCACCAACGCTCGGAATGTCGATTTTATGGTGTTGGTAAATGAGGTTTTTGGTGGGGAAGAACGGTTCAGTGAGCGGATCGTTTTGAGAGACAAGGGCGCCCACTATGTCATGCGTGCGGATGCGCCGTCGATCAAACCTCAAATTCGGGTAAAACCAGCAACAGTTCGCATTGCCGTGCCGGCCTGGATAAGGAAAATCTGCCCGACGTTTCTTACTGCTTGTGAGGCGATTTCAACGCGCGCAAAAACGAAAGTCGAGTTCCACTTTTTTCCAAATATCAGCGGCGTGCAGCTGCAGGCTTTTCGGCATGCAATCAAGGGCAGATTAAAGGCGAAAGTGTTTCCGACGACTGGCTATAGTCAATATATTGAACGTTTGTCCCAGTGCGATATTCACCTCAGTACTTTTCCTTTTGGGTCGTCAAACGGAATAGTTGATGCCGCCAGGCAGGGGTTGCCCCTGGTAAATATGCTGGGCGCAGAGCCACACGAACGAATAGATGCCAACCTGGTTAATCGTTTGGGGCAGCCAGATTGGCTTACAGTAAGAACAGTAGAAGATTATATCAAAGCGGTTGTTCGATTGGTGGACGATCATGCCTTGAGAGCTGAAGTCAGTGAAGCAGTTTTGCAATCTGATCCAGACGAAAGAATGTTGGTTTCTGAAGGGTATGTCGCTGAGGACTTTGGGGAAATTATTTTCGGGCTATATCGACATGGCCGGGAGTTATGTTCTGGCGATCGACGGGTTTGGACCCACGCAGAGCTTGTTAGCCTCAATTAGATCATAAGCGGCGCAGCCCCATGTTAGGGTGCGCCGCTAGATAATCGAAGTATCCATAACTTATGCCGCCAGTTTTTGGTGCCTTAGCACGAGTGTTTCGATCCGGGCGCTTTTCACAGTTACGATTTGGCGCACTTTATTCAAGAGCACGCTGGCGCCGTGATCATCGACGTCTGAGCAATCCAGCTCGATCCACTGAAATCCTTCTTCCGTTTTGCGTGCAGATACGCTGTCGCAATTTTGACCGCGGATTGAGAAAAGCTCAAGTACGCGGGAAAGGGTGCTGGGTTCATACTCCGCTAAAACGGAAAAACGGGTTCGGGTGTTGCCTCGCAATACCATGACTAGGGTCTCCAATTTAAGTTGCCCCCACCCTTGCTGGGTCCTTCTGGAGGCGGTGTTGTGTCTAAGGTAGGCTCACTATAGGGCCTGCTGAGTGAGAATTGGTTCCTTTGATCACAAATTTCCGCTATAGTTTGAGAAATTTTCTCAATATATCGAACAATACAGGAATAATTTCCGTGATAATTGATGATCTTGATGCTCGCATCCTGAATTTTTTGCAAGATGATGCTCGTATTCCGCTGGTTGATTTGGCGGAAAAGGTGGCGTCCAGTCGGTCGGCGGTTTGGCGTCGAATCCAGAAGCTGGAAGATGCAGGCGTCATTAAGAAACAGGCAGTCCTGCTGGACGCGGAAAAGGCTGGGCTTGGGGTTTTGGTGTTCGCGCAGGTGAAAATGCATGCTCATAGCCGCGATGCACTGCCAGACTTCATGGAGAAGGTTCGTGGCTTTCCCGAGGTGATCGAATGCCACACCTTGATGGGGAATATTGACTTTGTTCTCAAGGTTCGCGTGCGGGATGTTCAGGCCTATGAGGACTTTTTCTGGAACCACTTGTCCCAGATTGATGGCGTGCGGGAAATCAACTCATCTATTGCGCTGACAGCAGTGAAGGACACCACGAAGATGAATGTGACTGCGGTGGGTTAAAACCAACCTTAGAAATGCACTTTCAATATGGCATTTATTGCGACCTGATCCGTGTTAAAGTCAGGCGTGTCTTTGATGCCAAATTGGTTTTTCCAGATATCAATTTCCGTACCCAGCCAAACCTTGCCGGGGCGCCCCCACTTTGCCCCGATATCCCACTTAAGCTGCGGCACAAAATGGATGGTGCTGGCCTGTGGGCCCCACCCGACCACATAATCGATAAAGCCGTCGACCACGAAAGCTTCATTGCCAACCTTAATCGGTTTGGACCAGGCAAAGGTCCATTGCATGTCTTCAAATCCGGCGCCGAGCCCAGTGTCTTTGCGCGCATAGGCATTGACCTTGAAGAAGCTGAAGCCAGGCAAGTTCAAATCCACTGCACCACCAATCAGAAGTGCCTCAACACCATTTTTACCGCGCTCCCATGTAGTGGAAATTAAGATATCCCTGACAAGTCCATCGTCGCTAAATTTCAGTCCGGCGAGGTTGCCAAGGCTCAAGCGGGGCGAAAATTCTCCATACCAGCTGGTGTCTTGTGTAGCGCTGTCGTGATAGTCCTGCAGATCAACGAACGCGAAAAGGTCGCCCCATGTCCAACCGCTGACATGTTCAAGGGTGAGGGTAGTAATATCATCGCCCGGAACTTCGAAGCCCGTGCCAACCAAAAGGGTTGCACTATTATCCATCCACAACAGAGGGCTATTGTCCTCTGCCGCTAAATTCGTCGTGCCGACCAAAATGCAGGTTGTCAGGGTAAGGGGTTTCCCAAATATCATATTACGCCTCCCGCACCATTGTCAGGAACTGGTTCACATCCCCATTGATAGAGGACGAAAGCCCTTCCAATTTCTCGGCAACGGTCATGACAGAGTTTGAGGCTTCGCCAGTTTGGTTTGCGCCCTGGGTTACCTGACCGATTTCACTTGCAACTTTGTCGGTTTGTTCGGATGCATATTGAACGCTGCGGCTGATTTCCGCCGTTACAGCTTCCTGTTCCTCGATGGCGCTCGAGATTGCCAGAGTGACCTGGTTTAGCTGGCCAATCGTTTCATCTATCGCCTTCATTGCATTCACGGCAGCGCGCGTCAGTCCCTGCATTTCAGAGATTTGGGCAGTAATGTCTTCGGTGGCCTTGGCGGTTTGATTGGCCAGGCTTTTTACTTCCGATGCAACAACCGCAAACCCCTTGCCCGCATCTCCTGCACGTGCAGCTTCGATTGTCGCGTTCAAGGCCAAAAGATTTGTTTGCTCTGCGATGTCGTTGATTAGCTTCACGACATCTTCGATTTTTGCGCTGGCGGAAGATAAGGTATCAATTGCCTCGCTGCCTGTGCCTGCCACACTTACGGCATCGGCTGACATTTTGCTTGCGGATTGTATCTGGCTTGCGACCTCACGAATTGAAGCAGAAAATTCCTCGATGGCGGACGCCATGGTGGAAACATTGTGCTGCATCTCTCCTGATGCTGCGGATACGGATGTAGCCTGTCCCCTTGTGCGGTCAGCTACTTCGACCATGCCCGTCGCAGTAGACCGCATTTCCAGCGCGTTGGCGTTCAGGTTGCTGATCGCCTCGGAGATAGATGCGTCGAAGGTTGCGATCAATCGCTCGATGCGCGCTGCATGTTCTTCCCGTTGACGGGCTTGTTCGGCTTCGCGAGCATGTTGTTCCCGTTCGAGTGCCGCGCGCTCTTCTGTGGCTGATATTTCAGCCTGTCGGGCCGCTTCTCGTTCGTTGGCAAGTTCTTCACCCTTCAACATCTCGCCCCTGAAGAATTCCATTGCCCGGCCCATGTCACCGATTTCATCCTTGCGTGTGGTGTGAGGGATTTTTGTATCCAGCTTTTGTTCTGCCAGCGCCAGCATGGCCTCGGTGATATGCCGAACAGGACCAGCTATTGCCCTGCCTATCCTTCGGGCAATTACCACGGCAATAACAATGCCGATGACGCCAAAGATGGGCAGACTCAATGTCTGGATGGTGAAGGCCGTCAACATCTTCTCGACAATTGAATCCTGCTGGGCTTTTTGAAGCTTCACCAGATCGTTGATGCTGAAGAGTACTTTCTCAAGTGGGGGCCAACTGGTGCCGTCCATTTCAAGCTGGCGTGCTTGTTGGCGTGATTCTTCCGAACCTTCCATGGCCAGATCAATTTGCCTGCGGAACATCACCTTCAATTGCTCAGTATCGGTTTTGAGTTCATGGGCGATCTTTAACCCTTCAGCATTCTCTTCTTCATACGCTCTGTAGATATTCATCAATTCCGCGATATGGGTATCGAACTCTCGCGACCGATCTTCAAAAAGACCAACCAGATATTTGTTCTGGGTCAGAATTGTGCCGCGTGTGAGAGCGAGCATGTCTGTGACATCATATTGAACTTCGCGAAGCATAGCTGTTGAGGCGTACCGGTTGGTTGCGAGCTTTGAGGTAGACTGCACATAAGCCACAAGTGCGAGCGTGCCGACTACAAATATCAGTAAGAGAAGCACAAGTGCGCCTTGGCCCCACGCAAGTTTTTGAACGAGAGATAGATCGCGAAAGCGAGCGCTGAGAGACTGTGGCATCGATAGCTCCTGGGCAGTGTCCGTGGCGGGACGAGGGAGACTCAAAACTGCGTGGGATACGAAAACACTAATCCGTGCGTTATTGTCCCAAATCAGAGTTAATAGAGGGTTAGCAAAAGCCTATTGGCTTGCCCATGTGGTGTGCATGAAGTATAGCCAAATCTGATGGTTCTGCAGGCCAGCTATATGATCTGCGGCTAAGAGGGAACACGGTGCCAAACGATTTGGGTTTTCCGTGGCTGTACCCGCAACTGTGATTGGGGACGCGCCTCAATACCCACTGGAACGATGAAGTTCTGGGAAGGGTGGGGCAGCGGTCGATCCATAAGCCAGGAGACCTGCCATCGTGTCGCCCCATCTGACAGTCGGGTTAACTGATCAGAGCGGTCATTCCGTGCAGGCGACAATCCCGCGTTACGGCGGAGATTGTCCCGTTCCTTTGGCAAGCTCCTGCGTTTCGCTGTTGCTATAAAAATGCATGGAACCAAATGTGCGGAAAAGCGCGAAAATTATAGGATCGTTGATAGGGCTTAGCTTTATCCTGTTTCCCACGAGGCTCGCGGCGGAGGGGCCTTCTGTCGTTGGCATGGACTTCTGTGCGGACCAGTTAGTCCTCTCATTTGCAGAGCGAGCGAACATTGTTGCGTTATCCGAAGATGCGATGGGCCTGCATTCATTTTACAAAGCCAAAGCGGAAGGCCTGAAGGTGATCCGAAGCAGTGCTGAAGAGGTGCTGATGCTTAAACCGGATCTCGTGTTCCGAACCTGGGGACGAAGTCATGCAATCGACCAACTCTACAGTCGGGTCAATGTGGGCACGTTTCAGCCCCCCTTCGCTATAGATTATGAAGCCGTTCTTAACACCTTCACTTCTGCGGCAGAGGCATTGGGAAAGGCCGAGGCTGGAAAGCTCTATGTACAGGGTATGCGTGAGCGATTGTTGGCCCTTCAGGCTTTGGAATCAATACCTTTAAAGGCCGTTTACCTGACGCCCAGCGGGTTCACTGCGGGCAGGGGTACGTCGGTTGATGCAGTGATACATTTGGCCGGGTTGGACACTATTGCCGTTGATTTGGGCCTGAATGGATGGGGGGAGCTGCCCCTTGAAAAGCTGGTGATGACACCTCCCGATGTAGTTATCGCCAGCTTCTTTGAAGAGGGTGCCGTCCATGTGTCTAATTGGAGTAGCGGACGGCATGGTGTGTTTGGGAATTTGATCAAAGATTTACCAAGTATCTTGGTTCCCAGCCACCTGATGTCTTGCGGGCGGATGTTTACGGTGGACGCGGCTGAATATATCCGGGCAGAGGCTGAACGGTTGGGGTTGGATAAGAAGCTCCCCAAAAGCACGGCGCCATTGCAAGCGGAGGGACCAGATGATCCTGCGGATTAAAGATAGTCACTGGGCATTGAATGGGTTTTTGCTGTTCATAATCATATTCGTAGCGCTGTTATCGGGCATGTTCGGCCATGTAGATCTGGCGCCTTCTGACGTTGCGGTCGGGTTATTTGGTCCTGCCGATGACCCTGTTGCGATCATTGTTCGCGAACTGAGATTGCCGCGTATATTGCTTGCGATCCTTGCTGGCGCTTCTCTTGGATATGCAGGTGCGGCCTTGCAAGGCCTTTTAAGGAACCCTTTGGCCGACCCGGGCGTTATTGGTGTTTCTGCAAGCGCAAGCCTGGGGGCGGTGGTAGCCATTTATCTTGGGCTCGCCGCTTACTCGTCGGTGGCGATTCCTGTTCTGGCCATGGGCGGTGCCTTTCTGGCCACGACAGTGCTTATGGTATTGGCTTCACGGGACGCCAGTGTGCTTACCCTTATCTTGGCCGGTATTGGAATTTCCAGCCTCGCCACAGCGGCAATGTCGCTTGTGATGAATTTCACACCCAACCCGATAACGGTGCAGGAAATGGTTCTGTGGATGCTCGGATCCCTTGAAAACAGGACCTTTGATGACCTTATGCTGGCCGGCCCGTTTATTGTAGCGGGCTGGATTACGATGATTGGTGTAGGTCAGGGATTGAATGCCCTAAGTTTGGGTGAAGAAGCGGCGCACACGTTGGGGGTGGACCTCAAGACGTTACGTTGGCGTGTAGTGTTGGGGACTGCCCTTTCCGTTGGTGCAACGGTATCAATATGTGGTGCTGTCGGCTTTGTTGGTTTGGTCGTGCCTCATATTGTCCGGGCGTTGATAGGCTATGAACCCCGTCGTCTGCTAATTCCAAGTGCATTGTTGGGTGCAATCTTGATGATGCTTGCCGACATCCTGACACGCCTTCCAATAGGCCACGGCCAACTTCGTTTGGGTGTGGTAATGGCAATCATCGGTGCACCGGTCTTTTTGTATATCGTGTTCAAAACGCGGGAGGCCATGCGATGAGCTTTCTCACAGTCGAAGGCCTGAGTGTTACGTTAGGGCAAGTTAAAATATTGGAAGATGTGACATTCCAGGTACCAGCTGGGAAAGTCACCGGGCTGATTGGCGCTAATGGCGCCGGGAAAAGCACTGCTCTTAAGGCAATTCTTGATATCGTGACGCCTTCAGGTGGCAAAATTACGCTTGATGGTGTTGATGTCCCCTCGATGGCGGCGCGTGAACGTGCGAGATTGATTTCCTATGTTCCTCAAGGTGCTCCGGTCCATTGGCCGTTGGCGGCCGAACGGTTGGTGGCCCTTGGCCGAATTCCGCACTTGAATCCGTGGCAGGAATTGTCTGACGCCGATAATTATGTCATCCAACAATCAATGGAGGCCACTGATTGCTGGCGGTTTCGCGATCGGTCCGTGACTTCTTTGTCGGGTGGCGAAAGGTCACGTGTGTTGTTGGCGCGAACGATGGCTGTCGGAGCCCCCTATATGTTGGCCGACGAGCCGATCGCCTCCCTCGATCCCTTACATCAGTTGCAGGTTATGGATATTATGCGGCAGCAGGCCGCAAAGGGCGTTGGGGTTTTGATTGTACTGCACGATCTAAGCTTTGCACTTCGCTTTTGTGATCAACTTGTGCTGTTGCACGCTGGCGGCGTTCTTGCTTCAGGGCAGCCAGACGAGGTGCTCGCCGATAAAAACATGGAAAGTGCTTTTGGGGTGCAGGTCAGTCGTTGGTCCGATGGTGGGGAACAATTCCTCGTGCCCCGTCAGATGGGGCAAATGTAACGTGGTGGCACGTTCCCTCATGCTGCAGGGTACAGGTTCCGACGTAGGGAAATCCGTACTTGTTGCGGGCCTTTGCAGGGCGTTTCACCGCAGAGGGCTGCGTGTGCGCCCTTTCAAACCCCAGAATATGTCCAATAATGCTGCCGTGGCCCAGGGCGGTGGTGAGATTGGCAGGGCTCAATGGTTGCAGGCCAAAGCCGCTTGTGTTGCCCCCAACGTAGATATGAATCCTGTGCTGCTGAAACCCGAAAGTGACACAGGTGCACAGATTATCGTGCATGGACAGATGTTTGGTCGCGCAGAGGCGGACACCTACCAGAGATGTAAAGGTGAATTGCTTGGATATGTGGTGGACAGTTTTGAAAAGCTGAAAGCAGAGGCCGACCTCATTCTGGTGGAGGGGGCAGGCAGCCCGGCAGAAGTAAATTTGCGCGCAACTGACATTGCCAACATGGGATTTGCTCTACCCACCAATACACCTGTGGCGCTTGTGGGAGATATTAATCGTGGCGGTGTGATAGCTGCGATAGCGGGGACATACGCACTGTTGCCTGACGAAGAAAGAAGCCTGATTAGGGGAGTGATCATCAATCAGTTCAGGGGAGATGTGCGCCTGTTCGATGGCGGGATAGAAACCATCCGTCAGGTAACCGGTTGGCAAAACTATGGCGTTGTTCCCTTCTTGCGCTGCGTTCGAGAGCTGCCGGCAGAAGACGCAGTGGTACTTGAAGGGCAGACGTCCAAGAAACAAGGGAGGCTTTTGGTAGCCGTGCCCCTCTTGCCACGTATCGCGAACTTTGACGATCTTGACCCACTACGCGCGGTCCCCGATGTTGATGTTGTTTTTGTGCGCCCGGGAACCCCATTGCCGAGGGACGCTGCACTGGTTGTGTTACCCGGTAGCAAGGCAACAATCGCCGATCTGCGTTTCATGAAGGCAGAGGGCTGGGATATTGATATCCGTGCCCACGTCAGGGCGGGTGGCCAGGTTCTTGGCTTGTGCGGTGGTTATCAAATGCTTGGCACCATTGTATGTGATCCATTTGGTGTCGAAGGCGGTGGTGAGGAGCCTGGTTTGGGGCTGCTGGATGTTAAGACTGAATTATTACCTGACAAGCAGGTAACTGAAACAGTGGGATCAGCACCCTGGTGCGGCGAAGTTGTGACAGGCTACGAGATTCACGCGGGTAAAACTGTGGGAGAAGGCCTGAAAAATCCTTTTCTTGTTTCCGGCGATGTGCCTCTCGGAGCCATGTCCGCAGATGGCCATGTCATGGGAACATATATGCATGGATTGTTCGAAAAGGGGGCATTCCTGGAAGCCTTTCTCGCCAGGCTGGGGCGACAGGTCAGAGGCGTGCCTGATCATGGGGCGAAAGTAAACAAAGCTTTGGATACTCTTGCCGAGGAACTGGAAAAGCATCTTGATCTTGATGCCCTTTATGCGGCAAGCAGATAGTCACATTGTTGGAAGATGTACGCCATGGAAAACCTGCTCACCATTTTTGATATCACAGGCATCTTTGTTTTTGCCGTTTCTGGTGCTTTGGCGGCTGTAAGAAATGGCATGGACCTTTTCGGCATTATAGTGCTGGCGCTCATGCCGGCAGTGGGCGGCGGCACACTACGCGACCTTATCCTCGATCAACCTGTCTTCTGGGTAGAAGGGACACAGACCATCTGGATTGCATTATTGGGTGCAATGGTTACCTTCGTTGGCGCACGGTATCTGGAGGGGAAAAGGCTGATCTGGCTAGCGTGGGCAGATGCGGTGGGCCTTGCCCTTTTCTGCGTCGTAGGGGCTGAGAAAGCATTGGATGTGTCGGGTAGCATGCTGGTTGCTACCATGATGGGTGTGGTAACCGGTGTCGCAGGTGGGATTATTCGTGATGTCATTTGCAATGAAATTCCCTTCGTCCTCAAGAAGGGAGAAATATACGCCACAGCAGCTTTCTTTGGAGCCGGCACCTTTTGTTTGCTGATACACTTTGGCGTGGCGGGGCCCCTTGCGTTGTGGCTTGCAATGTTAGGGGCGTTTCTGATGCGGGCGGGCGGCATTGTCAAAGGCTGGACCCTGCCACAGGCGCTTCATTAGCTGTTAGCGTATAAGGCCGGTCCGTATACGGGCCGCCACATCCTCGAAAACAGAATGATCATCCATCGTTCGGGCCATGATCAGCGCCCCTTGGAGGGCAGCAACGGCGCTACGAGCCCGCGCGCGGGCTACCTCATCATCCTGTTCTGGATGGGTTTTGCGCAGAAAGGACGCAAGCCAGTTCTCTTGGGCCTGAAAGAATCTTCTCACGGCTGCTTTGACCGGGTCGCCCAGTGATTCTATTTCAGCACCAAGCATACCACATAGGCACATTTGGCGTGCGTCCTTCAGAGCCCCACGATAAATGCCAATGAATGCATCTACCCTAATGGCGGGTGCTGTAGACTCTGCACCCTCGGCCTCAAGTGAAGCCAATATGTTGGCGCTGTACCTATCGGTAACAGCTTCTCCGAGATCGTCTTTTGTTGGGAAGTGATAGTGGACACTGGCGCTTTTAATGCCAATCGCCGCTGCTACATCACGAAAGCTGAAGCTGTTGAAGCCTTGGGTGCGAATGAAGTTTTCCGCGGCATCCAGGATTTTATCTTTTGTCGACATAGCTTTGCCTCCGATTTGTCTATCACCTGATAGATAGGGGCTTGACAGGAAAAAGGGAAGGAAATAATTATCTATCTATCAGTAGGTAGACAGAAGGACGCGAACCATGAAACTATATGAATATGAGGCTTTCCCTAACCCTAAGCGTGTGCGCATGTTTTTGGCAGAAAAGGGCGTTGAAATTGAACGTGTACAAATTGACGTCCCCGCGGGGGAACACCGGAGCGACACTTTTCGTGCCCGTAATCCAGAGATGACTGTACCTTGTTTGGAGTTGGATGACGGCAGCCATATTGGTGGTTGTGTAGCGATCAGCCGCTATATTGAAGAAGCCTATGCTGGGCCCAAGCTTTTCGGCGAGACAGCGGCTGAACAAGGCCATATCTGCGCTTGGCAACGCCGCGTAGAAGCAGGGTTGATGGATGCAGTGGCCCATTACTTCCATCATGCGACGCCAGGGCTTGGTGCGTTGGAGAATTATCAAAACGCAGATTGGGGTCAGCACCGTGGCCGGCAGGCAATAAGCACACTTGAAGCAATGAACGACAGGCTTGCTAACAAGGAATATCTTGCTGGGGACAAGTTCTCCATTGCCGACATTACGGCGTTTGCAGGGGTTGGGTTTGGCTTGTGGTGCGACTTATTCAGCCTTGAGGCATTCCCAAATGTTGCCTCTTGGTTCGCACGTGTCGAAGCGCGCCCAAGTGCAGCGGCCTGATTGGGAGATAAATATGCAAATTCATGCCGATCGAAGCTTACCTGCATTTGTGAAATCAAATGAGTTGGAGTGGATACCATCGCCGCTGAAGGGGGTCAGTCGCCGCATGCTTGAACGAGATGGCGGGGAAGTTGCAAGAGCCACCAGCATCGTCAATTATGCACCGGGAAGCAGTTTTTCAGAGCACACCCATTCAGGGGGAGAGGAGTTTCTGGTACTTGATGGAACCTTCTCTGATGAGCACGGTGATTTCCCTGAAGGCACTTATGTCAGAAATCCCGTTGGCTCAAGCCATACTCCTTATAGTACAGAAGGCTGCACGATTCTGGTGAAGCTCTGGCAAATGCCGCCGTCGGACCAGGAATGGGTGCGCACCAATATCTTCGACGATGGTTTGTTTGATGAGCGTAAGGCAGGACTATCTGTGTTGCCGCTTCATGAAAATGATGTGGAGACCATCGAAATCTGGAAGCTGGCGGCGGGTGTGGAAGTGCCTGAAAAGGCTTACAAGGGTGGAATCGAGGTTTTTGTTGTTAGCGGAGAGGTATCAGCTGGAACCATCGCAATGACAACACATGATTGGATCAGGGTGCCTTCCGGAGAAGTGTTCAATGCAAAGGCTAAGTCAGCGGCCATGCTGCTGGTGAAGCATGGCCATCTCGACAAAGTTATCCCGCTGCCCGGTGACTAGAAACCAAGGATATAACCGGTGGTGGGCTTGGTATTGCCCGACAGCATTTCCTGATAGACCGCCAGAATGCAGCTTTCGCCATTTTGGCGGTCTATTGTGATCCAGCCGGATGCGGGACCGATGAAACTGGCCCACGCTGCAGCTACTTTCTGCTGAAAACCATCTGGGCCCCAATCGCCTACACGTTTTTGGCCTTGGGCAGGTGCGAAAAACAGGGTGGGCTTTGCGCCGGGAAGTTCCTCCTGTGCGCCGCGGTCTTCCCAGTGGGAGGCGCCGACAGCACAGCTATAGGAAAGATTTCCTGCGAAATGAGAGTGGACAGACCGGCGAACTGCCGTACTTCCTGCCATGTCTACATAGGCTGTAGTCTTTGTCGCATCCAATGAGTCTATCTCGTCATAACAAACAACAGTGTCGTAACATCCCAACCCTTCGACGAAGGCTTTATTCCCGGCGGATGTGAGCCCGATTACTTTGATTCCCCTGCGGTTAGCCAATTGGAATGCTGCGCCGAAGGCCGTTTTGCTAGAGGCGCTGGATAGGACAATCTGGCTAGCACCAAAAAAATCATTGTCGGCGAGGAAGTCATCTATCAGGAAGCTGGTTGTGAAAAGGGGCCGGAAGATCATCTGCAGATCTTCCATATCTTTCTTGTAGCCTGGGTCGTGTGCGACATTAACATATTGGTTATAGATGGCGGCCAAATCTTTCCGGTGTTCGGCGCTATCCGAGAAGCCGGACGGAGATACCTTCCCCGGTCTCACCACCAGGTGGCTGGACATGGGGAAATACCCATAAAATCGTTCACCAACCGCAACATCAGCATGTTTTGAGGCCACTACGTCGCCAAATCCCCAAACGGGAATGCGGCCATACCCACTGGGCGCGGGGAAAAATTGCCAATACTTCATGGCGTCACCAAATGCTGCATAAGTAATGTTGTTGGCCGTAAACGCAAAATGGTTGAGCTTGAAAAGTACTTCGCCTTCATCAATTTCCGGCATGCCGTGCATTTTGAAACATGTTTCGCTGAGCTCGTTTTTGGAAACGAGAAAATCAGTGGCTTGAGCGCTGGTATCTGTCATGTGATGCTTTCCCTCGATGGCATTTAACCTGACCTAGCCTGTTTTTTCCATGCTTCAACCCCTTGTGACTGTGAACCTTTACGGGCATACTTCGCCTTCAAGTTTGGGGGCATCAAGGATAAGCGTTATGGAATTTCTGAACGATCAGGATTTTGATATGGACAAAGCGGTGGCATACGCTACCGAATTCGGCATCACCATTTTGGCAGCAATTGCTGTACTCGTTATCGGCCTTTGGCTTGCGGGCGTTGTAGAGCGTCGGTTAAATGCCCTTTTCGGCAGAAGTGACAAGATTGATGTGACTGTCGCCAGCTTCCTCGCAAGCCTTGCCAAATATACAGTTATCATCTTCACCGGCATCGCCCTGTTGGATCAGTTTGGCGTCGAAACGACCAGTCTGGTCGCTGTTTTGGGTGCTGCAGGCCTTGCGATAGGCCTTGCACTTCAGGGGACTTTGTCAAACCTTGCTGCTGGTGTGATGCTTTTGATCTTCCGGCCCTTCAAGGTTGGCCAGTTTGTAGAAGTGGCAGGCCATGCGGGAACAGTGAAGGGCATTTCCCTTTTCATGACCAAAATGGACACAGGCGACAATGTTCGGATTACTATCCCAAACAACGCTGTTTGGGGCAGTTCTATTCGTAACTTCAACCACCATGATACGCGCCGCCTGCAATTGGTTTATGGCATTGCATACGGCGACAATATCGACAAAGCCATGGAGGTTATCAAAGGGTGCCTTGATGCTGACGAGCGCTGTCTGAAAGATCCGGAACCCGTTGTTGCCGTGACTTCTCTTGGCGAAAGTTCAGTTGATATCATGGTGCGGGTATGGTGTGCGTCAGGCGATTACTGGGCGCTGAACTGGCATCTTTTGAAAAATGTCAAAGAGCAATTCGACAAGGAAGGTATTTCAATCCCATTCCCATGTCGCACTGTTTACACCGTGAAGGACTAGGATAAATACTGGTTCATTCTAAAATAATCCTAAAATAAACGTTAGTTTATTGACCACGGATGGCTCGCCCTGTTTTATACCGGGCGGGCTTTTTGTGTCTTTAGGGTGAAGGCACAAATGAAAAACCGATAATAATCTCGTTACAGTTCCTGGAGGGGGCAATGATTAGAACAGTATTGAAGTCGTCCGTTGCGGCGGCAGCACTTTTGCTTGCGGCATGTGGTAATGGCGAGCAAACAGCCGAAGAACAAGGCACACAGATGGTTGCCGAAGCTGCGAAGCCAGCAATGGGTGATTGGGGCGTTGACCTTACTGGTCTGAATAAGGCGGTAAAGCCAGGCGATGATTTCTTCGCTTACGCCAATGGTACATGGTTGGATACACACGAAATTCCGGCGGATCGTTCGAGCTATGGCGTGGGCCTGATTGTACACGAACGCGCACAGGAACGGGTGAAAGCTATCATTGAAGAGCTGGGTGCAAAGGGCGGCGAAAAGGGTACATCTGAGCAGAAGGTCGGTGATTATTACGCCAGCTGGATGGACACAGAAACGGTAAACAAGCTGGGTGCCGCACCCCTGCAGGCCGATCTTGATCGGATTGCTGCCATTAGTGACCTTTCAGGCCTCACGGAAGAATTTGGCCGTGCCAACTATGTCGGTGGCAGCCGTGTAATTACAGCGGGCCTGGGAATCGATCCGCGGGACCCCAACAAATACAACATGAATATTGGTCTTGGCGGCATGGGCCTGCCGGACCGTGATTATTATCTGGAGGACACAGAGCGCTTCCAGAATATCCGCGCTGAATATGTGAAGCATATTGCAGAGATGCTGACACTTGCTGGCATTGAAGGTGGCGCAGAGAAAGCAGATGCCATCATGGCCCTTGAAACCAAGGTGGCAGAGCTTCAGTGGGTTCGTGCTGATCGCCGCGACCGCGACAAAACTTTCAATCCAATGACTGTGGCTGGCTTGAAGGAAACTTACGCTGGTTTCGATTGGGATCTGTTCCTGGGTTCAGGTGGCATCGAAGGCCTTGAAGAAGTCAATGTTAGCCACCCGAATGTGATCGAGCCGCTGATCGCTCTGCTTTCAAGTGAGAGCCTTGACACCTGGAAAGCGTATCTCAGCTATCATATCATCACCAACAATGCCTCCTTGCTATCAGAAGAGATCGACAATGCCGATTTCAATTTCTGGGGCAAGACACTGCGTGGTCGTGAACAGCAGCTTGACCGCTGGAAGCGTGGTGTTTCCCGCGTTGGTGCGAAGACCGGCCTAGGTGAAGCGCTTGGCCAGATCTATGTGAAGCGCCACTTCCCTGAAAGCTCCAAGGACAAGATGGAAGTATTGGTGGAAAATCTCCGTAAAGCCTATGGCGAACGTATCCGCCAGCTGCCGTGGATGGGGGAAGAGACCAAGAAAGAGGCGCTGGCGAAGCTGGCCGCTTTCCGAGCCAAGATTGGTTATCCAGACAACTGGCTTGACCTGGGTGCCATCGATATCGAGCGGGGTGATCTGTTCGGCAACGCGCGCCGCATCACGAAATTCTTTGAAGATTTTGACGTTGCGCGCCTGAAGCGCCCAACCGACAAGGAAGAATGGTTCATGATGCCGCAAACGGTAAATGCTTACTATCTTTCCAATTTCAACGAGATTGTGTTCCCGGCGGCCATTCTCGAAGCTCCTTATTTCGATCCGAACGCTGACCCTGCCGTAAACTACGGTGCGATCGGCGCGATTATCGGCCACGAAATGGGCCATGGGTTTGATGACCAGGGCTCCAAATCTGATGCAAAGGGCATCAAGCGCAATTGGTGGACAGATGCAGACCGTGAAGCGTTTGAAGAGCGCACCAAGGTTCTGGGCGAGCAGTATGACACCTACGAAGCAGTGCCGGGTTCATTCGTGGATGGCAAATTCACGATGGGCGAAAATATCGGCGATCTTGGTGGTGTCGGTGTTGCCTATGTTGCTTACAAAATGTCCCTGAATGGCGAAGAAGCACCGGTTGTTGATGGCCTTACCGGCGATCAGCGTTTCTTCCTTGGATATGCCCAGGCTTGGCGCCGCAAGATGCGGGAGGAAACCCTGCTAGAGCGCCTGAAGTCCGATCCTCATTCACCGGCTGAATTCCGGGTAAACGGCATCGTTCGTAACGTGGATGCCTGGTATGACGCATTTGGCGTGAAAGAGGGCGATGCCCTGTATCTTGCGCCAGAAGAGCGTGTGAAAATCTGGTAAGTTTGACTACATAAACTTTCGCAGGGCCGGGGTAACTCCCGGCCCTTTTTGTTTTGTAACTGGTGTATGTTTGATAGGCTTGGTTGGTAAAGGGGGCGGATATGGCGCATGGTAAAATTCTTCTACAAATTCTTGCAGGAGTCGGGGCCCTGTCATTGCAGGGATGCGCGACGGGTGGCGTATTCTGTTCAGCCAATCATGAAAATCCACGTGTAGAGGCACAGATGCGGGACGTTTGCGAGGGAGATCGCAACGCGGCGATGCAGCTTGGATTGTGGTTTGAAAGCCAGGAAGAATACGAAGAGGCGGTCCGTTATTATCAGGTGGCGGCATCAGCCCATGCTGGCCAAACCTATATCTATGTACCGCCCGCCGGTGACGTGGCGGGGTATGTGATGCCAGTGGATACTGGCCCTCGTGTCCCGGGCAATGCGGAAGCACAGTACCGTTTGGGCCTGATGTACCGGGATGGGCGCGGGGTGCGCCAGAATGAGAAGAAGGCGCGAAGCTATTTCGCCCGTGCTGCCGAGCAAGGCCATGCGGACGCAGAGGCGATTTTGAAAACTGATGTGCGTTAGGCTGATGTAGCTCAGATTGCGATCAGGCGCTCGATCATCCAAAAAGCAGCCAGAAATCCTGCGGGATACAGAATGGTTGCTTTGAGAACCTTCGTTTTTACAGAAATGTTGAACCTTTGGCTTATAGCGGCCCACATAAGATAGCCACTGTATACCATGCCGATAAATATCAACTGGCCCATTTCGACGCCCAGATTAAAAAATAGTAGAGCAAAGGCCCTAAAGTCTGTGGGCAAGCCAATTTCAGAGAGGGCCCCAGCAAAACCAAATCCATGTAACAACCCAAAGCCTGCGGCAACGACGATGGGGAAACGCGATGTAAGGGTTTTTGATGCTCCCTTCAATGCCTCGGCTGCCAGAATGAAAATGCTAAGGGCAATTAGCGGCTCGACAAAATAGGGCGGCAGGGACCAGTGCCCAAGGGTCGCGCTGGCGAGCGTGAAAGAATGTCCGACAGTAAAGCCTGTAACCGCCAAGATCATCCGGCGTGGCCTGCGCGCAACAAACATCAAGCACAACACAAAAAGCAGATGGTCATAACCCGCGAGAATGTGGCGGATGCCCTCAAGGCCATAACCGGATGCTACAGAGTAGAAAGAGGGTGCTTCTGGCACCGGAATGGTGGTCTGTCCCGGCGGTGTGACAATGTTGAATGCGTCTGCATCCGTTCGTTGCACAATCAATATGGTTGAGAGCACAGGGTTTGCGCTTGGGTATGTCAGGGCTACGTGCGTCGCCTCGGTGCAGGAAAAGCGTTTTAACCCCACAAGTGTGGGCTGTGTCGGGACATCACGGAGACGACAGTCTTTTCCAGATAGAGTTATGGATGGCAAGTCTGCGGTTGCCAGCACTGGAGGAATTTTCCAACGTAGGAAATAGAGGCCAGAGGCTTCTTCCGTAAGCTCAATATAAACCGGGCGAGCTTCATGGGCGTTGCTACCTGTGGCCAAAGTGAACAGCATGGTCCAGGCGAGAAAAAGGCGATAGCACACCCTCATTGATTGGTAATCCGGTAGCCGTCCCGCAGCTTCTGAATTGCTTTCTGGCGCACCAATTCAAGGTGGTCGCGACGCATGTCTGCGACGACGTCAGGATAGGCTCCTTCAAGCGTTGGTTCCTTTGTTTCGTGCCGTGAAGAGACATAGATTAAATGCATGCCATAGGGGGAGGAAATTGGCCCAATCCATTGTCCTTTTGGAGCATCTTCAAAAACAGCCTTTCGGACGGTCTCTCCAAAATGGTCCGTGATCAATCTTTCGGTGCGATTGGCATAGGTCCGAAAGAATGGGAAGCGGTCTCCATAAGTCCCTGCTTCAGCTGGTGCGACGGCTGTTTGATTTAAGATATCTTTCAGGCCAGAAAGCTCGGTTGATGCCGTTTCAGGGCTTCTTTGGGTTGTGTTCAGGAAAATGTGGGTGAAAGACGCCCTGGCCTCTTCACGATAGCGAAATACATTCTCTTCGAAGTAGGCCCGTGCATCTTCTTCGTCCGGTGCCCAAGTGCCATCGTCAAAGCCTTGCAGCAGATAAGTCATCTTCTGCGCAAGGCGCTTGCGGATCACATCATCTCCCGTTTCCAATCCGAGCTTTAGTGCCTCGCGGTAAAGGATTTCCTCTGTGATATATTCTTCCGTTATCTGCGCACGGGTCGCGCTGTCCATGACCGCGAGGGCTTCGAGTGCGCTGGATGTGTCAAAGGCTTTGGACCGGTATTGCAGGTAAGTGGCCAACGTATCGTCGCTGATAGTGATTACATCATCTGCCTCGGGGGTATTGGGCTTAAATAGCGTTACCATCAAGAAGAGGACGATGCCGCCCACAAAAAACTGGATCAAAGGTTCCTTAAAGAGCGCACGCATATCGCATGATTCTCCTATTGGGGCGTATACCAGATTGGTGACGTATAGGCGCGTTCCTGAATGACTTCCGGCTCTTCCGAAGCGGCCGGTTCCTGCAAGGCAATGGCATCCAGAAGAGAATGCCTTGCTGTCGGAATTTGCAGGACACGTACATAATAGAATGCGCGCTCATCTGCGCTGAAAGTTGGATCGGTCCAGACGGTAACCAATTCTGTGGCACCTATTGTATTGGCCGTTTTTCCGGTATTCCTGTCTACCGTGTCTCCTATGTTTGGAAGGGTGCCATCAGGGCCTGGTGTACGGGTGCCAGACCACGACACGTCAAACACGCGCTCTTGGGCTTTGCCTTCAGCATCCACCCACCCTTTAATAACCTGTACACGGTCCAGATTGGCGCCGAGCGGGTCTTTCACAGCCTGGATCAGGAATTGAGGAGCTTGTCCTGCTGCTGGTGCGGGCGGAAGGTCGCTGCCCATTGGGGTGCCATCTCGGTAGCCTGCCTTTGCTACATTACCGCGCTCTGGGTCAAACTCAGAGAAATCCCAGCCGCCAAAAAAGCGCACACGCATGCGGGGGCCGGTGGTGCCATATACTTCTTTGCGTTTGAAAGCCTTGAAGATGGCGTCTCGGGTGTTTTCCTCTGCCCACACTGCGGCGAGGCCCTGCGCAGACATATTCCAGCCCGTAAGCGCCCGCCTTCCAATACCAAACAGACGTTTGCTTTCTGGCGTGCCGTCCCGTGCCATCTTGCCCCAAAAGTTATCTTCGTCGGCGCTTGAAAGCCCGCTGTGGGCATCGGTGGAGCCGATCACGCCGAACTTGTATGGGTTCACACCAACGTCTTCTTCAATTTCGAGGCCGATTTTCAGACCTGAGCGCACATAGTCGCCTTCCTGGGCCTTGTAGACATAGTCGTTGTCGCTTTTCTGGATATAGAAGCGGTAGGTTTCGAAGTCAGCAAACTGATCCTCGGGCGATAGGGCAGGGTGGGTTTCTGAATCGCCCTTTATCTGGGTGATCTCGGTCACCGGTTCCCAGTGCGACCGCCTGTTTGCGTAATCAGGTGTGATGGCCGCTCCCTTCAGTGTGGTACGGCCAAACATGTAGCCTTTGGAAATATTGGAGTTGTGCGGGATCGCTATAAATTCGGCCCCGGTTTCAGCGGAAGTTTCTTCAAGCCACGACCACAGATCTTCTGGATACTGGCTGATGTCCGATCCGAAAGGCAGGTATTTCTTAGCCGTTTCACCGCCCTGGGGCGACATCACAATACGGTGCAGGTTTGCGCCTGTTGGAATGGAACTCCATTCCCAGCCGACAAAGCTGGTAAAGGTGCCGGGATTGTTATGATGTTCTGCTGCATCTACGATCTCATGCCACGCCACGCGCTGCATTTCGCTTGTGTCGCCAAATGCACGGCCTGGCAGGCTGTTGTTGGGGTCCTGCACCGGGTCGCCGCCTTCTTTTGAGGCAGCATCTGGCAATAAATCCCGGAATACCTCATGGCCCGTGCCGTCTTCCAGTTTCTTATTGAGGCCACGAACGACGAACCAGCGTTTGATACTGCCCCATAAGCTCATATCGGGGAGTTGGGCAGTGCCCGTGTTGATTTGGCGGATAACACCAAGAAGCTCGGCATGGTCGGCAACCACAAGGAAATCAAGGGGGCGATCAAGCTGTACCCGTGCGCGGTTGCCCGGGTGGATCACCGGTTGGCCTTTCGCCCAGCGATAAGCCGTATCCGGATCTGCTGTCATATTGCCGTTCATGAAGGCGTCAAAGCTGTAGCTGGTGTGAAGATGGGTGTCACCCCAATACAGATTGGTGGGTTCTTCGTCGGCAAGCGCGCCATCTGCAATACTGGTGGTCGCCAACAAGGCTGTGATTAGCGATACTGCTTTATGTTTGCGGTGCATCAGTTCCCTCCCCAAGGACTATACGCAATGCCAACTGACGCCCCTCTGGGTCAATGGCATTAATGATATGCATTAATTCATAGGGCCGAGAAGGAGTCAAGAACCACTGTGACTAACTTCCCAAAGCCGTGAGCCAATCACGGAATGCCTGTACTTTTTTCATGGTGCCTCGACTGTCTTCGTAAGCGAGATAATAGGCGTTTCGGCTTCTCACGGCTGGCCCGAAGGGGGCGATCAGGCGCCCGGTTGCCAGGTCGTCTGCTACATACATCTGCGGCAATACCGCGACACCCAACCCTGAGCGGGCCGCCTCGATCATCATGGTGAAGTTCTCGAACTGTGCGCCGCCCCTGCTGTTTGCGCCCTCAAGCCCTGCGCCTGCCAGCCATTCGGCCCAGGCCGTGGGGCGAGTGGACATCAGGAGCCGATCATAATCCTCAATCCGCACCTCGCTTTTGCCCCTTAGCAGGGAGGGGGCCACCACGGCGATAACGTCCTCGGCGACCACTTTGTGCGCCGCCATGCCGTCCCAGTTACCATCGCCATACTGAATGGCCACATCGGCATTCGCTGCCTTGAAATCGGAGGGGGTCAGTCCCGTTACGATATTGAGCTGGATGTCCGGATGGGCGCTGGTGAACTTACCAAGTTTTGGAATCAGCCAGCGCGAACCGAACGTGGGCAAGAGGCCGAGGGTGAGCACACGGTCATCAGCGCCCCAGGTAATCAACCGCAAGGTTTCATTCTCCAGTCCGGCCAGCATGGGGGTGATGGCTGCAGCATATTGCTTGCCAGCATCTGTTGGAAGCAGGCGCTTTCGCTCCCGCCGGAACAAGGGTTGTCGTACGAATTCTTCCAGATTTCCGATCTGCCGGCTGACCGCGCTTTGCGTCAGGTTCAGGGCTTCGGCTGCCCGCGTTACCTGGCCGGTCTTCATGACCTGCTCGAAACATTCAAGGGCAACAAGGCTGGGAATTCGTCGTTTCATGGCTTAATTCATGATTTTTTGTAATGTTAATAGTCTGAAATGTTACTTTATGGGGCGCAAAATTACTATATACATTCTTCAAATTCATAATTTCGCCCCTGCGGCTGAACCTTGAGGGAAAGAAAATGTCCAAACCTGTATTCAATTGGGAAGATCCGCTGCTCCTTGATGAGCAACTGACAGAAGATGAGCGCATGATGCGGGATGCCGCTCGCGCTTATTGCCAGGACAAGCTGATGCCGCGCATCCTTGAAGCCAACCGCCATGAGCATTTTGATCGCGAGATCATGAACGAGTTGGGTGAAATGGGTCTGTTGGGTGCAACTCTTCCTGAAGAATTCGGTGGCGCAGACGCAAGCCATGTTGCCTATGGCCTGATCGCCCGTGAGGTGGAGCGTGTGGACAGCGGCTATCGTTCTGCCATGTCTGTCCAGTCATCCCTCGTGATGTACCCGATTTTTGCTTACGGTTCTGACGAGCAGCGCAAGAAATATCTGCCAAAGCTGGCATCCGGCGAAATGGTTGGTTGTTTTGGCCTGACCGAACCTGATCACGGTTCCGATCCAGGGGGCATGAAATCCCGCGCCGAAAAAATTGATGGCGGCTATAAGCTCACCGGCAACAAGATGTGGATCACCAACAGCCCAATCGCAGATGTGGCTGTTGTGTGGGCAAAGCTGGACGGAGTAATCCGCGGTTTCATCCTCGAGCGCGGCATGGAAGGTTTCTCCACACCGAAGATTGAAGGCAAGATGAGCCTGCGCGCTTCCATTACCGGCGAGATCGTCATGGACAATGTAATCGTACCGGAAGAGAACCTTTTGCCAAATGCGAAAGGCCTGTCCGGCCCGTTTGGTTGCCTCAACAAAGCCCGTTTCGGTATTGCCTGGGGTGCATTGGGCGCAGCCGAATATTGCTGGCATGCTGCCCGCCAATATACACTTGATCGTTCGCAGTTCGGTCGTCCGCTCGCGCAGAACCAGTTGGTTCAGCAGAAGCTTGCGAACATGCTAACGGAAATCACGCTTGGCCTTCAGGCCTGCTTGCGTGTTGGTCGCCTGCTTGATGAAGGTAAATCCGCGCCAGAGAATATCTCTCTCATCAAACGCAACAGCTGTGGCAAGGCGCTGGATATTGCCCGCATGTCTCGCGATATGCACGGCGGCAACGGCATCTCCGACGAATTCCATGTGATCCGCCATATGGTGAACCTGGAAACAGTGAATACCTATGAAGGTACGTACGACATTCACACATTGATCCTGGGCCGCGCGCAAACCGGCCTGCAGGCATTCATGTAAGCAAGTCGGCGTTCGGAGTATCAAAAAATGGCAGGCCCTTTAACCGGTATCCGTGTTCTTGATCTCAGCCGCATTTTGGCAGGGCCCTGGGCAACCCAGTGTCTTGCCGATCTGGGGGCAGAGGTGATCAAGGTGGAACGCCCCGATGTGGGGGACGATACACGGACGTGGGGCCCGCCCTTCTTCGATGATGGCGACAAGCCTGTAAGCGCATATTTCATGTGTGCAAACCGGGGCAAGAAGTCTGTCACCATTGATTTTACCAAACCTGAGGGGCAGGCCCTGATCAAACGGCTTGCCGAGAAGTGCGATATATTGGTCGAGAACTTCAAGGTTGGTGGCCTTGCCAAATATGGCCTTGACTATGAAAACCTGAAGGCGATCAATCCGGGACTGATCTATTGTTCGATTACTGGTTTTGGCCAAACAGGGCCTTATAAGGACCGTCCGGGCTATGATGCGCTTATTCAGGCGCTTGGCGGCCTGATGAGCATCACAGGCGAGCCCGATGGCACGCCCGGCGGTGGGCCACAGAAAGTTGGCGTGGCGGTAACGGACCTGTTTACTGGCCTATATAGCACCATCGGTGTACTGGGCGCCTTGCACCATAGGGAACGCACAGGTGAAGGCCAGCATATCGATATGGCCTTGATGGATACTCAGGTTGCTGTGCTTGCAAACCAAAGCATGAACTATCTTGTTTCCGGACAGGAGCCCAAACGATTGGGCACAGCACACCCCTCTATCGTGCCCTATCAGGTGTTCGCTTCTGCTGATGGTCATATGATGCTGGCGATCGGCAATGACGGCCAGTTCGCGCGCTTTTGCACGGCAGCTGGCATGCCTGAGATCGCAAATGATCCTCGCTTCAGAACTAATCCAGCGCGCGTTGAAAACCGTGAGGCGCTGATCCCTTTGGTCGCGGCGAAGATTGCTGAACGCACAACGGATGATTGGGTGTCAACACTTGAAGCGCACAATGTGCCGGGTGGCCCGATCAATACCATGGAACGGGTGTTTGACGACCCGCAGGTGGAGGCGCGTGGCACCACGCTGGCCCTGAAGGCGGAGGACGGCTCCATCATGCCATCCGTTGCCAACCCAATACATTATTCCGGAACCGAAATAACCTATGACAAAGCACCTCCTGCCTTGGGTGCGGACACAGATAGCGTTCTTTCCGAGGTGTTGGGCATGACGCCGGAAAATCTGGCGCTTGTGAAATCAACCAAGGTTCTGGGATAAGAAAAATCGCTAGAAGAGTAGCCGTCTAGAAGCGCGTTTTTAGCCCCAGCATCATTATCGTATCCGACAGGCCAGCCTGGTGCCCAGCGTTCAGACGCTGGGCTACATTGGCCTCAATCCGCCATCCATCCAATTGCAGGAAATATCCCATTTCAAAGGCCAGTTCACGGGAAGAGGGCGCCAGCGATATGAAGTCTTGCGAGAAGATGACATTTCCATCTGCATCAATCGCTTGCCCTGTCCACAATGATGCCTTGGCGGTTTCCACACGAAGGGGCTGGTGAAGGCTGAGTTTAAATTCATCATTATAGTGAAATAGCGCAGAACGGTGCATGCTGGCGGTCGCACTGGTTCCCCAGATCGTGCCGATATTGCCAATGATCCCGGTGCCTGCAGAACCTGATTGGGTTAGGGTGGTTGTGCCATCGAACGATATCCAGAGGGTGTCGCTGAAAGACCATTGCGCATCCAACCCAAGCCACTGTGTGGCGGCGCCGTCTGCCACTTTCAAGCCCCCCGCAGAACGGGTGCCGAGCAGACTATCCCTTTCCGATAAGACACCTAGCTCAAGGCCGAGCACGCCATGAGTTGAATATTTCTCCAGTCTCGCCGTCACCGCAATTGTTGGAGCATCCCTGTTCAAGGTATCCGCTCCTAAAGCATGCAATCCTTTTTGCTCGGCGGCGGCAATACCAATCCACAGTCTCGATGTTTCTCCCCAAGGTTGGCTTATAGCAAAATAATTGCTCTGGCCTATGGGGAGCGGAGAGGTATCGGCACCTATCAGTGATCTGCTTCCGGAAACTGGTCGTTGGTGGAGGGCGTCTGTGAGGCTTCTGCCGGTTCCCATGATCCAGCCGATATTGCCTGTGCTACCGGTAAATTCGAACGAGGCTGTCACGTCCGCTGAGAAATCATCTGCTGCGGCACCCGTGAGCGCGAATGAGGGGATGCTGTCCCTATTGCGAGACACCGTATATCCCAGCTGCCGCTTGCCAATGGAGAGCTGGTCGCTTTCGCTGCGAAATTGGGTGCCAATGTATGTTTCAAGTGGCCTGGGGCCACCTGTATTGACCAACAGGCCTGAAGCATCAATTCGGAAGTCACGGCCATAGCCATCAAGGATCATGACGCTTTCAAGGGCAACTTGAAGGGCTGGAGTATCACCGAATGCCGGGCTGAAAAGAAGGGCCGTATTGCCGATTGGGGCGTTTCTGGCAGGCGCGGCCATAGCTGCTTGCCCAACCGGGGACAGGGCCGCGTCGATATTCAGAAGCCCGCGCCCATATACGCTATCAGTTCCGGTTTCTCCAAGGTCTGTGGCCGTTTCAAATAGTATATCCGCGACTTCACGGCCTGTCAGGCTGGGCCAACGGTCAAGGATCAGTGCTGCAGCCCCTGTAATATGCGGTGCTGAAAAACTGGTGCCACTCAGCAGATACAGGCCTGCGCCATTCTCCTCCGTTACCCAAGGGGCAACAACATCAACGCCGGGGGCGACAAGGAAATAGTTTCGAGCGATTCCATTACCTGCCTGATCAGAGAAGGGGGCGATTTCCAAATTCTCATCCACGGCGCCTGCCAGGATCAGCGCGCCGGGCCCATTTGAAAGGGCGCCGCTATCGATGAGACGATTTATAGCTTCCAGGTTGGATAGGGAGGGCTCTGGGTCGCTGTTATTTCCGGCCGAGGCTACTACCAGGGCACCAGCCTCAATGGCGCTGGTTTCAAATTCCAGCGTGTATCGCCTGTCTACATCAGGAAGGTTATTCACAACGTCATCTTCATCAAACCCAAGGGACTTGTTGATCACGCGTGCGCCATTTTCATATGCGTAAAGATACGGGTTGGATACCGTGTATTGAATGCCATTCTGAACAGTCTCATAACTGCGAACGCCGGAGAAAAAGTCGACAGCGATCACTTCAGCGTCAAATGCCACACCATGCGTGCCTGTGTTATTTTTTGCCCCGGCTGCGACCACGGCCACAGCCTGGCCATGCGGCGTGTCCGTGGTGGGCTTCCCAAACTGCGCTTCATATATTGATCGATATTCCGGTTCAGCGTCGCGGCTTGCAGCATGGAAGTTGATTTCGTCAGAGGTGAAGTCAAAATTGAAATCGACAACACCTATGATAACGCCGTCGCCCGTGTAACCCTTCGCATAGGCGTCCGCTGCTTTTACCGCGTCCAAGCCCCAGTTGCGGTTATATTCAGTAGTTTTAAACTCCGCAGGGTCGCCGTTTAAAGGTGGTTGTTCATTCACCGCTGGTGGGTCAATTATTGTTGGGATGACAGGGGCAGTGCGGGTTCCTCCTCCTCCACAGGCGGCAAGAACAGATGTTGTTGCCAGCAAGAACAAGGCTCTGCCTGTGGGCTGTCTGGGGTTCATGCATCGCCTCCGGAAAACTTCGTTGATTAACAGAATACATCAGGTACCCGGGTGTTCAAATAAGATGACCAAAAATTGACAGCCAAGCGATCACAAGGATTTACACAAATAGTTGAGATTGGCTTGTAGTGCGCATCTAGGTTTCATCTGCTAATTGGCAATCAAGTCAAGGAGGGCAGCATGAAGCCAATATCAGTTCTAACTGCAATAATATTTTTTATACTGTCGCCAAGTGCTTTTGCTGGTGAAGACCCAATCTACACCGGTGTGTTCAGCAACAAGGCGGCTGGCGGGTATGACGTTGTAGCCTATTTTACGGAAGGCAAGCCGGTTAAAGGCGAGAAAGTCTATCAGACCAGCTATATGGGCGCTGAATGGCGCTTTGCCAGCATGGCCCATAAAGAAGCGTTTGAAGCGGATCCCGCACGTTATGCCCCCCAATATGGCGGGTATTGTGCCTGGGCGATGGCACGAGGCTACACGGCAAGCGGTGACCCCAAGGAATGGCGCATTGTGGATGGCAAGCTCTATCTGAACTACGACGCGGACATTAAGGCAAAATGGGAAAAAGATATTCCCGGCTTCATTGCCAAAGCGAATGTGAATTTTCCAAACCTGGTTGATCTGGAGGACGAATGATGCGCAAGTGGGCAACGGGGATTGTGTTAGGGCTTGGCCTTTTGGCGGTAACGCCAACAATGGCAGAGGAAGGCAAAGCGCCGACGCTGGGCGTCAATCATATCGGATTGGCAGTTAGCAAGCTTGAAGCCACAGCGTCCTTTTTCGTCGATACGCTGGGCTGGGAAAAGGCAGGTGAAAAACCTGACTATCCTGCCATTTTTGTTACAGACGGGGAGGCCTTTGTCACGCTTTGGCAAGTGGAAAATCCAGCAAGCGCCATGCCATTTGATCGCCGAAAAAACGTAGGGCTACACCATTTGGCCATGACCGTTGAGAGCCTGGAAGCCTTGCATAGCCTTCATGAAAAATTTCAAACAGTAGACGGTGTGATTATTGAGTTTGCACCGGAATTTCTGGGGCAGGGGCCAACTACACATATGATGATACGGGACCCCTCCGGGCTCCGGCTAGAGTTCATCGTGCCTGCCGGCAGGATAAAAGCCAAGGACGAGTAGTCCTTAGTTCCATTCCCCTTCGGTTGGGATCTTGATGGTAGAACCACAATGCTTGCAATGGATGGCATCGGGGTCATGCCTGTTAAGGCCACAGGTCTCACACGGGAAATGGGCTTTTACTGGCCTGAAGATGGTTTGTACTAACCGAAGGAAAAGCGCCACACCAAAGACCATGATGACCACAGAAACCATCCTGCCCAATGTATCTTCCATTGTGATGTCGCCAAAGCCGGTTGTGGTGAGTGTGGCGACAGTGAAATACAGCGCGTCCAGATAATTGGTGATTGCGTCATTTCTTCCTGCTTCCAGCACATAAACAACAGCGGTAACAACAAATACGAAGATAGCCAGATTGACACTGGACTGAATGATTTGCTCGTTTTGCCGGAACCAGGAGAACTCCTGCCGAAGCGCAGCCAGCATATGATACGATCTGAGCAGCCGCAGCATGCGCACCACGCGTAGGAAACCAAGATTTTCGAAGAAAAGTGGTGCCACCATCGAGAAGATGACAAGCATGTCAGCAATTGAACTGAAAGACGCAAGGAACTTCAATTTATGCCTTGCAATGATCAAGCGGGCGCTGAACTCGAGTAGCAGTACAAACGCAATGGTATAGTCAATTATGTGTGCAGCAAGGCTTGGCCCTAAAAGCGAAGAGACAACAAAAAAGACCAGCGTGATCAGGTCAAGAGCAAGCAACCCAAGGCGGAAATGGTGAGATTTTTCGCCTTTACCGAAATATAGCTCCTTGAGTTTTGCCTGCACGTCTAGCCCCCTGGTTCTCAAATTTCCTGCAGCCTGCCCGATTGGCCATCGGGGCGCAAGTGGGTGCAGGCATTTCTCCGCGCATTGACCTTTAGCTTATCTGAGCGATACACTCCCAAATCAACAGAGATAATCGTCTAAAATACGGTTCATCCGTATAAAAGGGAGTATCGCATGCGACTGCTGCGTCTTTTCGCGGCCATTTTTGCCGCTGTCGGGTTTATGGCAACAGTATCCTTTGCCCAGCAATCCAGCCCCATTATTGTTTATGACACCCAGTTCCACCCTACGCTTGCCAGGAATGGCATGGTGGTCAGCCAGGAAACCTATGCGTCCAAGGCAGGCCGTGAAATTTTGCAAAGAGGTGGTAACGCGATCGATGCGGCTGTTGCTACTGGTTTTGCCCTTGCCGTCACGCATCCACAGGCAGGCAACCTGGGCGGTGGCGGATTCATGATGATCTACCTCAAGGAGCTAGACCGGGTGGTCGCGCTGGATTACCGCGAGATGGCACCGGCACGTGCCCACCGGGATATGTTCCTGAACGACAGTGGCGACGTGGATAAAAAACGTGTCCGCTTCACTTTGAAGGCCAGCGGCGTTCCAGGCACTGTTATGGGGCTTACGGAAGCGCTCACAAAATATGGTACCATGCCATTGGCCGAGGTCATGGCACCTGCCATTCGGCTGGCTGAAGAAGGCTTTGAAATGACTTGGGCCCTGTCGGAATCTCTGGGTCGCTATGCAGCGCGCCTGAAGGCGGATGCAGAAAGCGCTAAAAACTACTTCAAGGCCGATGGCTCGATTTATGAGGCAGGTGAGCTGTTTCGCCAGCCTGATCTGGCAGAAACATTGAAAGCTATTGCAGCGTCTGGCGCAAAGGGGTTTTACGAAGGACCGGTTGCGGACAAACTTGTAGCGGCGATGACGGCACAAGGTGGTTTGATCACCCATGATGACCTCAAGAACTATCACGCAGTAGAGCGTGAGCCGATCTCTGGCACTTATCGCGGGTACAAGGTGGTAACAATGCCACCCCCATCCTCAGGTGGTGTACATATCGTTCAGATGTTGAATGTGATGGAAGGCTGGGACATGAAGGGCCTTGGGCACAATAGTGCAGCCTATATCCACCGTATGACGGAAACCATGAAATATGCCTATGCGGATCGCTCCAAATACCTTGGGGACCCGGATTTCTTTGATGTGCCAGTGGCGGCGCTGACAAGCAAGGAATACGCGGGCACCGTTCGGGCGAAAATCAATCTTGAAAAGGCTACGCCATCCGCTGAGATAGCGCCCGCACCAAGCCTGCCATACGAAAGCAATGATACCACGCACTTTTCGGTAATGGATAGTGCAGGCAATATGGTGGCCAATACATACACCTTGAATTTCACCTATGGTAACGGGAAGTCTGTGCCTGGGGCAGGGTTCTTGCTTAATAACGAGATGGATGATTTCTCCGCCAAAGCGGGTGTACCAAACGCGTTTGGTTTGCTTGGTGGCGAAGCCAACGCAATCGAGCCAGGCAAGCGGCCGCTTAGCTCCATGACACCAACCCTTTTGTTCAAGAACGGCGAGCCATATATGGCAACCGGCAGCCCTGGCGGTTCCACAATCATCACCGTGGTTCTGCAAGCTGTGATGAATGTGATGGAATTTGATATGAATGTGCAAACAGCCATATCCGTGCCACGCATCCACCACCAGTGGTATCCAGACCGTTTGTTCCTGGAGCCCGGACATTCCATCGATACACGGCGCCTGCTTGGGCAGATGGGGCATCAGGTAAAGTCTGGCCCTACAGAAGCCTGGGATAGCGTTTTAGGGTCAGCCCAATCGTTGATACGGGACCCCGAGACGGGTTTGTTTATGGGCGCTGCTGATCCGCGCAGGCCGGGTTCATACGCTGCGGGATACTAGAGATTGGCGAACGGCTCGATCAATAAGAAAGGCCACCGGGTTTCCGGTGGCCTTTTTGTTTGATGCATCTTTGCTAGGTTTTATTCAGCTTGGGCTGGAATCTTATTTGTGTTTCCAAAGCCGAACATGCGTTTGATGCGTGTCCAGATCCGGCCGCATAGCGCACCGATATCAAAGCCGATGGTGTAGATGGCTGGAACCATGAACAGGGTCACGAAGAAGGCAATCAAGACACCGCCCGCCAATGCAACCACGATCGGCTGTAGGAACGCTGCCTGAATGGAACGTTCAAGCATCATCGGCACAAGGCCTACAAATGTTGTCACAGACGTCAACAGAATTGGACGGAAACGAGCTACGCCAGCTTCGACAATGGCCTCATACGGGTCCATACCGCGTTCTCGCAGCTTGTTACAGTAATCAACCAACACGAGGTTGTCGTTCACCACAACGCCCATGGCGGCAGCGATGCCGAAGTAGCTGAAGATTGCCATTGTCATATCCACAGCAATGTGCCCAAAAATCGCTCCCGCGAGGGCGTATGGCATTGCAATCAGGATTGCAATTGGCTGCCAATAGCTACGGAAGGCAATGGCCAGCATCGCATACATTACGAAAATGGCAGTTGCATACAGCTTCAGGACCTGCGCGATGAAGCGGGCTTCCCCTTCAGCTTGGCCGATAGCGCCGCGGATAATGCCTGGATACCGTTGCTCCCACTCCGGGAAGAAATTCTCGTTGAGATCAGTCATGATCTCTTCGCGGATATTTTCCTTCATATCGGCGCTTACGCGAGCTGCACGGTTCATATTCCAACGTGCAATCCGGTTGATGCCCGGGGCATATTCCAGATCAGCGATAGACAGAAGCGGTACCTCGTTGCCATCGGCTGTACGTACGCGGAAGTCTTTCAGGCTTTCGATAGACCTACGGCTTTCCCGTGGATAGCGGACCATAACTTTTACGTCCTGACCAGCACGAGGAAGTCGCTGTACCTCTTCACCATAGTAAGCCTGACGAACCTGGCGGGTAACATCCGCAAGAGTCAGACCAAGCTTTTCTGCACCAGGCTTAAGCTCGATGCGGATTTCCTCGGAAGCACCTTCAAGGTTATTCCGAACGTCATAAAGTGCATCATAGGTGCGGAGCTGGTCTTCGAGGTCGCTTACGGCCTCACGCAGCAAGTCCAGGTCAGGGTGACGTACCGAAAGCTCAAAGCCCGGGTCATTATCACTGGAAGAATACCGAACGGTCACTTCCTTGGCATCCGGAATATCACCAATCAGTTCGCGCAGATGCAAAGCGGTGTCCTTTGCCGTCATATGCTGAACGGCAGCGGGACGTTCTTCTGGCGGTGTAAGCTTGACGATCGCAATCACGCTATCGCGACGGGAACGGGTATACCAGTTCTCGATCAGTGCACCTTCAGTGTTAGTTTCGCGATCAACTTCCTTTACCAACTCTTCTTCGGCAGCCTGAACCTGTGCAAGGATTTCCAGTGCACGGTTATAGGACGCGCCTTCCGGCAGAACCACATTCACATTGATCTCATCGGATTCAATGTCCGGCATGAAAGCTTTCTTCACATAGCCAATATTAAACAGGCCCATTGCTACGATGAAAATCCCAATGAAGATGGACATCGTGAAATATCTGCGGTTAACGGCCCATTGGCCCATGCCGCGATAGCGACGCTGTGCAAAATTGGTAATGCCGTTAGCAATACCTTTTTGGAAGCGGCCAAAACGGCTGAGGTTTTCACGTGGCTTCAGGCTAGAAAGGTGTGCAGGCAGGATCAGGAGTGATTCTACGAGCGAGAAAGCCAGAGCACAGATCACAACCCATGTAATATGGCGTGTGAACTCAGATGTGGATCCATCAATGAATACCCATGGCAGGAATGCGATGATAGTTGTCAGTACTGCGAAGATAACAGGCTTGGCAACCAACTGTGTGCCGAACACGGCTGCGGTAATGCCGCCCCCTGTTTTCTGGCTTTCTGTGTGAATGCTTTCACCAACAACAATTGCGTCATCCACCACAATACCAAGCACCAGCAGGAAGGCGAAGGTAGAAAGGAAGTTCAGGGAGATACCCAGAGACGGCAGGAAGATGAAGGCGCCGGCATAGGCCGTTGCAATACCAAATGCCACCCAGAAGGCCACTTTTGGGCGCAGGGTAAGCATCAGAACGATGATAACAAGTATCAAACCCTGGAACGCGGAGCTGCCAATGGTTTCCATGCGGCCTTTGAACAGCTCGCTGTTGTCAGTCCACAATGTGAGTTTTGCACCTGTTGGCAGCGTATCCCTGCGTTCATTCACCCATTTGTTGATGGATTCAGATGCTGTTACGATATCCATCACCTCGGTGGTCATAACTTGCAGAAGTACTGCAGGTTCGCCGTTCAGCGTGGCGAGGATTTCATTGTCTTCAAAGCCATCAATCACTGTCGCAACATCACCTACACGGATAGTGCCGCCGTCGGCAGTTTGGCGCAGGATGATGTTTTCAAAATCCTGTTTTGTATCTGCCATGTTGCGCGCGGTGATTTTCTTCTCACCAGCGTCAGTCCGGATTGTGCCGCCGGAAGAGTTGAGGCTGTTGTTACGGATAGCCGTTGCAACGTTTGCAAAGCTGATATTATAGCGGCGGAGAGAGTTTTCGCTGACTTCAATCGAAACTTCTTCACGGCGTACACCAAACAGTTCAACAATGTTTACTGCAGGTAACTGCGCGGCTTCGCGGCGAAGTTTCTCAGCCAGGCGCTTGAGGTTTCTTTCCCCAATGTCACCATGAACTGCAACCCGGATCATCTCATTCCGGTTTACCCACTGCTGAACCTGCGGTGGTTCAATATCGCGAGGGAAACTGGAGATGGAATCGACGCGAATTTTCACATCGTTCATAAACTGGGTGAAGTCCACGCTTTGTTCAGCGAGGATATAAACTTCACCGGCACTTTCACCCGCGAAGGACCGTACCCACTCAATATTGTCCAGGTCCCGGACCGATTCCTCGATCCTGGCAACAATTTGCTCCTCAACTTCAACAGGGCTGGCGCCAGGCCACGCCACAACAATCTGCAGGCCAGGGAAACGAACCTGAGGATCAAGCTCGCGCTCCAAGGAGGTGAAGGCGAAGAAACCCGACATAAAGATGCCGAACATCAGCAGGTTGGCAGCAACCTTGTTGCGTGCCCACCATTCAATCAATCCATTCATGGTAATTCCCCTTAGCGTGAGGCTGGGTCAGCGCTGGCGCTGCGTGTAATCGCAACAGCGCCCATGCCATCGTATGCGCCGCGAACTGGAGCAGTCACAACCTTTTCGCCCGGTTCAACACCAGAGGAAACGATCACTAAGTCTTCGTTCGTTGACAGCACATTTACAGTACGAATCTCAAGTTTTTCATCCTTGATAACGTACACTTTGTCATCGCTACGCAGAGCAAGGCGTGGCATCACCAGCGCATTTTGGGCCTGCACACCTTCAATTTCCGCGTTCACAAACAGACCAACAGCAAGCGGCATGCCCGTGGAGTCAGCAGAAAGACCATAGGGGTCTTTTACCTCCGCCACGGCGTACATCAGGCGGGTTTGTTGGTCGATCGAAGCGTGTGTGCGAACAATACGGCCAACCCAATTATGGTCTTTACCACCCAGGTTCGCTGTGAAGGTAACTTTGGGCGCATTGTTACCGTTGGCAACAAAACCCATAGGCAAGTCGAGCTCTGTGAGCTGTTTATCAGTAAGGGGTAGGCGAACTTCCACCTTGTCGGTAGCAAATACACGACCGAGCTGGGCGCCAACATTTACGAACTGCCCTTCACCAATCTTGCGCTCAAGCACGCGGCCTTTGAAAGGCAGTTTGATCTGGGTACGAGACAGATTGAGTTTTGCATTTTCAAGATCTGCTTCTGCCGCTCGCAGTTTTGCCTGAGCTTCGGCAACCTGTGGCTGGTTCAGAGCGAGAGGGGTCGGTTCCCCGTCCTTGACCCAATCTTTCCATTGTTTCTGTTTGATCCGTGCATCCGCGAGTTCCTGTTCAACACGAACGCGGGCTTCCGCAACACGGGCTTCAGCGCTTGTAACGGCAAGCTGGTAATCCGCATCTTCAATCTGGATCAGGGTTTCGTTGGGTGCAAACCCGGCACCTTCCGCAAACGAATCAGAAATAGAAACAATCCGGCCTGAAACCTGCGGGACCAATTCAATTTCTGTTTTAGGGCGAACTTCGCCTTGCGTTCTCACGGAAATCGTTACGTTTTCTGCCCGAACTTCATCCACATACAGGGAGACCTGCCGTGGCGCTTCTTCTTTTTTTTCGGGGGCTTCTTTAGCCGCAGCCAGTACAACAACAGAACCAATTGCAGCCGCCATCACCAGTCCAGGTGCGGCAATCTTGAGTATTTTCCTCACGTCATCCTCGCGTTTTTCTGTGTGGCTTGTGCCACTTGTCGTTTTTTGCAGCATTTTTACTGCTTATCGTTCGTGGTTAACCCACGTATAGCTATGGTTTCCCATATATACCAACTCTATATAGTTGTCACTGAATTAATTTGAAGGGTTTCTTCAAAAAAGTGCGAACCAAGTGCGACAAAACACCGTCTTAAAAGGCAAGAATAAAGATTTATGCTATGAAGCGTCTGTTCAGGAGAATGTGACTGCGGATTGGGGGGCACCATGTTAACCAGGGCTATATGTTTTGATGTCTCGGGCCTGACAAAGGTCTACGGAATGGGAACTGCCGAAGTGAGGGCGCTTCGCGGTGTCGATGTTACAATCGGTGAAGGGGAACTAATTGTTCTTCTGGGCCCCTCCGGCAGCGGAAAATCTACCCTGCTGAATATTCTGGGTGGGCTTGATAGCCCAACCGATGGAACGGTTTTTTTCCATGGTGAAAACATGACCGCCATGACTGACCGGCAACTGACACGGTTCCGGCGCGAAAATATCGGGTTTGTCTTTCAAAATTATAACCTTATGCCTGGGCTTACTGCTCGCGAAAATGTGGAGCTGGTAACTGAGATTGCAACAGATCCGCTTCCGGCTGATGAAGCGCTGGATCTGGTAGGCCTTGGAGAAAGGGTTAACCATTTCCCATCTGAGCTTTCAGGTGGGGAGCAGCAACGCGTCGCAATTGCGCGTGCCATCGCAAAACGCCCGGCAGTACTTTTTTGTGACGAGCCCACAGGTGCTCTCGATTCAAAAACAAGCATCAAGGTGCTTGGTGCTCTCAATCGTGTAACAAAGGAAATGGGCACTACCATGCTCATGGTGACGCACCACCAAGGCATTGCGCCCCTTGCAGACCGGGTTCTCCACTTCAGGGATGGGCGCATTGAGAAGGAAATCGTGAATTCTGAACGGGCGGCGCCAGAGGACATCCGGCTATGATCCGTTTCGCCGCCATGCAAATGTTCCGGCCACTCAATAGAAAGCTATTGCGCGATATCATCGGCATGTGGGGGCAGGTGATCGCGGTAAGTCTTGTTGTGGCCTGTGGTGTTGCGGTTTTTGTCATGATGAACGGTACGCTTGCATCGCTTCAAAATACATTGGCGGCCTACTATGACCGATATGCGATGGCGGATGTTTGGGCTCCCGCGCGGCGGGCACCACTGCAAACATTGGACACGTTGAGCAAGATTGAAGGTGTGAGGTCGGTAGAAGGGCGCATTTCCGCAGCTGGCGTGCTGGACATGCCTTTGGAAGCGGAACCGGTTAAAGCAAGGATTATCTCTGTCCCGGACGGCAAAGCGCCGGCCATCAACAGGCTTTATATGAAAGCCGGCCAGTTACCTGCGCGAGGATTGGAGCAGGTTGTGGTTGCCGATGATTTCGCCGAGGCTCACAGGTTGCGTATCGGCGACAAGGTTTCGGCGACGCTATATGGTGTCCGGCGAGAGCTGACAGTATCAGGAATCGCCTTGGCCCCCGAATTTATTTACTCCATTGCCCCTGGGGAAATGATCCCCAATGCGCGGCGTTACGCCATTATGTGGATGGGATATGAGGCGCTTGCCCACGCCTACAACATGGATGGTGCCTTCAATGAAGCAGTATTGCTTTTGGGCCCTACCGCCCGAGTGCCAGACGTTTTGGGCCGAGTTGATACCATCCTTGATAGCTTCGGTGGTGTTGGTGCTTACCACAGGGATGACCAGTTGTCTGATGAGTTTCTCCAAAGCGAATTTACCACGCTCGGAACTTTGGGAGGCATGCTGCCCCCAATATTTTTGGGTGTGGCAGCCTTCCTGCTGAACATGGTGATTACGCGAATTGTTGAACACGAACGCGAGCAGATCGGTTTGATGAAGGCCTTCGGATATACATCGAATGCCATCGTTTGGCATTATCTCAGGTTTGCAGGCGTTATTGTGGGCCTTGGGGTGCTGGCCGGGTGCTATATGGGATATTCCATGGGTGGCGGCATGGCTTCGATCTATCAGGATTTCTACAAATTTCCGGAGCTGAAATTTGCACCGGGTAGCCTGATTTATGTCAAGGCTGCCGGATTTGCTGTTTTGGCCGCTGTACTGGGCGTGCTGCTGGCGGTCAGGAAAACCATTTCATTGCAGCCGGCTGTCGCGATGGCGCCACCGGCCCCCACCGATTATAGCAAGATCGGCAGGATTGCAGCCAATGCCCGCTGGATGGATCAGGGGCTTCGGCTGATTGTGCGGCACATAGTGCGCTGGCCTGGACGGTCTGCTTTTACGTGTCTTGGCGTTGCCATGGGGATGGCAATCATGATTGGCGCTCAAAGCAGTCGGGATGCCATGAACCGTATGATCGACATGCAATTTGAGTTGGTCAGCAGGCAGGATCTCACCGTTGTGTTTACTGAAAAACAGAACCCTGCCGTCTTGCATGAGCTTGCCGCGATCCGGGGCGTGTTGGCGAGTGAGCCGTTCCTTGCGGCCTCAGCAACCATCAGCTATGGGCACAAAAGTCGACATCAGGGCATTACCGGCGTCATGCAAAACGCCCAATTGAATGTGCTCCTTGACCAAACAGACAGGGTCGTCAATCCGGCGCCGCGGGGCATTACGCTTTCGGCCAGTCTCGCGGACGCAATTGGTGCCGATTTGGGCGACACGGTTCACGTGCGTTTCCGGGAAGGCGAGCGAAAAGAAGTATCCCAGTTGGTACAAAAAATCGTGCCAACCTACCTGGGGACCCCCGCCTATATGGACGTGAGTGCGATGCAGGAAATCATGCAGGAAGGAGACCGGATATCCGGCGCCTACCTTATGGTGGATACACGGTGGCTGGATGAGATCTATAGCCTCCTGAAGGATATGCCTGCAGTGGCTGCGGTTTCTACGAACCAGACATCTCGACATTCCATGAAAGAAACAATGGACGAAACCATGGGCACCATGACCTTCTTCAATTCGGTGTTTGCGAGCCTAATTGCGATTGGGGTGGTTTTTTCTGGTGCACGCATTTCATTTTATGAACGACAACGAGAGATCGCGAGCCTTCGCGTTCTCGGTTTTACTGTGGCGGAAGTTAATGCCGTGTTGCTCGGGGAATTGGCGGTGCTGACATTCCTCGCGCTGCCATTGGGTGCATTCATTGGCTATCAGCTCGCACTTACGATCAACACTGAAATGAGCAGCGAGCTGTTTCGGGTGCCTACAGTTGTTTCAAATTGGTCGTTCGCATATGCCGCATCAATGATCTTGATTGCATCGATTTTGTCCGCTGCCGTTATTGCGCAGCAGGTGAAGAAACTGGATTTGGTGATTGCACTGAAAACACGCGAATAGTGAAGCGTGACACAGAGAGGATAGTAAGATGGCTGCACCACGTGCACGCACGATATTGTTTGGAATGATGGGGCTTGTCGTTGTTGCCTTTCTTGTTGTGGCCTTCCAGCCAGAGCCAGTGGCCGTAGATGCCGGTACGGTGCGCCTAGGCCCAATGCAGGTAACCATTGCTGATGATGGACGAACACGTGTCAGGGAACTTTATGTGGTTTCGGCTCCTGTGGCGGGACGCCTTCTGCGGATTGATCCCGAAGTAGGTGATGAAGTCATTGCCAACGAAACAGAGATCGCGACATTGTTGCCGTCTGGTCCCGCGTTTCTCGATGAGCGCAGGCAGAAGGAGGCACGTGCCGCCGTTGAGGCAGCTAAGGCAGCGCTTGAGTTTGCTTCGGCAGAGGTTTCACGGGTGCAGGCGGAGGTAGACTATGCCCAATCGGAAATTCGCCGGACAGAGGCTCTGGTCAAAAGCAACACCGCGAGCCCCGCAGCGCTTGACCGTGCGCAACTGTCTTACCGAACCGCGCTTGCAAAGCTGGAGACAGCGAGATCAAGTGTGCGTATGCGCCGGGCCGACCTCGCCGTGGCCGAGGCGGCGTTGACAGAACCTGGCAGCGAACAAAGAGAGGTGTCAGGTATTGTGAAGATAAAAGCGCCAATTGATGGTGCAGTTCTCACGCTATTGCATGAGAGCGAGGGCGTTGTGGCGTCTGGCACGCCCTTATTAGAGCTGGGTAATCCGAGCGAAATCGAAATTGTGGCCGATTTCTTGTCACACCAGGCTGTCAAAGTGAAGCCTGGAGCCAAGGTTTTGATCGAGGGATGGGGGGGTGAACCGCTGCCGGGTATTGTTAGACTGGTGGAGCCCAAGGGATTTACCAAAATCTCTGCACTAGGCATTGAAGAGCAGAGGGTGAATATCATCATTGATTTTGCGGACGGGGCTGATATCACCCGGTTAGGGCACGGCTTCAGGGTCGAACCGCGGATTGTGCTGTGGGAAGGTGCTGATGTTTTGCAAATCCCCACAAGCGCATTGTACCGCGGAACAGATGGTTGGCAGGCCTTTCGGATATCAGACGGTCAGGCGCAATCTGTAGTCCTGAAGATTGGCAGGATGAATGATGAATTCGCAGAGGTTGTCGATGGGCTTTCAAACGGAGATCAGATCATCCTGCATCCTTCGGACTCACTCGCGGATGGTTTTGCCGTCAAAATCAGGAAGAATTAACGCGTCGTTAGCAACCCGCTTCTATGATTGCAGCCTTAAATTGGCATAACTTATTGAACGTATTGCCATTGCTTTTTTCTACCCTGAAACTATGATTTCGCCGGGAATCAACGTATGGGGGTGGCTTTGGAGGCGACTGTATTGGGTAATAAGGGCCAGACGTTGGGTGAAAGTCAGAGCGTGTTGCCTGAAGGTGACTTGGCCGATCTGATCAATTCACTGGCCGAGGGTGTGATTGTGCAGCGGGGAGACGATGTTCTTTTCGTCAACGAACCATTGCGGCGTTTGCTGGCATTCCCCGGAACGCGTGAGGATATGCTGAGGGAGCCGCTGAGCCGCTGGATCCATCCAGATGACATTGGCAGGCTGGAAGAATATTACGATTGCCGGGTGACCGGAAAAGATGCGCCGGAGAGCTATGACGCCAGGTTCGTTAGGGCCGATGGTGAAGTGCGCTGGTTCAATCTCCGGGCCAACCAGAGCCTCTGGCAGGGGGAGCCTGCTGTTACTGCATGTATGTATGACGTGACCGATCAGCGTGAGACTGAGGCGGCTTATGCGCGTTCCGAAAGTATGTTCCGCAACATCTTTAATCTGACGCCGGAGATGATGATTATCTCAAGTCTTGCAGATGGCCGGATCATGGATGTAAATCCGGCGTTCCTGAACCTGTTTGGTCGCCGACGGGACGACGTGCAGGGCAAGACCTACGGCGAATTGGGGATCTGGGCTGATCCGACATTCCTGGGCCGGTTTGTGGAAGAGCTGAAGATGACAGCTTCCATGACTGATGTTCCAACAACCGTAAAAACGCGTGGTAATGTAATCCGTCATTTTCGCTTGTTTGCGCAGAAAATCCAGAAAGATGACGAGCAAGCACTGTTGATGATTGGCCGCGATGTAACTGAAGACCTGCTTCAGGCGCAAGAGCTCCAACGCAGCAAAGACACGGCAGAGCTTGCTAATCGTGCCAAGTCTGAATTCCTGGCAAACATGAGCCACGAATTACGCACGCCATTGAACGCCATTCTTGGTTTCGCCGAAATAATCAAGGATGAGATGGTTGGCCCTCTCGGGACCGCTCGTTACTCGGAATATGCTCGTGATATTCACGAAAGTGGTACGCACCTGCTTTCCATCATTAACGATATTCTTGATCTGTCGAAAGTGGAGGCTGGGCGCCTCGAGGCCTATCTAACCTGGGTTGACCCGGTTGAGAACCTGGAAATGTGTATCAACCTGGTTCAACAACGTGCACGTGAAGCCGAACTCAAGCTGGAACATCATTTTGAGGATGACGTTCTTCTTGAGGCTGATGACCGGTTGATCAAGCAAATTGCACTGAACCTTTTGTCCAATGCGGTCAAATTCACAGAGCCAGGCGGAAGTGTTAAAATGGCACTAGAAAAAACCGGCTCTGGTGGTTTGTGTCTTAGTGTCACTGACACCGGCATCGGGATGACAGCCGAAGAAATCAAAATCGCCAAACGGCCATTCGGGCAGGTGGATAGCAGTTTGAGTCGCCGTCATGAAGGATCAGGTTTAGGGCTGCCGCTTATTTCCGCTTTCGCGGAAAAACTGAGCGCCACCATGACCATTGATAGTGAGCCTGGTGTGGGCACACGTGTGAGCATTGTGTTCCCGCCCTTCAAAGTACGGCTTAAGGAAAAAGAACAGGAAAGCTGAACATCAGCCTTAAAGAAAAAGCCGGCGATCAAGCCGGCTTTTTTGTCATAGCGTGCCTTCATCAGGCAATATCAATCTTCGCCCTTTTCTCGCGCGATCGCGCGCCAGCCGATATCGCGGCGGCAGAAACCACCCGGCCAATTGATAGTATCAACAGCTTCATAGGCAATTTTCTGGGCTTCCGTTACAGTTGCACCCTGCGCGGTAATGTTCAGGACACGGCCTCCGTTGGTAACCAGGATACCGTCTTCCAATTTGGTGCCAGCATGGAATACAGTGGCGCCCGTTTTACGTTCAGCAGCCTTCAGGCCACTAAGCTCTTCCCCTTTGTTGTATGCGCCAGGATAGCCCTTTGATGCCATCACTACAGTGAGGGCAACATTGTCGTTCCATTCTGCTGTGCAACCGTCAAGCTCGCCTTTGGCCGCCGCCACAAGAAGAGGCACAAAATCCGACGTCATGCGCGACATCAGTACTTGGCACTCTGGATCGCCAAAACGAACATTATATTCGATCAGTTTTGGACCGTCGTTTGTGATCATCAGGCCTGCAAAAAACACCCCCTTGAAAGGGTGTCCCATGTCGGCCATTGCCTTAACTGTTGGAGTGATGATCTCATCCATCACGCGGGCACACAATTCATCTGTCATGACAGGCGCGGGGCTATAGGCCCCCATGCCGCCAGTGTTGGGGCCAGTGTCACCTTCGCCTACAGCCTTGTGGTCCTGCGCGGTGGCGAGAGGAATAGTGTTTTCGCCGTCACATAGAACGAAGAAACTTGCTTCTTCCCCTGTCAGGAATTCTTCCACAACGACTTCTGCACCAGCATCACCAAAAGCACCGCCGAAGATGTCGTCGATAGCAGTCAGGGCTTCATCAACTGTTTGGGCAAGGATCACGCCTTTACCTGCCGCAAGGCCATCAGCCTTAACAACAATCGGGGCGCCTTGCTTCTCTACATACGCCTTGGCATCTGACGCTTTTGCAAAGCGGCCATAAGCCGCTGTGGGGATGTCATATTTGGCGCAAACATCTTTGGTGAAGCCCTTTGAGCCTTCAAGCTGTGCCGCACCTGCCGTTGGGCCAAATGCAAGAATACTTTCTTCAGTCAACCGGTCCACAAGGCCTGCAACCAATGGATCCTCTGGGCCTACAACAACAAAATCGATAGCCATTTCGTTACAGAAGCTAATGACGCTGTCAAAATCTTTTGGGTCAAGTGAAACACAGGTTGCCACGTCCGCGATACCGCCGTTGCCGGGTGCGCAATAGAGAGTGTCGACCATTTGGCTTTGCGCAATTTTCCAGCATAGGGCATGTTCGCGGCCACCCGAGCCGATGACGAGAATGTTCATTTTTTCTCCAGTCACTTGATGGTTGCTTGAAGGCTGCCCCCTTGTATCATAGGTTCCTGTGCACTCAAGCCTGAACTGATTTAATTTACAGGCCGAGCACGATAAGGGGAGCAACACGGCAATGCCGAACAGCGATATGACCGATGACGCAGAAAATTCAGCCGGCGGTGCGCGCAACTTGTTTGAATACACTGTGTCGGAACTGTCGGGCGCGCTGAAGCGCTCGGTAGAGGATCAGTTTGGCTATGTGCGGGTTCGAGCGGAGCTTTCGGGCGTAAAGCGCCCAGGGTCAGGTCACCTGTATTTCACGCTGAAGGACGACAAAGCCGTGTTGGATGGTGTGTGTTGGCGTGGTGTGGCCCAACGATTTGCCTTTGTGCCCGAAGATGGCCTGGAAGTTATCTGTTCAGGAAAGCTGACAACCTATCCAGCCCGGTCCAAGTACCAGATGGTGGTGGACCATATGGAACCGGCGGGCGCTGGTGCCTTAATGGCACTTCTTGAAGAGCGTAAAAAGAAGCTTGCAGCGGAAGGCTTGTTTGATCCGGCGCGAAAAAAGCCAATCCCTTTCTTGCCAAAAGTGATCGGCGTGGTGACATCGCCTACCGGCGCAGTGATCCGGGATATTCTGCACAGGTTGAACGACCGTTTTCCCCGTCATGTCATCGTATGGCCGGTACTTGTGCAAGGTGAAGGCGCTGCCGATCAGGTAGCGAAGGCCATTGAAGGCTTTAACGCAATTGACGGTTCGGGTGGTGTTCCCCGGCCAGATCTTTTGATCGTTGCCCGTGGCGGCGGCTCAATCGAAGACTTATGGTCCTTCAACGAAGAAGTGGTGGTGCGCGCTGCTGCGGCTAGTATGATTCCATTGATTTCGGCAGTTGGGCACGAAACCGATACCACGCTGATTGACTACGTGTCTGATTTGCGGGCACCGACCCCCACTGGGGCCGCGGAGAAGGCCGTACCTGTTCAGGAGGACCTGCGTTTCACAGTTGCTGATTTGGGGCGCAGGTTGGCTGGCCTGAGGGTTGCCATATTGCGTGACAGAGAGGAGAGATTGCGCGGTTTGGCAAGGGGACTGCCAAGCCCGCGTGATATCCTGGGGCTTGCACAGCAACGTTTTGATGACCTGTCCGAGCGTTTGCCGAGAGGACTTGTCGCATCGGTGCAATTGAAAACCGGCCAATTGAACCGGTTGGTTGGTGGCCTGAGTGCGGGGCGCTTACGGCAACTTCTTTCTTTTCGGTTCAATCAGATGGAGGGGGCCGCCAACAGGCTTGCACCTGCATATGAAAGAAAGCTTCAAAGCCTTTCAGACAGGCTTGCAGCCAGTGGTCGTATGCTCGACAGTCTGAGCTATGAGCGTGTGTTGGAGCGTGGCTACGCATTTGTGGAAAATGAGCAGGGCAAGCCCGTTTCGCGTGCTGCCAATCTCACATCTGGAGACAAGGTCAAGGTTCATTTTGCAGATGGTGGCCTTGATATGACTGTATTGGATGGGGACAATCCGCAGCCGAAATCCATTCAAAAGCCCGACCCCAAGCCTTCCACGAGGAAGAAAGTGAAACCAGACGACAGGCAAGGCAGTCTGCTGTAGCAGTTTACCTGCCGCAATTTTGCCGCCTTCCAGATGGAAAAGAAAACCATGATCAAGATTGCCAATATTGTGATTGCCTGCCTTGGCGCCTTTCTTCTCTCCTCTATGGCTTCGACCGTGGATCTGAAGGGGGATATCGCCCAGGGAGGGCTCGTTTGGGGGAAGGTCTCGCCAGGCAGTGAAATCACGTTGGACGGCGTATCCGTGAAGGTGGGTAGTGAAGGCCATTTTGTTTTTGGATTTGGCCGGGACGCACAGCCGACAGCAGCGCTGGTCGTTTTGCATCGCGATGGTTCTACCGAAAAACGTACGCTCAAAATCGCCAGTCGCACATTCGATATCGAACGGGTTGATGGGCTTCCGCCAAAAACCGTTACGCCCCCAATGGAGTGGCGGGAACGGCGAAAGAAGGAAACAGGAAAAGTTCGCGAAGCTCGTTCGCACCTTGCGGACAATATGCATTGGAGTAGGGGGTTTATAAAGCCAGCCGAAGGCCGGTTTTCTGGATTTTATGGCAGCCAGCGCATTCTCAACGGCAAACCTCGTAGCCCACATTACGGATTGGATATTGCGGGTCCAACCGGAACACCTATATATGCCCCTGCAGGTGGGGTTATCCGCCTAGCAGTGCCGGATTTCCTGCTGGAAGGCGGGATCGTGATTATCGATCATGGCTTTGGTGTGACATCCACGCTCTTTCATATGAACAGTGTGGATGTTGAAGAAGGAACATGGGTGCATCAGGGGGATCAGATTGGAACAATTGGCGCTACAGGTCGTGCCAGTGGTCCGCACGTAGATTGGCGTGTGAATTGGCAAAATGTGCGCCTTGACCCGCTCTTATTAATAAAAAATGACAGTGAGAAACAACAATGATGAAACAAGTGTTTATTGGCTCGTTTGCTCTTTGCGCCTTCGCGATGCCTGCGGCTGCTCAGGATGATGGTGGCCTCGCCATTGATGGATACGTCGGTGTTGTAAGCGACTTTCGTGATAGAGGGCTTAGCCTGTCTGACAAAGATCCCGCTGTTGTGGCGTCAGTTGGGGCTTTCGCGGATAGCGGCTTCTACGGGGGCGTTGTCGGCGCTTACTTCGACGGTACTGTTGGAGCGGACACCAAACTGGAGTTCTATGGCGGCTATCAGATCGACAAGGGTGATTATATTTATGACTTTTCCGTGGAACTGGATACCTATCATGGAGAAGGCAGTAGCGATTTGTTCCCGGAGTTCAAGGCAAGTGTTGCACGAGATTTTGGCTTGGCTTTCGTACGGGCAGGTGCAGCCTATGCGCCCGATGGCCGCTGGAACCTGCCTGACAATGACAGCCTCTATATCTTTACAGATCTGGAGGTACCGGTGCCAACGATGCCGGAACTCACCCTGATTGGTCGGATTGGCCATGATTTCCGGCAAGACAGATCTAATCTTTGGGATTGGGGAATCGGACTTAGCGCATTTATCAATCAAGTTGAAGTGAGCTTGATGTATGAAAATAGTTCACTGGACCACAGCGCAGGAGATGGCCGGCTTGTGCTTGGGGCACGGCTATATTTCTAGACCTTTCTGCAAGAAACAAAATGGATGAGCCGCGAAGTGGTTGGCGCGGCCTATGACTTGATTGCTGGCAAGGTCCGATTTGGCGGAAAACGAAGGACAATGGTTGTGCCGACGCCTTTCTCAGACAGGATTTTCAACGTGCCGCCATGCAATTCCATCAAACTTTTCACCAGCGGGAGGCCCAGGCCGGTACCTTCATGACTGCGGGTCATCGTTGTTCCGGCCTGACCAAAAGGTGTGAGTGCGATCCCGACTTCTTCCTTGGTCATGCCAATGCCATTATCCTCAACTTCTACTGTCAGACAGTTGTCGTCATCCAGTATGCTGCGAAGCTGAATTCGGCCACCGTCATCGGTGAATTTTGTCGCATTACCTACAACATTCAACAGCACCTGTTTAAAGAGCCTTCTGTCGCCATGAAGGATTGGCAGGTCTTTGGGTGACTGGCTTGTCATGGTGATTTTTTTGCGGTCACAGCGCGGCATCATCAAGGTTCGAACGTCATCCAGTAAATCGGGAATGACGACGGGTTGTTCACGCAGGACGAGACGGCCTGACTCGATTTTCGAAAGATCGAGAATATCATTGATGATATCCAACAGCAGTCGTCCGCTTTCATTTATATGGCAAACATATTCTTCATACTGTTTTGCCCCCAACTTGCCGAACACCTTCTGTTCCATCATTTCAGAGAAGCCAAGAATTGCATTCAAAGGGGTTCTCAGTTCGTGGCTCATGTTTGCGAGAAATTCAGATTTTGCCTGATTGGCCATCTCTGCATTCTGCATGCTGCGTGTCAGGGCCTTTGTGTGCCGGCGCTGCATAAGAAGCAATGTGACTGAGGCAACGGATACCAAAGCTACAAGAGCGATAGCTAGCCGAAAGTAAGCTTGTTCTGCCGCTTCAAGTGCTTGTTCAGCCTTCTGTTTGGCAAGCATCGTTTCAAGGCTGCCGCGAAGATCTGTAATGCTGCTTTGGAAGTCCTCAAACTGGCTATTCAGTAGTGCTCTGCGTGCCTTATTCAGAACCTGAAATGCCTCTTCATACTTGCCTTCGGCATTCAGGATATAGGCCGTTGTCAGCATATTGCTGCCGGACTCTTCCATCTCATAATCCGGGTGTTCCTGATAGAATGCTGCGACCTTCTGTTGATAAGATCTGGCGATATCCGCCTGTCCGAGACGGGCGTGATTTATGGCGAGCAGGTCATAGAGGGAAATGTCGAACCCCGGGTCGCTGGAATATTGCGAGATCGCTTCGGTCGCAAGCGCAATACTTTCCTCGAAGTTTTCTTCGTCATAGGCAATCCAGGCAAGTCCGAACAATACGTAATAGCGCCCCATCTCCCTGCCAGTTTGGGTAATGACCGTTTCAAGCGCCTTGTAGAACTGTTTCGCAAGGTCGTTTTCTTTGATGTTGTTCAGCGTGGATGCGATGTTGAACAGGGCAGACTCTCGATCAAACGCAATGCCTTCTTTCTCGGATAGTTCAAGCGCTTGAGCATAGTTTTCGATAATTTCATTGATCTCATCCACCCCGGTGTACGTGTAGGCCAAGGTTAGATAGGCAAGCATCCGCATGCGGTTGCCACGGCGGGTGTTGGGCAGGGTTATCGCGCCTTGCGCCATCGTGGAAAGCCCCTCTACCACCGAACCGAGCTCAGGCCCAAGGATGGCCAGGGACGAGTCAGCAAAGAAAACACCATATTGGTCCCCTTGACTGAGCGCCATTCCACGCATTTCCTGCATTAATTTCTGGGCTTCGAAAAGCTGTCCGGTTAACGAAAGATAGTTGGCGTAAGCAATTTCGCCATACAGCTTCAGTTCGGGGTCATCTACTTGTTCATGAAGAACGCGAGCTTTTCCAGCGGCTTCCTCAAGTCGTTCAGGGTCGGCGATGTCTACATAGTGGAATATCAGCTCTTTAAGAATTTCGGCCTGATCGGATGGCGGCAAATTATTTTCGAGGCGCGCCCTTAGAAGCGCGATATGCAAGTGGGCGTCTGAACTTTTGGCGGCCACAATTGCAGGCAGTATCTCTAACGCCCTTTCGCGCGCTTCTGCACTGAGTTTCCCTGCGGCAAAGCTGGCCTGGGCTATCAGGCAAACGCCAAAACACGACACGAGCACAAAGCGAATGACTCGACCCGACAGGGAAATACTGTGCGCCTGGTTCATGATTCCTCAATTTTCCTTATGGAAACACCCTTTATATACCTACATACACCATAAAAAGGAAATTGAAGGTTAACGGCGGGCAGGCAGATTCTATTCTTTAGGCTGCCACGTGGCACCATTCTGCAAGGGCGGGTTCGACACGTTCCATGATGGCTTGCCGCAACAAAGGCCCGCTAGCAACAATATGGTCGTGCAGTGGTTTCTTGCGATTGAAAACCAGGCTTTTGCCCGTGCCTGTGGTAAGGTGCCCTCCTGCCTCTGACAGTATCAGGTCGGCTGCGGCGACATCCCAATCGTTCTTTGGGCGGAGAGTCACGCAGCAATCAAACTGGCCATCTGCAATCTGGCATATTCTCAGGGCAATCGAATTCGCTTGTTCCGTATGCATGCTGTCGGGCCACGGTACTGGCCACAGTTTCTTTGATTTGAAGGCATCGGGATCGCCCATCATGCGAGACAGGTTGATATTCGCCTGTTCGCTCACGGAAATATTCAATCCGTTCTTGGTCGCCCCCCTGCCTTTTTCCGCAAAATAGAAGGCGTCCTTCACCGGAGCATAGAAGGCCGCGATGATTGGCTGTTTATCCTGAACAAGTGCTACAGAAATGCCCCAGTCATCTCCGCTTCGAAGAAACGCGCGTGTGCCATCGATTGGATCAACAACCCAAAGGCGCCCGCACCGCAAGCGTTCGGGATGGTCTTCCGTTTCTTCCGAAAGCCATCCATAGCCGGTGCGGTTTTGCATCAAAGTTGTTCGCAAAAACTCGTCAACCGCAAGATCAGCTTCAGATACCGGATTGTTGGGAGATTTATCCCAGGTATGTACGTCGCGGGCAAAATATGAAAGCGCAATACGCCCGGCTTCTTCAGTTACGGCGCGGATAAGCCGAGCGTCTTCTGCCAGGTCCCAGGGGCAGCTGTCTTCATCAAAAGGTTCTAGTTGCTCAGTCAAACTCTGCCTCAATCGGCTAACCGGCTCCAGCAACCATCATACCGTCAACGCGGATGGTGGGGGCATTGATGCCATAACGAAACGATAAATCAGATGCTGGCACAAGATGCCTGAACATTTCCTTAAGGTTACCAGCGATGGTGATCTCGCTAACGGGCTCTGCAATTTCGCCACCGCGAATACGGAAGCCGGCAGCGCCACGGCTATAGTCGCCGGTTACGCCGTTCACGCCCATGCCGATCAGTTCTGTAACATATACGCCATCTTCGATGTCTGCCATCAGTTCTGATGGTGTCATGGTGCCGGGTTCCATATACAGATTGCTTGTCGAGATACCTGGTGCGGATGAGGTGCCACGGCTTGCGTGGCCAGATACTTCTAGTCCTAGCTGACGGGCTGTGGCCGCATTCAGAAGCCACATTTTAAGAACGCCATCTTCAACCAGGTGGCATTTGTCTACTTTTACGCCTTCTCCGTCAAACAATCGGGAACCGAGGCCTCGAACCATCAAGGGGTTATCAGTAATAGTGACGCCTGGCGCAAAGATTTCTTCGCCCATTCGGTCCTGCAGGAAGCTGCTGCGGCGGGCAACGCTGGCACCATTCACCGCGCCTGAAAGATGGTTTACCAAAGATTTGGAAAAACGCGGGTCGTAAACCACTGGCATCTTGCCGCTGCCCATTTTTTTTGGGTTCAGTCGTTTGACCGCCCTTTCGCCAGCTTCGTGCCCGATTTTTTCGGCGCTGTCCAGGTCCGCAAAATGGCGGGCACTTGTGAACTCATAGTCGCGTTCCATACCCGTGCCTTCGCCCGCAACTGCAGAAGAGGAAATTGAAAAGCTGCTTCCTTTATAGTGGCCAGAAAAGCCATGGCTGGTTACCAGCGATATGGCCCAGCTGCTGGTGCCAGCGCTGGCACCGGAGGAATTGGTAACGCCCTCGACGGCACGTGTGGCGTCTTCCGCTTCGCGGGCCAGGTCGGTTAGCTTCTCGGCAGGCACATCTGTTGGGTCAAAAAGATCCAGTTCTGCGAAGCGACCTTGGTGAAGCCGCTCCTCGGGCGCAAGTCCGCAATATTGATCCTCGGGAACAGCCTTTGCCATATCCATGGTGCGCTGAACCAATGCCTTTAAGGCATTAGGGCGCCGGTCGCTCGTCGAGACCATGGCCTGTTGTTTGCCAATCATTATACGGAGGCCAATATCCTCGGCTTCCGAGCCATCAACATCCTCAAGTTTGCCTTCGCGCCAGGAAACGCTTTTTGACCGGGCATCAACAGCAACCGCATCGGCGGCATCGGCCCCTGCTTTCATTGCGTTTGATACCAGATCCTGCAAGAGGTTGAGGGTTTGATCAGCCATGAAAATTCCTTGAACGAAAGGATGAAGAATATGTGCGCCAATAAGCCATAGAATGACACGTCATTCAATGGTGATCTGGCTTGGTCGGGGTTGAAAGCCCTAGCTCAAGTGCTTCTTGAAGAAGGCGATTGTGCGCGTCCAGGCAAGCTCAGCGGCCTTTGGGTCATATCTTGGCGTTGTATCATTGTGGAACCCGTGATTGGCGCCCGCATACATATGCATTTCATAGGCCTTGTTGTTTGCCTTTAGGGCGGCCTCATAGTCTGGCCATCCAGCATTTACACGCTTGTCCAGTTCGCCAAGGTGAATAAGAAGCGGCGCCTGAATGTTGGCCGCCTGTTCGGCGGATACACCGCTGCCATAGAAGGGTACTGCTGCCTTGAGGCTGGGTAGCTCAGCAGCCAACCGGTTGGTCATGCTGCCACCAAAGCAAAAACCAACACAGCCGACGTTGCCCGTGCATTGTTTGACTGTTTCGAGATGTGTGACGGCCGCTTTGAAATCCTCGACCATCTCGTCACGGTTTCGTTTGCGCTGCATCGCGCGGCCATCGTCGTCATTGCCTGGATAGCCGCCAAGGGGCCAAAGGGCATCGGGCGCGAAAGCGACAAAACCGGCGATGGCGAGGCGCCTTGCCACATCGCGGATATAGGGGTTCAGGCCCCGGTTCTCATGGATCACCACAACCCCGGGATATTGTTTGTTCTCGCCCGCATCGTCGGGCATGACCAGGAAACCTTTCATGTATCCCGCCCCCAGTTTTGAGAGGTAAAAGGTATCATTCCCTTTTATGCGTGGATCGTCGGGTTTTACCTGTTCAGCAAGGGCATAGTTGGGCAAGAGGCTGTTCGCCAGCGTGGCCAATGTCAGCCCACCGACCGCCATGCGACCAAGGCGAGCTAGGAACGTACGGCGATCGATGAAGCCGTGGGCATATTTGTCATAGAGGTCGAGCGCCTCTTGCGGTGGAACAGTCTTCTCGTCAGCCATGATACCCTCCCGTTCCCTGATAATGGTGCAGCATACCATAATTTTGATAAACTGCGGTATGGTGTCGCGCGCCAGAGTTTGCGTGCCTTCGGGCTGGAAAAATGGCGGGAAATAGCGTATGACGCGCCCAAATCCGCGTCCGCGCGGTGGTTGGGGCAAGTGCGAGTGATGATGATGGCTGAGCAAATGATCGTGAACAAAACTGCGTCCGGGCGCCGGTCCGAACTGTTGATGCCTGCAGGCAATCTGGAGAAGCTGAAAGCGGCGGTGCTTTATGGTGCCGATGCGGTGTATTTGGGGACACCGGACATGAGCTTGCGCACCAAATCCGCCTTCTCGCTTGAGGATGTGGTAGTAGGGGTGAAGTTCGCGCATGCCCATGGCAAACGGGTTTATCTCACGCTTAATCTGTTCTCGCACAATAAAGATATCACCAAACTGCCCCAGTATCTGGAGACGGTCAGGCAGGTGCAGCCCGATGGCCTGATTGTGGCGGATCCTGGCGTGTTCATGTTTGTGAAAGAGATGGCACCGGAACTGGAGCTGCATATTTCCACGCAGGCGAACGTGTGTTCCTGGCAGTCAGTCAAATTCTGGGAGGACCTGGGTGCCAAGCTGGTGGTGTTGGGGCGCGAGGTATCCTTCGAGGAGTTGGCGGAAATCCGCGAGAAGTGCCCGGAAATCAAGCTGGAGGCCTTTGTGCACGGCAGCATGTGCATGACCTATTCAGGCCGCTGTATGCTCAGCAACTTCATGGCGGAACGGGGTGCGAACCAAGGGGCGTGCGCAAACAGTTGCCGATGGAAATACAAAGTCCATATGCGCCTCAAGGATGGTACCGTTAAAGAGCTACCACTTTCAGAAGAAAACCTGGAGCTGTTTGAGTTTCTGATCGAAGAAGAATACCGCCCGGGTGATCTGTTGCCGATCGAGGAAGACCAGCGCGGCACATATATCCTGAACAGTAAAGACCTGTGCATCATGCCGAAGTTGAATGATCTTCTTTCTATCGGTGTGGATAGCCTGAAGGTGGAGGGGCGTGGCAAAAGCCCTTACTATGTGGCTATGGTGGCGCGGGCTTATCGCATGGCGATTGATGCCTGGTATGAGGACCCCGATAACTGGTCCTCCGATCCCTATATGAAGGAACTGAACACTGTGCCGTCGCGCGGCTATACGCTGGCATTCCACGATGGTCGGCTTACCAACTATGCGCACGGTTTTGAGGATACTTACACCCTTGCCGATCATGAATATGCCGGGCTTGTTGAGGATGTGACGGATGATGCGTTCCTCGTGCGGGTGAAAAACAAACTGGTGGCAGGTGACGTTGTCGAATTTGTGCCGCCGAGCGCGCGGGAGCCAATGTTGCTAAGGATGTACGAATACGTGAATGCGGCAAACGGCAAAGTGACGGAAGAAGTGCATGCGGGAAATGTGCAGCTCATTCGTTTACCCTTCAGTTTGTTCGACCAGGAAACAGCGGAAAGCTTGAAGGCCGATTTTCCGCCAATGACAATCCTGAGAAAGGAAAAGGCCCTTACAGAGGATCAGTGGGCACGCCTGAAGCTGGATGCAGAGGCAGGCGCCCTGGAGCAGGGGCGTGGCAATGCTGCCGTTTATGAGACAAAACGCGAAAAGCTTCAGGATGCGCTGGACGATCGCCGGTCGGAACTGCGTTTGCGCACGCCGAGGCGGGGCACCGAGGGATGTTGCGGCAAGGGCTGCAACGGTTGCCTCGTATTCTGGCACGATGACAAATATGCAAAGGCACGCGAAATTCTCGCCCGGAAAAAACAGGGCGAAATGCTTGCCCGCAAATTGACGGACGAAGACATTGCGGCACTCGAAACCGCCGATGCAGATTGCATGGCTGTATAGGGTTAGCGACTTTCTATGTTGCTTGTGGCCTGCTGCGCTAAATCGCGGTACCCATAGCTGTCGAGTTCGTTCCTGATCAGTTGCGCCTTTTCACGTTCACCAGCTTGTGCGAACGCTTGGGCCAGTAGGGATTTCGAGGCTAGATCGAGGCTTGCTTTCGCAGCGCTCAATGTGTCGATTACAGCTTTCCTGTATGTTTCTGCCCCTTTGATGTTCCCTTCAAGGGCCTGCAGGTTACTCAGGAATAAATTGGATTCTGCAAAGCACTGATAGGTTCCAAACATGCCCAGAAAGCCGTCTTGCTCGTTAGACAGGTCTGTGACTGTACCGGTAATGGTCGCAGTCGCCGCCGCTGTATCCCCTTTTTTATAAGAGATTTTCGCCGCAAGCAATCCGGCGCGGTAAAGTGTTAGGCGGCGCTTGGGACGGCTGTCATCACGCGCCAGCGCTTCGTTGATCTGCTCCGTCCCCTTTGCCAGGAAAGCCTCTGCTTGGGCCAGATCCTTTGTGGCGAAGGCGGTTTCAGCTGCATCAATGTAGGCCTTTGCAGAATCCCCTAGCCACATTGTGTTGCCTGGGTCCTTTTCCACCAGACGGTCAAAACCTGGTAGAGCTGCCAAATTTAATGCATAGGCCTGCTCCGGACGTCCCCTAAGGAGTTTTGCCCCGGCGATACTTTGCATAGTCATGATGTGACGGCGGAGGACCCTGTAGTTATCCGGATTTTCTGAGATCATAGCGTCAAATATTGCTAAGCGTTTCCCGAAAGCCTGCTCCGCATCGTCAAGTTTTCCAGCAAGTAAATAGGTGTTTCCGGCATAAAATAGGGCGCTGGCCAGATTTACCCTGAGGTCGCGAACAAAATGATCGGGAACCTCCATCTGAGACCGATCGTCTATAATTTTTTCCAATAGAGATATGCTATTCCTGTGAAGCGGAAGCGCCTCTTCTATATTGCCAAGGGGCCCCCCAAGGAGAGCTGCCAGCGCCATTTGCGCGTCTGCAACCTTTTCCTCCCAGACAAGATCTTTCCAGAATGTGTGGTTATTGCTTGCTTCCCAGGCCTGTGTTCGGTTGAAGGCTTGTTCCAGAATGTGCAGTCTTTCCCGATAATCTTGCTCGGCTTCACTGAGGCGACCCTGGCGGCGAGCAAGATATCCTGTGAAGAACAGGTTGTTCTGAAGTCTAAAAGTGGCTTCTCTGGTGTTGGGATGTTTTTGGTAGAACAGACGTGATATCGCAAGAGTATCCTCAAAAATCTCTCTCGCTTTGGCGCTATCGCCTTTTCTGTCAAAATTTTGCCCTAACCGGAGCGAAGTGCCGGTAACGTGAAATATTTGAGCAGGGCGGCTAGACGCCAGCCCGTCGGTCTGGAAAGTGCCCAATATTTTCTGGGTGACCAGTTCGAGAGTATCAAGGTTGCCATGCTCGAGAAGGCGATCATACATGACAGTCATCATATAGTGCATCATCTCTTCGCTGCGTTCGAGGTGCATCTCTGCATTGTCACGCTGGCGTTCGGCCAGTTCCCTCGCAACTTTTGCCTCTTCCCTTGCGGTTGTTGCTTCGTAGGTCAGGACTCCCATAACGGCCATGGCGGCAAATGATGCAGCGAGAAAGGCAGCAACATTTCGTTTGCGCTGTTGTTCCTCGCGCCTCACCACATCATTCAGTCCGACGCCAATCAGCCCCGCTACGATTTTATGCAAGGCCCGGGTTTTGCCATCACCCTCGGGCCTGACATCGGCGGCCAGGCCTTCGGCGGCAAGACCGGCTCTTCGTCCGTCTGCTCCAAAACTATGAAGCAGGGCCTCAGGAAAACATTCGTTTTCGCTATCGTTCGAAAAAGGAATGCCATCCAATATCATGCAGAGTACGTGGCCGTCACCGTGGGTACGTTTGAATTCCATTATTTCACGGTTTACAAGTTCAGACTTTGCGGATCGGGGGGAGCACAACACAATCAGATATTCTGATGCTCTAATGGCTTCAAATAATCGCTCAGTCAGCCTGTGGGCGGCAGGCAATTCATCTCGATCCCTGAAGATCGGGGACAAGCGCCGGGGAACGATTCCGGCCTCTGTTTTTTGTCCGACAAGTTTACTGGGAACCTTATAGCTTTCCAGTGCGCTCAGAAGCCATTCAGCCCATACTTTGTCAGCATGGCTATAGCTAATGAAAGCTTTGTATTTATATCCGCTCACGATAGCCGCATCCCCAAATGCACAGAAAGATCGGAAATTTCCCTAAATCTTTTCTTCGAATAAGTATTTTTCGAGATATTGAATTAAAACGTGCCAAAACGGGCTCATAATCTCAACCCCAGATAGCGTCGTGATGAAAAGATATTTCCTGAGATCAAGGGTTTCTACAGGGGTAAGGTAAAAAGTATAATAATATCAGATGTTTGGATTTTTTGTGGGGTTGTGTGTCGAAGATAATCTATTGGTGTACTGAAGACGGCATGGCCGCAGCCAACAATGACCGAAGGTGACATTGGCTTCTCGAAAGGAACAATTGCTCCTCGCTGATTGGCTAATCTTTCCAGATTTTTGGATTTGTGCCGGGAATGCCCAGTTTTTTCCAGATTGTATCCACACGCGAAACAACGGCCTCTTCCATGTAGATTTCGGTGCCCCATTCGCGGTGGGTTTCGTTGCCCACCTTGTTTGTTGCATCCAGGCCAAGTTTACCACCCAATCCGCTTTCCGGAGAGGCGAAGTCGAGATAGTCGATCGGCGTATTTTCAACAGTCACAATGTCCCTGACGGGATCCATGCGTGTCGATATCGCCCACATGACATCTTTCCAGTCGCGTGCGTTGATATCGTCATCCACCACTATGACGAACTTGGTATAGACAAACTGGCGCAAGAACGACCACACACCCTGCATGATGCGTTTTGCGTGACCAGCATAGGCCTTCTTAATGCTCACAACTGCGATCCGATAGCTACAGCCCTCTGGCGGCAACCAAAAGTCGGAAACTTCAGGGAACTGTTGCTGTAGAAGCGGAATGAACACTTCGTTCAGAGCCTCACCGAGGATTGCAGGCTCATCAGGCGGGCGACCGGTATAGGTGCTTAGGTATATCGGGTCTTGCCGCATGGTGATGGCCGTGATGGTGAAGACCGGGAATTTCTCTACTGAATTATAATAGCCGGTATGGTCGCCATAGGGGCCTTCATCGCGGTAGTCATCGAGGCTGACATACCCTTCAAGAACGATTTCCGCTGTGGCGGGTACTTGGAGGGGTACAGTCTTGCAGTCTACCAGCGGCACCTTTTTGCCTCGAAGTAGGCCTGCGAACTGATATTCTGACAAGGTATCTGGCACGGGTGTTACAGCCGCGAGTATCGTGCCAGGATCAGCGCCAATTACGACAGCTGCGGGGACAGGTTCGCGTTTCTCGTCTTTCCAGCGCTGATACTGCTGAGCTCCGCCCCTGTGTTTTAGCCAGCGCATCAGTGTCTGGTTCTTGCCCAGTTTCTGCATCCGGTAAATGCCGAGGTTATAGTTATCTTCGGCCTTGTCCGATGGGCCTTTGGTAACTACCAGTGGCCATGTAATCAGGGGGGCAGGTTCGCCTGGCCAGCATGTCTGGATGGGTAGTCTATCCAGATCGATATCATCGCCTGTGAGCACGACTTCCTGAACCGGTGCCTTTTTAACTTTCTTGGGTTTCATGGCCAAAACCTGTTTGGCCAGCGGCAGAAGGTTGATTGCCTCCTTAATGCCGCGTGGTGGTTCTGGCTGGCGAAGGAAGGCTAATGTTTCGCCGACTTCCCTCAGTTCATCAGGCTCGCGGTTCATGCCCCACGCTACGCGTTCCACAGTGCCAAATAAATTGACAAGCACGGGCATGTCAGACTTTTCACCCTTTTCATTCACCACATTTTCAAAAAGGATTGCAGGCCCGCCCGCGTGAAGGACGCGGGTTTGAATCTCTGTCATCTCAAGCTCTGTGGAAACAGCCTCTTGCACGCGCACAAGACGGCCCTCTGCTTCCAATCGGTCGATGAAATCTCTGAGTGAATCATATGCCATACAAGCGCTTATAGCGAACCGCGGCGGCTCGCGCTATGATGAAATTGGGATATATATTCAAACATAAATGGGGGTTGATTTTATGACCATTGATGTGCCCGAGGTAATTGAAACTGAACTAACGGAGGGAGCATTGTTGTTGCCTAAATGGTTTCAACGGCTTACCGCTGTTTGTGCAGTTGCTATTCCGATTGTCATCCCGGTTTCAATGTATTCCTTGGAAGAGCGAGCCGCAAAACGCGATAGAATTGAAAGCGTTGCGTTCGAGATATCCAATGATTCCATGCGCGGGGTTGCGACGTTGCGTGATACTGCAATGGTAGTCGAGGATATCATTCACCTGCACGATAGCGGGCTCTCGGCACAGATTGATGCATCCGGTTTCAAGGAAAGGTTTTTGACCTTGCGTGATGAGGTAAGGATCAAGACTGTGCGGACCGGCGCCGAAATCAATTCCCACTTGTTGCGTTTCCGAGATCAGATCCCCGCTGCCACCCTTCAGGGGTTTGCTGATGACGCCAAGATTGCCGTCAATAGGGGCATTCAGCCCTTTGGTGAGTGTTTGGACCAGATGTTGCCTCTTGTACTCACTGGAAAATCCCCCAAAGCGGTTTTTGACGAATGTAACCTGCCCCAATTGGTGGATATCTATTTTCAGGCCTCCATCGCCGTCAGTGAAGAAGCTGTGATGCTGGGTAAGCACGGGCGCTATAATGCGGAAAGACTAAAGAAAGGGGAGGAGTAGGATATCCTCCCGCCAGAAGATCATTCTGCCGGCGCTGAGTGTGGGGCAGCGTCGTTTTCTTTCGTCTGCTCGCTATAGGGCGTGGTCTTATCTCTCAATATCGGCCACAGGAGTTGAGCGCGTGCGCTCATTGGTGCAAGGTTTTCCACCCCGTACGCCTCGGGATAGGAGCGTGTGATTTTGGCTGTGCCAAATAACACGTCCCAAAAAAACAGGAGATTGCCAAAGTTGCCCTTGTAGTTGGTGGCAGGGTCGGATGCGTATTTGCCGTGATGGGCAAAGTGGGTTGCCGGCGTACTGATTGTGCGCTCGACTATCCACATTACTGGCGACAACCAGCTGACGCGATAAAGGCGTTTGTCCCAGCATGTACTGGAATGCGCGCCATAGATCACCAGTAATTTCACGATGATGTAGCCGGGATAGATATGATCCAATCCCATTTGTATTAGGGCGCCAGAGAACCAGAGCGAAGGCATGAAAGCGTAATATAGGATGTTGTTCCTGTACACGATGCGGATGCTCATATAGTCGGCATTATGGTGTGCCCGGTGCAGGCCATATAGCCATGGGAAAGTATGTGACGCTCTGTGCCACCAATATTGCATCATGTCGTCAAATATTAGCAGGAGCGCAAGGCCTGCAACTATTGGAATATCCGAAAATATGCCTGTCACTTCAGGCGCAATCCAGGCTGTCAGGTTTCTCGATGCGATCAATACCGTAGGCTGTGTAATGGTCAGTAGGAATATGCCGCTGATCAACTCAACCCATTTGTCTGTGGGTTTTTCCGTCGCGATCCTCAGCAATTTTGATTGCGATGCCTCAAGGAGGGCAAATGCAAAAAAGATAGAAAACAGGATCAATTCGTACGACATATGCTTCCCTTTCGGATTGCGATTTCAGCAAACCTTTTTCTTTCCCTAAAGGCAAAATACTCGATATGGTCAGTCTTGAATGTAAATAACTTTACAATTGGATTTGCGCGTGAGCTATATTTTCAATTTTGGGGTCCCTGGCTTTATGGACGCCCTCTCTCCAGAGCAGCAAAAGCTTGTGGAAGATGCAGGATCCATTCGGCGATACAGTCACAAGCAGCACCTGCAGAGCAGGGGTGATCAGGATCAGGCATTCTCGATAATCAAAGCTGGCTCGGTGTGTTTCGGTAAAACAGACAGCAGTGGGAAATTTATCGCGCTTGCTACACTGGAAGCGGGGCAATGTTATGGGGAGTTTACAGTTTTCGCGGGGCTGCCAAGAACCCATGATGGTTTTACCGTGGGCGAGACAGTGATTAGCCACATCTCGAAAGCCCGTTTTGACAGGCTTTTGTTGGATCATCCAGATCTCGCAGGCGCCATCATTCGTGTGCAGACATTACGGTTGCATCAGGCACTTGAATGGATTGACGACCTGCGCCGCTATCCCCTGAAATACAGGCTTGGGAAGTATCTTCTGTTCATTTTGGCGTCGGCAGACGGGCCTCGTATCGCCATCACGCAGTCAGATTTGGCAGACTTGATGGGTGTAAGCCGTGTTGCGGTGTCAGGCGTGCTGGCAGACTATCGAGCGCGGGGCTTTCTAAGGCCAGTTTATGGCGGATTAGAGATCCTTGATTCCGAAGGATTGCGTAAATGGCTGCGCAGCTTTTTGACACTGGATCCGTTAGTGGCGCACTAATAGGTGTCAGGGGAAAGCGCTTTCATGAGGCGAGCCACCTGAAAGGTATCTTTCATACCGAGAGGCAAAATTCTGTGGCATCAAATCCTTGAGGCTGTCGTCCCGCACCATGGATAGGATCGCTTCGTCAATCCGGTTGATCACAGTAGCTTCAACTTGTGCAGAATACACAATATGGGCAGGCCAGACATAAAAAGGCTGTTCGGCATCATAGTGAATATTTGAAACGCCTGCTTCTTCCTTTGCTGCCATTGTCGTGGTTTCGTCGTTGATCCAGATGTCGGCTCGGCCTTTGGATAGCAGCAACAGGGCCGAGGCATCCGAATGTGTTTCCAGTACCGTGAGGGTCTCTCGGATGTCATTCAAGGGGGGCGGCAGTGTTGTCATTGGTGAAACAACAAGGATCTTCTTTCGAATATCTTCGATCGCATGCGGGATGGTCTGTCCGCTCCGCACAAAAACAAAATCCCACCGAAATACCAGCGGCACAGAAAGCCTCATGTTTTGGCCAAAGCGCTCGGCTACCATCGCGCCCAGTTGTGGGGCTCCCGCCGCCGGGGCATCTCCCTTCAATTCGCGGATCAATCTGTTCTGGTTACTGTGAACCAGCTGGAACCGAATGCCTGAACGATTGCCAATTTCGGCAATTGCCTTTCCAAGTGAGCCGGATTTGCCGTCTTCGCCCAATAGGCCAGGAAGTGGAAGGAAATAAAAACGAAGGGTATCATCTGCGCGGCCTGTTTGGCCCGCACTGAGAGTCAAAATAAGGGTAAAAATGCATGCCTTCAGGGTAAAACCCGGCACTTTTAGCTCCCCTCCCTGTAGTTGTTGCGCACAGCATATCACACTTGCCAGCGTTCCAAAAGGCCGGGAGATTGGGCTTCGGACCTATCGATTGAAAGAAATAATCTTGTGTGGAGGAACACCTCCAACAAAATAGGCAAGCTCGGCAGGTTCGGATATATCAAACAGTAGGATATCAGCACATTTTCCCACTTCAAGCGTGCCGCGATCGTGCAAAATATCAAGAGCGCGGGCGCCATTGATGGTGATGCCCTTAAGTGCCTCTTCCGGTGTCAGGCCAAAGAGAGTGCAGCCCATATGCAACATTAGCTGGATGGAAAGGACAGGCGAGCTACCAGGGTTTGCGTCTGTTGCCAGCGCCATATGTACGCCCTCCGCGCGCATCATCTCCACAGGTGGGCGTTTGCTTTCCTGCAGAACATAGAATGCGCCGGGCAACAGAACGGCCACTGTGCCTTCTTTCGCCATGGCTTTCACGCTTTCGGCGCTTGCATATTCCAGATGATCGGCAGACAAGGCTTGATGCCGGGCCGCAAGGCCGCCGCCGCCCAGATCCGAAAGCTGATCTGCATGCAGCTTCATCTTGATGCCATGCGCTTTTGCAGCCTCAAACACGCGAGCCGTCTGGTCAGGGCTGAAAGCTATGCCTTCGCAAAAGGCGTCCACTGCGTCGGCGAGTCCCTCGTTTGCTGCAGCCGGTATCATCACATCACACACATGACTGATATAGCCATCCCTGTCGTCATGATATTCCGGCGGCAGAGCATGGGCGCCGAGGAAAGTGGTTTGAACTTTCAGGCCGACTTCTTTAGCTGCGGCTTTGGCGGCCCGCAGCATCTTAAGCTCATCCTCAAGCGTCAGGCCGTACCCAGACTTGATTTCAACCGTTGTTACGCCACCGGCAGCCAACTGGCGCAGGCGTTTTGCGGCCGATGTTGTCAGCTCTGCTTCGCTAGCGTTACGGGTATTGGTGACGGTGGACAGAATGCCGCCGCCCCGGCGGGCAATCTCTTCATAGGATACACCGTTCAGGCGCTCTTCAAACTCGCGAGCACGGTTGCCACCGAAGACAATATGGGTGTGGCAGTCGATAAAGCCGGGCAGTGCCCACATGCCCTCGCAATCTCGTTCATCCGATGTGCGGGCATCGCTGGGAAGATCTGCTTGCCTGCCAACAAAGACGAGTCGGCCGTCCTTGATCCCAATTGCCCCATCCATGATGGTGCCATAGGCAGTGCCTGTATCGGCCATAGTTGCAATATTTAGATTGCGCAACAGCGTATCAAACATGAACTTTCCCTTGTTTTCCTTCTCCCTGCCATCCCGCTTATCACAAGAAGCAGTTGACAGAAAGCATCACCTGTATGAACTTGTATATACAAGTTGGAGATGATCATGCAAAAACATTATTTTTCCGAAGGGCTCGTTGGCGGCGACTGGCTTTTCGATATCTGTATCGATGTTGCGTCTGATGGCCTGATCACCAAACTCGAATCCGGTGTTACGCCGCCTGCAGGCGTGCGGCAACACAGTGCGGTTTTGCCCGCCATGCCCAACTTGCACAGCCATGCGTTTCAGCGCGGATTTGCGGGCCTTGCTGAATTTCGTGAGGCTGGAGCTTCCGATTTCTGGAGCTGGCGCTCCGCCATGTATCATTTTGCGCGCCACATGACGCCGAAGGCAGCGGAAGTGATCGCAAGTGCCCTCTATGTTGAAATGCTGAAGGCTGGTTATTCCGCAGTGGGGGAATTCCATTATTTGCACAATGCGGATCAGGACCAATCGCTTGCTATGTCTGAAGCAATCATTGGCGCCGCAGAAAAAACCGGCATTGCGTTGACGCACCTGCCGGTACTTTATCAGGCTTCGGACTTTGGTGGGGAAGAGCCTCTTTCTGGCCAGGCACCGTTCCTGCACACGACTGATGATTTTTGTCGGCTTCTTCAGGTGTTGAAGCCCCGCCTTACAGGGCGTCACCGGTTGGGCCTCACTTTCCATAGTCTGCGGGCCGTCCCTGAAGAAAGTTTCGCATCTGCCATCGATGCAATCGAAACACTGGACATGAAGGCGCCAATCCATATCCATATCGCGGAGCAAACGCGGGAAGTTAATGCCTGCATGGATTGGGCCGATATGCGGCCTGTCGAATGGCTTCTCAAGAACCAACCGGTTGATGAACGCTGGTGCCTGGTGCATGCCACTCATGTAGTGGAAGAAGAATGGCGCGGCATGGCCGACAGGGGGTGCGTTGTCGGGTTGTGCCCAACCACTGAAGCCAACTTGGGGGATGGTCTGTTCCCGGCTCATGAGTTTTTGAAGGTAGGCGGAAGGTTCGGGATCGGATCTGATAGCCACATTAGCGTGGACGCGCGGGAAGAACTGCGCCTTCTGGAATATGGCCAACGACTGGCACGACAGGCCCGCACGGTTCTGACAGCCAGGGAAGGCGGCCATACAGGCGAACATCTTTGGCGCCAGGCCGCGGTGGGTGGTGCGCAAGCGCTGGCGCAACCGATCGGTGAACTGGCGGTGGGCAAGCGGGCTGATCTGATTGTTCTTGATCGCCGTGCCCCTATGTTTGCAGGCAGCGCTTACAGCCAGATAGTGGATTCCTTCATATTTGCAGGCCAGCCAAATCCGATCACAGATGTGATGGTGGCAGGGCAGTGGGTAATAACAGATGGCAAACATGCCCGCGAGGAAGAGGTGTTCGCTGAATATAGCGAACTCGTGGGGCGCATCTCTCGGTCCATGGAGGAGGGCGCATGATCCCGCTTCCCAGATATGAACAGGTAAAACGCCATATCATGGATGGCATCGAGGCGGGCGCCTTTACAGCCGGTGACAAGTTGCCGAGTGAGAACGAGCTTGTTCGCGAACTGGGTGTGTCCCGGATGACGGTGAACCGAGCGCTAAGGGAGCTGACCGAAGAAGGCCACATTCTCAGGCGGGCTGGCATGGGCAGTTTTGTGGCCGACAGGCGGATGAGAGGCCATGCCGCAGATATTCTTTCCATTCGTGATGAGTTGGCATCGCGGAGCGAAAGCTGGTCGGCCGATGTGATGGCGCTTGAGAAAGTAGCAGCTTCGAAACATGTTTCTGAAGAAATGTGTTGCGCTGCAGGCGCTTCCGTTTTTTACCTGAGCATTGTCCATAAAGGTGATGGCGCTCCGATTGAACTGGAGGCGCGCTGGGTTAACCCCGACGTTGCCCCGGAGCTTCTCGCGCAGGACTTTACGGCACAAACACCAACTGATTATCTGCTTGCAGTAGCACCGCTTCTGCGGGCGGAACATGTGGTGCGGGCGGTTGCACCCACAAAGAAAGAACAAAGGCTGCTTGAAATAGAGGCAGGTGTACCCTGCCTTGAAATCAGTCGCCGAACATGGACCGGGGAACGTGTCGCCAGCTTTGCGCGGCTTCTTTATCCCGGTGACCGCTATGAACTGACGGCGCGTTTCTCCCCTGTGGGCGCGCCTGCTATCCCATAAAAAATTGGTTTAGAGAAGGGACCAGATCCATGAAAAACCGTCCTGACATTCATGCGCCGCACGGCGCGGAACTGACATGTAAGAGCTGGGCTACTGAAGCGCCCATGCGCATGCTGATGAACAACCTTGACCCGATTGTTGCCGAAAACCCGGAAGAGCTGGTGGTGTATGGCGGCATTGGTCGTGCCGCACGCAACTGGGATTGCTACGAGACAATCGTTTCCACCTTGCGTGGTATGGAAGAAGACGAAACACTGTTGGTACAGTCGGGCAAGCCCGTGGGCGTGTTTAAAACGCACACAGATGCGCCGCGGGTGTTGATTGCAAACTCCAACCTTGTGCCTGCGTGGGCGAATTGGGACCATTTTAACGAACTCGATAAAAAGGGCCTGATGATGTACGGCCAGATGA
>JABXIS010000043.1 GCA_013372975.1 Alphaproteobacteria bacterium
AGGTGCTGGAACAGGATTGGGTCCCCGCCGCCGGCTGGATCAAAGAAAGTAGTACCGAAGTTACGGTCGGTCAGCAGCATGGTGATGGCGCCAGCCAGTACAGGCAGCGACAGAACCAAGAGGAACGCTGTAATCAGGATGGACCAGCTAAACAGTGGCATCTTGTGGATGGTCATGCCCGGTGCGCGCATGTTGAAAATGGTCGTGATATAGTTGATCGCGCCCATGATCGAGGATGCACCAGCCACGTGCAGCGACAGGATCGCCAGGTCCATGGAAGGACCGGTGTGGCCATAGGTTGACAGTGGGGCATATGCCGTCCAGCCACCGCCAAAACCGTTCATGCCTGCAGTACCTTCCACCAGAGTGGACAGCAGAAGCAGGATGAAAGCCGGAGGCATCAGCCAGAAAGATACGTTGTTCATGCGTGGGAACGCCATATCAGGCGCACCGATCATCAGCGGCACGAAATAGTTACCGAAGCCACCGATCAGTGCTGGCATCACCATGAAGAATACCATGATCAGGCCGTGACCTGTGGTCAGCACGTTAAACATGTGACGTGCGTGATCTTCGGTAATACCAAGGAATTCTGGCAGGAACTGAACGCCAGGTTCCATAAGTTCCATCCGCATCAGGCCCGACATACCAAAGCCGATCATACCGGCAAAGAATGCGAACCAAAGATACATGACGCCAATGTCTTTGTGGTTGGTGGAATAGACCCAGCGTCTCCAACCAGTTGGGTTATCGTGAGCCATTGCTCTTCTCTCCCTAACTTGTCTTAACGACCAAGGGCCGTGGTACCGGCGTCAGCATATTCTGCTTTCGCGCGTTCCACCCACTTGGCAAATTCTTCTTTGGACACAACCTCAACCGTGATCGGCATGAAGGCGTGGTCCTTACCGCACAACTCGGAGCACTGACCATAGTAAGTGCCAAGCTGGTTGATTTCGAACCATGTTTCATTGAGGCGGCCAGGCACAGCATCCAGCTTGATGCCCACTTTCTGGATCGTCCAGGCGTGGATCACATCAGATGCTGTCAGCATCACCTTGATCTTGGTGTCCACAGGCACAACCAGACGGTTGTTTGTGTCCAGAAGGCGTGCGTTGAGATGCGCTGGGCGGCCCAGGAACTGGGTGAGGCCTGCTTCATACTCGGCCTTAACAGCCGCATCGAAACGTGGTGACGTTTCAAACGCCTCGTCTGGCACAACAGTGGAGGTAAATTCGATACCGCCGTGATCAGGGTAATTGTAGGTCCAGTTCCACTGGTTGCCGGTTACGCGGATCGCGAACTCAGTCTTTGGCACCACATCTTGATAATACAACAGTGGCAGCGAAGTAATACCGATAACCACCAGAATACCGATTGGAACCACCGTCCAGATGATTTCGATCAGCGTATTGTGGCTGGTCTTGGATGGCTCTGGATTCGCCTTCGCACGATAGCGCCACATCACATAAAACATAAGCACGAAAACGAAGATCGTGATTACAGTGATGATCCAGAGAAGGAGTTCGTTGAATTCAACAACCCGGGTGGCCTGTTCGTTTACAGGTTCCTGGAGCCATACGCCCTTATCTTCCGGAGTACCAACTACCCCTTCAGCCAGCGCGCTAACCGAGAAACCGAACAGCGCTGTATACGCAGCCATTAATCCGGCGGTAAGCCTTTTGACGTTCATAGTTCTGCTTTCCTTTTGTTCCTACCCCTACAGGCGGGGAACCGGCACCATTCTTGTCTGTGGCGTCCGGTGATCGACAGACGAAAAACCTAACCCTTTTTCCGTATATCGATATGAATGCGGGGCCGTTTATACCAGACGATCCCGTAGGCTCAAGCCCGAGTGCGTGCCTGAAGCCATTTTTCTGCCTTTTTTTACGCCAAGACACCATAAATCAAAGAAGGTGGCTTGTCATTCCCACTTCGAACGATCATGGTAGCCGCTCAATTTCACGGCCAAATGCGACATTTGGCCGCACATATTGATACATCAGGTTGAGAATCAGTGTGAATTGACCAAACATGCCCTACTACCCATATGGGCAAGTATCAACTAGTAAGGAGCTCCCCCATGACAGATGCCAGCGCGTCGCTGAACTTTTTCTTCGACAATAGCGATCTGGATGAAAAGCGCACTGAAGCGCTTGTCTCGGACACATTGTCTGACATGGAAGACGGCGAACTCTATCTGGAAGCAACCCAGTCAGAATCATTCACCTTTGATGATGGCCGCCTGAAGGGCGCCAGCTTCGACAGCAGCCAGGGTTTTGGTCTTCGCGCCGTTCTGGGCGAATCCACAGGTTTTGCCCATTCGAATGAGCTGTCTGAAGGCGCAATCAAACGCGCGGGAGAAACTGTGCGCGCGGTGAAAACGGGCAATGCCGGCATCATGGCCGCGGCCCCAGTGCGAACCAACAAACAGCTTTACACCAGTGACAACCCGCTGGGCGGCATTGATTTTGGCCGCAAGATCAAACTGCTCGAGGAAATCGACGCTTTTACCCGCGCGCAGGATAGTCGCATTGTGCAGGCCAGCGCCAGCCTCCTGGGTAGCTGGCAAGCGGTTGAAATCATCAGGGCTGATGGCCACCGGGTGCGCGATATTCGCCCGCTTGTGCGCCTGAATGTATCTGTTGTGATGGCAGACGGCGACCGTCAGGAAATGGGCTATACCGGCTCTGGCGGGCGTCAGGGGTATGATTTCCTGTTTGATGAGGCCCACTGGCAAGCCGAGGTGAAGGAAGCGATTCGCCAGGCTGCTGTGAACCTTGAAAGTGTTGAGGCGCCAGCCGGCGAGATGACTGTGGTGCTTGGGCCCGGCTGGCCAGGTGTGCTGCTGCATGAAGCCGTGGGCCACGGCCTCGAGGGCGATTTCAACCGTAAGAAAACCTCTGCTTTCGCGGGCCTTCTGGGCGAGCGTGTGGCCGCACCGGGTGTTACCGTTGTGGACGACGGCACGCTCACGGACAAACGCGGCAGCCTCACGGTGGATGACGAAGGCACGCCAACGGAAAGCACCGTTCTGATCGAAGACGGCATCCTCAAAGGCTATATGCAGGACCGGCTCAATGCCCGCCTGATGGGCATGAAAGCCACAGGCAACGGCAGGCGCCAGAGCTTTGCCCATGCGCCCATGCCGCGCATGACCAATACCTTCATGCTGGCGGGCGACAAGGACCCGGCCGAAATCCTCGCAAGTGTGGACGATGGCCTTTATGCCGTGAACTTCGGCGGCGGCCAGGTTGACATCACATCGGGCAAATTTGTGTTCAGCTGTACCGAAGCCTACCGCGTGCGCGGCGGCAAGGTGATGGAACCTGTGAAAGGCGCCACACTGATCGGCAATGGCCCTGATGTACTGACACGGGTGTCCATGATCGGCAACGACCTTCAGCTGGATAACGGCGTGGGTACCTGTGGCAAAGGTGGCCAAAGTGTGCCTGCAGGCGTGGGCCAGCCCACCCTACGTATTGATGGTATTACGGTTGGCGGCACAGCGGGTTAGGCCCCCTTCCCGCTTCTTGCTCGGGCACCCAACCAGAAGAATATAGAGTGAGCAAGAATTAGTAGAGAAGCCAATCCTAAAGAATTCAGGATCGCTTGCCATAGAAACGCCATCTGCCCGGATGGCGCCATTAGGTATGGCACAATGCTCGAACCGATTTGAACCGCACCAAACAAAACACTCGAGCAGAGCACAACATTCATTGAGGCTGGTCCATACCAACTGTTGAATGTTTTGCCACCTAACCAAAACCAGATACTGGTCCAAAGGAGGCTAAGTGCTAGCGCATATAGAATGCCATTTTTTGCCTGAGCAAAGGGAATAGAAATATCTAAAGACATCATTCCTGCGTGTGCAATTGTCGTCGGAAGCCCAGAGATAAAGGTTAACAGAGCAAATGTGCTAAAAACCGAAACGACTGACTTCCCATTGACGAATTGATCTTGACGCTGCTCTTCCAGATCGACGGCGATCAAATGTTTCTTCTTAAACAGGACCAAAACAAGAGCACAACCAAGAACGTATCCTGCTGCATTGTACAGAACCGGTTCAAAAACCAAGTTAAAGAGTTCGGGTTCTTGCCCAGAGACCGAAAGTCCCCCTCGAGTTCCTCGAGCAGCAGCCCGCGCAACCTCGATGTATTTCTCATATTGCAGCCAAGCCCCAGCAGCAAACGACACCAAGTCGAACATCATGAAAGACAAAATCGTTTTCCAACGAAACCCTTGCCAAAAGTGATGTATCAATAGCAAAACAATCGCACCAGAAAACACTGGTAGGGATACCACAGATTTTAAATATTTCAGGTGCTCGCTCTGGCCAAGTGCGGCAAAACTTAGAGTGCCAATGAAATAGCTTGCAATTCGAAGGGCCGTCCAGCCTCCAGCCCATGCCGCCATAGCTACAAAAATTTTTCTGGAAAGCACATCATCCCCCTAATTCTGATGCCTTCATTTAGAAGTATCAGTAGCATCGTCGTTTGACAAACTATGTGGTTATAGGCTCAAGCCTCTGCCCCGTTATCGGGCTTGCCTGCGCCGATATCCAGATAGCGAAAATGCGGTGAAAACACCACATTGTCGCGGCGCGTGTTCCAGGCCTCCTTACTGACCCCCGCCATATCCTTCAGGGCAACCAATACCTGCATGATCTTGCGTGGGTGGGTTGGATCATCGGGCAACAAGGGCACGCTGGCACCTACAAAATTCACCCCTTCCGCCCCCGGCGCTGTCCACACTGCGATGGCAGGCTGTGACACCACACCCCAAAGGCGTTTGGCGCGAATGGCACGCACCTCTGGTTCTGTAATATCCAGATAATTCAGCCCTTCAAACTCGAAGCCATACATGTCGTGATAAAGGCTGCCTGCAAAGCGGAAGATCATGCGTTCGGGTGCGAATGCGTCCAGCATCATGGCACCGCGCATCAATTCAGGCATGTCGGACAGTTTGATCGCCGCGCGTTTCGGGAGCAGGCCATCACCGCGCCATCGGTGCCAGGACTGCAGAAAATCCAGTATCGCCACATGCTTAGCGAATTCGGGCAAGTCCAGAATGAAGTCTTTTTGTTCAGCCATACCCACTGCCACCAGCAACCAAACGTAACCGCTATCTAAGCAGCTTCGTCCCTTTCCAGCAATTGTTTCCTTGATCCAGCGCCGCGAATCAGGAAGGCTGTAATCAACCCATAGCGACAACAACGTGGGATCAGTGGAACCAGGGAAGATCATACGGCTCTATGCAGCAATCGCCCTTTTAATGCCCTTTGTGTCAGCACACACCCGGGTACATGCTGATGACGTGCAAAATACCACGCCAGCCACGCTTGCTGTCACCTATTTTTCCTATCCGCCATATATCTATGTGGAACAGGAAGGCGCACCCAGCGGCCCTCATATACTTCGTTTCCTCAGGATAACAAACCGAGCAGGTATTGATGTACAATGGCATCAAACCACCGTGGAAGGCGAAACCCGCATGCTTGATCAGGGGCGCAGGCCCTTCTGTTCCACAGGCAAGCTTTATAACACTGACAGGGCCCAAAGATGGACGTATCTGCCTTATGTGTTCGCCATGGCCCCACGCGCTGTTGTCATGGCGAAACCGGAAAATATCCAAACACTTGGTGACCATACTGATTTGCTCTCGCTCTTGATGGACAGGTCCTGGATCGGGGCTTTGTTGGGGGGGGCTACTTACGGCGTGGATGTTGATCAGTTTTTGGCGGAAAACCCTGAATGGGTGTTACGAACGGGTAAAACCGACATTCAATTACTTGAAATGGTTCTGGCGAACCGCGCCCATTATGCTGTTGTCCAGGAAATGCAGTGGCACATTGCAAAAAATCGCAACCCGGACACCGCAGCGCTTAGAATTATTGAAAATATCCCGGCTTTGCCCAAGCAACCCATTTTCCTTGCCTGTAGCCGCGACCTCCCGGAAGGTATTTTGAGGCGAATGGGCAAGGCCATGATCGAAGAAGGATTTCCCTATCGATCTTTGCCAAAATGACCTTGATATTTTGACGAATTGTTAAGCCATGCCAAACTATAGTGTATTGGATGCATGATTTACGGGTAAGATATTGAAATTTAAGCTTTTCACATTGCTATTTGCTATCGTGGCGCTTGCAACGGTCGTACGCGCAGAGGACACCTCTGCCCTGACCGTTACCTATTATCATTATCCGCCTGATATCATGGTTAATGGCGGCAAACCTTCGGGCCGCTATATTGATGCGCTGGAGGCAATAGTATCGGGCGCTGGATATCGGGTTCATTGGATGGCCTCGTCGATCGATGATGAGGCAAATATCCTTGATGATGGCCGCCGGGTGATCTGCACCACCGGCCGGATGCCAACAGCCGAACGCGCTGCCAAATGGTATTTTCTGCCCTTCCAGTTCGACGTCGTCGCAGGTGATATCGTGCTCACGTTGCCGGAGTTGAAAGACCGGATAAAAATGCACGGCCATATTTCAAAGCTGGTACGGAACAGCAGCCTTACCGGAACACTTCTGGAAAGTGGTATTTATGGCGCGGAAGTCGATACTTTCATCAGCACCAACCCTGGTTGGATCTTACGCACGGGCACAACGGATTTTCAGCTGATGAATATGCTTTTGGCGGGCCGGGCACATTATACCATCGTGCCTGAAAACCAGTGGCTGGAAGCACAGAAGATGCTGCCAAGAACCAATCATCTGGTGGCAATTCCTGATTTTGGTACGCATCCGCCCTACCCCATTGCCATCGCATGCAGTAAAGCGCTGAGCACGGACATGCGAACAAGGCTGACTGATGCGATGGCGCAACTGGAATATCCGCGCCTGGACATTCCAAAGTAATTTCTGTTGTGCCGGAGGTGGCATTTTCGCAGGCCAAAGCGGTAACAGCCTTGAGTTAACTGATCCTTTACCCTACTCGCGCCATTGTCATCTGCAAGCCGTCAAACACGCGGCGCCTGCGGGGTCGTCATTCGACAGGAGATCAGCCATAAATAGGCTTAATCAATCCCTTCTCGAACAAATGCAAGTTAGTGAACTTGAGATTTCCAACCGCATGGAACTCTTGGGCATGACCCCAGCCGACCTTCGGCAATTGGCGTCCCTGAAGGACAAGATCGCTGCGGTTCTGGGTGGCATTGTTGATGAATTTTATCAGAAACAAACCGCGATCGAAGATGTGGTGCTGCTGATTGGCGATGCCGAAACCATGACCCGCCTGAGGCGGGCCCAATATGATTATGTGCTGGAGCTTTTCTGCGGCATCTATGACGCAGATTATGTCAACAACCGGCTGCGCATCGGCTTGGTGCACAAACGCATCGGGGTTGAACCCAAGCTGTATCTTTCTGCCATCAAAACATTGAAGGATATCCTGACCCGCGTGATCCGCACCATCGTTGAAGACCCGGCAGAAGCGAACGAGATCGCAGACACGCTGGACAAACTGATTTATTTCGACACTACGCTGGTGTTCGACACCTATATCCAGAGCATGGTTGGCGAAATAGCTGCCGCCAAAATCCGCACAGAAAAATATGCCGAAGAACTGGCCCGCCAGGTGGAAGACCGCACGCGCGAGCTGGAAACCATGGCGCGCACGGACCCGCTCACGGGTCTCTATAATCGCCGCTCAATGACCGAAGTATTCGAACGCGAACTGGCTCACGCCCGTCGCAAGCGCGGCACACTCTGCTGCGCCTATTTTGACGTGGATAAATTCAAATCCATCAATGATGAAAAAGGCCATGTCTTTGGCGATCAGGTCTTGATTGCTGTTGGCAAAGCCATCGAGCACAGCATTCGGGAAGTGGATATCGGTTGCCGTTACGGCGGGGATGAATTCTGCATCGTGCTGCCAGATTGTTCATTGAAGGATGCCTGCAGCATCTGTGAACGCATCATTGCCCACTTCAACCAGAAATTCCCTCAGCAGGCGCTAAGTATCGGGATTGTGCAAAAAGGCATTGATGATGTGCCCACGGCTCAGGAACTGATCGAAGCTGCTGACAAGAAGATGTATCAGGCCAAGGAAGTCGAAGGCTCACACATCGCTGCGTGAGGTGCCTGACGAGGGCCCTGCCCAAAAGAAGAAAGGGGCCTCACCGGCCCCTTTGTCATTTATTCCACGATCGCGGCTTCGGTTGAGGCCTTCACCTCATCCAGCGTCACATCAGGCGCCAGCTCAACCACCTTCAGGCCGCCCTCTACGACATCAAACACGCCAAGACCGGTGATGATACGGTCTACAACCTTTGTGCCCGTCAGCGGCAAGGTACAGCTTTTCAACAGCTTTGGCGCACCTGCCTTGTTGGTGTGATCCATGATCACCACAACACGCTGAACGCCGGCGACCAGATCCATCGCGCCGCCCATGCCCTTGACCATCTTGCCCGGGATCATCCAGTTGGCCAGATCGCCGTTTTCTGCCACTTCCATGGCACCCAGGATACTGAGGTTGATATGCCCGCCCCGGATCATGCCAAAGCTGTCAGCCGATGAGAAATAGCTGGAGGTGGGAAGCTGTGTGATGGTTTGCTTGCCCGCATTGATCAGGTCGGCGTCCACCTCGTCCTCAAAAGGAAACGGCCCCATGCCAAGCATGCCGTTCTCGGACTGCAGCGTAACGCTCACACCCTCAGGGATATAGTTTGCCACCAGTGTCGGGATGCCGATGCCAAGGTTTACATAGAAGCCGTCTTCAAGCTCTTGTGCCGCGCGTGCGGCCATCTGATTACGATCCCAAGGCATTATGCTTCCTCCCGGCTGCGTACGGTGCGCTGCTCGATACGCTTCTCGAACGATCCTTTGACAATCCGCTGCACAAAAATGCCCGGTGTGTGAATATGATCCGGATCAATCTCGCCCGGCGCCACCAGTTCTTCAACTTCTGCCACCGTAACCTTGCCGGCAGTTGCCATCATCGGGTTAAAGTTGCGTGCGGTTTTGCGGAACACCAGATTGCCTTCGGTATCCGCTTTCCACGCCTTCACAATGGATACATCGGCCGTCAGGCCGGTTTCCATGATGTAAGTTTCGCCGTCAAAGTCCTTATGTTCCTTGCCTTCGGCGATCAGCGTGCCAACACCGGTTTTGGTGTAGAAACCCGGAATGCCCGCGCCGCCCGCGCGAATACGTTCCGCCAGCGTGCCCTGCGGGTTGAACTCAAGCTCAAGCTCGCCATCAAGATACTGGCGTTCAAATTCCTTGTTTTCCCCAACATAGGAAGACACCATTTTCTTGATCTGTTTGGCGTCCAGAAGGATGCCAAGACCGAAACCATCCACGCCACAGTTGTTGGAGATAACAGTCAGGTCTTTCGCGCCCGCCTTGTGCACGGCGGCGATCAGATTTTCAGGAATACCACAAAGGCCAAAGCCGCCAGCCATCATGGTCATGCCGTCAAAAAGCAAACCATCAAGCGCCGCTTCCGCACTTTCATAAACTTTTTTCATCATATGCTCCCACTTGGAAAGGTTGGGACAACAGGACACCGGATCAACCGGCGAACGCACCGAACACGGGCGTTTGGCACCAGATACCGCCAATTAGTTTCATTTGCAACAATTTGTTCAATATGTCGTGAGGCAGCGCATCCCTCTATCCGTCATCTTGAAGCCATTGTTAAGCCATATTATATTGATGGAATAAATAGACAAAACGCATGACACCAATGTTCATGCATATGACAGCGATCGGAGAAACCTTGTGGTACGCATATTGTGCCAGATCATTGGCGGTGCATTCTGCTTTTTCGGCATCATCGGGATGCTGACGCCCATTCCTTTTGGCATCATCTTTTTTGTGATCGGCCTGTTGTTCCTGATCCCAACCACGCCGTCTGTTACGCGCCTTGTGCGTAGGGCTCGTGGTCGCTTCGACATGTTTGACCGCGCGATGGATGCTGTGACACGCCGGGCACCAGCACCCTATCGCCGCGTTCTGCGCCGCACCGAAGTGGGTGGGCTAGACTGGTAACCCTTCTTTTTGTTCCTCATTTGATCTCTACTGACAAAAATTGTCATGAGGGTGTTTTATAACAACCTCACCGGCAGCAAGAGCCCGGGTAACGATCAGCGACGCGAGTCACGACAATGAGGAGCAATCAGATGAGCATCACCCTTTACGCATTCCCAACCGCGCCAGGTTTCTTCAACGGAAGCCCCTATTGCGGCAAGGTGGATATCCTGTTCAAAATGGCAGGGATCGATTTCACCACCGAAATGCCGGAAGACTATAAAGTATTCTCCAAAGGCAAGCTGCCTGTGATCAAGGATGGTGATGCCATCATCCAGGACAGCGAAATCATCCGCTACCATCTGGCCGAAACTTATGGCCATAGCCTCGATGAAGGCCTGTCGGCGGAAGCGAAGGCGACCGGCCATGCCGTCTGCCGCATGCTGGATGACCGGTCTGTGCTTGGCCTTGTCTGGTCCCGCTGGGTCGAGGATGAAGGCTGGGCACAAACCAAGCAGATCTTCTTCGAAGGCGATCCAACGGGCGAAGGTGAAGTGGTGCGCGGCAACATCCGCGAAGGCCTCACTGGTGCGGGCTTCGGTTTGCACAGCGAAGAAGAGCAACGCCGTTTCATCAAAGAAGATATCGACGCCATCGCGGCGCTCCTGGGCGATCGGGAATGGTTCCTGTCGGATACCCCCACCTATCTGGACGCAACGGTTTTCAGCTTTATTGCCAACTTCTACGGCAGCCCGATCCGTACATGGATCGCACCACTGGTAGCTGCCCACGACAATCTGGTGGCCTATTTCGAGCGCGGCATGGCCCGCTGGTATCCTGAAGGCCTGAAAATGCTGCAGCAAACTGCTGCGGAATAAACGAAGAATTCTCCGGGGGCGTGGCCTATGTATAACCACGTCCTCCCCCATACAGGAGACATCCGTGTTTATCGTATTTCTCAAATTTGGCCCCAACAAAGCCAATGCGGGCACCCATATGGATGCGCATAAGGCCTGGATCAAACAAGGCGTTGACGATGGCGTTTTCTGCCTTGTTGGCAGCCTGCAACCCAACATGGGCGGCGCCATTCTGGCCCACGCCACAAGCGGGGATGCGCTGGCAAAGCGGATTGCTTCAGACCCCTTCGTGGCAGAAGGCATCGTTGTGCCTGAAATCCATGAGGTTTTGCCACATCAGGTGGATGACCGTCTGGCATTCCTGCAAAACTGACAAACGGGGGGAAGACAATGGCAACAACAGAAACCGGCCCGGACGGCCAGACACGGTGCAAATGGGGCAATGCCACAGATGCTTACCGGCACTATCACGATACGGAATGGGGATATCCGGTAGACATTGATTTCCGCCTGTTCGAAAAAATCTGCCTTGAAGGGTTCCAGTCAGGCCTCAGTTGGCTGACGATCCTGAACAAACGCGACAACTTCCGGGCCGCTTTCTGCGGGTTCGATTTCAACAAAGTCGCTGACTTCACGGAGGGGGATATCGAACGCCTGCTGGGCGACGCCGGCATCATCCGACACCGAGGCAAGATCGAAGCTGCGATCAACAATGCAAAACGGGCACAGGAGATGGTGGCACAGGAAGGATCACTCGCCGCCTACTTCTGGCGGTTTGAACCCGCCGATGCGCAAGCCGTCAGGGCAGATATCCCGGCGACATCACCGGAATCAGCGGCCCTCTCGAAAGACCTGAAAAAACGAGGGTGGAAGTTTGTGGGCCCGACCACCGTATATGCCTTCATGCAGGCCATGGGCCTTGTGAATGATCATGCAGAAACCTGCGTGGTCCGAAAAAAAACGGAAGCGGCACGAGCCTCTTTCAACAAACCTGATTGATCAACATCCTGCGAGGAAAGGATACACACATGATTGGATACACAACTGTCGGCACCAACGACATCGAAAAGGCCACCGCATTCTACGACGCTCTTTTTGCCGAAATGGGTGCCAAACGCACCATGGACTTTGATGTGTTCAAAGTTTGGTCCACAGGCGAAGGCCCGGGCTTCTCCGTCACCCTGCCCTACAACAAGGAAGCTGCGACAGTGGGCAACGGCGTGATGATCGCCCTGTCTGCACCCAACACTGAAACCGTGGATCGGCTCTATGCCAAGGCCATGGAACTCGGTGCCACCGATGAAGGCGCACCCGGCGCGCGCGGCGAAGGTTTTTATGCTGCCTATTTTCGCGATCTGGATGGCAACAAACTGAATTTCTTCCACTTTGGTGGCTAGATAATATCTCTTTACCCCCGGGGTGCCCCAGCACCCCATCCCCACTCATGGGCCCGGTTTTCCGGGCCTTTCTTTTTGCCTGAACCAAAGTTCGAGCCGATCCCTCTTGTTGAAGCGATCAAATCTATCTATATAAATATTTATATAGTTGTGATTAAGTGAGGCAAGGAATGACTGGCACACAGAAGGAACGTATTGCGCTCTTGGATATCATTCGCGGGATTGCTGTGCTCGGCATCCTGCTCATGAATATTCGCATGTTCTCTGAACCCCATGCGGCTTATTTCAACCCGCTTGCAGGCAACAGCCATGAGGGTGCCGCCCGGCTTTGGTGGCAGTTCCAGTATTTGTTTGCCGACCAGAAATTCATGGCCATTTTCTCCATGCTGTTTGGCGCCAGCACCGCCATCATCTGCGACGGGCTCATAAGGCGAGGCGATCCTGTTCTCGTCACATATGGCAAACGTATCATCGGCCTTCTCCTCATCGGCCTGATCCATGCCTACCTGCTCTGGAGCGGCGACATCCTCGTCACCTACGCCCTCACAAGTTTTGTGCCCTTCCTGTTCAGAAACGTTCGCTGGGCCATCACGATGAGTGCCGGGATAGGGTTTCTGTGTTTTGGCATGCTCTGGAGTTATCTGAGCTACACAGATCTCGCCCCGCTGCCGGCCCATATCCTTGCGGAAATCGGTGCAGACCTGTGGCTGCCGCCTTCAGTGCAACTGGCCCACGAGATCGCTACCTACCAATCCGGCTGGATGGCGCAATTTGGCCTTCGCGCCACGGAAGCATTTGGCTTCCATACTGAAGTATATATGCATTGGGGTTTCTGGCGCATCAGTGGCCTGATGCTTGTTGGCCTTGGGCTTTACCGGTCAGGCTTTTTGGGCGGCAAACTGCCGGGCCGCATTTATGGCCTTGTCGCCCTGGGCGCCCTGATCAGCGGGTTTGGGCTGGCCGGCTATGGCCTGAAGGCCAACGAAGCCACGGATTGGGCTTTTCCCTACGCCATGTTTGCAGGCAATCTTTGGAACTATGCAGGGTCCGTGCTTGTGGGTATTGGGTATATTGCCTCGGTAGGGTTCATCCTCAATACCACCCGCTTTCGTTTGGGCTTCATGGCCTTCAGCAATGTGGGCAAGGCCGCACTTTCCAATTATCTGTTCCAGACACTTGCCTGCACCTTCATTTTCTACGGGTATGGTTTTGGGCTGTTCGGTGAGGTAACGCGGGCCCAAACCGTGCCTGTCATCCTGGGTGTATGGGCGGCACAACTGGCCCTTTCAACCCTGTGGTTCAGGCACTTTGAGAAAGGGCCTGTAGAGGCCATGTGGCACCGCTTCACCTATGCCAGCTGGTTTTAACGCTGCGAGCCTATCTGTTCAGAACCGCATTCTTCAGCCCGGCGGCCGCACCCATGATCTGGGTGATCAGGTCTGCAGGAACCTCCAGCTCTTGCAATGTGGCCTGCAGGTGCCCGGCCACCGCATTGAAGTGCGGATCAGACAGGCCCTTGTTGTCCACCAACCCCTTGTGTGCCCTGCGCATATAGGCATCAGCACCCGCAGTATCCCCTTTGAAAATGGTTGTGAAAAAGGCCTTTTGCTTGGCACTTTGGCCATCCATATTCACCCCTTCGAAGAAGGGGATCAGGATCGGATCGGCCAAAACTTTCTCATAAAACAAGTCCACGGCTGCGTTGACGGCAGCGTCACCACCTACGGCGTCATAGAGGCTCATAAACAGGCTCCTTCCACCCCCAACCGGCAGAGGGCCTATATCTAAACCCAAGACCTGTTAAAAAATCGTCACCCAACAAAAAAGCCCGGCGGTGAAGCCGGGCTTTCAGGTATTAGTGAGAAGAACAGCGCTTATTTGGCAGCAGCTTCGTTCTTGATACCAGCCTCAATCAGGGAAGCGGCTTTCTCCGGGCCTTCCCAGCCTTTGATTTTCACCCATTTACCAGCTTCGAGGTCTTTATAGTGCTCGAAGAAGTGGGAGATTTGATCAAGGAAGATATTCGGCAGTTCGTCATAGCTTTGAACTTCCTTGTGGAACGGGTGCAATTTGTCCACCGGTACCATCAGAAGCTTCTCGTCCATGCCGGCTTCATCTTCCATCACCAGCACGCCCAGGGGGCGGCAGCGCACAACAGCACCAGGCATGATCGGCGTGTGGTTTGCCAGGATCACGTCAACCGGATCACCGTCATCAGCCAGCGTGTGCGGGATAAAGCCATAATTACAAGGATACCGCATGCTTGTGTGCATGATACGGTCCACGAACAGCGCGCCCGATTCCTTGTCCAGCTCGTATTTCACAGGTTCGGTACCGGCTGGCACCTCAATGATAACATTCACGTCCCAAGGGGCATTTTCGCCAACGGGGATCTTCTTGATATCCATGGATATGCGTCCTTCAATGCGCCCCGCAAAACCAAACCGGAGCATACTCTACAAAACGATCGAACAAATGTGTGGACGCCGGGGAGGCTACTGGACGAATTGCCCCAGGAGGAGGGCTATGAAAACGAACCAGCCAAACGCGATGTTCGAACGGAAAACTTCCAAACAGACGGCAGCATCGTCAATATCGACGCGCCGGACCTGTGCGGCGAGGTGAAGCCCCGCAAGCGCGAGCACGGGATAATAGATTACGCCCAGATTTGCAAGGATTCCCGCGCCGAAAAGCGCAAAAATAAATAACCCGTAGAATAAGGCCACAGCAGGCCGGGTTTTGCCCGCGAGTGCAAGGGCTGTTGACTTCACCCCCACAAGCGCATCGTCTTCCTTGTCCTGGTGGGCATAAACTGTGTCGTACCCCAGCGTCCAGAAGAGCCCGCCGATATAAAGCAGGAAGGGCGCCCAATCCATGCTGCCCTGTACCGCCGCCCAACCCACAAGCGCACCCCAGTTGAATGTCAGCCCCAGCCAAGCCTGTGGCCAATAGGTGATGCGCTTCATGAAAGGGTATGCAGCTACGAGAAGAAGCGATCCCAGCCCCACCATGATCGCAAACATATTAAGCTGGATAAGGACGCCAAGCCCGATCAGGCACTGGAATACAAGGAAGGCCCATGCGGCTTTGATGCTCACCTCACCCGCCGGGATGGGCCTACTTTTGGTGCGCTCCACCGCGCCATCGAAATCCCGGTCGATGATATCATTATAGGTGCAGCCCGCCCCGCGCATGGCCAACGCGCCAATCGCAAACAGGGCCATCAGCCTAAGGTGATCAAGGCCCAGAGCACCATCTGCGGCCAGCACCACAGACCACAGGCACGGCCACAACAAAAGCCATGTGCCAACGGGCCGGTCCATCCGGGCAAGCTTCAGGTAGGGGCGAAACGCCTTCGGCGCCTGCCGGTAGACAAAACTGCCCTCCACGGCATCGGCCGTCTTCACCACATCTTTTTTGCTGCGCCAAAACATACCCTGCGGCGTACGCGCGGGCGGCCCATAAGTCAAGCGATCATGAGATTACCTTGGCTTCAAATGCTTCGCGTTCGGCATCCGAGAGCGTGACAGGTTTCTTGAGCGGGCGCAGGGTTTCCTTGTCAAAAAACGGTTTCCAGCTTTTGCCGCCACGTATGCGCCACAACAGCATCAGGCGCATCAGGTGCATAAGCATAAAGAAGGTTTTCACACGCGCCCCTATGGGCTGTGGCGTGCGGGCGTTGGCGATGGCGCGCACGGGGCCCACCATATCCACCACCGCCTTGTCAGTGCCCTTGTGGCCAGTGCAGATGGGCAGCACGCCCAGAAAGGCAATGCCCCCGCGCGGCAGCGTGTTGCCAAGGGGTGTCTTGCAGCAATCAGCATACCAGCGAATGGGCCCTGTGCGTGTGATGCGTACGCCTGCCACATGCTCCATGCCCTCGTGGATTTCATAGGTGGACGGGTCAATCTGGAAGATGTTGGAAAATCCGCGCTCATCGAGCATATCATCTGCCCGACCCAGATACTGGGCATAGGATTGGCAGCCGTCACAGGGGCACCGCACATGATTGCTGTTATGGGCCCCAAGCCCCCGGATCACACCCTTCACCTTGCCGCAAGTGCAGCTTACCGGCACATCCTGTTTCATCACAAACTCCCCCATGGTTGCTTGCCCCACCCTACAGGAAATTGGGGCTGATGCACCGTGGAGTATGGATGTGTTTAAAAAGGGGCGCAAGGTTAGGGACACCTTGCGCCCAGTCACTCCTAAAACCCTATGCGAGGAATCCAGGAGCCAAAGCCCACAGCAAAGATGCCAAACGCCATATAGGCGGTGACGACAAATACCAAACACGCAACCTTGCCGCGATGGGCTTTGTTCTTTGACTCTTGCGCCCAGAAATAGAGTTCCAGCACCGAAAGCGGCAACAGGAACTGCAGATAATGGATGACGTAAAGGAACGGGCCCGAGAAGGTTTCCGCATCAATTCCTATGCCCCCCGTGAGCATAAACCAGCCATAGGTCATCAAGCGCAGGAACCAGACCGTGCTGACGACCATAAAAAGCCGCAGCGCCCAGCGCCTGTGCGCCGCAAAATCCCGTTTAATGGCATAATAGAGCGCAATAGGCACAAAGGCGAACACCAGCATGCCGCCAATGGTAGTGCCAATATCCTGCACCAGGCTGCCGATCACACGCTCCCGGCTCCATACCAGATAAATCCCCGCCCCGCTGACCACCATGGACGCCGCCATATAGAAGCGCCCCGACCAGCGATGCAGGCGAGGCATCTTGTTGCGAACACCGGAAATAAGCTGGACCTGACCGGCGGCAATGATAAAGCCGGCAACCAGAATATGGGCGACAATGGCGATATTGCCGATGGTGTCGCCGGGGATATAGCCGTTGGGCAGGTGGGTATTGGCAAAGGATGCAACCCCGCCCCCCACATACAGGGTGCCGTAAAAACCCAGGATATAGGCCACAAAAAGCCACTGGCCGATGGCCGTAACAACAAACCAGGTTTTGGCGGAAAGGGTTAGCCAGTTTCGGGCATGCTTGGGGCGCACAGGGCTGCCCGCATCCAACATGATATCAGTCATAATGTTTCCTCGCGTCTTGCCGGTCTGTGCCGGATTTATTATATTGTATACATTATTGGGGGTATTGCGGGCCTACAATGACCGCAGCGATCAAACATTTAGCCCAAAGGATCACGCCAGAGGACCAAGGGCGTTTGCGAGGGAACAAAAATGCCAACAGTAGCTGCCGGACTGGTCCGGGATGTTTTGAATTTCGCCGTCAGTGAAGGGGCAGATCGGGACACACTCATAGCCGCCGTGGAGCTTGATGGGGCGCCGCTCGAAAACCAGGACGCCCGCCTGCCCGCAGCTAAATTTATAGGTGTCCTGCGCGCTGCCAGCAAAATGCTCGGAAAGCCTGACTTTTCGCTCAACTACGGCAAGGCAAGCCGGTTTGACGATTTTTCCATCGTTGGGTTGATTTCCTATGGGGCCAACACTTTGGGCGAGGGGTTCGAACAAATGAACCGATACGCCAAACTGGTGTTAGACACCGGCGTAGCCAAGGGCAGGCAGCGTTTTCAGCTGCAGGAAGACGGAGACTGTGTCTGGGTGATAGACCAGCGCCCAAACCCCAATATGACGCCCGAGCTGACAGAAACAGTCTTCGCCCGTTTCATCGGCGATTTCGGACGTTATTTTGAAGGCGAACGCCCCTACCGTGCCTTCCATGTCACCCACGAAAAACCCACCCACTGGCAGGCCTATGAAGATCTGTTCCAGGTGCCTGTGACCTTCGGCGCAAAATGGAACGCCCTGAAGGCACACAAAAGCTGGCTTGAACTCACCACAGGACCCAAGAACCGTTATGCCTTTGGCGTCTTGTCGGATCACGCGGACGCGCTGATGCGCGAACTGGAAGCATCAGAAACCCTGCGCGGGCAGGTCGAAAAGACCTTGCTGCCCATGCTGCACAAGGGAGACGTGACGATGGAAAAGGTGGCGGAAACGATGGGCACCAGTCGCCCGACGCTCTATCGCAAGCTGAAGGCCGAGGGCATCAATTTCGAGACACTCCTTGATGACTTACGCCGCACCATGGCGGTCAGCTATCTGGCGGGCGGCAAGGCAAGCGTGAACGAAGTGGCCTATCTGGTGGGCTTTTCCGAAACCTCAAGCTTTTCCCGCGCCTTCAAACGCTGGACCGGAAAGGCCCCAAGTGAGTGGCGTGGATAACCTGCGACAATCCAGGCATTTACCTAGGACAAGGCTTTGGCTAAAGTAGGATAAACCATCCAAACTAAGCCCATACAGCCATTGGCCTTTTCATAATGCACCAAGACCCGTTTTTAACAGAAATATTAAGCCTGATCGCCGTTGCCGTTGTGGCCGCAACCGTCTTCGGACGGCTTGGGTTTGGCGCCATCCTCGGCTTTCTGGTGGGCGGCATGCTGATCGGCCCATGGGGGCTTGGCCTTGTGACCGATGCCGCAGGCATTGCCCATCTGGGCGAATTCGGTGTGATCTTCCTGTTGTTCCTGATCGGGATCGAGCTCAAGCCCGCGCGCCTTTGGGTCATGCGGCGGCAGGTGTTTGGCCTTGGAACCGCGCAGCTTCTGGTGTGCGGGGCGGCGCTTGCTGGCCTCACGAGCCTCTTTCTCGACCTGGACGCCGGGCAACTCACGTTAATCGGCCTTGGCCTTGGCCTGTCCTCAACCGCTTTTGGCATTCAGCTTCTGGCATCCCGACGCCAGCTTGCCAGCCAATGGGGCCGCGCGGGCTTCTCCATCCTTCTTTTGCAGGATCTGGCCGTGGTGCCCCTGTTGGCATTGGTGCCAATTTTGGGCAAAGGCGAGGTGACGCTTGGCGCTTCCTTCGGGCTTGCAATCCTGGAAACCGTGGCCATCCTCACCGGCGTTATCCTGATTGGCAGGCTTGCCATCAACCCGCTGTTCAGGCTTGTGGCAGCCACCAAGATGCCCGAAGTGTTCACCGGGCTGGCACTGCTGCTTGTACTTGGCTTTGGTTGGTTTATGGACCACATCGGTCTATCGATGGCCATGGGTGCCTTCATCGCCGGGCTTCTGATGGCGGAGAGCGAGTTCAGGCATCAGGTTGAAGTGGATATCCTGCCCTTCCGCGGCCTGCTTCTGGGCCTGTTTTTTGTGTCCGTAGGCATGGGAATCAACTTCGGCACACTTGCCGGGAACCTGAGCCTCATCCTTGCATTGTTGTTTGTGATGTTGCTTGCCAAAGCGCTGATCATCACCCTTCTGGTGCGTGCAATGGGCCAAACTCTGGCCGAAGGCATCAAGGTGGGAGCTTTGCTTGCCCAAGCCGGGGAATTCGGTTTCGTGCTGTTCACATACGCCCGGTTGGAAGGCGTGCTTGAGGGGTCGACGGTTGAAATACTTTCGGCCACCATCGCACTGTCGATGGCTGTCACACCGATCCTGTTTGCTGCGGGAGACAAACTCGCGAGACGCCTGAGCGGCGACGAACATACCATAACAGACGATGATGAAGATACCGGCCCCAGGAACCATGTGATCATTGCGGGCTATGGGCGTGTGGGCGCCACCCTCGCCCGCATGTTCACCAACCTGAAAATTGACTTTGTCGTCGTGGACATGGACCCGGGCAACGTTCGGCAGGCACGCCAGGCTGGGTATGAAGCCATTTTTGGCGATGCCGCCCGTGGCCCCATCCTCCATAAAGCTGGTGCTGAAAAAGCTGCGCTTCTAATTGTCACCATCGATGACCCTGCCGCCGCAAAACGTATGATCTTAACTGCCAAACGGGAATATCCCACGCTCAAGATTTATGCGCGCACACATAACGCCAGAACAGCAACCGAACTGCGGTTTCTTGGTGCCACCCATACCGTGCCTGAAACGCTCGAGGCCAGCCTGAGCCTTGGGGCCGAAGCCGCGCGGGCGCGCGGTGCAAATGAAGTGGCAATCCGGAGTGTGATCCGCACCATGCGGGCGGACAATTATCTGGCAACACCCGCTGATGGTGGGGCTGATTAGACGTAATGCCCGAGGATACCGTGCGCATGGGCATGGCCCAGTTTAAGGCCGTTCCCGTAAGCGCCTAGCCCCTCTTTTTGGTGCCCAACCTTCAAGCCATTGCCCTTTCCCCCATATTCTTCGCGGGTCGGGTTCACGCTTTCCTGTACCGAAAGCTTGGCGGCCACCTTCAGGGACAAAACTTCTTTATCGGTGAATTTTGACCGATCGAACCGATCATCATGGATATTCAACACGCCTACGTCTGGGGTGGCCAACAGGCCAAACGCCTTCAGGTCATCCAGCGTGATAGCGCCGGCCTTTTGGGCCTTTTCAGGCCTGTCCGCACCTTTGGCAGCAATCTCGTCCCGTTTCTTGAGGAAGTCACCAATTTTGTCCTTAACATCACCGAGGGCGATTTCGGCGCCATTCAGGAAGATCGTGCCCTTGATATTATTTGGGTTGGATACGCCCTGCCCCCCCTCAACACCAACGATACGGTATTTGGCACCCGGATGGCCAGAGAGCGCAAAGCTGTAGTTGCCGCCTTCCTCGAAATGCACGACACCCTTGCCGCCATTGCCATCACCTTGGTTGATGGAGACATTGATGTTCACACTGCCTTCCTTGGTAACGGCCACCGCATTGGTAACGCCGGTGTCGCCATTCGATACGTCTGTGTTCGGCAATGGGGTGTTCGAGACCTGGGGGTTCGAAACATCTGCAGAAGAGGTGTTTGAATAGAGGGAAGCTTGTGTGCCGGCTACTGCTACCGACGCCGGTGTCGATGCTTCAGAGGATGGTATGTCAACCTTATCAACAATCGGTTCGCGCCGCAGTTTACCAAAAGCAAAACCACGGCCCTCTGCGCCATTCCAGCGCAAATCTTGTCGGTCTGATGAGGTCGCCGTTCGCGACACGGGCGGCAAGCCGCCTGCAACATTCTGTATCATGGCTGTTCCAACCTGTTTCGCCCCCTTTTGGGGCAACGTGTTGCCACGATATCGCAACGCTAAGGCGAAGTCATGCAACGGCTAAAATTTGATGCAAATACCACCGAACCTGCAACCGTTGCCTTTTCACCGCACTTTTAGAAAAATATGCTCCAAGAACAGAAATCTATGGCGAGCTTTTCTTGCCCCATCCCCTATCTACCTGCACGATATTTCCTCAAGGGGCGAACAACTGGGAAGGGCGTATATGCTGACAATCAGTTCGCTGGAGCAACTGAACGCACTGGAAATTCTTGCACTCAATGGAAAACATGAGCGCGAGACATCCCCGCTTACAATCACCGACTATCAGGATATGGTTTCAGGCGCTTTCTATGCCCGCGGCATTGCACCTGCAGACGCCTTCCTGATCGCCTTCGATGAAAAGGCCCAGTATGACAGCCCTAATTTCCTGTGGTTCCGCGAACGATATCCAAGCTTTGCCTATATCGACCGGGTGATCACAGCCGAAGCCGCGCGTGGCAAGGGCTATGCCCGTACACTCTATGAAGACCTTTTCGCAACAGCCCGCAAGGCCGGGAAGCCGGCGATCACTTGCGAGGTGAATATTGATCCGCCCAACCCCGGGTCTGATGCTTTTCATGCCCGCATGGGCTTTGTAGAGGTGGGCAATGCCATCCTCAAAAACGGCAAAATGGTACGTTATATGGCCAAACGGCTAAGCTGAGCCCACGCACCATCAATTCTTCAGCGCCCTATTCTATCCTGATGCCTTCCCTGTCGGCAATGGCACCCAAAAACGCCCAGCCGCCGAATATTTCTGTTACCGCCACGACAAGCTCGTTCCGGCCTTTCTGGAGCGGCAGGAAAATGCCTGCATGGTAGCCAACTGTGCCCATAAACTGGAAATCCCGGGTACCGTATCCATCGTTCCCGCTGGCAACAGCGCGGCGGTTCAGGAACATGACCATCCGGTCGCTAAAACCGTAGCGCATTTGCACTGTCTTTGCCTCATCCGCGTGGATCACCAACCGCACGAGCGCGGTGTTGTCGGCATTGGTACGTTTCAGCAGACGATCAAGGTTTGCGGCACCGGTTTCCCCCACCGGCAGGCTGGTCCATGCAAGTCCACTCAACAGGCTGGCATCCAGTGTAAGAGCACCTTCAATTACCTTGGCAGAAATGGGCGTGGTGGCCACACCAAACTGCCGGATGGCTCCCTCAGGCAGCTGCTTCAACTCCGCCGGTGTACCCTTGATCAATACATCGTCGCGATGTTCGACACGGAAGTTGGATATATAATAATCACCCTGATAGGTGCCGTGAAAGGTGATACCGCCCTTACTGTCACCCTGCACCAGGCTTTCCACATGCAATACGGGCTCCTCGCTGTCGATATAAACGTCCATCTGGTCCCCCTTCACCACAAACTTGAAGTGGGTCCAACCTTCATAATTATAGCCAACGGGCGCGGCATATCGGGCCCCTGTGTAAATTTGCCAGGCGTACATTCCATGGAACACGGGTGTATATTGGTTGGCATCCGGCTTTCCCGGCACATCGGGGCGCAAATAAAAGGCCTCCGCTGTCTGGCCACCATCTTGATCGCGGAAGCGGAAACCGGGGAACCCTGGCAATTCCTTGAAAGCCATATCAAACTCGATCACGCCGTTATGGAAATCCGGCCCCAAATAGGTGCCCTCTCCTTTTGTGAGATGCAGGCTTTCGCGCCCCAAATGATTTACGAAAGCTGCCCCTTCATCAGACAACTGCCACCGGCCAGCCTCTGAACTGGCGACTTTGCTGGCAGTCAACAACACGGCAAAAACAAACAAACGAATAAAAGTCGAAAACATATATTTCCCTCCAGACTGAAAATCACCGCAGCGGTATCAATTTGTGGGCTACGGGGGAAATTAAGCCGGTTTAAGTTTTCCTTAAGCGGCCTTTAAACGGCAGGCTTCCCTAGGCTGTCGGCGGTATCTCTTAGCCACCCGCGGCAGAAATATCTTGCAGCGTGCATCGCACCGATGCATCACAGAGGAAAATCACACCCCTTTTGGATGATGGTCATGAGCAAGAAAATCCAGCACCGCCTTTTTATAGAAAACCCGCTGCCTGGCGATGGCACGATGACATTGGGGCCAGACCAATCCCATTATCTGGGCAATGTGATGCGCGCGGGCGTTGGGGACAAGGTGGCGCTGTTCAACGGGACTGACGGCGAATGGGCGTCCGAGATTGCAGACGTGAAGAAAAAAGCCGTCACACTGGCCATTGGCGAAAAACTGAAGGACCAACGCACTGAACCCGATCTGTGGCTTGCCTTCGCGCCGATCAAAAAAGCACGGCTGGATTTTATGGCGCAAAAGGCCACCGAACTGGGTGTCAGCCATATGGTACCGGTGCTCACCCGTCGCACCATCGTTGACCGCGTAAAAACGGACCGCTTGCACGCAAACGCCGTGGAGGCCGCTGAACAGTGCGAACGCCTGAATGTGCCAACAGTGGGCGAGCCCACGAAGCTGGAGAAGCTGATCGAGGCCTGGCCCATGGACAGAATGATCATGTTTTGCGACGAAGACCTCTCTGGCACCCCGGCGCATGTTGCACTTCAGGCGGCAGATGACAAATCCTGCCCCAAGCCGTGGGGCATTCTGATCGGCCCGGAAGGCGGTTTTGATGACCATGAGCGCGCTTTGATCAGAAGCCACCCCAACACAGTGGTCGTTGCGCTTGGTCCGCGGGTGTTGCGCGCTGATACCGCCGCAATGTCCGCTATCAGCCTGTGGCAATCGGCATTAGGCGATTGGTAGTCCTTTTATAGCCTGATGAGAAAATTTTTTCACTTGCCTCTCAATAAATATAGAAAATAGCAAACAATTACCACTCATATATTGGTATATTGTGCTTCTCAATATTAACTTAGTAGGTTAACGGGAACGCAAAGATGCCAAAAGAGGGAATTCCAACCCAACAGAAGTCGGTTGATATTGCCAGCCTGATTCAGGAGGCCTGTACCGCCGTTGCCTGTTCGTCACCTGAATGCCACAAGGACGAGATCGAACATCTGATGCAGCATGTTCTGGAGCGTGTGGAATTGGAAGATTTTGCGGATACCCCGGTAAACAATCGCGGATACCGCCGCAAGGTGTTGTACGCGCACCCAAGTGGCTTCTTTTCAGTCCTGCAACTTGAATGGCAGCCGGGTGCAGAAACGCCTGTGCACGGCCATAATGCCTGGGGCTGTGTAGGTGTAATTTCTGGCGAGATCGGCTGCGAAACATTCAAACGCTGTGACGTGTCTGAAGATGGTGTCGCTTCCACTGGTGCCATCCAGGCTGGGCGCGGTGCCATCGCAACCGTTAACCCCGATCCTGAAGGCATCCACCGCCTGTTCAACCCTACCGACCGTGTTGCCACCACGTTGCATATTTATGGCATGGACCTTTCTGATAAACCGTGCGCCATCAATGTGCCTTACGGCACACCGGCCCACCAAAGCGCGGCATCCTGATTTTATTTTTATAAAAAAAGGGCACACTTTGGGCGCAATGACCCAAGCAAAACTGCCCTTTTTCTGCCATAGGGCCCCTATGTGCCCCTGCACGGATTAGCCTCACTAACGCGTGACCGGGCTTTACATTTCTTGATTGCTGACTATCTAGGCCTTACTTTTCTTCTCAGGTATCGGCTTTAGGAATTCCTTTTTATGTCCAGCGAAATGATTGAATCAAAGGCACAGCTCGTTTCTTACCTCGAGCGAGGATCGAAGCCGAACCGTGAAAGCTGGCGTATCGGTTCAGAGCATGAGAAATTCGTTTTCCACCGCGACACCAAGGAACCGCTGGCATACCGCGGCCAAGATGGGCGCCCCGGAATTCGCGATGTTATTCAGGCATTTGTCGACAATGGCTGGGAGGCCGTTGAAGAAAAAGGGGAGCTGATCGCCGCCAAAAAAAATGGCGCATCCATCACCCTCGAACCAGGCGGGCAATTCGAACTTTCGGGCGCACCGCTCGAGAATATCCACCAAACCTGTGACGAAACGTCAAGCCACCTGCGCTGCACCAAGTCGATTGGCGAGCGGTTGAATATCGGCTTCCTGGGCCTCGGCTTCCACCCCACCCTCAAGCGTGAGGATGTGCCAGTGATGCCCAAGGCGCGTTACGATATCATGCGGTCCTATATGCCCAAGAAGGGTAATCTCGGCCTGGATATGATGCTGCGCACCTGTACCGTGCAAGTGAACCTGGACTTTGCTGACGAGGCCGATATGGTGGAAAAATTCCGCATCAGCCTTGCACTTCAACCCCTTGCAACCGCCCTGTTTGCTAACTCGCCACTGACGGAAGGCAAGCCAAACGGGTTCAAAAGCTATCGCAGCCATATCTGGACAGATACCGACCCAGACCGCTGCGGCACCCTGCCTTTCGTGTTTGAAGATGGCATGGGGTTTGAACGCTGGGTAGACCATGTTCTTGATGTGCCTATGTATTTTGTGCGCCGCAACGGCAAATATATTGATGCCTCAGGCCAAAGCTTTCGAGCTTTCATGAAAGGGGAATTGCCTGCTCTACCCGGCGAGCTGCCGACAATGGCGGATTGGGAAGACCACATGACCACGTTGTTCCCCGAAGTGCGCCTGAAGACATTCCTAGAAATGCGCGGCGCCGACGGCGGCCCTTGGTCCCGACTGTGCGCGCTGCCTGCCTTCTGGGTTGGCCTTTTGTATGATAGCGAAGCGCAAGATGCAGCCAATGAGTTGATCAAGGCATGGAGCCCTGAGGATGTCGCGCAGATGCGCGCCGACGTGCCCCGCCTGGGCCTTGAAGCACAAGCGCCGGGCATTGGATGTTTCCGCGACCTTGGCGAACAGGCCCTGCGTATCGCCGACATGGGCCTTAAAAACCGGGCGCGGCTTTCCACAAGCGGTGACACCGAACAAGGCTTCCTAAATAGCCTGTGGGAAAGCGTGGAAACAGGCATGACACCAGCAGATCAGATCCTGCACAAATACCACGGTGTTTGGGGCGGCTCTGCGCCGATTTTTGACCAACTAAGCTATTGATATAGGCCTGGCGATACAGGTTTTGCGACCAACTGCCCTGCCAGTGCGACAGGCGGGCAGGACAATCGTTATCCTGTAACGTACAATCCCCCTTTCACATTTGGGATGCGGGGAGTTTCCGGTGACAAAAATCAATCTTACGATCAATGGACAAGCAACCAGCTTCGATGGCGATGGCGATATGCCGCTATTGTGGCACCTACGTGAAGACGCTGGTCTGAAGGGCACGAAGTTTGGATGCGGCATTGGCTCATGTGGCGCATGTACTGTTCACATTGATGGCGAAGCGACCAGAAGCTGCAGTATCCCTATGTCCAGCCTTGATGGCGCAAACATCACAACCATCGAAGGCCTGGCCGATGGCGCTCGGCTGCACGCTGTGCAAGAAGCATGGATTGAAGAGGACGTCGCACAGTGCGGCTATTGCCAGGCCGGTCAGATCATGGCCGCCGCAGCATTCCTGAAAGACGTACCAAACCCCACGGACGAAGATATCGACAACGGCATCAACAACCTTTGCCGGTGTGGCACCTATTTCCGTATTCGCAAGGCGATCAAATCGGCAGCACAAAAGCTGCAGAATGCCTAAAGGGGGAATGTGATGAACAAGATTTCACGGCGTGGATTTCTGAAATCCACGGCCGGCACGGCCGCATTTGCAATTGCCTTGTCGACCTCTCCACACATCCTTGCCGCTGACACTGATAACAGCGGAAATGTAACGCCATGCCTTCGCTTCACAGCGGATGGCGAGATTTTTGTATGTGTCCCCATCCCTGACATGGGACAGGGAATGATCACCACGGCCGCACATATCATTGCGGAAGAACTCGACCTTGATCTGGAAACGACACATATTGAAATGATGTCCTTCCAGGGGCATGCCGACGCGACTGGCAGGGCCGCCGAAGGCCCAATGCCTCAAGGCGCTGGCGGCAGCTTGTCTACAATGATGGTGTGGGGGCCGCTTCAGGCGACTGCAGCCTATGCACGCGAACTTTTCATTCATGCCGCCGCCATCCAATGGCAAACCTCAGAACGAAACCTGACCATAAAGGGTGGTGCAGTCTACAACAAAAAAACCAGAGAAAGCCTGCAGTATCGAGACCTGGTATCGCATACCCGGCAGGCGGAATATGCCGTTTTGCGGGGAAATGCCTCTCCCAAACCGGCAAAGGATCGTACCCGCATCGGGCGAGATCAACGCAACGTTCATGCACAAGCAATTGCAACCGGCTCTCCTCTCTTCGGCATAGATTCTGACGCGCCCGATATGTTGCAAGCAGTAATCCGGCGGTGCCCACACCTGAACGGATCATTGGTGTCCTATAACCGGGAAACCTTGTTGGCGATGCCTGGCGTTCGGCATGTGGTGGAAGTGGCACGGCGACCGGACGACCTGACCAGACCATGGCTTGTACCCAATGGGCTCGCCATTATCGCCGATACATTCTGGCAGGCGAAAAAAGCTGCCAATGCGGCGGAAATCGAATGGGACGGCAGCCGCGCGGCAGCCGAAAGTTCAAGTGTTCTCAAAGCCAGAATGGTTGACCACCTGGAAAATGGAACGCCAGCTGACAGCACACGTGGCGGCGACATAGACGCAGCTGTGAAAAACGCCGCACAGGTAGTGGAGGCGACTTACTATCACCCGCATTGGGCCCATGCCTGCATGGAGCCACACAATTGCGCGGCCGACGTAAAAGAGGACAGCGCCGAGATATGGACAAGTCATCAGTCGATTACTGAATCGATCAATGCGGTGGCGGCAGCAACTGATCTGCCAATTCACAAAATCAAAAGCAATGTGATGCGATGCGGCACTGGCTTTGGCCGCAAATACGCCCCAGACTTTATCATGGAAGCCTGCCTGCTTTCAAAAGAAGTGGGCTCTCCGGTCAAAGTTACCTGGACGCGTGAAGACGAGATGGAGCAGGACCACCTGAACCCATCCGGCATGTATAAGATGCGGGCGGCGATTGACAATGATGGAAGGCTAACCGGCTGGCATGTTCGCACTGCTGCAGACGGCTGGATCAGAAACGCAGCCAAGGAACCCCCGATGGGGTTGGTTGATAATTTCCTCGGCGAATGGGGCTACATTGAAAATAATGTACGCCGCGGCCCATGGCGTGGCCCTCAACATAATACGGCCGGGTGGGTCATTCAGGGATTTCTGAATGAAGTTGCCCACGCCGCAGGCCGAGATCCACTGGATTTCCTTCTCGAACTATTTAGCATGAAGGATGTGCAGAAGCTTGATACCTGGCCATATCCACTGCTGGAATATTCTCGCTTCAAAAAGCTTCTTAAGACGGTGGCAAAAGACAGCAAGTATGGCCGCCGCATGAAAAAGGGCTGGGGCCAAGGCATTGCCATTTACCACACTTTTTCTGGCACTTGCGCCCATGTCGTAGAAGTAGAGATGCTTGGTGAGAAAGACTATCGCGTCCACAAGGTAACAAGCGCCATAGATTGTGGCCTCGCTGTCAACCCACTGGGTATCCGGGCCCAGGTTGAAAGCGGCATTCACGACGGTCTGTGCGCTGCAAAATACGGCAATTTCCTGTTTGAAAGCGGTGTACCCATAACCAACAATTTTGACACCTACAGAAAGATGCGCATAGGCGAGGCGCCACCCGAGATCAACGTGCGTATTATGGATTTTGGGGACGAAGAGCCGCGCGGCACAGGCGAGGTATCGTTGCCCCCCGTCATCCCCGCACTTACAAACGCCATATTTTCCGCGAGCGGGAAACGGATACGGACACTGCCAATAGCTGAAAACCTTTAAGGGCTAAAGCCAACGCAGAAACTCTATAACCCAGATAACGAAGAGGGTGAGGCCCGCAAGGGCCCCGCCCCACATCAGGGCCACTGGAATACTCGCTAGCCTTGACAGGCTGTTCTTGAAATAGCTGTCGCATTGCAGGCAGTGATACCACGCCTCGCCTTTTCTCGTAGTTATCTTCACGCCGGGTATAATCGTCGGCACAACACCTTCGAAAGGATGAACCCGCTCAGAACCGCAGTGACGGCAGGCTATTTCCTCACCATCCTCATCACGGCGCACAGGAATAGCGCAGCGCGGCATCGTGGCAACTTTCTGAAGGGCGGCATTCGCACGCTCCAAATCATGGGCATAAACCATGAGATTGGCATAGAGCCCCTCGTTCATACCGGCGACATTCTCGTTTGCCAGAAACGCGTATATATCCTGCGCTTCAAGAACTGACCGCAATAACATGCCATCGGGCTGGTTGAGGCCGGTACGCAACACGATCAAACGGTTCTCTTCTGAAAAAACTTCTGTCATCGGGTCAGTCGTTCAAGCCAGCATCGAGACCGTCAATGGAAACAGTGTTGTTTTCTCTCTGATAAGCCTGAATGCCATCATCGCCCTTCTTTTCCGCCCATTTTTTGAGGGTTTGTCGCTCCGCCTGCATGGTCATCTCTGGCACACCATAACCGCAGCTTGACTGGGTACTTTCCACTTCAATCAATATGATCTGCCTGGCACCGGGCAGCTCAGGGAAATTTGGCGCCAGCTCCGCATATTCCGGGTGGTGCGGACGCACTACCCTGCCCTTACCATAAATACGGTAGATTAACGCATTGCGGGTAAAGCTGTTGAACATCAGGGTGATACGTCCATCATTCCTGATATGCGCCGATGTCTCATTCCCACTGCCCGTAACATCCAGATATCCACACAGCGTGGGAGACAATACTCTGAAACTGTCCATCCCTTTGGGGCTAAGGTTTATTCGCCCCTCTGCACAGGCCGTAGCCGTAAAAAAAACAGGCTGCGCCTCGACAAAATCTTTCAATTTATCAGTGATATGATCATTAAAGTCGGCCATCAGGCTCCCCAATATTTCAATGCGACATGAACGAAGTAGATAAGAAGTGTCATCGCGCTTAACAAGAAGACAAAAAAGCGGTGCAGCACATTATTGTAGGTGCAATGGATAATTGCGTGAACGGCTCGCAAACCGACATAGGCCCACGCCAGCATCAGGCTTAAATCATCAGCCAATCCAACGACCATCGTGGCGATCGAAAGCACATAGAAAAGAACGGGCATCTCAAACTGATGATTATAGTTCTCGGCCGCAAATCGCGCGGGCGCTGGCAGTTTTTGCAAGTTACCTTTGTCTTGCATTTGCTCAGGTGTCGGCTTTGCCGCCGCCATCGCGGGCAGTCGTCGCACGTAAAGAAGTACAAAAACCAGAAATGTCAGGCCGATTTGGGCCAGAACTGGCCCCATAAGCGTGGTTGTCATATCTACCTCCCCAATAGATCCATGTATTTAGCCATTGATGTCGAAAAATCGCCACCTTGAAAACCGATATTCATAAATATGAGATATTCCACCGGCAGAACAGTGCCAATTGGGCCCTTGTGCGAGTACCAATCATGAAACAACGAAAACGAATATTGAGGTGGGTATCACTTCCGGTGGCAATTCTCTTGTTGGTTTTGGGCGCGATTACCCTGCCCCTGCCTTTGCCAACCGGCCTTTTGCTAATAGCGCTGGGGTTGGGCGTTGCAGCCTTCAACCCCTTGATGATGCGCTGGATCAAGCATTTGCGCCGCAAGTTCCCCGCGACAAATAATAAAATCAGAAGGATCACGCCCAACATGCCAGCCTTCGTACGCAAGGTTTTACAACGAACCGACAACATTCGAAATAGGTGACTTCGTCAGACACATGAGTAACCATCAGGTATTGATGAATATTTTCATGATAGTCCGATATGCAAAATCGCCCTAAGGTTTGACCAGAGGAGTTCGCCATGTTTAAAACCCGCGCCTATACATCTGCTGATTGGCCCGTTGTCGATCGTATTTTTCGGGAAGGGCTTGAAACTGGTCTTGCCACCTTCGAAACCGAACCCAAAAAACAATCCGACTTCGAAGGCAAATGTGTACCCGACAGCGCCCTCGTTGCCGTAAGCGAAGACGATTCGGTGGTTGGATGGGCCGTTCTTTGGCCGGTATCAGATCGGTGCGTATATGGCGGCGTTGCCGAAGTAAGCATCTACATTGGTGCAGAAGCCCGTGGAAAAGGTTTGGGAAAGATACTGCTGACGGCTCTGATAGAACGGTCGGAAGAGTTGGGAATGTGGAGCCTTCAGGCAGGCACATTTGAAGACAATCATGGCTCACAGGCCATACACAAGGCCTGTGGGTTCCGCCTTGTTGGCATCAGGGAACGCATTGGAAAACTACACGGTGTTTGGCGCAACAATATGATCTGGGAACGCCGCAGTGAAGTAGTCGGCATCGATTAGCGCTCGCGCGCACTGCTATTCATCTTATGTTCATGTTTTGTTCTTGATGATACTTCCTCCAAAGATGGGGAATTATCATGCAACACATTCTGTTCATTCTGTTCTGCGCTTTTCTGGCTGCCCTGCCAGCCAGCGCTAAATCGGAAACCCTTCAGTTTGATGAGATGTCTCTGGCCGAACTTTCTTTGGTTGATACACAAGCGCTGAATAAAGCTGAACGCAAGCTTCACAAGAAAGCCATGAAAGCCGCAAAGAAAGCTGAAAGAAAGCGTAAAAAGGCGGTCAGGAAAGGGCTGAAGCTTTCGGACAAAATCTACAAGAAAACCGACATCGATACCCACCCCGCCAATGGCGAAGTTCGAATTGCCGGGCCATACCACACCAACGAGTTCTCCCTGTTCGGGGCGGGCGACCCAACAGTAAGCAACCGCTATTGGCTTCAAGCCCATATCCTGCCCGACAAGTCTGATATCGTTATCCATGCTTATGTCTCAAGCAGAGTCGTGACCACAGAACTAACCCAATCGAAACGCAATCACATATATTTGACGCCAGTGGAATGGGCCCGCGTAAATCGTGTTTTTGGTGAATACAGACAAGCTGTCTTGCTAAATGGCACCGCCCTGCAAGCACATACATTCAAACAATATCTGACAGGCTGCGATGCCTATTCCTGCGAATTCAGGGAAGTAACATATGTGCCGATATCACTGGATATCATCAAACAAACGTTTGGAGCCTCCGAGCATTTAAGCTTCAGACTGAGAGGGCTGAATATGTACGGGGATCACAATATCTCTTTTTACTATATTCTTGGGTTTGTTAAACGGCTGGCAGAGGCAGATCCGCAGTTGGCGTCGGTCCGAATAGCAATTCAAGGACTGGAAGAAAGTCTCGCGGACCAATCGAATTAAAAGCGAACCGACTAATCGCTATCAGGCTTCTCGATCACCAGCACGCGTGCTGCACCCTTGGGATGCGCCACATGGGCATCCCCAACACTTGCATGATAGATATGTCCTGCATCCATTCGGGTGACGTGCTCGTGGCCCTTGGCATCCCGGGTATGCATATCTACGACCCCGTCCAGTACCACAAACACTTCCTCCCCGTCATTAACATGCCACCTGTAGGGCTTGTCGGTCCAGTGCAGGCGTACGCTGGCACCTTCAACCTGCGCAATATCAAGCGCGCCCCAGGCACGTGATGCAGTGAATGTTTTCGGATCAGTGAATGACATGGTGAACCCCTGTGTTTTGAAGCCACTTTATAAGCCAGATTCAGCCCTTTTTGTCTGTCAATCTGATCTGTTTTTCTGCCAATCAGGCTTCTGGAAGCAGGCCGAGCTCACGCTGAAGCTTTTTTGTCAGCTTGGCAGCGATGATTGCATGGGCATCAGACAGATAGCTTTTGATATCGTCGTCAGAAAGAGCATCGTCCGTTTGCAACTGCACCCATTTGGCCCGTGCCATATAGGGCGCAGGTGCAATACCTGGTAATTCTGTCAGAATCTGAAAACTCAGGTCAGCGCATTTAAAGCTAATACAATCGCGATTGAGTTTGCCCCACCATGAACAGATGGCAAAAATTTTTCCACCCACTTTCCAAACGCTGCTGCCCCCCCATTGGATCACATGGGTGGTTGCCTTCAGGCTCTTACAATAGGCATCAAATTCATCCCGCTTCATATCGCCCCCTAATACATCTTGCGTTTGGTTTTGGCCTTGTGGGTACGGGTGCCGGGCCTGCCGCCCTGCGCCCTGCCCTTCGGTTTCACTCGTTTGTCTTCAATCCCCAGCTCGCCCGCTTCCAGCTTGCGGATTTCATCCCTCAGGCGCGCCGCCTCTTCAAACTCCAGGTTCTCAGCCGCTTCGCGCATCTTAGCGGTAAGTCCTTCAAGGTGTTTCTTGAGGTTTGAGCCCACCAGATGCTCGGCATCATCGCCAATATCCACGGTGACATAATCGCCAGACGAAACATGCGCCAGCAGGTCACCCACATTCTTCTTCACTGTTTGCGGTGTAATGCCGTGTTCTTCATTGTAGGCAAGCTGCTTGGCACGGCGACGGCTGGTTTCATCCATGGCTGCTTGCATGGACCGCGTAATTTTGTCCGCATAAAGGATCACCCGCCCTTCCGAGTTCCTTGCCGCCCGCCCGATGGTCTGAACTAGCGAGCGTTCAGACCGCAGGAAGCCCTCTTTGTCAGCATCCAGAATGGCCACAAGGCCACATTCGGGAATATCCAGTCCTTCCCGCAGAAGGTTGATCCCCACAAGCACATCAAACGCACCAAGCCTCAGGTCGCGGATAATTTCGATGCGCTCTAGCGTGTCGATGTCCGAATGCATATAGCGCACCTTCACGCCATTTTCGTGCAGATATTCTGTCAGATCCTCCGCCATGCGCTTGGTCAGCGTTGTGACCAGAACCCGCAGGCCCTTCTCCGCCATTAGGCGGGATTCATGCATCAGATCATCGACCTGGCTATCTACAGGCCGGATATCAATCTCAGGGTCTACAAGGCCGGTTGGGCGGATCACCTGCTCGGTAAACACGCCCCCGGTGCGCTCCAACTCCCAGTCTCCCGGCGTAGCCGACACATAAACCGTTTGCGGGCGCATGGCGTCCCATTCCTCAAACTTCAAAGGCCGGTTATCCAGACAGGACGGCAACCGGAAACCATATTCCGACAGCGTGCTTTTACGGGCCGCGTCGCCCCGGCTCATGCCACCAATCTGACTAACGCTCACGTGGCTTTCATCCACAAACAGGAGCGCATTCTCGGGGATATACTCAAAAAGAGTTGGCGGCGGATCACCCGGCCTGCGGCCAGTCAGATACCGGCTGTAGTTTTCAATCCCGGCACAGGCGCCGGTCGCTTCCATCATCTCAATATCGAAGCGTGTGCGTTGTTCCAGGCGTTGAAGCTCAAGGATACGATCTCGTTCCTCATACCATTTCAAGCGCCCTGTAAGCTCATGCTTGATGCCTTTGATGGCCTGATCGAGCGTTGGGCGAGGTGTTACATAGTGGCTGTTGGCATATACCTTCACCATATCAAGCGATTGCATTTTTTCGCCCGTAAGCGGGTCAAACTCGACGATCTCCTCGATCTCGTCGCCAAACATCATAAGCCGCCACGCTCTGTCTTCGTAATGGCTGGGGAAGATGTCGATCACGTCCCCTCGAACCCGAAACGTGCCACGCTGGAACGCCGCATCGTTGCGGGTGTACTGCATGGCTACCAAGCGCCGCAAAAGATCACGCTGATCAACCTCGGTTCCAGCCTTCAATGTCGTGGTCATTGCCGTATAGGTTTCCACACTGCCGATACCATAGATGCACGATACAGACGCAACGATGATCACATCGTCTCGTTCCAGAATTGCGCGTGTCGCAGAGTGCCGCATGCGATCAATCTGCTCGTTGATGGTGGCTTCCTTCTCCACGAAAGTATCTGTGCGCGGAACATAAGCTTCAGGCTGATAATAGTCGTAATAGGAGACGAAATACTCAACAGCATTATTCGGGAAAAAGCTCTTGAACTCGCCATAAAGCTGGGCCGCCAGGGTTTTATTGTGCGCCAGGATCAAGGCAGGACGCTGGGTTGCTTCGATCACCTTCGCCATCGTGTAGGTTTTGCCGGACCCTGTGACACCCAGTAGCACCTGATCGCGCTCCTGGGCCTTGACGCCCGCCACAAGCTCTTCGATGGCGCTAGGCTGATCCCCTGATGGCGAAAATTCGCTCACCAGTTCAAAAGCAATGCCTGCCTCGGATTTCTCCGGACGGTCAGGCCGGTGAGGGACAAAAGGCACACCTGCGGCATCATTGGGGATCATACATCTGCTCCAAACCCAAGAATCAATGCCGACAGACTGCCCTGTTCACGGTTTGTTTTCAAGAAGCGCTGAATTCTTTTTGCGCATCGAAAAGTGGTCATTTTTTAATCACTGATTATTTTTTAATCTTACATGGAAATGAACAGTTACGAACGAAACATAAAATATCGCAGAAATCCGCCGAAACGAAAGGATATTCCAAGTTGGCACGCAGCTTGCTGTTAAGGGCAATGCTTGGATCAAAAAACACAAATTTATTCTTTGGAGGAAACCATGCCCATCACAGTAAATTCTGCAAGCAAACTTAAACTTCTTTTCACCGCCAGCCTTCTCTCGGCAGCAGTTTTCGCGCCGCAGGCTTCCGCGGATGACAATGCCGCTTTCACCCTTTCCGCCAATGCTGGCATATTCACCGAATATCGCTTTCGCGGCCTGAGCCTTTCAGACCATGACCCGGCCATCCAGGGCGGCTTTGATCTCGAACACGAAAGCGGCTTTTATATCGGCACCTGGGGCAGCTCCATCGAACCTGTAGGATCATCTGAACTCGAGCTGGATATCTATGCCGGCTACGCCACCGAGATTGGCAGCCTTTCCACAGATATCGGCATCCTTGCCTACACCTACCCCGGCGCAGGCGACACACACTATATCGAACTCTATGGCTCCGTCGGCGGTACCCTTCAGGAAACGGTGGAATGGACACTGGGCGCAGCCTATGTCTGGGATCAGGAAAATGTCGGCGATCAAGACAATATCTATCTGTATCTAGACACCAGCATGCCGCTCGGCGACAGCCCCTTCTCGCTCGCTGGCCACCTTGCCTATGAAGACGGCGCATTCGGTGACGACAAATGGGACTGGAGCGCCGGCATCTCCTATGCATTTGAGCAGTTCGAACTGTCCGTTTCCTATGTTGATACAAACGTAGCTGGCATCGGCAAAGCCGCCGTTGTCGCTGGCCTCAGCGCAAGCTTCTAAGAAAGGAACCTTCTTCCCAGGAAAACAGCCATTCACTTCAAATAGCTGTTTTCACCCCCGAGATGCCCTCCCTTCCACAATGCATCCCGGGTTCGCGGTACCAGGCATGGGCCGCTAAACGACATGGCATGTCGGCAGCAACTTCCCTTCCCTTCCCAACTGCCGGCATGCCATTTCTAATTCCCACCGACCAAACAACAATTGATTGCCAGCCCACCTGCTTGAGCATAGGTTGCTGATAGTTGTCAGACTTATCAGCCGAGGCCACCATGTCATTTCTTTCTCAAACGCTGGATCGCATCAAACCATCACCCACCATTGCGGTTTCCACAAAAGCCAGAGAACTTAAAGCTGCAGGAAAAGATGTAATCGGCCTAGGCGCAGGCGAGCCGGACTTCGACACCCCTGATCACATCAAAGAAGCAGCAATTGCAGCGATCTGGGAAGGCCAGACCAAATATACCGCCGTTGATGGAACACCTGAGTGCAAAGAAGCGGTGATCGAGAAATTCCGTCGTGAAAACGGCCTTGCATTCAAGCCAGAGAACATCAGCGTCAATGCCGGCGGCAAACACACCATTTATAACGCCATGATGGCAACGCTTAATCCCGGGGATGAGGTAATTGTGCCGACACCCTACTGGGTAAGCTATCCGGACATCGTGCAATTGGCAGGCGGCACCCCTGTTTTCGCCCAATCCAGCATTGAGACCGGGTTCAAGCTGACACCTGAAGCCTTGGAGGCTGCGATCAGCCCAAGAACAAAATGGCTGATCTTCAACTCACCCTCCAACCCATCAGGCGCGGCCTATACAGAGGCAGAGATCAAGGCACTGGGTGAGGTTCTGAAACGACACGAACATGTATGGGTGTTTGCTGACGATATCTATGAACATATCCTCTACGATAATTTCACCTTTAAAACCGTCGCGCAGGTTGTCCCTGAAATCGCCCACCGCACACTGACCATGAACGGCGTTGCCAAGGCCTATGCCATGACCGGCTGGCG
>JABXIS010000012.1 GCA_013372975.1 Alphaproteobacteria bacterium
CCGGCCTTGCGGGAAATTATAGGTGCGGATACGTTCGGAACGGTCACCCGACCCCACCTGGCTTTTGCGGGTTTCGGACCGTTCCGCCGCCAGCATTTCCCGTTCCCGGTCATACAGGCGCGCCCGCAGGACCTGCATGGCTTTTTCACGGTTGCGGTGCTGGGACTTCTCGCTTGAGGTCACCACAATCCCCGTCGGCAGGTGGGTGATGCGCACGGCACTATCGGTGGTGTTCACGTGCTGGCCACCCGCTCCGGAAGATCGCATGGTGTCAATGCGGATGTCTTCCTGGCGAATTTCGATATCTACCTCTTCCGCTTCGGGCATTACAGCCACGGTAGCGGCAGACGTATGGATGCGCCCGCCGGATTCTGTGGCAGGTACGCGTTGTACACGGTGCACCCCGGATTCGAATTTAAGTTTCGCAAACACACCCTTGCCGGACACATTGGCCATAACTTCTTTGAAGCCACCTACGTCGGATGGTGAACCGGAAATCATCTCTATTTTCCAGCCTTGGCTTTGGGCATATTTTTCGTACATTTCATAAAGATCACCAGCGAAGAGCGCTGCCTCGTCACCACCGGTGCCCGCACGAATTTCCAGAATGGCGGACTTGTCGTCCGCCGCGTCTTTCGGCAACAGCTGGATTGACAGCACGCGATCCATCTCAGGTAGCTTGTCCTTCAGCTCCTTCAATTCTTCTTGCGCCAGCTCTTTCATTTCAGGATCATCGCCAGACGCAACCATTTCTTCCAGGTCCACCAATTCTTCGCGGGCGGCCTTCAGCGCATTCACCGCCTCCACAACCGGGCCAAGGTCAGCATATTCGCGGCTCAGTTTGACGAACTCTTCATTCGAAAACTCGTCTGGCGTGCCCAGCGCGTGGCCCAGATAGTCATAGCGTTCAAGAAGCTGTTCCAGCCGTTCTTCAGAAATCATGATTCTGTTCCTTATCCCTGCACCGCGGATACGAGGGAATCGAAAGCCACCTCGCTCTGGTCACCACTATCCAGGTCTTTGAGCACGACATTGCCAGCTTCCAGCTCGTTATCGCCAAGGATAACTGCGAAGCGGGCTTCTGCCTTGTTGGCGCGGTTGAGGCGCTTTTTCATGTTACCGCTGCGATCCGCCAGTACCGTATAGCCCGCACCGCGCAAGCCTTCCGCCAAGGCAAAGGCCTTTAGCGTAGCAGCTTCCCCCATAGGCAGCATGAAAATGGGGCGATTTGCCTCCGTTTGGATATCTGCAAGCATCGCAAGGCGTTCGATACCACCGGCCCACCCAACGCCGGCAACCGCCGGACCACCAAGTTTTTCAATAAGCCCATCATAACGGCCACCTGCCAGTACAGTCCCTTGTGCGCCAAGCTCGGTCGTCACAAACTCAAAAGCAGTATGAGTATAATAGTCCAACCCCCGAACCAACCTCTCGTCATGCTCGTAAGGAACACCCACGGCCTCAAGGCCGGCTTTCACTGCCTCGAAAAAGGCGCGCGACGCTTCATTCAGATGTTCGGAAAGCAAGGGCGCTCCAGCAACAATTTCCTTGTCGCCGTCGTCCTTGCTATCAAGAATCCTCAGCGGATTGGTCTCCAGGCGACGCACACTGTCTTCCGAAAGCTTGTCTTTGTAGCCGTCGAAGTAGGCAACCAGAGCATCACGGTAGGCTGCGCGGCTTTCTGCATCACCCAGTGTATTGAGATGCAGGATAACCTTGTCACCGAGGCCCAATTCCTTGAGAAGGCGCCACGCCATGGCAATCTGATCGACATCAGCTTCAGGTGTCTCGGGGCCCAAAAGCTCTGCATTAATTTGGTGGAATTGCCGATACCGGCCCTTCTGCGGACGCTCGTATCGAAACGCCGGTCCGTTGCTCATCAAACGGCATGGCAGGTTTTGTTGCATGCCGTTCGAGATAAAGGCCCGGCACACACCGGCTGTGAATTCTGGGCGCAGCGTCACTTCCTCGCCGCCCCGATCCTCGAAGGTGTACATTTCTTTCGAAACCACATCAGACGCTTCGCCAAGCGGGCGCTTGAACACCTCGGTGAATTCAAAAATCGGTGTCGCGATTTCTTCAAAGCCATAAGACGTCGCCACGCGGCGGAAGGTATCCACCACTTTGGACATACGTCGGGCTTCTTCCCCATAGATATCGCGCGTGCCCCGCGCTGGTTGCAGTTTGGACACGGAAAATTCCTTCAGTTTAGCTAATGTGCCGTAGCGGCAGCTTCTGCCTCGGCTTGCTTGTCTTCAAGCTCGGAAGCCTTTTGTTCCACAAGCGAAACAATATGATCTACAAGCTTGTCATCGGTGATCTTGTGGTCAGTTACGCCGGAAAGATAGACCATGTGATTGCCTTGACCGCCTCCGGTGAGGCCGATGTCGGTTTCACGCGCCTCACCCGGACCATTAACCACGCAGCCAATGATCGACAGGCTCATGGGGGTATGGATGTGGGACAGACGCTCCTCGAGCAATTCCACCGTCTTGATCACAGGGAAGGCCTGCCGGGCACACGATGGGCACGATACAATGCGAACACCGCGGTGCCGAAGGCCCAGGGATTTCAAGATTTCGAAACCGGCTTTTACTTCCTCGACTGGCTCAGCCGACAGGGATACGCGGATGGTGTCGCCGATCCCGGCCCACAAAAGCGAGCCAATACCGATAGCAGATTTTACCGTACCTCCCCTTAGGCCACCGGCCTCGGTTATCCCGAGGTGCAGCGGGTAATCGGTCGCATCGGCCAGCCCCTGATAGGCAGCAACAGCGAGGAACACATCAGACGCTTTCACGCTGATTTTAAAATCATGAAAATCATTGTCTTCCAGAATGCGGGCATGTTCGAGTGCACTTTCCACTAACGCCTCGGGGCATGGTTCGCCGTACTTCTCCAGCAGATGCTTTTCCAACGAGCCAGCGTTCACGCCGATGCGCATCGAGCAACCATTGGCTTTGGCCGCCCGGATCACTTCCTTCACACGATCAGCCGACCCAATATTGCCCGGATTGATACGCAGGCAAGCCGCGCCTGCATCAGCGGCCTCAAGCGCGCGCTTATAGTGAAAATGAATGTCTGCAACAATTGGTACGTTTGCTTCACGACAGATGATGGGCATGGCCGCAGTGGATTCTTCGTCCGGGCAGGAAACCCTTACAATATCAACGCCTGCTTCTTCAGCCGTACGGATTTGCGCGATGGTGGCGGCGGCATCTGATGTCAGCGTGTTGGTCATGGTTTGCACCGTGATGGGCGCATCACCACCCACAGGCACGTTACCCACCATGATCTGGCGGGATTTCCTGCGGTATACATCTCTCCACGGACGAATGCTCATGTGCGACTTCACTTTCCAACGACCTGCCTGTCAATTGGCGTTATACATGAGGAAGCGCCTCGCAGAAAGCAAGGAAAATCAGGTTTCAAACGAGGGATTTGTCAGCGGGAACCCGTCGCGCCGCCAGCTTCCGCAACAGCACCGGAGAAAAGGCGGTTTTCGTCGAGCCTGACATTTTCAACCACCTGCCCCCTCGAGCCCAACGCCGCAAGCTGCTCCGAGCCGAAGGAAACGCTCACACCACCTGCATTGCTGGTGGACAAAAGCGCCACGCCATCAAAGTGCGGGCGATATTTCTGGCCTTCCCGGAGAACACCTGACCAGATCTCGGTACCATCGGAATTTTCGAGCCGCACCCAGGCATCTTCCTGCGCTTGCAGGGTGAAATCACTTCGGCTCTGCGAATTCTCATTTTGCGCATCAGCAATAGCGGCGGGAGAAAATAACGCGGCGGCTTTCAAATAAGAAACTTGCTTCGCGTCGGTCGGCGCTTCGGCAACCGGATCATCACCCTCAGCTATTACGTCTGCCTTTGGCAAAGTTGCCTGTACCGCCTGCAGCTGGGCCACATCCAGTTTCCGATCAATCAGCTCAGCTTCGCTGGAAGCGCCAAAAGGAACCACGCTGCTGCCAAACACCGCCCAACACAAAGCGACACCCAAAACCCCCGCAAAAGGGGAAAGCCAGGCCGGGACCCGGCGCGCAGGGGCAGCGACAACCGTTTCCTGAGACATTACAACGGGCTTTGCATCCTCACCGATTTCTTCTTTGAATTGAGATACAATGGATTTGGCGTCAAGTTTCAGCGCCATGGCATATGAGCGCACAAACCCTACTGCAAAAGTTTTCTCTGGAAGCGCATCATGATCACCAGCTTCAATAGCTGCGAGATAGCTGCTTCTGATACAAATATCCTTGGCGATGGACTCGATACTCAGGCGCTGCGATTCACGCGCGGCCACGAACAGCTCACCCACTGTTTTCAAATCTTTGCTCATCACAAAACCGTCCCCTGCTTCATCTATCGCCGGGTTTATCCCAATCCAAGCGAAGCAGTAACCTGCTGAAATTCAGCGTTTATCCCTTACGAGGCCGTGTCCGAAATTCCCAATCGACCCCTCTCGCACCACAGTTTTGCACCCAATTTCCACCCCGCATTGGCGAGAGCAGCCTGTGGTTGCGGCCCATGGTTTTTCTTACGGTTTCTATTGGACCACACACAAGTCAAAAAACATTTAACTGTCCGAGTCAAATAGAATCAAATTTTATAGAACGAAATTCTCACAATCAGATCAAATGATTGGCCAATCAGGGGATTTTACACCTTGATATTGTGATCTCGTGCAAAATTCACCAGCGAATCGCGAATCGAATGTTCGGGTGACGTAATATTGGACAGGAGGAAGTCCTGTAGCTGCTTTAGGTTGATAGACCTGAGCATGCGCTTCACGGGACCCACTGACGTTGGTGAAATGGAAATCCGCCTCAAGCCAAGGGCCACAAGCGCCATCGCTTCAATTGGCCTGCCGCCCATTTCGCCACACAGTGTCACAGGCACACCTGCATTATCGCAGGCCCTGATGATCATATGCAGGAATGCCAGTACCGGCGGCGCCAATAGGTCATACCGGTTTGCAAGCCTTGGATTGCCGCGATCACAAGCAAAGAAAAATTGCATAAGATCGTTGGTGCCAATCGAGAGAAAATCAATTTCCTTCAAAAGGAGGTCAAGCTGCCAAGACAAGGATGGCACTTCCAGCATACAGCCCACCTTCACTTCCTTGGGAGGGGTCCTGTCATGTTTCTTGAGCCGTTCAATTTCCTTTTGCAGGATCGCCTTGCATCGCCTGAGTTCAGCCACCTCGGCAATCATCGGGAACATCACGTGCAGAGTGCGGCCTTCAGCGGCATAGAGAAGGGCCCGAAGCTGGTAGCGTAACAGAGCAGGCCGATCGAGCGCGATCCTGATCGCGCGCCAACCCATGGCCGGATTTTCTTCCTCATCACGCGGCAGGAATGGTACCGGCTTGTCCCCCCCGATATCCAGGGTTCTGAACACAACCGGGCGATCACCTGCCGCATCAAGGGCAGCGTTGTAGATTTTGGTTTGCTCATCCACACGTGGCAATGCTGGCGATACCATAAACTGGAATTCTGTACGGAATAGGCCAATGCCCTCCGCGCCTGTGTTATCGAGGCTGGGCAAATCAACCAGAAGGCCCGCGTTCATGAATAGCGTAATTTTGTGGCCATCCATGGTTTCCGCAGGCAGATCACGTTCGGCTGCATATTCGGCATACAGCCTTTCCTGAAGCTCAAGCGTGGCCTTGTATGTTTCCACCACATCGTCAGCGGGACGGATATAGACATGCTCATTGCCTGTATCGACAATTACCCATTCGCCAGCTTCCACATGGGTCAAAAGCCCCTGAACGCGACCAAGAACCGGCACCCCCATAGCGCGGGCAATGATGGTCACATGGGATGTTGCAGAGCCTTCCTCCAGCACAATTGCGCGAAGATACTGCTTGTCATATTCCATAAGTTCAGCAGGACCAATGTTGCGCGCCACCAGAACAGAATCTTCCGAGAGCTTCGTGCGGTAGTCGCTATCATCACCCTGGATGATACGTATCAGCCGAGTGGCCAAGTCCTCAAAATCGGACACCCGTTCCCTGAGATACGGGTCCCGGATTTTATACATGCGTGCACGATTTTCTTGCTGTACGCGGTCTACTGCGGCCTCTGCCGTCAGGCCAGACTGCACCGCATCTCGCATCTTTTCCTGCCAACCCTGATCGTAGGCAAACATGCGATAGGTCTCGAGCACTTCTCTATGCTCCCCACCGTGCGCCAAATCCGGATGTTCAATAAGCTGTTCAAGCTGCAAACGCATTTCGGCGATGGCTTCCTCAAGCCGTAAGCGTTCTGTATCCACATCGTCGGCCACTGTTCTGGTGATCTTGACTTGAGGCTGGTGGAATACAGCCACGCCAGCGCCAACACCACCTGCCAACGACATGCCGTCAAGCGTTACAGGTTCACCTGTTGTGGCCGTGTCTTCTGAAAGCTCATCCTTGTCGACAAGTGTACCTGAACCGACAAGTTCAGCAATCACCATCGAGATGGTTTGAAGTGCTTCCACTTCTTCCGGCTTATACCGACGTGGCGCGACATTCTGCACAACCAGTACGCCAACCACCTTGCCAGTGCGCAAGATCGGTACACCAAGAAAGCTGTGGTAAATATCCTCACCGGTTTCCGGGCGATACACAAAACGAGGGTGTTGCGGTGCTTCAGACAGATTCAGCGGCAACCCCCGTTCAGCCACAAGACCCACAAGACCCTCGCCAACCCGCAGACGCGTTTGGTGAACAGCCTCTTCTTTCAGGCCTTCAGTTGCGAAAAGTTCGAGAATACCGCCAGCGCGCGACAGATAGATGGAACACACTTCAGCGACCATATTCTGTGCAATAACCCGGACCACACGGTCAAGCCGATCCTGCGGACGGCCGCTACCGGCCATCACGCTATGGAGCCGCCGAAGCAGCAATCTTGGCTGACTTACATGGTCAGGCAAGGCATTCCCCCTCTTGCTTGTGCCGGCCCGTTAACCGACATGCGGCGAAGGCCGCGAACCATCTTTTAACCGCGAGCGTCCAGATGGGCTACTGCTTGATCTACAAGTTCCTGAATAATATCGGCTGTTGGTTCAATTTTTTTGACCATGCCTACGCTTTGGCCGGCCATAACAGACCCGGTTTCCACATCGCCGTCAACCACCGCGCGGCGAAGTGCCCCACCCCAGAAGTGTTCAATCATCATCTGGCCTTCTTCCTGGCCGATTTCACCCGCGTGGAATTTGCCGACAACATCCTGCTGCGTTTTCATGAAATCTTCTGTGCCCTGGTTTTTAAGGGCACGAACCGGGATGACAGGGAACCGATTATCAATCTGTGTGCTGGCGACAGCATCACGGGCACTAGCGCGCAAGAAAGCCTTCTTGAATTTTTCGTGCGCCACACATTCTTCCGCAACAACGAAGCGGGTTCCTAGCTGAGCGCCTGACGCACCCATCTCGAGATAGGACGCCATCACTTCGCCGCGACCGATGCCGCCTGCTACAAACACAGGGACATCCTGAATAACCGGCAGAATTTCCTGCGCCAGCACGCTGGTGGAAACAGGCCCGATATGCCCGCCAGCTTCGGCGCCTTCAATGATAATGGCATCAACGCCTGAACGAACGAGCTTTTTCGCTAGTGCAGCCGTCGGGGCAAAACACATCAGCTTGGCGTCAAAGCCCTTGATCTTTGCAATTGCAGCCCCACTGGGCAAACCGCCCGCAAGCACTACATGGCTTACATTCTGCTCGGCGCAAACATCAATTAGTGCATCCAGCTCAGGGTGCAGGGTGATCAGGTTCACGCCAAAGGGCTTGTCTGTCAATTCACGTGTGGCAGCGATTTCAGCAGCCAGAAGGTCCGGCCCCATGCCACCACATGCTATAACCCCAAAGCCACCTGCATTAGATATAGCAGATACAAGATTCCGCTCAGAGACCCAGGTCATGGCGCCGCCAAGAATGGCATATTCGCTACCAAGGAATTCCTTACCGCGCTGCCAGTGGCGCTCCAAACGCGCGAAGCCGATTTCACCCATAAAAATACCCTCAAACAATACGCAAATTATGCGTCAGTCGGGGCATCCAAACCATAGGCCGTATGAAGCGCCCGAACTGCAAGTTCCGTATATTCGGCGTCGATAATAACGCTGACTTTAATCTCCGACGTAGAGATAACTTGGATATTGATACCCTTTTCTGCAAGTGTATCAAACATTTTGCTTGCGACACCAGCATGACTACGCATGCCAACACCCACGACGGACACTTTAACCACATTGCCCGTGTAAACGAGATCGCGGTATTTAAGCTCTTCCTTGCGCTCAGTCAAAACTTTAACGGCCTTGCGAAGATCATCTTCAGGTACAGTGAAGGTAACGTCCGTGCAATTACCGTCCTCTGACGCACTCTGCACAATCATATCAACGTTGATATTCTCTTCCGCCAACGGCGCGAACAGGTGCGACACCTGACCAGGCCGGTCTTCAAGGCCAACTACGGTAATTTTTGCTTCGCCGCGGGAATATGCGATCCCGCTTACAACTTCCTGTTCCACGATTTCGTCCTCACCAACTACAAGTGTTCCGGGCAGGTCTTCAAAAGATGACAATACCTGAGTACGCACCCCGTGCGTCATAGCCATGGCTACAGACCGTGTCTGCAAGACCTTGGCGCCCAAAGAAGCCATCTCGAGCATTTCTTCATAAGTGATTTTATCAAGCTTGCGTGCTTTCGGCACAATGCGTGGATCGGTGGTATAAACCCCGTCCACATCTGTATAGATATCGCACTGATCTGCCTTTAGGGCGGCGGCGAGTGCCACCGCAGACGTATCAGATCCACCACGACCAAGCGTGGTAATCCGGCCATCATCGGCGATACCCTGAAAGCCCGCAACTACAGCTACGCGGCCGCCTTTCAGGCAGGCATCAAGCGCGTCTGTCTCGATCGTTTCGATCCGTGCTGCACCGTGGACATCGTTGGTTCTGATAGGTACCTGCCAACCCAGGAATGAGCGCGCCGGCACTTCCAATTCCTGCAGGCAAATAGACAAAAGCCCAACCGTAATCTGTTCACCAGCAGCAACGACCGTGTCATATTCGCGGGCGTCATGCATGGGTGCCGCAGAGCGACAGAAATCAACGAGCTGGTTCGTAGTGCCTGACATCGCAGATACCACAACAACAACTTCGTGCCCTTCTTCAACAGCCTTCTTGACCCGCCGCGCTACATTGCGAATACGGTCAACATCACCAACCGAGGTACCACCAAACTTCTTTACTATCCGTGCCATCTGAACATCCGGTTCTTGTCACAAGCTATTCTGTTTCCGGCATTTTGCCGCATCCTCTTGACCTTGCGGCCCCAAAGGTGCGAATTGAGAAACAGCGCGATATTGTTTAAAGGCTGGCGGGCACCCACGCAAGCGCTCTATCGGGCTAACGCGCGGTAAAAGCTTGCCCGGAGCAAAAGATATGCTGAACGAAACCAACCCAGAATCACCTGAGAAATCCGCCGGCACCATTGCGTCTGGTGGCACTGTGGACCCGGACGAGGTCGCTTTCTTCGCCAAGATTGCAGACACATGGTGGGACCCCAAGGGCCCATTCAAGCCCCTTCATGTCCTCAACCCGACGCGTCTTGGATATATCCGCCAGGAGGTGGAAAGGCATTTTGGCCTCAAGGAAAAGGCACAGCAGCCATTCACCGATTTGAGGCTTCTGGACATTGGCTGTGGAGGCGGATTGATTTCTGAGCCCATGGCCCGGTTGGGTGCAGAGGTTGTTGCGGTTGACGCATCAGAAAAAAACATAAAGACAGCTAGTGTGCATGCCAAACAAAGCGGCTTGTCCATCGATTTCCACAACACGACCGCAGAGGCGCTGGCCGAGGCAGGCGAACAATTTGATGTGATCGTCAACATGGAAGTGATTGAACATGTGGCCGATGTAGATGCCTTCCTGGAAGCCTGCCGCAAACTTTTAAAGCCGGGTGGCATCATGCTTCTCTCAACCATCAACCGCACGGCAAAATCTTATCTGTTTGCGATTGTGGGTGCAGAACATGTACTGCGATGGCTTCCCGTGGGCGCTCACGACTGGAACAAATTCATCAAGCCTGATGAACTGGCTACTTATGTAAAGAAGGCCGGGTTCGAAGCTGGGGGTGCTACAGGGTTCGTTTTCTCGCCATTTGGTGGCAAATGGCATCTCTCGGTAACCGATACAGGCGTCAATTATGCGATGACGGCGACCGCTCCCAAATAGGGAAGCGACCGCCGTCATACCCCCATCGAATTATTTTGAGACTTTTTTCAGACCTCGGGCCAGTAGAAGGCAGCCAACTAACAAGACTACGGTTGTCAGCAGGCTTGCTTCCGGCCCTTGAATACCACCCGATAGCCATTCAGGCGCCCCATCCGCAATCCTCAAATCCACCCAGAAGGGCTTGATATCCAGCGCAATGCCTGTCGTGGGTAGACCAAACCAGGTGATGTAGGCCCAGTTCCAGGCCGCATGCCAGGCGCATGCCCCCAGAACCGATTTTTGCCGGATCACCATCAGACTGAGGAAAATCGAAAACAACATGGTCATGGCTGTAAAATTGGCAAAAGCAAAGGGATCAAAAACCTCGCCAAGCTCAACATGCATCAGGGTGAACAACACACTGTTTCCAATGACGCCAATCCAAATTCCGTAGCGCTCGGACAAACGCGACAGCATCCAGCCTCTGAACAGAATTTCCTCAACGCTCGATTGCACGATGAAACCCAACATAAGCAACAGGATTGGGCCATAGCTGACTGCGGTAAAATCCTGCGAGTGCTCAAGCCCATAGCCGCCGGCCAGCCAAACCCCCACCACCGAGACCGAGGCCATCAACAGGCCTATGCTAAATCCCTTGGCAAAAAGGGCTCCAGCACCCTGTCTCGCGAGAATCCCTATGCTTGCAATTTGACGCCGTTCGAAAAAGTGAACCCACAACAGCAGGGGTAGCATCACTGCTCCAAAGACAACAAAAAGCATGTATAGAATGTTCGGATAGGTCTCGATCTCGTCTTTCGAAATCCAGCCACTTTCTATGGCTGGCACGATCGCCGCGACCTGCCCCATGAAAAAGAAAACAACCAACAGAAGGGGCACTGCCCAAGCCCACGTGATGCGGGCACTTTCCCTATTATCCTTGAAGAAACTATTATTCATTTTTTGTCCTCGCTGTCGGGCCCGCTTTAGTGCGGGTTCTAGCGCCTCCTCTGCCCTAATTCAGGTTTTCGATATATCAAAATCTTGCGATTTCCAGATGGAGAGCCTATCTCTGGGGCAAGCGAGAGATAAAAATGCGCATAAAAGAACAATACATAAGCGCCGCCCCCCTATTGCAGGCCGACGCCAACATCACCGAGCAGCATACCCTTGGTCGGGACGTCGCCGTTTCCACTTGGTCGATTGGTCGCAACAGCGTGACTTACGAGAAATCGGATAGCCATACACTAAGTCTGTATCTCTCAGGTGGCGTCACCAGCTATCGGCGGGACCTGAAGGGTCACACGGGCCAACCCGGCGTACTGTGCCTGATGCCGCAGGGGCACTTGTCCCGTTGGCACATAGGCGGCGATATTGACTTTGCTCATCTGTATTTCTCTGATGCAGCGATAAAGCGCTTCGCAGTTGACCATTTCGATAAGGACGCAAGACTGGTGGACCTGCGGGATCTCACTTATGAGAAGGATACTACTCTCAAAACTCTCCTGCTCAATTATCTTGAGACTTGCCGCATTGAGGCAGGACCGAACGGTCTATTTGGTGAACAACAGCTGTTTGCTCTCTTCGACCATTTAGTTGCCCACTATAACGGACTCGCACTCAAGAACAGGGCCGTGAAAGGCGGATTGGCTCCCCACCAGATGCGGCGAGTGAAGGCAGCTATCTTCGATCAGCTTGATACCCGCTTGACCATCGCCGGCCTTGCGGGACTGACGGGGCTCAGCCCATTCCATTTTGCGCGTCAATTCAAAGAAAGTTTTGGGGAAACGCCAGCGCACTATATTACGCGCCAGCGTGTTCTGGCAGTTGTCAGCGCCCTTGGGTCAGAGAAATCACTCGCAGATATTGCTGCTAAAACAGGGTTCGCCCAACAAAGCCACATGACAACACAGTTCAAACGAACCACCGGCTATACCCCGCACGCCTACAGGCAACAACTGAAACATTAGGGTTTATCAGGCGTCTTTGCGACCCTGGCCAGGCAGCGGCAAAATCTCCACCCCTTCGTCCAGCAGTGCTTTTGTTTCTTCTACGGTGCTTTCCCCGTAAATACCGCGCTCTTCAGTCTCGCCATAGTGAATCTTTCGGGCCTCTTCGGCAAAATTATCGCCTACATAGTCGCACGTTTCTTCCACATGGGTGCGCAGCCTGGAGAAAAGCTTCCGGGCCTCTGCCGCGAGCTCGGCTGCCTTGGGATCCATACTTTTTGCAGAGGATGCCGCAACTGGAACAGCTTCCACCTTCTGGTTTCCTTTCGCCGCCACATTGGGTGCCATTGGAGCCTTCGAAATATCAACTGAACCACAGTGCGGACATTCAACCAACCCCGCTGCCTTCTGCTCCTCATAGGCGGAACTGGACCGAAACCAAGCTTCAAAGCGGTGATCAAGGGTACATTTCAAATCAAAGACGATCATGACACATCAACAATTTTGACCGCGACTTCGCGGCCATGGTTAAGCGATGGAATTTTCTGGCGTGCTTCAGCGCATTTTGCAAGGTCCAAATCCATCAATGATACACCGGGTGTTTCTCCCGCATCCACGTTGACCTCACCCCAAGGGTCAACACACAGGCTGTGACCATATGTATCGCGCCCTGTGGCATGCCGCCCTGTTTGTGCGGCAGCAAGCACATAGCAACCGTTTTCAATAGCCCGTGCCCGTAACAGGGTATGCCAATGGGCCTGCCCTGTAGGTCTGGTAAATGCCGCCGGAATAAGCAGGATATCGGCGCCCGCCTGTGCCAAAGCCCGATATAGGTAAGGAAAGCGCAAGTCATAACAGATTGAAAAACCAAAAGACCCAATAGGGGTTTTCACTACCATCGCCTGATCGCCAGCGTCGTAAAGGGCAGATTCGCGGTAAGCCTCGCCACCGCCAAGGTCGACATCAAAAAGATGCATCTTGTCATATTGCGCCACAATATCACCTGACGGCGAAATCAAGAAACTACGGTTGGCTAACCGGCTCTCGGCAACTTTGGTTATCAGTGACCCAAGATGTAACCAGATACCTAGCTCCGCAGCCAAAGCCCGGAAACGGCCAAGGCCCGGGTCTTCTTCCTGGAAATATGTTTTTGCCAAAACTTGCTGGCGGTTCATTTCCATCAGGTGCGTTGTCTCGGGCGTACTGACAAACATAGCGCCGTCGGCAGCAGCTTGCCTGACGTATCCCTCAGCCACATCTACCGCAGCAGTAATCTCATTACCTGTATTCAACTGAATGAGGGCAGCGCGCATGAAAATTAACCTGTGGCAAGCAAGCTATTCAGCCCGCCCCGAGCGTCTAGCGCATAGAGATCATCACAACCACCGACATGAGTGCCGCCGATCCAGATTTGTGGCACTGTGTTTGCCCCGCCGGCTTTTTCGCGCATCTCTCGGCGAGCCGCCGGATTCATATCCACATTGATTTCGCGAAAGCTAGCACCTTTTTGCTTCAATAACGCCTTTGCGCGGAAGCAATAGGGACACATATTCGAACAATAAATTACTACTTCAGCCACGCAAAATTCCTTCATACAATAAAAGCCGCGCTATGTGCACGGCCCCCAACTGGTCCCTATTTAGTCGAATTTCGCCCAGATTTAAAGGGGGACCGACCAATAGCACCGAAGAAGTTATCGAATTGCCCCGACACGGGCGAAAACCAGAACGCCAACTTCAGATGCTCCTGCTTTTTTCAGCTCACGCGCACAGGCGCTTGCAGTCGCGCCCGTTGTAAGGACATCGTCGATCAGAAGAATGCGCTTGCCTGCTATTGGCGTTTTCTGCTGCAGGCGCACCTGAAATGCACCCCGCACATTCTTGTCCCGATCCTTGCGCCCCAACTTGCCTTGGCTGGGTGTAGGTCGAATACGCTCTAGTACGAAAGGATCAGCCACCAAACCGGTCTTTCGTGCCACAACAGAAGCCAATAGCAGAGACTGGTTGAAACGCCTTTTAAGAAGTCTTCTTCGATGAAGCGGTATGGGCACCAAAAGGTCAGTTTGTTTTTCGCTGGGCAAGGACGCCGCCATGAGCCCGCCTAAGAGGGGCACTACACCGCCACCCGCCCCATGCTTGAGTTTCAAGACCAGATCACGCGCCAAGCCGTCATATTCAACGACTGCACGCGCCCAATCAAAATCTGGCGGTGTTTGGATACAAGCACCGCATATCGCATCCGAGCCGGCGTCCACATCAAAAGCTAAGCCACAACGACAACAAAAGGGCCGCGCTATCATTGTGAGTTTCGCCCAACAGGCTCCACACAGAGCGCCATGTTCCATCAGACGACAAGCACAAGCAGGACAGCGCGGCGGCAGCAGAAAATCTGCCACAGCTTTTCCGGTTTGCGCCAAAAGGCGGAAATGCCGCTGATCCAACATGGGCTGAACTTAGCAGGCTAACCTCCTCGAAACCAGTTGCACGACGCGAGCCTGTCCCTTATGTGAGTGCAATGAGCGATATTCCCGAAAACATCCAACTTTTTGATTGCGAAAAAGTGGCGCAGAACCGGTCGCGCGGACGCGACCTGGGCCCGGAACATGACTTTCTGCGCCAGGAAATTGCAGATCGCCTGAACGACCGTTTGGCCGATATCAATAGAAGGTTCAAAAATATACTGGATATCGGTGGAGACTTTTGCCGTTTCACGGATAGATATGACTCGAAGCTGGTTCCTGCCATACCAGAGGTATTGGACGTAACGCCCAACAGCTTTGATCTCGTGGTCTCCAACCTTTCGCTTCACTGGGTGAATGATCTGCCCGGTATCATGGTGCAGGCCAATCGGGCACTTAAGCCCGACGGCTTGTTCATGGCCGCTATGTTTGGCGGGGAAACATTGCATGAACTGGGTTACTCACTTTTATCTGCCGAGGCCGAAATCACAGGTGGTGCAAACCAACGTGTTATTCCCTTTGCGGACGTGCGTGACCTCGGCAGCCTGTTGCAGCGTGCCGGCTTTGCCCTGCCTGTAACAGACATGGACACGATCACCGTTACCTATGATCACCCGCTAAAACTGATGCATGAACTGCGTGGCATGGGCGAAACCAATGCCATGTTCTCCCGCCCAAAATCATTCCTGCGCCGGGACGTGCTTTTGCGGGCGTGCGAGATTTATCAGGAAAAATTTGGTCTGCCAGATGGACGCATTCCTGCCACCTTTCAAATTATGTATATGACGGGCTGGCACCCTCATGAAAGCCAACAAAAACCGCTGAAGCCTGGAAGCGGCAAGGTAAACTTGGCCGATGCACTTAAAGCGGGCGGACCTCCGAAGCAGAAAACTTAATCCCTGACCACCGTCAGGTCTGGCCACCGTGTTTGCCACCCCTTTTGGGTGAGGCGTTTTTCAAAACCTGCCAGGTCATTCGCCTTCATCGGGGGTGTTATGCGCAATATGTGATCAAACAGATCATCGAAACCATAGGCCGATATCCATTCAAGCTCATCGCTCGCATTCAACCTTACACCAATGCCCGTTGCCGTCTCCGCCCAATGACGTAACCCTTCTTCCAGACTGGAGAAGGGAGGATAACCGCCAAACTTATGCATGCGGGCCTGATTTCGCACCTGCCAGTCAGTATCCGGCAGCACAATCTTGAGCGAGGCTTCATAGGCAAGATCATGCGTTTTGAGATGATAGTCTGCATCATAATAGACGACATCAATATCGCTGGATGGGGCATCTGATATCGACGTGTAAAGACTATCCCAATAGCGATTGCGTACAAAGCCAGCAGCAATATATGCGCCCTCGGGGCCTACGTCCCTTACTGCTGCAAGAGCATACATCGCGCTTCTGTCGGTCAGGATCAACCTCTGGAGGTTTTCCAGGGTCAAAAGAAGTCCCTGAGCATCGCCACAAGCGGGTCATCGGCTGGTGGCATAGGATAGTCCCCCAAATCCCTGATTTTCACCCACTTTGTCGCCTGCCCTTCCATGCCTTGCACAAGCCCCTCCCATTTACGGCAGAGATAAAGTGGCATCAAAAGATGGAACTTTTCGTACGAATGAGAAGCAAAGGCGAATGGTGCAAGGCAAGCTGCAGTGATATCAATACCCAACTCTTCTTTGCACTCGCGGATCAAGGCTGCTTCGGGCAATTCACCTTCCTCAACCTTGCCGCCGGGGAACTCCCACAGGCCAGCCATAGACTTGCCTTCCGGGCGCTGGGCAATCAGCACACGGCCGTCGATATCAATAAGGGCAATTGCGGCCACAAGCACGGTTGGCAAGCCAGCATCAATTTTTACATTTGGTTCGGGGCAATCCATCATGCTGCAACGGGTAAACACACTTTTAGGCAAATTCAAGCTTTAACAACTTGTCAATCTTTGGGCACAACACTTATCAGCAGGCAAGCACAGGTGACATCATGACAAAATCAAAAGGGATGGAAAAAGCCATGTGGCAGGGATGGGGTCACTTATCCCGGCTGCGTTCAGATATCAGCGGCGCAACAGCCGTTGAATATGGCTTGCTTGCCGGCCTGATTGCGGTAGGGCTGATGGGGGGCATTGGCGCGCTGTCAGACCTTGTAAATCTTTTGTTTGAATTTGTTGCAGACGAGACAGCCACCGTGGCCGATGGAATCAGCGACAGTGGCTAATGTTTGACGATGTTGCCGGAATTCAAGCGTTAGCTATAGACAGCTTCCTGAAACGAATCAGCCATTCGGCGGCGAGCTGATCTTGCCGGACGATCGCTGTCGTCTTCACGGTCCATTCGGTCAGTTATTACTCGGCGCGCGCGTGAAACTTCCTGCTTCATATAGTTCAATTCAGCCAACTTTTCAGCGCCTTCGCCGGAATAGCGGTCCAGTGCGTCTGTAAGTGCTTCATTGAGTTCGTTCAGAAACTTCAATTGTAGCTCAAGATTGATATTCGGCATTTTTGGTCTCCAGCAAACATCGTGTCCGATTCCCCAACGCTGGAAACTATTCAATTTTCATGCCATAGTTTTTATTAATATATATCAAATACTTAAATGAAAAACCTAAAACACCCGGCGTATTCTGCCGGGTGTCAATGATGCTTTGTCGGAAGAAAAAGCCTAGCTACGGTAATCCGCATTGATGCGGATATAATCGTATGTCAGATCACAGGTCCAAACAGTGGCATTCCCGTTCCCCACACCAACATCGATACGAATATCAATGTCCTGTCCTTTCATGTGAGTTGCCGCTTCAGGTTCACTATAGCGTGGGTGCACCGCACCTTTATGAGCAACATGTTGCCCACCAATCCAGATTTGCAAGCTATCCCTATCTGCGGCTTCGCCTGCCTTGCCAACCGCTGCAACAAGGCGTCCCCAGTTAGGGTCTTCACCCGCAATCGCGGTTTTGACCAATGGGCTGTTGGCAACAGACAAGCCGATAGTATGGGCAGCTTCATCCGTTTCAGCGCCTTCAATGGTAACAGTTACAAACTTGGTGGCACCCTCACCATCGCGCACAATTTGCTGCGCCAGATCGATCATCAATTCATCAAATTTGGTGCGAAAATCCTGAAGCCGTGGGTCATCCGGGTTATCTATCGGGTCGTAAGTTGCGCCAACACCAGTTGCTACCGCGACGCACGTATCGTTGGTGGAAGTATCCCCATCCACTGTAATACTGTTGAAGCTGCGGTTCGTGGCATCAGTCAGAATAGCCTGCAGGCAACCTTGAGTGAGTGCTGCATTGGTAAAGATAAACCCAAGCATGGTTGCCATATCAGGGGCAATCATTCCCGACCCTTTGGCGATGCCGGAAATAACCACCGGGCGCCCTTCCAGCGTCGCGACCTTACAACTTCCTTTTGGATAGGTATCAGTTGTCATGATAGCGCCAGCAGCTTCACGCCACATGGCCCCTGACATACCTGCATGAATGCGCTCAAGGGGCTTTTCGAACAGATCAGCATTCAAAGGAACGCCGATTACACCAGTTGAACAAAGAAGCACTTCTTCAGGCGTACAACCCACCGTTTTTGCAGCCACTGCTGCGGACTTTACAGCAGCCTTCATGCCACGTTCACCGGTGAAAGCATTTGCATTGCCCGCATTGACCACAAGGGCGCGTACCTTGCCCCCCGAAGTTTCTAAAACCTTACGAGACCAATCAACAGGAGCCGCGGGCGCTTTGGATCGTGTGAAAACACCGGCTGCAACAGACCCTTCGGCAAAAACGGCCATCAACAGGTCGGGCCTTTCGCGCTTGCGGAACCCTGCATACATTGCCCCCATTTCCAACCCTGCAACAGGCTGGAGGGCAGGAAACCCTTCTGGTGCTAGCGGGGATATTTTAGACTCGGCCATTAGGCGCCCTTTCGATCAGTCTTTGAATGGGCGAATAATGCCTTTTCTGTGCATTCAGAGCAACAAATCACGCGTCTATGGTAGCAATTATGTGTGATATGGGCCGCGCCAGTTGACAGACGCGAACACGATACTTATCTGTGCCAGCAATCCGTAGTTTCAAAACTGCATATATTAATAAAGTCAGTAACTCATTCCTTCAGGGACCACACAGGCCTGCTGAACACAGAACCCATCAGACAAAAGGGTATTTTCAGTGCAAGGAAATAGGGGCAGGCCGGGAAAACATTATGCTGGGACTTAGTACACTCGCCAAAAAGATCTTCGGATCTGCGAACGATCGTTACCTCGCCAAACTTCAGCCAAAAGTCGCAGCCATTGGTGCGTTGGCTGAAGAAATGGAGCAGCTGTCAGACGAGGCGCTCAAAGCCAAAACACAAGAATTTCGGGATAGAATTGCAGAAGGCGCAACAGTAGACGATCTGCTGGTGGAAGCTTTCGCCGTTGTTCGCGAGGCCGCGAAACGGTCACTTGGCTTGCGCCACTATGATGTTCAGCTGATCGGCGGCATGGTATTGAATGACAGCTCGATCGCAGAAATGAAGACAGGCGAGGGTAAAACCCTCGTGGCGACCCTTGCAGCCTACCTGAACGCGCTGCCGGGCAGAGGGGTGCATGTGGTAACGGTAAACGATTACCTGGCTGCCCGAGATGCTGAGTGGATGAGCAAAGTATACGGTTTTCTTGGCATGACCACCGGCGTGGTTGTTCCAGGCAAGACGGATGAAGAGCGTCGCGCGGCATATAATTGTGACATTACTTACGCCACAAACAATGAGCTGGGCTTCGATTATCTTCGCGACAATATGAAAGTGCACAAGGATGAAATGGTCCAGCGGCCGTTTCATTTCGCAATCGTGGATGAGGTGGATTCGATCCTTGTGGACGAGGCCCGTACGCCGCTTATCATTTCCGGCCCAACAGAGGACAAATCAGAGCTTTATGTGACTATCGACAAGGTGGTCGCCGAGTTGGGTGAAGGTGATTATGAGAAGGATGAAAAATCCAAGCATGTATCGCTGACCGAGGAAGGCCATGAAAAGATCGAACAGATCCTTACTGACGCAGGCCTTCTGAAATCTGATAACCTGTATGACTATGAGAACACGCAGTTGGTCCACCATGTAGATCAAGCCCTCAAGGCTCGTACGATGTTCGAACGTGATACAGACTATATCGTCAAGGGCGGCAAGGTGGTCATTATTGACGAGTTTACCGGCCGAATGATGGAAGGCAGGCGCTTCTCAGGTGGCCTGCATCAGGCACTTGAAGCCAAGGAAGGTGTGGCAATTCAGCCAGAGAACCAAACGCTGGCCTCCATCACCTTCCAGAATTATTTCCGCATGTATCCCAAGCTTGGCGGCATGACCGGTACCGCTGCCACAGAGGCAGAAGAATTCGGTGAAATCTACGGTCTTGGCGTGATCGAAATCCCGACCAATGTGCCGGTTGCCCGTATTGACGAGCATGACGAATTTTACCGCACAGGACCTGAAAAATTTGACGCCATCGTAAAAGATATCGAGGCCGCGCAAAAGAAGGGCCAGCCTGTTCTCGTTGGTACGGTTTCGATCGAAAAGTCAGAAGTTCTCTCTGACTTCCTTAAAAAGAAAAAGATCAAGCACCAGGTGCTAAACGCTCGCTTCCACGAACAGGAAGCTGGCATTATTGCGCAGGCAGGACGCCTGAGCGCTGTCACGATCGCAACCAACATGGCGGGCCGAGGCACAGACATCCAGCTTGGCGGCAATGCTGACATGCGGATTGCGGAAGAAACCGCCGGTGTTGAAGACGCAGCAAAATTAGCTGAGATCACCGAGCGCGTGAAGCGTGAAGTAGAAGAAGAGAAAGCCAAGGTACTGGAGGCAGGCGGCCTCTATGTGATCGCGACAGAGCGTCACGAAAGCCGCCGTATCGATAACCAGCTGCGCGGTCGTTCTGGCCGTCAGGGTGACCCTGGTCGCACTAAATTCTTCCTGTCGCTGCACGACGATCTGATGCGCATTTTCGGCCCGGAACGCATGGACAACATGCTTGTACGCCTTGGCATCGAGGAAGGCGAGGCTATCGTCCACCCATGGCTGAATAAAGCCATTGAAAAAGCGCAGCAGAAGGTGGAAGCACGCAACTATGATATCCGTAAGAACCTGGTGAAGTTCGACGATGTCATGAACGATCAGCGCACCGCCATCTACGAGCAGCGCAAGGAAGTGATGGACGCTGACGAAATCAGTGAGACCATCGCTGACATGCGTGCTGACGTTGTACATAACATCGTGGAAACACGTATCCCGCCCAAGTCCTATCCTGAACAATGGGATATCGAAGGGCTGGCCGAAGACGTTGCCACCAAACTTGGTCTCGACGTTGACATCAAGGCGTGGGCCGAGGAAGAAGGGGTGGATGACAATGTGATCATCGAGCGCCTCACAGAAGCCTCCGACACCATGATGACTGAGAAGGCTGCCCGCATTAACGAGATGACCGGCTCAGCCGACCCTGAAACCGGCGTTGGTATGTGGCAAAAGGATATTGAAAAAAATATTCTCCTGCAGGTACTTGATCAGGAATGGAAAGAACACCTCCAGAATCTGGACCACCTTCGCCAGGGAGTTAGCCTGCGTGCTTATGGCCAGCGTGACCCGCTCAATGAATATAAAACCGAAGCCTTTTCTCTGTTTGAAGGCATGCTGTTTCATATTCGCGAGGCCACCACTCAATTCCTGGCGCGTATTGAACTTGCTCCACAAATTGATCCAGCATCCATGGCCGCGGCCGTCGAGCCTGAGGCACCTTCTGTATTTCAGGAAAGCCATCCGGACCCTGACGTAGCCATCGGTGGCGGCGCACCTACCGCAGGATTCAATGCAAACGATACAAGCACCTGGGGCGATGTACCGCGCAACGCACCATGTCCGTGTGGATCGGGGCAAAAGTTTAAGCACTGCCACGGTGATGTAAGCTCGATGGGATTGGCAGCACCTCGACCACAGGCACCGGCTGCGAATCCATTCGGTGATGTCGGTAGAAACGATGCTTGCCCTTGTGGATCTGGCAAGAAATTCAAGCACTGTCACGGCGCACTCTAGAAGCTACCTATCAAATTAAATCATTGAAGAACGGGCTTTTTGGCCCGTTTTTTTATTGTCCGTGAAAATGAATTCCAGCTGAACAGCGGCCTCAGGTTTGGGTCATCACGTTTCCCCTATGGTGGTTTCATCAGACGAGGAGAACTGAGTCATGACAGCGAATACAACATTCAAGAAACTGGCAACTACAGTAGCCGCAAGCCTCGCATTTGGGGGCGTGGCAATGGCAGATCATTTAGTCCCCGACGCTCACAGCTTCGAATTTCGTGCCGACCACCCTTTGCGGGTTTATGTTGACGTGGACACGCGCGGCGAGAAACGTGAGCGGCAACTGACTGCCTTCGAAGCAAACGCGCTTGCAGGCCTCAGGCAGAACTTGCCGCCTTATATTCGGATCGTTAATGATCGTCGCAACGCTGATATGCGCGTGAATGCCCGCGAACTAAACTATGATTTGGGTTTCCGGGTGGTTGACAAGGACCGAGAAGACAAGAAATACAAGAAGTCTCGCCGTCACACGGGCGGACGCTGCGGCCACTTTATCAAGGCCTATTACACCGAGGTGAAGGAAAAGGCCGAAGCCTATGCGAGCTATGACGTACGGGTATCTTTACGGGGCCTTGGTCGGAATAGCGATCAGGTGCGGCTGAAATCCTCAGAAAAATTTAAGTACGGTACAAACCTGATGGCGCAAACAAGCTGTGGCATGACACCCACAAGCCACATGCCTTCCAATGGCGTGGCAGACCTGTTTGCCCGTGCAACTCCTGACTACCGCAAGCATATTGCTCGCGAAGTACGGGAAGAAGCAGCGCAGGATTTGGGTCGCGTTCTTGCGCGGAAAATCCAACATCACGCCAACGACTTTTATGCAAACCTTGCTGTGAAATATTCAAATGGCGATGGCGGATACTACTCTCAAAATGGTGGCGACTATGGCTGGAGTTCTGAGTATGGCCACCAATCCTCCCATCCCGCGACATACGACGAAGATCGTAAAGACCGGGATGAGGAGCTGGGCGTCGCGGTTTTGATCGCAGCTGGGCTGGCAATCCTCGCGGCCAGCCAGTAAGCGGCACAACCTCCCCCTTGAGGACGCCCTACTTTAAAGCGCCTGAGTTTTCTCAGGCGCTTTTTTCACAAGGTGCCCAAATATTTCGCCCTGGGCTGATTGATATATTTCTCGCGCGAGCTGCGCCCAACTTCATGTGGCGCAAAGGGTGCCGAAACCTCGTCCAGAAAATCAACCGCCTGGACAAGCTCTGTGATATCGACTGCCGCGCGGTCTTTGCTCATGTCCGACGTCAGAAACTTGATCCTGGCAATCATGACTTCTTTAACAGCTATTTCCTTGGCGGACGCTGTGCGGGTGCACAAACCATATGTGCCGGAGAGATAATGCTGCCATTCCCCTTCAAGAAAACTGATAGCAGCCTCCCCACCCACACGTGCATCATCCTGAAATAAATGCCCAAGACCAAAGGCTTGCGCGTTCCACTCCTCAAGCACCGAAGTATATATCCTGAAGAACAGCGCCTTTTCTTCTTCTGCCAAAACTTCAAGCTCCTTGCCGGACTGCTGCAAAGCCAACGCCGTTCCTATGTAGGAGCGAGGAAAATACCAGATATCCATCACCTCATCATGATCTCCAAAGAAGGATGAAATCCTGCATTTGCCTTCAACCTTGTAAGCCGGGCCAGGCAAACAGCCGTGCGCAATCATGGCCCTCAACCTGTCGGCAGAAACACCGCTTAGGCCAGCCAATTGCTCAAGCGTCAGGAAGCTGGATTGTAGATAGGATAAACTCATCTGCTCTGCCCATATTCTGTTCTTTATTTGTTCTTATCTTTTTAAGGCCAGAATGTCATGAAAAAAGCGCCCGAGACAATCTCGAGCGCTTCTTTGATCCGGGCTTGTGACCAGTTAATGCGTTCAGTTTTAATTGAACGCTTCCTCCCACGAGCCTTGGGTGGCCGCTTTTGAATATTCGGTCGCCCGGTTTTCGAAAAAGTTGGTATGTTCCACCGCGTTCAGCATGCTATCGAGCCAAGGCAGCGGGTTTGCTTCCACATGGAAAATCTCGTCCAGATCCAACTGGGAGAGGCGGCGGTCAGCAATATAGCGAATATATTGTTTCACTTCTTCCGCTGTCAGACCTTCAATTGCGCCCATGCCAAAAGCCAGATCGATGAAGGCATCTTCATGCTCGACAATCGTTCTGCAGGCCGTTGTCAGCTCTTCCTTCATACGGTCGTCCCACAGGTTGGGATGCTCGCGCATCAATGTGTGAAATAGCTTGATGATGCTGTTGCAGTGCAGGCTTTCATCCCGCACCGACCATGTGATGATCTGCCCCATACCTTTCATTTTGTTGAAACGCGGGAAGTTCAACAGCATGGCAAAACTCGCGAACAGCTGCAGGCCTTCTGTGAAAGCACCGAACACGGCCAATGTTACAGCCGCTGAACGAAGATCGTTCGAATTGAATTGCTGCATATAATCATATTTGTCTTTCATCTCCTTGTATCGGAGGAAAGCCGAATATTCTGCCTCGGGCATACCAAGCGTGTCCAGAAGATGGCTGTATGCGGCAATATGGATTGTTTCCATATTGGAGAAGGCAGACAACATCATCTGCACTTCAGTGGGTTTGAATATCTTGGTGTAATGCTTCATGTAGCAGTTATTCACCTCGATATCGCTCTGAGTGAAGAAACGGAAAATCTGTGTCAGCAGGTTTTTTTCTGATTCCGTCAGCTTCTTCGCCCAATCTCGTACATCTTCAGCCAGCGGCACCTCTTCTGGCAGCCAATGAATTTGCTGTTGCGTCAACCAGGCTTCATACGCCCAAGGATACCTGAACGGCTTATACACATGCCGTTCTTCCAACAAACCCGTTGCTTCCATTTCAGCCACTTCAGCCATAAGGCCCTGCCTCCCACTCTCAACCTGTTATTTCCGGTATTTTTCACCGGCACCCAACTGCCGGCGCGGGCAGTATAGCCCCGTAATTTGTGGAATGGAAACCAAGAGACACAATATTTAGTAAAAAAAACACTTGCCGCCATAGGGAACATAATGGCCAAATAGCACGAATCATAGGAAACGCTTGATATCACAAGGTTCGCACAAAGGGGAATATCAGGCGATATCTGGAGCAGGTATCTACGCCATGAATAATTGATAAAAGGCCGGTGAAAAAATTACCTATTGATCAAAACGCCCATTGCGACTGATAATAGCATGATCTTGGAGAGGGTTATCATTGTGAGCAAAAGCTGGACAAAAGGGGCTTTCAGCAATCTCTCCGCGAAATCTGTAATTTTCGCGGTGCTCATTGGTGTACTCTGTATGTTCATGCAGTTTTTCCAGGAACTTGGAGCTGCAAAGGAGCGCAGTGAAACCAGCATCGCAATGCTGGTATCGTCTCTCGAAAAGCCGGCTGCACGGGCCGTTCTTATTCTGGATGCTGAACTGGCACAGGACATAGCCGCAGGCCTTACAGATCACGACTTTGTAAAATCCGCCAAAATTTTCGAGGATCACAGTGTTGTGCTCGGCGAAGCCAGCCGGGATGACCTTCCGCCGCATTCAGGTCTTGAGAAGCTGATCGCCACTTTCGCCGGCACCGAGGGCGAAATCAATCGCCCGCTTCACTTGCCCGAAAGCATGTCTGACGCTACCGGAGAAATTCGGCTGACCATCGATGGCCCTCGGGCCGTTGCTGGCGCCATGAGCAATATTTGCGCAACCCTACTCGCCACATTCTTTGCAATCACCGGCCTTCTTCTGGTGGCCTTTGCTCTGATGCCTGCAGGCCGCGACGAATAAGGCACGCCAGCCCACAACTGCGTGCCTTTTTTAGAAAGTCCGACAGAAATACCTGGAATAACAGCTATTGGCGCAAGCCTTTTATCTCATAGCTACCCTTGAGTTTCAGGGTAATGGTCATGGCCACATCGGTCTTGTTCTTCCAGTACCACCCATGGGAACCTTCCCAAGGTGCATAGAAGAGCCCACTCATTCCCGATGATGTCGCTATCGCAAAGCTTTCATAATAGCCTGTAGTATCGCCCTGCGGTTCACCGTGGAAGTCGTAATACAATTCGCCGCCGTCTACGGTCCATTCGTGTTGCACGGTAGCCCCGGGCAACATATGAAGCTTGTATTCAAGTCCTTTGCCTGCAGCGATCGGAATCTCAATGGTGTCTTCGCGTTCCGGGAACGCCTGTGAGTTCTCGACCGCCACCGCAAACGTTACATCCGCCGTATCAACTGCAGCGGCAATGTCCGTCAGGCCCAGCACCTTCCCGGTACCCAGTGGATCAATTTCATATTCTGCCGGCAGGATAACCGTGACAAGCGCAATGCCGGCGAATACAGCGGCAGCAACTGTGCCGCGCAAGAGGTTTTTTGTTGAAAGCAACTGATGATCGTCAGTCATATGCAGTCTCCCTAGGCAATAAAATAGCCAGTGAGCTGATAGCCGATCAGCATCATCCCGGCGGACATAAGCATGAAATTTGTGATGGTCGCGAACCTGCTGAAGCTCTCATGCCTTCGCCAGAAGGCCAGGAGCAAGAGAATGATCATAAGCGCCGACAATTGCCCAAGCTCAACGCCCACGTTGAAGGACAGCATGTTGCCGAACAGATTCTCTTCATCCAGCGGGAAATCCTGCAGTTTGGTCGCAAGTCCAAAACCGTGGAACAAACCAAAGATCAGTACCATAATCCGCGTGTCGGGCCGCATACCAACCGTCCGCTCAAACCCACCCAGATTGTCGAAACCTTTATAGACGACTGAAATGCCGATGATGGCATCGATCAGGTATGGATTGACGGAAATATCGTTCAGTACGCCCGTCATCAATGTCAGGCTGTGCCCGATCGTGAAAAGCGTGACATAGAGAAGCACGTCTTTTGATTTGTAGAGAAAGAAGATCACGCCGACTAGAAACAGCAAATGATCGTAGCCGGTGACCATATGCTTTGCCCCAATATACATGAAAGCAATTACCTGCAGCCCTGAATTCTGAAGCAGGAATTGCTTGGTCCCTTCATCGACCCCATGCGCCAAAGCGGCGGAGCTGAGCACCATCGCCAGTAATCCTGCCAATGACAAAAATCTAAATTTCACAAGCGAGCTCCCTCCCCACTGAAGAACTATTCTTATCGGAAAAAGAGGGCAACACAAGCGTCCAGAAAACCTATTTGGCTAGCGCTCTACACCTACAAACAGATTAATGCCAGGATGGATCATGACTTTGCCTGTATGCAGGCCGTTCTCTGATACGTCGTACATAGGAAGCAACTTTTTCGCTCGGCTCTTTCAGCCATCCAAACTGCATTGCGAAATTTAGTGTCCCCCCAAACACGACATCGGCGGCAGTAAACTGGTCACCCATTACCCAATTGGATTCAGGGGTCATCGCTTCAATGGTTGCCAAGCATCGCTCTATGTCACCAAATCCAACCGACTGAGCAGGATAATCCTGTAACCCCAACATCTCAGCGGTAAACATTGGCTCCAACGTCGTGCCAGGCACGAACAGATAGCGATAGTATTTGCCGCACTTTGCTGTGCCATGGGCCGGCGCAAGTCCCTTTTCAGGATATTTGTCTGCAATATAGGCACATATCGCTGCAGCCTCGGTGATTACGATATCTCCATCCACCAAGGCTGGTATCTTGCCCATAGGATTGATCGCACGATACGCTGTTGTCTCTGTTTCACCTTGTGCAAAATCGACCAATATTTGTTCATGGGCAACACCTGCTTCAAGCAACATCCAATGGGTGGTCGCGGCACGGCTCATTGGGTTGTAATAGTGTTTCATAACAAACCTCTCTTTTATGTTTGCCTGAAACCTACAAGGCTACACTGACAAAAATTGTCAGTAACAAATTCCTTGAAAAGAAAAAGGCCCTGAAAACAGGGCCTTGATCTAATTTGATAGACTTTAAGGAAATGGAATTCCCTATTGGCAGGCGAGGCATTCCTCATAATCGGTAGAACCGCCACCGCCCAACTCAAGCTGCACTTCCTCTTGGCGCTTCTTCTTATAACTGCCAGTTGCCACAACCTCGGCACGGCTGATCGATTTGGAACGACAGTAGTAAAGGCTCTTCAGGCCTTTTTTCCATGCCTGGTAGTGAATCTGGTGCAGGTCCCGCTTATGTACATTTGCAGGCAGGAAGATATTCACGGACTGCGCCTGGCTGACATGGCAAGCTCGGTCTGCTGCAAGTTCAACCACCCAGCGCTGGTCCAGCTCGAACGCTGTCTTGAACACATCTTTCTCTTCCTGCGTGAGGAAATCCAGATGCTGCACCGAACCTTCATTGATGGTGATGGAAGTCCAGATTTCATCAGTATTCTGGCCCTTTTCTTCGAGCAAACGCCTGAGCGCACGGTTATGCACGATAAAGTTACCAGACAGAGTTTTCTGGTTATAGCTGTTAGCAGCGATTGGCTCGATCCCTGGGCTTGCGCCACCACAAATGGTGGAAATGGAAGCCGTTGGCGCGATCGCAGTTTTATTGGAGAAACGCTGCATGATACCGTAGTCAGCCGCGTCAGGGCATGGGCCGCGCTCAAACGCCAGCGCCTCAGAGGCACGATCCACCTCACCTTCAATATGCTTGAAAATCTTCTTGTTCCAGGCCTTCGCCATCGCGCTTTCAAACGGGATCATATTGTCCTGAAGGAAGCTGTGAAAACCCATCACACCCAAGCCAACAGACCGCTCACGCATGGCAGAATAGCGGGCTTTTGCCATCTCATCCGGTGCGCGATCGATAAAGTCTTGTAGCACGTTGTCCAGGAAGCGCATCACATCGGGGATGAAGTCCTTATTGTCTTTCCACTGCTTGTAATATTCAAGGTTGAGGCTTGAGAGACAACAAACAGCCGTACGCTCGTTGCCCAAATGGTCAAGACCCGTTGGCAGCGTAATTTCCGCGCAAAGGTTGGATGTTTTCACTGTCAGGCCAGCCAGTTTGTGATGCTCAGGCATCTGGCGGTTCACTGTGTCGGAATAGATCACATAGGGCTCGCCGGTTTCAACGCGGGCCGTCAGCAGGCGAATCCAAAGGCTGCGCGCGGATACAGTACGCACCACATGGCCGTCTTTCGGGCTGGTAAGAGCCCACTCTTCGTCGGCTTCTACCGCGCGCATGAAAGCGTCCGTCACCAGCACACCGTGGTGCAGGTTTGGCGTTTTACGGTTGGGGTCACCGCCTGTCGGACGGCGCAGTTCGATAAATTCCTCAATTTCCGGATGGCTGATCGGCAAATAGATCGCAGCAGAACCACGACGCAGAGAGCCTTGGGAGATTGCCAATGTGAGGCTATCCATCACACGAACGAAAGGTACAATGCCGCTGGTTTTTCCAACCCCGCCTACTGTTTCGCCAATTGAACGCAGGTTACCCCAATAGGAACCAATGCCGCCACCCTTGGAAGCAAGCCATACATTCTCCGTCCACAGATCAACAATGGAACCGAGCTTGTCCTGTGCTTCGTTGAGGAAGCAACTGATCGGCAGGCCCCGATTGGTACCACCATTTGACAGAACAGGTGTGGCAGGCATGAACCAGAGGTTGGAAATATAGTTATAGAGCCGCTGGGAATGAGCCGCATCGTCGCCATAGAAAGACGCCACTCGTGCGAACAGGTCCTGATAGCTTTCGCCGGGCATCAGATAGCGGTCTTCAAGCGTGGCTTTACCGAAATCTGTTAAAAGCGCATCGCGACTGCGGTCGACCTCGACCGGCCCGCCATGCTCAAATTGAGTGACCTCAAACATAGTGCCCATATCTCCCTTGTCCGCCCTAGCCACGCGGTACTGACTCCTTCTTCGTTTCGAGAAACACCCAATTGTGCCCGAACAAAGAACAAAAGTCGAACGAATCGACTTTTCATAATGATTGTAAATACTTAGCGAAGTGTTTGCCCGAACTCCCCCGTTCGAGTCGTCCCGTCGCTTCGAGGTCCCTAGAATAAGATCGAAGTGAGGATTTCGTCAAGATAAAGTGGTAAGAATTTTTAAGTGCCCAATATCTAGTGGTTTTATGACAGAACGATGAAGGCCAGAGTTGCATCAAATGCACCCTGGCCTATCAAAGACTTAGGATTTCCAATGAGTCGCGGCTATGCGAGGCCCTTGTCCCCGATTGCGAGGAATTTTTCGCGGCGAAGTTCCTTAAGGCGTGCGCCATCGATGCCCGCCATATCGCGAAGGGACCGCTCAAGGCTGTCACCCAGCATGTTCATCGCACGCTCTGTATCCCGGTGTGCGCCACCCAATGGTTCGGCCACAATTTCATCGATCACACCAAGCTTCAGAAGGTCTTGTGCCGTGATCTTGAGCGCCACCGCTGCTTCATTGGCCTTCTCATTGGTGCGCCAAAGAATGGAAGCACAGCCCTCAGGAGAAATCACACTATAGATGGCATGTTCCATCATCAGAACACGGTTGGCCGCAGCAATAGCCACAGCGCCCCCTGAGCCACCCTCACCCACGATGCAGGTTACCATCGGAACCTCAAGGTCCAGACATTTGTCAGTGGAACGAGCAATGGCTTCCGCCTGACCACGTTCTTCTGCGCCGACGCCCGGATAGGCGCCAGACGTATCCACCAAAGACAGCACCGGCAAACCGAACCGGTCAGCCATTTCCATCAGGCGAATCGCCTTGCGGTACCCCTCAGGGCGCGCCATGCCGAAATTATGTTTGATACGGCTTTCCGTATCCCAGCCCTTTTCGTGGCCCATGACCACACAGGCTTCGCCGCGGAAACGCGCCAAACCGCCCACAAGTGCGAGATCCTCACCAAAAGCTCGGTCACCGGCAAGCGGTGTGAAGTCGTCAAACAGCTGCCCAATCAAATCGTGGAAGTGCGGGCGCTCCGGGTGCCGCGCCACTTGCATTTTCTGCGTGGGCGTCAGGCTTTCATATGTTTCTTTGAGGAGTTTCCCAAGCTTGGTCTCAAGCTGGCCAACCTCGGCCGTGATATCAGCGCCGCCTTTGAAGCTGCGCAGTTCACGGATCTTGCCCTCAAGCTCCGCGATTGGTTTCTCGAACTCTAGAAACGTCATCATATCATTCGTATCCGTTTTTTTAGGCGGCTGTTTCATATGGCATAGTAAAACATGTTTCGCCGAGGCGCGCAAAATCCTTGATTGCGCCCGCTATGTCAAGGTTTTCGGTTTCCGTTACGGCCGAGGCGTATGTCACTGGTTTTCTCGGCCTCCAAGGATTGTAGGTCAAGGGGCAGCAGCCTTTCCTTCTCAACGGCAAACAACGGTGCCTGATCGGCATAGTGGGCCGATGTTTCATCAAGGGTCGCGCTGCCAAAGCTGTGGATGGACTGAACTGCCTGCGTCCCATCCGCAGCCCAAGTTACAAACATTATATAGCTATCGCCGGCGATAGCTTTAAGGGTGCCATCATCTTTTTCCGCATAAATCGCGCGCAACACATCTGGTGCGCCAGATAGTGGCCAATTTGTGGTGCCGCGCTTCAGTCGGTTCACCACGCCCCATGGCACATCAAGGCGTCCGAAATTATCCATCAGGAATGAAACGGCTTCCTCAAAAACCGCCTTTGGTTCAGGGCGCGGTTCGCCGCGCATATTGGCAAGAATGAAAGGCGTGACGGACAAAACGCCAAGCGATGCAACCTCATTGGCCGCATCTGTATCCAGGCTCCAGCCAAATAAAAAGTCGCGAGCTTCAGCCAGATTGCCTTCAAGTTCGAGCCCCGTGATATCGTGCCACGCCATGAAAGCGACTGATTTTTCATCCCCTGCAAACGAATAGCTGTTGTCATATTTGATCATGCGGAAGGTATGGTCATACACATCCTGTTGGGTTTGCAACAGTTCGCGCAGGCGCAAGGCGCGGTTGGTCATATGGGTTTCAATGCCCATGGCGACTGGAAACTCCTCAGGTTTGGCACTGCCGCCTTCATCCGAGGCTACATAAGGAGTGTTGTTGGCGTTGAACACAGCACCGGAGGGTGGGTTCACCGTTTGCGGAATATCGCTGAAAGCATGATAGTCCTCCCAGATCAAATCTGACCTGTCACCTGGCAACAATCCTTGCCAATTCACGCCCTCCCGCCTTTTGGGCAACATCGCATTATAATAATGCGCAATGTTGCCTTCACTGTCTGCATACACATAGTTGATACTGGGCATGGCCATCATGGAAAGCGCAGCTTCAAAATCCTTTTGAGTGCGCGCCTTATTCAGTGCGATCATTTCCTCAAGCGTGCGCATCTCATCCATGCCCGCCCATCTGACCGCATAGGCACCCTTCTCAGTTCTAAACACCGGTCCGTGCTCAGAGCGATAAATTGGCTCATGGAATGTCCAGCGGATCGGGCCCCAGAAAGTGACATCAATTGATGCCTCCTCAATATCAAGATCCCGCCATAAACCATCCAGCAGATACTGGTTTTCATTCTCGGGATTGAGTGTCAGCTCATATACGTCAACCAGATCAGGCTTGTTCACGGTGTTGGCCCAACCGAGCGTGGGGCCAGTGCCATGCAAGATGATGGGGGAACCGGGGAAAGTGCCCCCTGCCATATCCCAACCTTCTTGAGATTTTACGCGCGCCTCATACCAGGCAACCGGCCCAGTGAGCGGTTGATGAGAATTCACCAGAAGGCGGGTGGCACCATCACCCGAACGATGAGGGGCAATCGCCAAACCCTGGCTGCCTAGCTCAGGCTGCGGCGCATCCGTTACTTGCAGGTGGGCCGTGCGGTCCAGCCCTGTTCCATACTCACCTGCCGCAACCTTGGCCACCACCTGATCAAATCCATAAAAAAGCGGTGTCTTGAAGGTAAAGCCCGCAACGATATCTTTGCCGGTAAAAGGTAGCACTCCTGCCGCCACTCCGTCTGGATGTTTGGCTACATAATAATTCAGCCCGGCCGCGTAGGCCTCGGCATGGTCTCGGGTCTGTTGGCTGATCCGGCTATCGTAGCCCGCATTCACTACTTCCCATACATTCATCCACTGGATCAGATAGTCGGTTTTAGCAGCATCTGGCCCGTGAAGGGTGGCAAGCTTGCCCCGAGTAGCCAAAACCACATCCTGAATAGTGGCGAAATCGTCTTCAGCATGGGCGAAGGCCAGACCAAAGGACACATCCACATCCCGTTGGCCGAAGATATGCGGCACACCATAACCATCCCGCACGATCCGCACGGCATAGTCGTTTTCAAGTGCAAGATACTGCGACGGGTCTCCCTTGCCGGGTGCAGTCAGCCAGAAGATGCTATAGGCAACCGCCACCGCGCCAACCAAAAGGATAAGTAATTTTCTGATCATGCCCTTCCCTCCCCGTGAATAAGCTAGATCATATTTCTCATTCGTCACTCATTGGATGTTTGGTCAACACCAGGCTTTTGAGTCTTTCTTCAAGTACATGAGTATAGATCTGGGTTGTGGAAATATCAGCATGCCCCAACATCTGCTGCACAGCTCGCAAGTCTGCCCCATGCGCCAGCAAGTGGGTGGCAAAAGCGTGCCGCAGTTTATGCGGACTAACGGCGCTCGGCATCACTCCGGCCTCCACAGCCAAATCCTTCATCAGCTGCCCCACACGACGGCGGGTCAGATGCCCTTCTTTGCCACCAGACGGGAACAGAAAGGGCGATTCCCTGTGGGGCGACATACTCCTGAGGGTAAGATAGTCTGTCAGCGCATGTCGGGCCTTATCTCCCAAAGGCACCATGCGTTCACGCCCCCCCTTGCCGCGCACCATGATCATAGTGGTATCCGGGCCTACTGCGCGTTTGGGCAATGTGACAAGCTCACTGATCCGAAGGCCCGTCGCATACAAAGTCTCCACCAGCGCGTGGCGACGCACAGGCGCCATGCTGCCCGAAGCCGCCGCTGCTTCGGCAGTATCCAAAAGCCTGTCCACATCCTGCTCTGACAACACTTTGGGGAGCTTTTGTTCTGGCCTCGGGCTTTCAATGTTCTTGGCAGGATTATCCGCTCGCAAACCATCAGAATAGAGAAACAGATAAAATTGCCTCAGAGCAGAAAGACGCCGGGCGACTGTACCCGCCTTGAGTCCCGCGCGATGAAGCAAGCCGAGATAAGCCCGGAGATCATCGGCAGAAGCACGCATCAACGTCATCGGTGATTTCTCGCAGAAATCTTCCAAATCGCGCTTATACGCCATAAGGCTGTTTTTTGCCCGGCCCTTCTCTGCCGCCAACATCTCAAGAAACTGGTCAATAAGCGCGGGATCAGACATTGCGTTCTTTACAGACCGCGACGAATGGCGATCTCTGCCGCTAAGTGATGCGCTTCTTCCTTCAGCCCAAGCTCAACAAGTGTGCCGACCAAAGACCCTGCATAAGAAGACGAGATCGTACCTGATGCTGTGCTTTTATATGCGAGAGCCAGAGCGCCGGCCCGATCTCCTTCCGCAGCCATCACCAATAGCTTGCGCCAATGCGCTGGCGAAATAGTTGGTCCATCCGACTGAACCTTACCCGCTTCCGCCCAAGCCCAAACTTCTTCGGGTACCGTATGGCCAGTGGCTTCAAGAAGCGTGAACAATAGCGCCGCACGTTCAAACCGATTTTCATCGCCGGCTTGTGTTGCCCACCACATTGTCAGCCTGTCTGGGGTAACATCAGGTGCGCCCTGAAAACCTGCAATCGTTGCCAATGACCAGTTTTCTGCCAAGGCGGCGTCTTTAGCCACATCATCCCCTGCGCTGGACGCGCGAACGCCCGTGAACAATTCATTCGCAGCCTGCAGGTCACCCACCAACAAGCTAGCACGAAAACCAAGTGCCCAATTTTCTGCCTGCAAACGAGCCATCGCTGGAACCATATAGGCCGCTTTGTCAGGGTCTTGCAGGCGCAACTGTACAATTTCGGTGGCTCGTACCCTGGCTTCCTCATCTGTTCCTTTGCCTGCCAAGACAAGCAAAAGAACATCATTCAGGAAACTATCGTCCGATTCAGCGAACTCCAGCGCTTGCAAAGCCAGGTCTTCAGCAACCGGCATGGCTGCCAAATAATCTGCCAGGGCACGCGCATCCAGCCATCCTTGTTCGAGGCCGCGGCCTATCAGCCGAAGTTTCTGGTTCGCGGCCACGCCCGGGATATCCAACATAGCCTTGGCGGCCAAGGGATTAACCAACCCTTCGCCCAGAAGCGGAACACCAACTTTGGCGAGGCGTGCCATCGTCGCCTCCAACACATCAACATGCAAAGGAGAGCCAAGCACGAGGCCAGTATCCAATACAGGGCCAGCGGCCTGCTCGGCCTCCACCAATATCTGGTCAATTAGCTGATAGAAGGTTTGGGAGACAGTGCTCAATTCTTCCAATATTCCCAACTGGAAGTCCACACCAACCCGATCACCCCTTACCGCGCGACAAAAGGCGGCAATGCGAAGCCAATATGGATCATTGCTGTCATTACGTTCCAGCGCCGCCAATGCACAGGCATCTTCGATCCTACCCGCGAGCAAATGGCCATCTGTGATCTCACGTGACAGCGCAGACCAATCATGATCTGCCGGCAACTGAGCCAAAAGGCCAAGATAACCTTCGGTATCGCCATGAACTCGCAATACATTCAGGCGCGCGGCTACAAACCGTATGATATCATCCCCGCTGTCTGGTCGAGCAAGTGTAAAGCCTGAGAGCGCCATCTTGCGCGCAGCCTTGGCCATCGCCGGCGAAGCGGTTGGGGCAGCAAATTGCTGCAACGTATCTTCGATTGAACGGCGATTCCGATCGCCCCAAACTTCCGCAGGAAAAGCAGTATTGCCACTCAGCACCGGAATACCTGAAGGGTCGAGCGTTTCCAGCATTCCCTCCGTCAGGAGCAAGTCTTCTTCCTGGCTATCAGTAGCCATCAACCGGTCCGCTGTCTGCTCAGCGCCATCATCAGCTACTTCGTTTTCAGCGACTTCGTTTTCTGGCAGGCTTTCGGCTTCGCCAACGGACGCCTCATCTGAGGGAATATCAGAATTGCCTTCCTGCGCTGGCACCTCAGGCGCCACTATCGACCCTAAAGGCATATATGGTTTTGGCAGAATGGATCGGGGCGCCCCAACAGCTGGGCCTACTTGCCGCTTCAACACAGGACGGCCACCAAGGAAAAACCGCCGGGACGCATTGGCCGCGTCGTCTGGGGCCGCCGCAGGAGGAACAGCCTCTTGCTGTGGCTCGGAACCGGCCTCTTGTGCATCTTCTTCCTGCCACAACGCAGCAGCAGGCATGACACCACAAGCCAGAACAATCGCTCCGGCAAGAATGGTGGTTACGCGGGCGCGCAAATTATGACGGGAAGCGATCATTGCTAAGGGTTTTGGTCACTTGTTCACTTGGAGCTGGAATATCCCAGGTCATGAGGAAGACAGCGCCCCCAACCAGAACCAGCACACCGGCAGCCAGCAATATTTGCGTGAGTTTAGACATGACACTCCCTTTGGTATTCTTCTGCCCATTACGGGTGGTACCTGTTGGTCTTATAGGATGGCCAGAGGCCCAAGTCCAGCCACCCAATAGGCAGATAGAAATGCTTATGTGAATAAGGATTTAAGTTTGGTCGCCCATTCTGGCAGAAATAAGGTATTGGTTACCCATAAAACAATTGGCGAAGCAGCTCTGGCTGTGTAAAGAGCGGTGCATGGCACGGAATAAAAGAATAACATCGGCAGCGAATTCAAGCCAACGCCCTCTGCAGGTTGGGCGCACCATTGTGCTTGTCGGCCTGATGGGTGCGGGCAAAACAACTGTTGGCCGCAGACTCGCCAAAAAACTGGGGCTTCCTTTTGTTGATTCCGACCATGAAATCGAAAAAGCCGCAGGAATGTCGGTTGCGGAAATTTTCGAATGTTTTGGCGAAGAGGATTTTCGTTCCGGCGAACGCCGAGTGATCGAACGCCTGCTGGACGGCAAGCCGCAGGTCGTTGCAACGGGTGGCGGCGCGTTCATCAATGAAGCAACACGTACGCTGATTAAGAAAAAGGGCCTGTCAATCTGGTTGGATGCCGACATTGACGTCCTTGTAGAGCGCACCGGAAGGCGTGATACGCGCCCACTTCTCAAAACAGGCAATCCAAAAGAAATCCTGACTCGCCTTGCGGAAGAACGGGCACCCTTCTATGCCCAGGCCGATCTGAAAGTGGCTTCAAGCGCCGGGCCGCACGAAGATGTTGTTGCCGATGTCGTTAGCGCCATTGAGGACATGCAAGCATGACTAAGGCTCAAAGGCTCAAAGGTGAACTGATCAAAACAGTGCCAGTACCTCTGGGTGATAGATCCTATAACATCCATATCGGCGACGGCTTACTCAATGACTTGGGTGTACTTATCGCCCCCGTTTTACGGCGCCCGAATGTCGTAATCGTCACAGATGAAAATGTGGCCAAAATCCACCTTCAGGCTGTCCGGACATCGCTGCTGGATGCCGGAATAACTGTATCTTCTGTTGTTCTGCCGGCCGGCGAAGCCACCAAATCCTATGACCGCTTCACGGACCTGACCAATCAGCTACTGGCGCTTGGTACTGAACGCAAAGACACATTGATAGCGCTTGGAGGCGGCGTCATCGGGGACATCACAGGCTTTGCTGCCGCAGTCCTCAGGCGCGGGATGGACTTCATCCAGGTACCCACCAGCCTGCTCGCGCAAGTGGACAGTTCAGTGGGGGGCAAAACGGGCATCAACACACCCCATGGTAAGAACCTGCTTGGCGCTTTCCATCAGCCGCGCATGGTAGTGATCGACTTGGCCGTGCTGGATACTTTGCCTGCACGCGAACTGCAGGCGGGTTATGCAGAGATTGTTAAATATGGCCTGATAGACGATCCGGACTTCTTCAGCTGGCTCGAAGAAAACGGCGCAAGGATTCGCACGGGTGATCGCACGGCTCAAGCCTATGCTGTTGCCAAGAGCTGTGAGGCTAAAGCACGCATCGTGGCGGAGGATGAGTTCGAAGCAGGCAAGCGCGCACTCCTTAATTTAGGGCATACATTTGGGCACGCCCTTGAGGCAGAGTGCGCCTATGACGGCACACTGTTGCACGGTGAAGGCGTCGCGATCGGCATGGCCATGGCGTTGGATCTTTCTGTCAGAATGGGCATTGCGAATCCAGAAGACCTGGTTCGATACCGCGCCCACCTTCAATCAGTGAACATGATGGCCTCCGCAGCTCAGGTCGGGAAAGCACTTGATGCCGGGCAGCTCCTCGGCCATATGGCGCAGGATAAAAAAGTAGACGCAGGCGAGATCGTTTTTATTCTCGGGCCCATTGGTGGCGCAGCAACCCACAAAGGCATAGACCTTGATCTTGTAAAGGCTGTATTACAGGACTCTATTGACGGCTAGAAACCGTAACCCATATTGGATGGCTACTGAATAGCGATCACTTCAGGGACTGGAGCAATACCATGGACGAGGCAGCGGCAAGCGCTTCTCTCTTTAACTCAGACTTCTGGATTACCACCGGCATCATCTTTGTACTCCTTGGGCTTTCCGGGCTTTTCTCCGGCTCCGAGACTGCACTCACGGCTGCGTCGCGTGCTCGCATTCACCATATGATGAATGACGGCAACAAACGGGCAAAGCGCGTCGGGCGGCTGATCGAGGATCAGGAGCGCTTGATTGGTGCTATTCTACTTGGCAACAATCTGGTGAATATTTTGGCGTCTGCGCTTGCCACCAGCCTGTTCATGAGCCTGGTCGGGGAAGAAGGTGTTGTCTATGCGACACTTGTGATGACGGCTCTTGTCCTGATTTTTGCAGAAGTTTTGCCCAAGTCTTATGCAATTGCCAATCCCGACAACATGGCGCTCAGGATGTCATGGTTCATCAGCCTGATTGTTGCCCTGTTTGCGCCAATTGTCGCGCTTGTACAAAAGATCGTGCGTCTGACATTGCGACTTTTTGGCATCGACATTTCCAATATGGAAAGCGTGCTTTCAGCCCACGATGAAATTCGCGGCACCATCGACCTTCACCACAAGGAAGGCGGCTTGGTGAAAGAAGACACCCACATGCTGGGCTCGATCCTCGACTTGAATGACGTAACGGTGGAAGACGTGATGGTCCACCGGTCATCAATGGAGGCGCTGGACATCAACCTGGGAACTGACAAAATTATCGCCGCTGTAGTTTCAAGCGCCTATACGCGGCTGCCGATCTATGAGGACGACCCGGAAAATATCGTCGGGGTCCTGCACGCCAAAGACGTATTGCGCTCGCTCAGGCGCGCGGGTGGGCAATCGAAACGGGTGAATGTCAAACGCATCATGGTAAAACCTTGGTTCGTTCCAGAAACAACGACGCTAAGAGAACAACTGAATGCCTTTCTTGAACGCAAAGCCCATTTCGCTCTTGTAGTGGACGAATATGGCGCCATTCAGGGCCTTGTCACCCTTGAGGACATTCTTGAGGAAATTGTGGGTGATATTGCAGACGAACATGATTTCGAAGTGCCCGGTGTGAAACAATTGCCTGATGGCAGTGCGCAAGTGGAAGGCACCGTACCAATCCGCGATCTCAATCGTATGTTTGACTGGCGCCTGCCAGATGACGAAGCCATTACCATTGCCGGCTTGGTCATTCACGAGGCAGAGACCATTCCTATTGTGGGCAAGAAATTCAAATTTCATGGTTTTGAATTTGAGGTAACATCTCGCAAACGTAATCAGGTCACCGGCTTGAAAATAAAGCGGCTATAAACAAAAAGCCCTGGAAAAACCGGGGCTTTTTCTATCAATTTTTACTTCGTCTACTCAGCTTCAATAGATTGGATGAAAGCGTCTAGCGCCTTATCCGCATCCAAGCCCGCCGTATCCAGTGGAATTTCTACGGCCACAGGCGCATAGCTGTCCCCGCCAGCCGGTGGCTGGAGAATGAATCGCGGCGACACTGCTTTCAAACCCGTGTTCGGGAATATGTAGCGCTGGGTCCCGCCCGTTTGCCCCCGCTTCCCGTCTGTAGGAACGCCCACGATCTTGCCAATTTCATGATCTTTCACTGCGTTCGCAAACAGGATCGAAGAAGAATAACTATAGGGACCAACCAGCAGATAGAAATTGCCATCAAAACTGTTGGCAACCTCGGTTTCAGGCTGCCGCATGCGCCCGATCTCACCCTCCACAACATCACCAATTGTTTCGCCCGGGTCGCGATATTTCTCCAGGATTCTGACCTTGTATGAACTGCCGTGCCTGTAGGGTACTTTGGCAACATATTTCATCACGCCAGCCATCCAGAACATATCGTCACCGCCACCGTTTTCCCGGATATCAACGATCAGGTTTTCTGCGTTCTCCGAACGGAACTGGGTGAAACACCCATCCATGAAGGCCATATATTCTTCGGGGCTATCCCAGTAAAATTGGTCTATTTTCACGTAGGCTGTATTATCGCCCTTGATGCTGCATGAAAAATCATCCGCGAATGTTTTGGTAGAATAAGCGCTTCGCTCCAGATCCCCATGGCCCGCAAGAGAGATTTCTCTGACCTCGCCGCCATCATCTACGCTTAGATCAAAGCGATCTGATGATCCAAAGGTCGCGAGATATAAGAAACCCCAACGTTTTTCCGCCAGCGTGCGACGATGGCCAGCTGTGTCGCCATGTTGACGTTTTAGAATCTCAGCCACAACCAAGGATGAAGACACGCCATTGATCGAAGTTATCTTCGCTCCACGATGTTCTGTTGCCTCCCCACCGGCCAGTGATTTTACTACCAGCTCGTTTTGGTCGGTGATCAGAATATCAAATGGAAAAAGCTTCGCACCGTCAGCCAGCTTCTCCTGAAGGTAGCTCTTGTTGCTTTTATAGCCCACAAGAAGATGACCATCGGAGAAGGCCGCGTTCACCGGGGTCAACTTTTGCCAAAGCTCTGCCTGCGTCAGCGGCGCATCAACACTGTCCTTGATCGCCTGCACTTCGGCATAAAAAGCGTCTATGTCCTGAATGGTATACGTCAGCTGGGGATGCGTGCGATGCAGCCACAACATCCAGTCATCAATATCAGCTTTGATCTGTTCAGGAGTATAGAGCGTGAGCGGTTTTGGAGATTGTTTTTCCGCAATGTCAGTGGCTTGAATAGATGTTGCGAAGGCAAGTGCAGCGCACAGCCCTTTGAAGATCGGTTTCACTCTTATTTCCTCGCAATTAAATATGCCGGTGTGCCGGCTTCTGATTTTTTTTAGGTAAAGGCACAGTTTCTTGGCCCTTGGTAGCTTTTTATCTTTCGTATTTTCTCCTCTGATTGGTGCCCGTCACTTACATATGGGGCCAACGCCAGCACTCTTTCAATATGCGCGCTGAAATAAAAACCCCGGCAAAGGCCGAGGTTTTCTTGCGATCATTTCAGGAAACTAGGCGAGGCCCTTTTCCATAGCAGTTGATAGACGCCGAGCAAATGCGGCCGCGTCATCAAGCGGGTCACCTTCCAGAATTTTGGCCTGATCCAGAATAAGCCAGACGGGATCGGACAGCGTATCGATAGCGCCCTTTTCAGCCGCCTTCTCAGCCAACTTGCGTATCACTGGATGGCCTGGGTTTACCTCAAGGATTTTTGCAGACACCGCATCCAACTGATTATGTGCCTTGAGAATACGTTCCATATGCATGTCCATGCCGGTATCATCGGCAACCAAACAGGCCGCCGTTTCGGTCAGGCGATCGGATGTGCGGACTTCCTTGATTTTCTCACCCAACACCTCTTTCATCAAAGTAGTGAGGGTAGCCATTTCACCTTCAGACGCCTTATCTTTGTCATCGGCTTTCTCATCATCAGCGATATCCTTCAGTTCCGAAGCACCCCGCGTAATTGATTTAAAAGGCTTTCCTTCAAAGTCGGGCGCCATCTGCAACCAGAAATCATCTACTGCATCAGACAGCAAAAGCACCTCAATACCTTTGGCGCGGAAACCTTCAAGCTGAGGGCTGCGGCGCACTGCCGCCTCATTCGTTCCGGTAACGTAATAAATACTGCTTTGCTTTTCTTTCATGCGAGCAACATAGTCTGCCAGCGTGGTCCAGCCGTCACCATGAGTTGATTTGAAGCGCGCCAACTTAAGGATCGCATCGCGGCGTTCAAAATCCTCATAGATGCCTTCCTTGATCACCGCGCCAAATTCACCCCAAAGGATGTCGAACTTTTCCGGCTCTTTTTCTGCCAGCTTCTCGAATTCGCTGATGACCCGCTTCGTGATCGCCTTCGACATGCGCTCAAGCGTCGGGTTGTTCTGCAACATTTCACGGCTGATATTAAGCGGCAGGTCCTGGCTATCCACTACACCACGCATGAACCTGAGCCAGCCAGGCAGCAGGTCTTCACTATCATCGGTAATGAACACGCGCTTCACATAAAGCTTCACTCTGTTCTTACGAGCCGGATCAAACAGGTCCATAGGTTGTTTGGTAGGTACGAACAGAAGCACACTATATTCCTGCATACCCTCCACTTTATAGTGGAGCGTTACACTTGGATCGTCGAACGCGTGACCCACATGCCGATAAAATTCAGCATATTGCTCTTCAGAAATATCGCCTTTAGGGCGTGTCCAGAGCGCAGAGCCTTCGTTGACGATCTTCGGGTCGGCATCAGATTCGTTATCGCCGCCCTTGATCGCCAATGTAATAGGCACTGCAATATGATCGCTGTAGGTGGTGATGATTTTCTGAAGCCGGTGCTGTTCCAGAAATTCAGCGGCATCCTCTTTGATATGCAGTACAATTTCAGTGCCCGCATTCTCCTTAGTAGCTTCAGCGATTTCGTAGGTGCCTTCGCCCTTGCTTGTCCATGTCCAAGCTTCTGCATCACCCGCACGTCTGGTTGTCACAACAACGTCGTCTGCCACCATAAAGACTGAATAGAATCCAACACCGAATTGGCCAATCAGCTGAACGTCTTTTTTGCTGTCGCCGGTTAGCTGATCAACAAAATTGGCGGTACCAGACCGCGCAATAGTACCGAGGTTCGCAATCAGATCATCCCGGTTCATGCCAATGCCATTATCGGCAACGGTAATGGTCTTTGCTGCCGCATCAACAGTGATCGAAATGCCAAAGTCGCCACCAGCCAACAAATCTGAGTTGGTCAGCGCTTCATACCGCAGCTTGTCACAGGCATCAGACGCGTTTGAGATAAGCTCTCTCAGGAAAATTTCGCGGTCCGAATATACCGAATGCACCATCATGTGCAGCAAGCGGGACACCTCGGCTTCAAAGCCCATTTTCTCTGTTTTCACTTCAGACATTTCTTCTCTCTGTTACCTGTAATATTGCGCCATTACCGCCAGAAGAGTTTGGCGACGGCATGTTTCGTCACTGATTTAGGAAATGATTCCCCAGTATCAAGGGGCAAAAGCCCTTACTTTTCACCGTTTTCCAGGAAATCGGTCCGGCCCTGCAAGAGAACACGAGCATCGGCAGTTGAAAGTCGGTAAAACCATCCACGGCTTTGCTCGGAAAGGCTGGACGCCTCCGCAGCAACGTCTGCCACCGCGTCTGGCACCGTACCGGCATCGCCTGCTTCCAGAAGGTCCTTGTCAAATCGGGCATCCAATTGCGCCCATGTCGACCCTTCCATATCGTGAAGCGCCAACGTCAGCACAAGCCCGTCATGAGTATTTAGCGTCACAGTCGACGTGGGATCAGTAAGTGGATTGCCAAGATGTCGTACATCTTCAAATGTGAGATCTGCAATAACACGTGCTGGCTCTCCAAGGCGCCAAGCGGGCAATGCCTGCTCACCTTCTTTCAGGTCTTCGAGCGAGAACTCCTGCGCATCTATCGCCCTGCTCAGAACCACATTCTCCATCTCGACGCGATTGATGCGGGCATCCGCGATATTCAGAATATCACTCGCGAGCCAAAAGGAGGGCTTGGCTTCCACTTCGGCAAGTGCCGTAACGAGCCATGAACGAGTGTCTGTTTTTTGCCAAACGTAGGTAAGCGAGCGATCTGCTGTGATAGTACTTTGTTTACCCATATCAAATGACAGCAGCGGGCTTTCCTCACTGGCAAACAATTCAATCTTTCGCGCCGCTTCACCCAAACCAATCTCCATAAACCGTTCCGGATTGGCGGTTTTAGGATCCCGTCGTTCAGAGATCGCTACACCCCTTAAAAACGACCGAACCAGTTCGGCGTCTGCAGCGTATCCATCTCGCTCTTCCACGGACCAGCCAACGTCTGAACGAACAAGCGTTGTTCGCTCTCCAGTCTGGCTCAACTTGATCCGAACCACATCATTGATACGATCTTTAATGCCCTCAAATGTCGGCTCACCCCTGCCTCCCTGTTCTCGTGTTGGATCCTCACCAAAAAGCACCCAAATTGCGCCCAGGATGGCAAACAGGGTCAAATATCCGAGAATATTGGTAAGTCGTTGAGACATTCCAGTTCCTTAGAGTCAGTCGAGTTTGGCTTTATCAAGCCAGTCGGTTTTCCATACGTTTGCGGCGCAGTAGCATACGCACGAGGGCAAATGCAATGATCAACAGCGGCATCAATGCCACGTTAATGGCCACCAGCCAATTGCCCAGGCTATCGATTTCCGACCGAAGGGCACGCTTCACCTCACGAAGCGCCTTGCGGGTTTCCAGAAGCTCATCCCTGAACCTGTCAATCTCCGCTTCCTGATCACTGGACAGCACGTCCGTGCCTTCAGGCTTCTGTGCCTCAAGTTGGGAGATACGATCCTCGGTTACCTGCAATTGTTGCTGCAACCGCTCTTCTTCAGCCAGATATTTCGCTTCAGCCTCGCGCCGTATGTCGTCAACTACTTCAAAGGGGCGCTTGGAGATGCCCCTTCCGCGCAGGTCAATAAGCGCTTCTGTCCCAGAAATATGATCAGCCATATTAAGGACAAAGCCACCATTGCCAGCAAGAGGCACAACAATGCGCTGACCCAAGAGTTCCTGCAGTTGCACCCAGAAACGATCATCAAACAGATCGCTATCCGCGGTGATCACAATATTGATGTCACCTTGCTTGATAGCGGGATTTGCGCTCGGCACACCGTCAGCCGCGACACGCTCGGGAAAGGCGGTTTCCGCCATACCTTGCACCCTTACCGACAAAACATAGTCCTGCCCTGTCGGCTCCAGATCACGAAGAAGGCTATCAGGGTCCGGCACACCTACTGCACGGCTTGCATCATAAAGCATGGCCACTGCACTGGTACGGACAAGAGGCTGAAACCGGGTAGTTGCTCCCTCGGCTGGTTCCAATACGCCTGCGCTCGCGAGATTGAGGGTATTCACCGAACCGGAAACCACATCATCCGATGCCAGGAAACCATCACTTATAGCAAGCCAGAACACATAATCCTTCACGGCATCCGGGCCGTAACCACCCATTTGCACCCGCTGCGCCAGGGAAGCATCACCGACGACCTTGCCCTCAGGCATTGACACACCCCAGGCATTCAAAAGCGGCCCAAGGGTCGAAGCATTCGGTGAAGTTGCCCGAGGATCCATCGCCTCCGAATGGGGATCAAGGAACACAAGAGTGCGGCCACCCGACAATACGAACTGGTCGATCAGAAAAAGCTGATCTTCGTTAAGTGCGGGAGGGTGCGCAATCATCAGAACATCAATATTCTCAGGAAGAGTCGTGAAATCAGGTGCAATTTCATTTACCTGAAAGGCTTCGCCTAGCTGCTCATAAAGTACGTAGGGCTGAGCGCGCCCTTGCATCATGGCTTGCTGGCCGCCCGGCCCAAATTGCATCGGCAATTGGGTCAGAAGCCCGAGTATCTTCTGGCCTGACCTGTCAAGGCCAGCCAACAATTTCACCAGATCATATTCAAGGAATTTTTCGCGGTCTTCTGTAAAGAAGGCTATTTCCCCTGATCCGTCCGTTGAATTGGTGGCGGTTAGGCCAAGATAAAGCGTAGAGCCATCACCCAGCGGGATACCCTTCAACCCGGCAGCTACAGCATCATCCTCTGCTTCGGAAAAAGGTTCGGGATCGATGATAGAAAGGTGAACATTGTCTGGGTTCATCGCGGCGAAGGCGCGCAACATATCTTCCACCCGCTTGCCATAACTCAACAACTGCGGATAGGGCGCCGCAAGGGTGCGGGAAAAATAGTAATTCAGGGTTATCGGTTCGTCGAAGCTTTCCACCAATGCGTTGGTGCCTTCTGACAATGTGTACAGACCGTCTCCTGTGAGGTCCAACTGCATCGCCCTGAAATAGCGATCGGAGATAATTGTCAAAGACAGGAACAAAAGTGCTCCAAGCAGCATTTGCATCCCGGGTCGGGCAAACATGTTTTTAGACGGCGTGCTCACTATCCGGCCTCCCGCTTACTTTCAACAACCACCCGGTTGACCCACAGCCAAAAGGCAATGACGGCGACAAAATAGAAAATGTCCGCAAATGAAACCATACCCTTCTGCAGATTATTGAAATGCAGAAGGAACGACATATTGGCCACGGCAAGCGTAATACCGTCAGGCGCCCAACCGCTGAAAAGGTCAAGCACCATCGGCAAGCCTGAAACCAGAAATAGAAAACAAACAGACACCGCGAGGATAAAAGCTACAACCTGGTTTTTTGTCGTCGCTGATAGCGCCGCTCCGATGGCCAAATAGGCAGCGGCCATCAATAGTGACCCAATGTAGCCAGTCAGGATCACACCATTATCGGGAGAGCCAAGCCAATTGACAGTGACCCAGATGGGCACAGTGAAGAAAAGCGCCACAGCGGCAAAGGCCACAGCGGCCAGATATTTTCCCGCAACGATAGACCCGAGCGGCACAGGAAGTGTAAGCAACAACTCCAGTGTGCCGCTTTTACGTTCCTCAGCCCACAAGCGCATGGCCACAGCCGGCATTAAAAACAGATAGAGCCATGGCTGATAGGTGAAGAAGGCCACCAAATCAGCCTGCTCGCGGGAATAAAACTGCCCGACATAGAAGGTGAATAGCCCCTGCATCACCAGGAAAATAACCAGAAAAACATAGGCAACTGGAGTGGCAAAGTAACTGGCGAATTCACGCCGGAATATGGTAAGAGTGGATGTCATTTTATTGCCCCTCCGTCACTTGCCGGAAAACATCGTCAAGCCTGCCCGCGTCTACAGAGAACTGAGCCACTTTCCAATTGCTTACAGCAGCAATATCACCAACGGCATCCGCTATCTCCGCGTTGCCACGAGACAAGACGGTAAGCCGGATATAGTCACCCTCATTTGCAGCTTCCACCTTGGCAACAGCGCGGATTGACTTGAGTGCCGATGCGGCCCTTTCGGATTCTTCCGCTGGCACCAACATCGTAACAGCGTTTCGGTATTTTGAGCGGGCCCTTAACTCGGACGGTGTACCATCGGCGACAATCTTGCCCTTATTGATGATCACCGCCCGGTGACACAAAGCATCAACTTCTTCCAGAATATGGGTAGAAATGATAATCGCGCGGTCAACCGACATGGCCTCGATCAACCGACGCACTTCATGTTTCTGGTTCGGATCCAGCCCATCTGTTGGCTCATCCAAAATCAATACATCGGGTGCATGCAATATAGCGGCAGCCAGGCCAACCCGACGTTTATACCCTTTGGACAAAGTTTCTGTTCGCTGGTCCATCACCCCGTGCAAATGCACGGCGCCAGCCGCGCTATCCACCACATCCCGTGCTTCCGCCCCCTGAATACCGTGCGTATTGGCAACAAATGTCAGAAAAGCTCGGACAGTCATATCCCCATACAGCGGCGCACCTTCAGGGAGATACCCGATGCGTTTACGCGCTGCCACATTCCCTGTTGAGACTGTATTGCCGCAAACCATCGCCTGACCACCAGTGGGAGCCAAAAAACCCGTCAGCATCTTCATGGTAGTTGTTTTTCCGGCACCGTTGGGCCCCAGAAATCCCAACACCTCACCTTTCCGGACACTGAGGGAAATCCCGTCCACAGCTTTAAGCGCACCAAAATGCTTGCGCAAATCCTGTGCTTCGAGAAGAACTTCCATGACCATTATCCCCCTTGGTCGTCTGATCGAGCCTACTGCCCATATAGTTCGTTTTTATGGCCTGCTAGATAGTCGCCTGCCCACACCATGACAAGAGTATATCTTTATATCAATATCCAAGCTTGGCCTTGCGGGCATATCCATCGAACATATCCAGCATTTTATCCGTCCAGGCCATGATCGGATCGTCGACTTCAAAGAGCGCAAACTCACTGGCTATGCGCGCCCACATCAATGTCCCGAATACGCAATAATCTGCCCATGCCGGAGAAGAACCGCACAAAAATTCCTGCGCTTGCAAGGTGTTTCGTACCGGTGCCATTGACTGCCTGAAAGGTACAACTTTAGCATCACGGTCAGCCTGCGCCTCTTCGAGGGTGCAACCAAGAAACTTCTCCCGCGTTTCACGGAAATAGGCGCCATTTTTGTCATCAAGGCGGGAATGAATATCCGCCACAATCATGGGAAAGATACTGCGCACCATCGTTTGAGTGGCCCACTCGTTCAGCAACCGAGCCTGCCCCTCCGCCAATTCACCACCAAACAATGGTCTATCAGGATAGGTATGCTCGAGATAAAGCGCGATGTCGAAGCTGTCTTTCACCCAAGTGCCCTCATCATTCAGGACCGGAACGGTTTTGGATTGGGCATTTTCAAGCGGCTTCTTATCAAGAAACCGCACCGGCACCACATCAAATGGCAGCCCTTTGTGCATAAGCGACATTCGGACGCGCCAAACATAGGGACTAAATCGAACGTCTTCGTCTTTTCCGCACAGTTCAAAAAGCTGCATCACACCTGTCCTCCATTCATTGCGCGAGTTCAGCCTGCCCGCGCAAACACGCCTTGTCGAGCGGGAATTTCCATTTCTGACGGAGAGTTTATCCTGAAAGTATGCTGGCCCGACCGTGGGACAATGTGAAGATAAGGGGCTAGGGGTTCAGCGCTTCACATACCGGTCGGGCCAGTCGAGGCCAACACCTATAAGCTGGGCCCGCTTTGGGGCCGCCGAACGGCCCAATTGTGACCATTTCTGGGCAAGCCGCAAACCTTGGTTTAGACATGAAAAAACCCCGGCAAAACCGGGGTTTTCAGTGTGTACTTCGTAGCAATTGTTAGCGCATCTCAATGTCGCCGGAGCCACGCACCTTGGACCGTAGTTTGTCAGGTGACCCTGACACGACAACATCGCCCGATCCATGAACAGAAATATCAGCCTCTTCGCTGGCTGTGACAGACACATCGCCCGAGCCATGCACACTGACTGTCGCTGATTTACACTTCATGTCATCCGCTTCAATGTCACCAGAACCCTGCAGCTCCACTTCAACGGCATCGCATGTACCGTCAATTTCGATATCACCCGACCCTTGAAGCTCAAGCTCTACTTCACCAAACTTGACGTCTTTCAAGGTCATGTCGCCGGAGCCATGCAGATCAACTTCAAAATCATCGGCCACAGCATCCTCAACGATCATGTCGCCCGAGCCATGCAGCGCAGCGCCCTTGAGGCTTGGCACCGTTACATAGACGATCATTTTTTTGATATTTCCATGACGATGATCGTTGTCGAGACCAACACGCAATGTCCCACCGCGCACCTCTGTTTCGATGTGGCTGATGATATCGCTATCTGCCACAACACGTACAGATTGCTCACCACCTACTTTCACTTCCACATCCATGGATCCATTCAGCTGAACCTGGTCGAATGAGCCCACATCGCGCATTTCTTCAGATGTGTCCTTTGCTGACACGGCAAAGCCAGCACCAATTGCAATTGCAGCGACCGCTGCTGTTGAACGCAACAGTTTCATGATGTTTCCCTCCGTCCCAGATTATTTAATACGAATTTTGCCGAGCCAGCTGTCGCTTTCGCGAACAGTTTTCGGATCGCCATAAACGGTAATGCTGCCGATGCCGCTGACATTCGCGTCAACGCTTTCGCTTGCGAAAACCTTGGCTTCGCCAACGCCCTTTACATCAACCTCCACATCCGAACACTTCAGGTCTTCGGCATCCACTTCACCTGCACCCTTCAGTTCGATATCGAGGGATCCGCAGGTTCCTTCCATCTCGATAGCACCGGCGCCCTTCAACTCAACTTCAAGCTTCTCGCTTTTCAGGCCGCGCATCTCGGCATCAACAGCACCAAGAACTTCAAAGCCCTCCAAGGTGGGCATGGTCACCGTTACGGTGATGTTGTCGGAATCAATATGTATGCCATCATCATCGTCGTGATCGTCTGAATTATCGATGACAAGCGTATCATTGCGCACAAAGGTCTCAACCTCCGCCACATCGTTTTCGTCACCTTCGATCTTGACGGAAAAATCTTTTCCAGCTTCCAGTTTCAGCTCAAATCCGCCTTTAATGCGAATTTTTGTGAAGCCGCTATGATCGCGATCAGAACTGGTCTGTTTGCCATGGGTATCATGCACGTATGCGGCACCCGCGGTAGAAGTCATAAATGTGGAGCCAGCAAGAGCTGCAAACGCAAGCCCAGCAACACCCCGGCGAATGTTTTTCGCGTGTTTCATGGGAATTATTCCTCGCTTTGTTGTCGTACGCCGTATCATTATTTTTTTGAAATCGGCTTGTTATTTATCTCACTCATGTAGGAAGTGGTCAACTGGATTCAAGGGGCACAAAATCCACAAGCTTGCCAATTCTTGGAAACTTCACCACAATGAAAGCCAAGAGGAGTGCATGGACGAAGCATCATCCATCCATATCTTGGGGCGTTCACCCCAAAAGAAGGCCGCTAGCGGGGTGGCGGCTCTGGTCTATTTCATGCGCCCTGAACTCAACCAGATTTTAAACATATATGGCCGCATGGTAGCCGCTGGCGAATGGCGTGATTACGCGATAGATCACCTGAAAGATGAGGCGATTTTTTCCATTTTTCGGCGCGCATCCGAGATGCCTCTTTACCGCATTATCAAGGAACCATCGCTTAGCAATCAGCAAGGGGCATGGCGTATCATGGCCATGGATGGCCAGATACTGAAGCGCGGCAAAAAACTGGATCAATTGCTCAGGTATTTCGACCGCCAATTGGTGAAGGCGGTCGATTGAGCCTCTATTCAGGCCTCAGGTCTTCTATGATTTTTGCATCAACCCAATAGATCGCCACGGTGCGATCCTTTCCTGATCCTATTCGGCGATCAAAGAAAAGATATTTCCCATCAGGCGAAACACTAGGGTAATTTTCAGCATGCTCGCTGTTGATCTTGTCACCCATATTGATAGCAGGGCCCCAGGTACCATCCTTTAAACGGAAACTGACATATAGATCGGATGTGCCGTACCCACCGTCCCGACGGCTATCCCAAACAATGTAGCTTTCATCCGGCGCGATGAAAGGATGGGCATTATAAATGCCAACCGCGAACTGTGGTCCAAGTTCCGTTGGTTCTTCATACTCGCCATCAATTAGGCGCGAAGAACGCAAAGGAACATCAAGCTCCGGGCTATAGGTATCGAAATACAGCGTGCCACTGGCCGCACCAGAGAGACGCATGATCGGAATTTCTGCAAAGGGGGCACCCAAATCTTTCAAGGCTGACCAGCCCGCTCCAACGCGCTCCAAAAATTTTGTCTGGATATAAAGCGCTTTGCCATCAGGTGAGAAGGACGGCTCTGTCTCGCCCTCCAACACAACAGACTGGTGCCATTTGCTGCCTTGCTTCTGCAGATGTACCAGTTCGCGATGTGGTCCGTCCTTATCGCCCTTCACAAAATAGAAGTTGTTCATGTCGCCTGCGAACATGCCTTCCTTCGATTCAAACGCTTCCGCATTCACAATACCGGGCGCAAAAATTTCAGCCACAGGACCTGGTGGGATCTGCCCCAGCAAGGGACCTTTGGCGACCACATTTTCGCTCCCTGCATAGCTTGCACCACTTAACATCAGCGGGACGGCCAGCACCGCCGCCTTCTTCAAAGGGTTTTTCATAGTATCCTCGTGTAAAGGGATTATTGTTTGGGTCTGAGGTTTTCAATGATCTGGGCACTGATCCAGTATAAATCTGACTGGGGTTCACCCTCTCCGCTCACTGGCAGCACCATTCTGTTGAAGAAGATATACTTACCGTCCGGGGTGACCTGTGGTCCGCCTTCTTCCGCGTCAGTATTGACTTTGTTACCCAGATTTATGGCATCGCCCCAAGAGCCATCCGGCTGGCGGAAGCTGATAAAAAGATCATTGCTGCCAAACCCGCCCTCCCGTTCGCCATCCCACATGATATAGCTTTCATCTGGCGCGATGAAGGGGTGAGCATTCCATAAGCCGGTGTTGATTTCCTTGGGAAGTGGCTTTGGCGCTTCTCGCATACCATCCACCAATCGTGAATAGCGAAGAACACCATTACCGTCCCTTGTCCATTCGTCAAACACCAGCGTGCCATCGGCAGAGGCTGTAAGGCCCATAATATCGATCGCTTCAAAAACAGGACCCAAGGATTTCAATTCTGACCAGCCGTCAGCCGTGCGTTCCTTGTATTTGGCGCGATAATGCTGGATGTTGCCGTCAGGCGAATAGGAAGGTTTCCGCGTGCCCGCGGGCACAACTATTTTGTGCCACCCGTCACCCGCCTTTTTAAAGGTCGCGTTTTCCGGCACCTCCGACTCTCTCGAATGCCTCCACCGGCTAACATGAACGGTCGTCATGTCTGGGGAAAAACTGACAGCGTCACCCCATTCCTCAGTATTCACAATGCCGGGCGCGAAAGGCTTGGCTGTCATGCCTGGCGGCGTTTGCCCCAAATAGGGACCCTTTAGGCCAGATAAATTGTCATCCCCTTGGCCCAAGCCACTTGTCACCACAGCCGACAAGGCAAATGCTGTCGAAGCAAAAATGGATTGCATGGTAATCCCCCTATTCGGCAAATGCCGGCAAAACTTTTTGCAAAACCTGGTCCATCAGGGTGCCTTCATTGTCATGCCCGGTGAAGACAACAACAAGATCCAGATCATCGACGACAATGATGCGTTGGTCGCCACCGCCCCAGGCAAAGGAAACATCATAGCTTTTGCCGCCAATTTCCACGAGCGTTTGATAGAAGAAGTAGCCGTAGCGGTAGGGTTCAGGCATCCATTCTTCCGTTGGCTTAACAAGCCCGCTGGTGGCTTTGTCGAGATAGTCTTCCGGAATAAACTGTTCGCCGCTCCATTTGCCTTCATTGAGAACAATGCTGCCAAATTTGAGCATATCGCGCGATGTGATGCTGATCATCCAGCCCGCTTGCGGCAGGCCGCTGGCGTGGGTACCCCAGCTATAGTTAGTGATGCCCAATTTACCGAGAAACTCGGTTTCGATGAATTTCTTGGCGCCGCCCGGCACAACAGCATCAACAACCGTCATCACAAGCATGGGGTTGAAGTTGCCATATTTATAGACCTGCGTTTCATCAGTGATAGGCCCGCTGCTCTCAAGAAGGGTCTGAACCAGCCCCTGCCCCCTTACCTGATCCGCCAACTGGGCTGTGATTTGATCAGGCTCTCGCTCAAGCTCTTCGCGCTGTTCGTCGCTGATGCTAAGCCCACCGTGCATGGTGAGCGCCTTATGAAGGGTGATCTTTTCGGCGCCATCCACAAGCTTTGAGCGGTCCAGATCCCCAAGAAAATCAATAAGCGGCCTATCGAGATCAGCCATGGTCAGATATCCGAGCTGCATGGCGCGGCCCAAAATCAGGCTGGTATGCCCCTTGGTCGCTGAGGCTTGCGGGTGGGCCAAGTTGATACGGCCACGCCGGAAATAGCTTTCGAACACAAGCCTGTCTTTATGCGCAATCAGCAGGCTGTCGTAACGACCATATTTGCCTTCACCAATTTCCTGGGCCAGTTTGACGATATTGGCCTTATCTGTCGGACCTACATCCAACTCACCTACTGGAAAAGCATCATCCCGAACCGTCGGTGCTGTGTCGATAAACGCTTTTTCCAGAGAAGGAATATCCCTGAAAGTACCCGCGGCTTCGGTTTCAGTAGCCTCCGGCACCGGGCTTGCGTCGCCTGAAAAAGCGGCCGAGAAGCCAGCGAAACCACTTATCAAAGCAACAGCCAGAAAATGCTTGCGATTCAATTTTGTCGTCATTTAATCCCCCTGTTTCAATGACTTTACGTTTGTGAATTCAATTTTCCGTCGAGAGGCATACAACATGAGCCTGCGGGCTACTGTCTCGGCCTCATCTCTTCGATGATTTTCGCATCGACCCAGTAGGTATCCGTGTTGTCGGGATCGATACTGCGATTGAAGAAAAGATATTTTCCGTCAGGCGTGACGTGGGCAGCAAAATCGGCTTTTGGCGTGTTGATACGATCATCAAATTTGATCGCTTCACTCCAACTTCCGTCGGCATTCTTAAAGCTGATAAACAGATCTGCATTACGCACATCACTGTTCCTTTGGCCATCCCAGATGATGTAACTCTCATCTGGCGCGATGAAGGGATGCGCGTTAAATTTGCCCGTGTTGATTTCTTTCGGCAATGGCTTCGGATCTTCGCGCTCGCCATTCACAAGCCTTGAATATCTGAGTGTGCTATTCTCGATCGCCTCATCAAAGAAAATGGTGCCCGCGGCTGACTCGGTTACCCTCATGATGCGGATGTCCTCAAATGCTGGGCCAAGGCGTTTGAAGTCGGACCATCCGTCAGCTGTGCGCTCTTTGTAGCTCCGGCCAAAAAACATGGTCTGGCCGTCTCTGGACAGTGTTGCCGTCCCTGTCCGATCCCCGATCACACGCTCATGCCACTTATCTGCCTTTTGTTCGTAAACGACAAACTGCTGTTCCGGCTCCGTATCCGCATTCACTTCCCGAACCCAATAAAGCTCTTTCATACTGGGCGAGAACACGACACCATATTCCCAGCCCGGGGTGGAGATAATTCCCGGAGCAAAAACTTCCGGCGTCATCCCTGGTGGTGTCTGGCCAAGATAGGGGCCACTTAAACCTTTAGCGGCATCACCTGCTTGACTGCCAACGGTGACCGCAGCAGATGCAAGCAGAATTGCAATGGTTGCTGAAAAAGTCTTCACTGCTGACCTCCTACAGTATCTTCAGCCATCAAATCCGATAGCCATTTGAAGCTGCGCACTGCGGTGGCTGGGAAGGCTTCGGAATGGCCAGAGCGCTCAACAATCTCAAGCTCTTTTGGATTGAGGCCTGCAGTTTTATGATGCTGAAGCAGTGACATGAATGATTCGATAAAGGGTATTGCGTCAGTTTCGTTCTCACCCACACTCACATAAACATTGGCGTTCAGGGATGTGCCGTCCTCCGCGCGTTTTGCAGCGAGGTCCTGAATGAATTTGAAACTTTCGGAATCAAATGCGGGGCTTCCAAGCACATAATGCTTGAAGGTATCCGGCTTCTCAAAAAGGATATAGGAACCGAACTCACCGCCCAGTGAGAAGCCGAAATAAATGCGTTCTGCCGGGTCTGTCTGGTAGGTGGTTTCGACGTATTTAATTACATCATCCCGAATGAAAGCCAGGTGATTGGCCGCTTGGCCCGCCTTGAATTTTGCCTGCACGTCAGGATTTGGCCACGGCAGGACCGTATAGTCCCGGAACCGGGAGAGAAAAGGCCGTTCATCGCCCTCAAAATCCTTCGCAGAATCTTTTTGCCAAGACATAACCACGACAATGGCATTCGGTAGCATAAACTCAGCTGCACCAGACAATAACGGCATGTGCCAGTCGCCGTCGGTGGCGTAAATTACCGGGTGTTTTTCTGCCGCGTCTTTCCCATAGTCTTCCGGTAATCTGATATAAAGGTCATACATTCTGCCCGTCTGACTATCTGTGATAGGTACCACCTCAGTTCGCAGAATTTCATAGGACTTATGGTCGCTACCTTGCGCATCCATGAGCGGCAGAAAAATCGATACCAACAAAATGACAAATTTTTTCATGTTTCCCCCATCTTCCTGCAGGCTTTTTTTGCCTGCGGTTCAGCAATTCGCTGCAGTAAGGCATATAACGGAAGATATACAAAACTCCTGCGATGAAACGTTTCATCGCAACGACGAATTGTGAGGTTATAACAATTCATCTCATTTCGACGCAAACGTTGAGACAATTTTCGGCTGTCTCGGAGACATTGGTCGCTCAGGGGCATCAGTTCACCCCAAAGGCACTTGCTGAAAACGTGGCGGTTGGTCAAAGTGGCAGCAAGAACAACAGGGTAGGAATCACCATGATACGCACCATCTCTGCCGCATTAGTCGGCCTATTTATTCTGGCCTCGGCGCCCGCCTTGGCCACGCCAGATGACGAGCTTGTCAAAGCTGTTGCGGAAGCCGACATAGACAGCGTAAAAGCCGCTCTCGAGGCAGGCGCCGACGCCAATACCAGAAATGATAAAGGCGCACCTGTCCTTTTCACCGCCGTCCAGAAAAAGTCAGCCGCTATCGCTGAAATGCTTCTTGAAGCTGGCGCAAACCCGGATGCCCAATATGAAGCCTATATAAGAGCCACCCCTCTGATGATGGCGGTGCAGGCAAAGGATCTGGCACTAGCTTCCATGTTGCTCGAATATGCTGCCAATGTGAATGTAGCTGACAGCGCTGGTGACCCAGCCATCAATTGGGCGGCCTTTTATGGCTACACCGACTTTGTGAAGTTGTTCCTGCAATACAAAGCCGATACCAGCCTGCGCGGGCACGGGAATGCCCTTGAAATTGTGATGAGGCGCGGTCATCAGGACCTGGTGAGTTTACTTACCGACCGCAAGGTCGCTGGGGTCCCAACCCCAGACGAAGCCTTGATGATTGAAGCTATCAACGCAGGTGATGTTGCAGGCGTTCAGGAAGCACTCCAGTTTGGCGTATCTCCAGACGCCACTGATTTTACCGGACGGCCCATACTGGCCCTCGCAGCCCGTGAAGGACATACCGAGATCGTTGGGCGCCTGCTTATGGCCGGCGCCACGGTGAATGCCGAAGACCTTATCGGCTTTACGGCTCTTCACGAAGCAGCCCGCGAAGGCAAAACCGAAGTCGTTGCTCGGCTGCTGGAAGGCGGTGCGGATGCTGGCCACAAATCAAAAGACACAGCACTATACCTAACGCCAATGCATATGGCCGCGTTGGCAGATAGCGCTGACATTATCAAACTTCTTGCAAGTAATGGCGCCGAAGTTGACGCGTTGGGGCGCGAAAAAGGCACGCCGCTTTTCTGGGGCATCGGGGACCGAAAGTTTGCCTCGTCGCTTGCACTTCTGGAATTGGGCGCTGATCCAAACATCACCAGCACCTATGGGTTCAGTCCGGCAGATATCGCCAAGAATATTGGCAACACAGCAATCCTGCAGAAGATGGGCCTAGCTGAAAATCAGGAATAGATATCCAAGGGCGAACAAGCCCATCACCAAAATACCAAGCCGGCTCCACATTATCAGATAAGGGGCCGGCTTGTCTTCTTCCGGAACGTCCCCGTCCAGCATCACACGATGATTGAACCAGGCCAGCACCGGCGCCGTCAGGAAGGCCAGCGATGTCACAAAATCGATGAAAGCCTTAAAACTGTGCAGAAAAAAGGACAGCAGCAAAAAAGCTGCTGTAAGCAAACCAACAAGTGAAGCGGCGTAGGCTGTCTGCTTTCCTTCATCGCTGACCGGCCCGTGCAACTCTTCGGCCACAGCCACCAATGAGCGCGTGACACCATCAAATGCCGCCAAACAGGTCGTGAACATCACACTGATTGCTGCCACGCCAACAATGGGCACAGACCAATTGCCCAAGGTGTTGCCATAAAGCCCCATCACCTGTGCCGCAAACCCTGGAGCGCTATCGGCAGGCGCTATTCCATCCACATACATGATGCCCGCACCCAACAACAGGAAACAAACAGCCAAAAGGGCCGTAGCCCAATAGCCAATATCGAAGTCTGCCAACAGAGCATCCCGGTCGATCGTGCCATCAGATGTTTTCATCTTTTCAACTGTCCATAGCGACGAGAAAACAGAGCTTTCAATTGGCGTTGGCATCCAGCCTGCAAGGGCCGCAATGAACATCAGCACGGCCAAATCAGGCATGTCGCCAGCTTCCAACGGAAAGGACCAACCAATGCGCGGCAGCACCAAAATGGTTGCGGCGAGGGTACTGATGGCGAGAATGGCCATAAACAATTTGTTGATACGGTCCAGCCACTGAAATCTGCCAAAGACAAGAAAGGCGGCTGCCACGATCATGACGCCCGCAGTCAGCATGAGGATCGGCGCCTCAAGCGCAAATACCGACTTCAAAATTCCGGCCGTAACGAGAGAGACTGCCGCCATGGCAAATCCGTCGGCCAGTACTAAGACGGCACCAAAAAAAACGGGGGGAAACCATCCCAATGCCCTGTAGCCCGACACCAGATTTTTACCTGTGGCCGCAGCATAATGGGCACCAAACCGAAACGCCGGGTATTTGACCATATTGGCGAGCAACACTACGAACAGAAGCCCAAGCCCGAACACGGCACCAGCCCGCGTGCTTTGCACCAGATGCGATGTGCCCACGGCGGCACCTGCAAACAACAGGCCCGGCCCCAGAATTTTCAGGTTTTTCATATGCGTCCCTCCCCGATTTCCGAGACGGTACCATCTGTAGCAGCTTGCCGGGAAGCTGTTTGTTTGCATTGACGCCAAAGCACTTTTGTGAGAGAAAGCCAGCGGCTCCGGAAGCGCCAGCCGCCTGCACCCCACTGGGGATGGTGAAGCTTCCTTGATAGATGATCTCTAAGCAGATCTTTCGTCCAAACCGTCTTTTAGAACGGCACAGGACGGCAACGCAGGCCCCGTTACCCGAAAAGCCGTTCGCGGAAAGGCGAACAGATGACTGATCTGATTACCCATGCAAAGGGTCGCGCAAAGCGGCTCCGAACCTATTTGTCCGATATCGGGCAAACGCTAAGTCACGCGCAATCGCTTGAGGCCATATCAAAAGAAGAAGGGTGCCGGGATTGGAACACCCTCTCGGCCCGGTTACGACAGCAACAAGCGAGCATGCCAAACCATCCCCCTGTACAGGTAGGAGACCGTATCACAGGCACCTACCGAGGCAGTGATTTCGAAGGCACTGTGCTGGGGCTTGAACGCGCGGATGGCAGCGACAAGCAGCTGTGTCCCGTCTGGCGCATCAAAGTGCATTTTGATGAAGATGTTGAAATTGGCTCCAGCCCTAACCTGCCCATGACGCGCAGGCGCGTCCGTGTCATGATCAACAAGGAAGGCCAATCAGTAAACCTGAAAGGTCGGCCCGACGGCTTTATGGCCATCACCCTCTAGCGGGTGATCGGGAGCGGCCTCCTGCCGCTCCCCCTTTGAAATTTAACGGCCTTTCACATAAGCCCTGAAGGATATCGGGCGATGGGCTGGCGTTATTTCACTTTCGCCAAATCCCAAAAAATCCCCGTCTACCTGAACGGGCACCCTTTCCCCCCCTACAACGACGCTTTGATCGTCCAGAAGCCACGCTTTGCATCGTCGGTCATATGCACCAAACCCAATAGCAAACTGATCTACCGTTCTGGCCCAAGCGCCTTTGCGTGTGTTCAACAGGCAGGAAAGACCTGGTTGGTCGAAGTCCGTTTTTCGCGTTACCGTGAAGGGGCCAGCATAGCGTCTGATATTGGCAAAAAGCGCCCAGCCGCAATCGCCGCTCTCTTCTTTGGCGCCAGACCAATGAACGGGTGGCAGGCTGCTGTCCTCAAAGAGAGCCTGTATAATTGCCGGCACAAAAGACGCTCTGCCAATCCGGCCCTTCAGAGAGGGCGAAACGTTCTTGAGAACAGCTGCGTCAAATCCAACCCCCAGCCAACATAAGCCTAGCTGGATACGACCACCGCGTTTGATTTCAAACGGGTATAAATCGACAAGATCGCGAGACAAAAGTGCATTAGCAATATGCCTTGCGCTGATAGACCCACCACGCATGTACCCTAGCTCGCGCGCAAGCACATTCGCTGATCCTGCCGGAATAACCCCCACTGGCACCTTATGGCCATATGCGCCTTCAGCCACTTCGCGAATGGTGCCATCACCGCCCGCAGCAACGATAACATCTGCTTCGCGCGTTGCAGCAATTCGGCCCGAAAGTTCGGCGGCGTGCCCAGCAAATTCGGTTTCAAGCATCCGCACATGCTGGCCACCACGGCGCAATTTTTCAGCAACGCGATCCACCAGATCGCTTTTGCCTCGCCCTGCTGACCGATTGCGAATGATGGCAACACGTTCGCTCATAAAATACCGTCCCGGTGGTGATTAAAAGCTCGCCAACACCAAAGAACAGTTTGAAGTGAATTGCAACCGTTCACACTTTCGTTTCCGTCTTGACCTTGAACCATGGTCCGGGGTTAAATTGCCCCCGATGAAAAGACTGACACATATCATGTGCCTGTTTGTGATGCTGGGCATTGGGCTGATTTCAGCCAGGGGAGGCTATGCCTACGATCATGCGGCAATGGCGGATTGTTGTGACCCCGCCATCATGACCATGGCGCATGTAGACGACAGCACCGGGCATCACGCCAACTGCATGGACATGATGGACCAACAGGAGTGTCCTGATGGCGGGCTTTGCTGCGACGGTGCGATGATGTCCTCTGCCAGCCTTCTCATTAAGGTGGACGACCAACAATTTCCGCACGAAAGATCACTGGTGTCTTATGTGCCAGTGTCCGTACCACAAGGTAGCGAGCCAGGCCACATTGCTCCCCCCCCAATAGCCTGACAATCAGCACGAACCGCCGGCCATGTTCTCGGCCCCGTTAACTGTTTTGACTCAGGTGAATTCTCATGTCTGTAAAATCAGCCCTTCTTATAGGGTTATGGACCATAACACATAGCCTTGCCGCACAAGCGCAGGACACCTTAAGCCTTGAAGATACCATTGCGCTGGCGCTTGGCGCACAGGACCCATCCGTTCAGGCTTCCTTAGTTCGCGGAAAGGCCGAACGCGAAGCTGCCATTGCCGCCGGGTCCCTGCCTGAACCAAAAGCAAGCGTCAGCGTACGGAACCTGCCTGTGGATGACTTCGACTTCAATCGTGAAGCCATGACCCAGATCCACCTCGGTGTTCGCCAACAATTCCCGCGCGGTAAAAGCAGGCAATTGATGCGTGATGGCCGGCTGATCATGGCAGACGAGCATGACGCGATGGCAGAAACGCAAAAACGGGCAATTGTACGAGATGTTTCCATCGCCTGGCATCAGGTTCGCTATAGCAATATGGCCTCGACCGAGCTTGAGAACCTGATTTCCCTTTTGCAGGAATTGCGCGCCTCACAGGAAAATGACTTCGCGGCAGCAGGCAAGGCGGCACTCCAGAAAATTTACCGTACCGAACTTGAAGTCGCGCTGGTGCAGGACCGCCTGCTCTCAGTGGCGCAAAACCGGGATATATCTATCGAAGCGCTTGCTCGCTATATTGGTTATGATTTTGCCAACAGGATCATCTCACCCACGCCACTGCACCATCCGGCTTTAACGTCAGCGGAAATTGACACATCGCTGGATACCCACCCGTTGGTAGTGGCAGCCTCAGCCCGCAATAGGCAGGCCGCTAACAAAGTCGCACTTGCCGAAGAGGCCTACAAACCAAGCTGGGGACTTGAGCTGGGATATGGCGCGCGGTATGGCGACAGGTCAGATTTTGCATCAGCCATGGTAACCTTTGATCTGCCGATCTGGACCGGCAAACGACAGGACCCTGCACTGCGCGCAGCCAAACATGAGACACAGGCAGCTGAATTTGGGCGAGAAAGCCTGAAACGTGATCTTGCGCGCAAGGCTCACACCTTCCTTGCAGACATCAGAAACATCGAAAAACGAATTGGCGAGTTCGAAACCACAGTTCTGCCACAGGCAGAGAATGTGGTGACCGCCACGCGGAATGCTTACGGTGCTGGCGAAATTGATTTCGCTGAATTGATCCGTGCCGAGATCGCCTATGTGGACAGCCGCCTGAGGCTGGAAATGTTGCGGCGCGATCTGGGCACAGCCCATGCAGCCCTTGCCTTTATTACTGGAGACCCATCATGAAAAATATGGTGATCATTGCCGCGGCTGCGGCAGCCCTTGGCCTGGGTGGCGGCTATTTCTTGTTCGGTGGCCAAAGCGAAATGGCAAAGACAAGTGCCGAGAAAAAACCCCTCTACTGGGTCGCCCCGATGGACCCTTCCTACCGCCGTGACGGCCCGGGAAAATCTCCTATGGGCATGGATCTGGTCCCTGTCTATGAGGAAACTTCAGGGGGTGCCAAAGGCTATGCCGGCGCCGAGATCAATCCTCGGATTATCAACAATATCGGCGTACAAACCGAACCGGCCCGGGTCGAAAGCCTCACACCACAGATCAAAACTGTTGGCCAGATCAGCTTTGACGAGAAAGCCACGGCCCACGTGCATCTGCGCGCCAGTGGCTGGGTTGAGAAGCTGCATATCCGCGCAGAGGGCGAAAGGGTTGAGAAAGGGGCAGCCCTGTTCGATGCCTATTCGCCTGAACTGATCGCCGCACAAGGCGAATATCTACAGGCGCGCACATCTGGGCGGCAGGCCCTGATCGCCTCCGCCCGCGAGCGACTGGTTGGGTTTGGCCTCACGGCCGAGACCATTAGCTTGATTGAGGAAAAGGGCAAGCCACTGCAATCCATCACCGTGCGCGCACCCATCAGTGGCACTGTGACGAAACTCAACATCAGCGACGCCGCTCGCCTGACACCAGGCAAACCGGCGATGCAGATCACCAATCTCCAAACCATGTGGCTGATCGCCGATGTGTTTGAGAGTGACATGGGCAATGTGGCAGTGGGCGCGTATGTCCGGGCAAAATCGCTCACTGCGGGTTCCCACGCCTATGACAGTACAGTGGATCATATTTACCCCGACCTCAATATGGTCACCCGCACCAATCCGGTGCGTGCTGTCCTAGAGAACTCAGATGGCCGCCTTCGCCCCGGTATGTATATGCAGGTTGCTATCGACCGCGCTGCTGTTGAAGACGCGCTCACCGTGCCCCGAAGCGCTGTGATACGGCTTGGCAACAGCGATCATGTGATTCTCGCGGAAGGCGAAGGCCAGTTCCGCCCCGCAGAGGTGAAAGTTGGTCTTGAAGTGGATGGCAGGCTGCAAATCCTGGAAGGCATTGAAAGCGGCGAAAAGGTTGTCACCGCCGGCCAGTTCATGCTGGACGCTGAAAGCAATTTCCAGGGCGCCAGCATACGCATTGGCGGCCCGGCGACCATGTCAGACGATATGGCAGAAGAGCCAGAAGCGGTATCAGGCTTTACCAAAGGTACGATCAACGAAGTGGACCAAGACGCCAGAACCATCAACATCAGCCATGATGCTATCGAAGCCCTTGGCATGATGGGCATGACCATGACCTTCCCACTTTCTGACGATCTGGATATGTCTGAGCTTTCAGAAGGCCAGATGATCCATTTTGAGGTCACAAAGACGCCTGAAGGCCGCTTCATTGTTACCACCATCCATGTGATGGGAGGCATGTAATGATTGAAGCCATCATTCGCGCCTCCATCCGGCAACGGGTGTTGGTGCTGTTGTTAACCGCGCTGTTGTTTGTGGGCGGCGGTGTGGCCCTCAAGGAAACACCGCTTGATGCCATTCCTGACCTGTCCGATGTGCAGGTGATTGTGAAAACCCGGTACCCTGGGCAGGCACCAAGGGTGGTCGAGGATCAGATCACCTATCCGCTGACCACCGCATTGATGGCCGTACCGAAGGCAACAACGGTACGCGGTTTTTCCTTCTTTGGAGACAGTTATGTCTATGTGCTGTTCGAGGATGGGACTGACCTTTATTGGGCCCGGTCGCGCGTTCTCGAATATCTCAATCAAGTAGCGGGGCAGTTACCTGATGGAGTACGCCCGGAGCTTGGCCCGGACGCGACAGGGGTGGGCTGGATTTACCAATATGCCCTTACGGACAAGTCAGGCAGCCACAATCTGGCAGACCTTACGAGCCTGCAGAACTGGTTCTTGAAATTTGAACTTCAGAGCGTGCCGGGCGTGGCTGAAGTGGCTACCATCGGCGGCATGGTGCGCCAGTATCAGATTGTGCTCGACCCCCTCAAACTGCGCGCCTTCAACCTGACGCTTGCCCAGGTTCGGGGTGCCATTCAGGCGGGCAACAGCGAAGTTGGCGGCTCAGTGATCGAACTGGCTGAAGCCGAATATATGATCCGTGCCAAGGGCTATGTTTCTTCTATTGAAGACCTGAAAGCCATCCCTGTTGGGCGGCTGGACCGCGGCACGCCGGTGATGTTGTCTGACATAGCGACCATCTCAATCGGGCCCCAGATGCGGCGGGCTGTTGGCGAATTGAACGGTGAAGGCGAAGCCGTGGGCGGCGTGGTGATCATCCGGTCGGGCGAGAATGCAGACCGGACAATCAGGGCCGTTAAAGCCAAGCTGGAAGATTTGAAGCCTGGTCTGCCGGGCGGCGTGGAGATTGTGACCACTTATGACCGGTCAGGCCTGATCGAGCGCGCGGTCGACAACCTCAAATCCAAGCTGACCGAGGAACTCATCGTGGTGATCATCGCCTGCGCGCTGTTCCTGATGCATTTCCGTTCGTCGCTCGTGATCCTGATCTCGCTACCGCTGGGTATCCTTGTCAGCTTCATGGTGATGAAAGCGCAAGGCATCAACGCCAACATCATGTCGCTGGGCGGGATTGCCATCGCCATCGGCGCCATGGTTGACGCCGCCATCGTGATGATCGAGGGCCTTCACCGAAAGCTGGAAGATGAGGAACTGACTGACGAAAACCGCTGGCGGATCGTGGGCGACGTGTGTGCGGAGATGGGGCCCGCGCTCTTTTTCTCCCTCCTCATTATCACCGTAAGCTTCGTGCCGGTCTTTGCCCTTGAAGCGCAGGAAGGCCGGCTGTTTGGCCCACTGGCTTACACCAAGACATACGCCATGGCAGGGGCGGCCATTTTGTCCATCACCGTGGTTCCGGTGCTGATGGGCTATCTGATCCGCGGCAAGATTTTGCCAGAGCATAAAAACCCACTCAATCGGATGCTCACGGCCGCCTACAGGCCGGTGCTTGCAGGTGTGCTCCGCTTCCCGCGTACCATGCTCTTGATCGCTGCCATGATTACCGTATCCGGCATCGTGCCGCTCACGAAACTGGGCAGCGAGTTTATGCCAGACCTCAATGAGGGCGATTTCCTCTATATGCCGTCTGCCTTCCCCGGCGTATCGATCGGCAAGGCCCGGGAACTGGTGCAGCAAACCAACAAAATGATCATGTCAGTGCCTGAGGTGAAAACCGCCTACGGCAAAGCCGGGCGGGCGCTGACGGCCACGGACCCTGCCCCCCTGACCATGATCGAAACCACCGTGCAGCTAAAGCCGCGGGAGGAATGGCGCGAGGGCATGACCATCGATGCCATCAAGGCGGAATTGAATGCCGTGGTGCAGATACCCGGGCTGACAAACGCCTGGGTGATGCCCATCAAGGGCCGGATCGACATGCTGGCCACCGGCATCAAAACGCCGATCGGCATCAAGATACAGGGCCCTGATCTGGACACGATTTCCTCGATCGGGGCAGACATCGAACGCATCCTCAAGGACGTGCCGGGCACAGCATCCGTGTATGCAGAACGCGTGGTTGGCGGCCGGTATGTGGAGGTGGATGTGCGCAGGCATGATGCCGCCCGCTACGGCATGACAGTGGCGGCGGTGCAGGATGTTGTCAGGTCCGCCATCGGTGGCGCCAATGTGGGTCAAACCGTGGAAGGGCTTGAGCGTTATCCTATCAACCTCCGTTTCCCGCGTGATGTGCGCGACAGCCCGCAGGCGCTGGGCGAATTGCCGGTGGTGACCCCAACGGGCGCACATGTGCCCCTGAAAGCGCTGGCTGATATCCGCCTCACAGATGGCCCCGGCATGATCCGCAGCGAAAACGCCCGCCCCGGTGGCTGGGTGTTTGTGGATATTGAGGGCACCGATGTGGGCTCTTATGTACCCCTTGCACAGGCTGCGATTGAACAGGCGGGCATGCTGCCGCCCGGCTATACGCTCGGCTGGTCTGGCCAGTTTGAATATATGGAACGCGCCAAGGAACGCCTGAAACTGATCTTGCCGGTAACACTGGCGCTCATTGTGATCATCCTGTTCCTCTTGTTCAAACGCCTACGTGATGTGGCGCTGGTGCTTGTGAGCCTGCCCCTGGCCCTGACCGGCAGTTTCTGGTTCATGCACTGGCTCGGATTTGACCTTTCGATCGCTGTGGCCGTTGGCCTGATCGCATTGGCGGGCGTGGCCGTTGAAACCGCAGTGGTGATGCTGGTGTTCCTGCATAACGCGCTGGATGACGCCCAGAAGGCAGGCACAGCCATGGATTTGAAGCAAGTGATCATCAAGGGGGCGCTGCTGCGCCTGCGGCCCATCATGATGACAACCGTGACGGTGATCGTGGGCCTTGTGCCGATCATGTATGGCACCGGCACGGGGTCAGAGGTGATGCAGCGCATCGCTGCCCCCATGGTGGGCGGCATGGTAACGGCGCTGGTGCTGACACTAATCGTTATCCCGGCAGCCTTCTTTCTGCTAGAAAAGCACGCACAGGGGAAACGGGAAGGGGATACGGCATGATGGGCCGCTTGATGATACTCGCGTTGGCGATAGCGTTCAGCGCACCGCAGACTTTGGCCGAAAACACGCCTGAAGGGGTCGCGGACGCCTTCCATGATGCCATCACCTATGGCGACGAAAAGGCAGTGAAAGCCGCCCTCGCCCCCCATGTAAAAATCCTTGAAGGCGGCCACGCACAAACCAGCCGGGCAGACTATATGGCGGGCCACATGAAATCCGACATGGCCTTCATACCCTATATGGTGCGCACGGTGCTGGAGCGGGACACCAAGATTGACGGCGACATCGCGTGGGTGACCACCTTTTCGCGCATGAAAGGCAGCTATAATGGCAAGGACTATGACTTCCCGTCGCGCGAGCTGCTGGTTATCGAAAACATCGAGGGCAAATGGCAGATCACCCTCGTGCACTGGACAGACAAATAGGAAACGGCCCCGACAAGATGGACAAAAAAATACTGCATAAATGGATCGCCAGAACCCACAAATGGGTTGGCCTTATCCTTGGGCTCCAGCTATTGGCCTGGACAGCGGGCGGCGTGGTCATGACATGGATGCCAATCGACGAAGTGCGCGGCCGCCATAATGCGACAGAGCAGGAGCCTGTGGCGATGGGCACAGTGGGCGAAAGCCTGCTTCCCATGAGCGACCTGATGGCGCTTGTGGGCAAGCCCATCACCCGCGCCACATACCATACTTTGCTGGGCAAGCCGGTGGTGCAGGTTAGCCTGATGGACGGTACCACAGAGCTGTGGCACGCGGCAGAAGGCAAGCGGCTTTCCCCGCTTTCAGAAACCCTCGCCACCGATATCGCCGTGGCCGATTTTGCGCCCGAAGCCGCCATTGTTGGCGTCAATTATATCGAAGCGCCGGTGCTGGATTTCCGGGGGCCCTTCCCCGCGTGGCAGGTGACATTTTCAGACGCGGAGAACACCAACATCTATGTATCCGCCACCAACGGCCGGGTGGTGGCACGGCGGACAGATCGCTGGCGGCTGTTCGATTTTTTCTGGATGCTGCACATCATGGATTATGACGAGCGGGAGGACATCAACAACCCGCTGTTGATCACCACGGCGGGCTGCGCGCTGGTGTTTGCCTTATCCGGATTTTTCCTGCTGTTTTTCCGTTTCTATCGCCGCGATTTCAATTTCATTCTGGGGCGGCGGAAAAGGGAAGCCTGATAGGCGGGCACAAAAGGGCACACTTTGGGCCCTATGCCAAAAAGACACACGAGGGCACACATGGTTGTGCCCTTTTTTGTGCTTAAAAGAACCACCTTTGGAAATGATCAACTTTGGAAGTTCATTAGGTGGTTCGGCAGATTGAAGGTTTGGAACTTCTGATTCAGAAATTTTCAAACATCAATTAGCGGTTTCTCCATTTAGCCACTCGACAATTCGCTTAATGTCTCTCGGCCTGAAACTTGCGACAGTAATATATTTTACGGTCTCCGAGTTGCCCTCCAGCACAAACACGGCGACATGAGCACTCCGAAACTTTTTTCCTTTATCGAAATACACATCCCGAGTTCTCAGGATATTCTCTCGGGACAAAACAATTTCTCGCCGCCAAGGAAAACCACGATCCCTGTATATTAATAGGGTCTCAGATAAAACGATACGAAAGCCAAAAATACGATATTCGAACGCCAAAATAATCACGAATCCAAACGCAATCAATTCATACGCATCAGTCAGATGAACATTCTTGAGGATATTGTTCACACCCAAAGATATTATCAATAGAGGAACCCAATATATGGATGCCCTGTTTACCCACCAAGTTTGAATGATTTCAGTCTTGTCTTTCATATCCCGACATTTCTATCGCGTTGAGTTGCGCTTGGCACTCTTTGGCGTGTGATATCTCAGCCCCCCTATTTCGGCCCAGCGTCGGTGACGGGCGTGAGGGCGGCGACACGCTCTTCATACGGGCGGGAGAAGGGCGCGAGGCGGGCGGCCTTGCGGTATGCTGCGAGCGCACCATCCTTGTCGCCCCCTGCGGCCAAAATCTCGGCCTTCAGCGCCCAGGCATAATGATCGCTTGGCCCGCCGCGGATGGCATCATCAATGAGTGTGAGCGCACGCGCATTGTCCTCGCCCCCAAAGAACACAGCCGCCGCTTCATCTACCAGCGATTGGTATCCGCCTGCATCGCCTGAGGCTGCCACCGCCCCGGCATCCGCGCCTTCCAGTTGCCAGCGCGCTGCCAGCGCCTGATAGGCAAGGCGCACGGTGGCGTTGTCGGGGTCATCCGCCAGCATATCCTGCCACATTTTTCCGGCGTTTTTGGCTGCACCGGGGGACCCCAGATGCATCAGGAAACGGCCCACCCAATAACGATCATCCTCTTCGCTCGCAGTCGAGGCCGCCTCAGTGGGGAAAACACCGATGGCCTTATACATGTCGGCGAGCACGGCAAAAAAGCGGCCGCTGCCATCCGCCACATCATGGAGGCCCGACCAGATGACTTCATCGGTGCCGGGATAACTTAGCGAGAGCGTGACAAGCTTTTTGCCGCCGTCCTCAATCAGGTTGCCGGTAAGCAGATAAACAGGCGTGTCCTTGCCGTAGCGCGTGAAAATGCCGCCGGTGGGATCGGGCGCATCAAAGTTCCACCAATGGCGTATGAGAAGCACCTCCGGCGTTTGCGACAGATAGTAGGAGGCAAGCTCGGAAAGCGCGATCACCTTGTTGCCGGCCTCGTCACCCTGCAGGCTGGTGCGGATATCCTTCATGGTAAGGATCATGCCCGGTTTTTCGGCCCCCGCTGCGGGCACCAACGGCGCGCGCGTGGGCCACAGGAGGATGGCGATGATCAGCACACCAAAGGCCGCCGCCAGCATCCAGATGCGGCCGGGCCCTTTACCTTCCGCCACAACAGGGGCTGCCATTTGTTCCGCCACCGCCAGCTGATAGCCGCGCTTGGGGATGGTTTTGAGGATATCGTCCCCACAGCCTGCTTCCCGCAGCGCCTTCCGAAGCTTGGAGATAGCCACAGGCACGGTTTGTTCGCTGAGGCTGCGGCCCGCCCAGATGGTCTCGAGGATATCGTCCTTGGAGACAACCTCCCCCTGCCGGGCGAGGAAATAATCCAAAAGCTCGGCGATCTTGTCCTCGAGCGGGATGGTTTTGCCCGCATGCACAAGCGCCTTGGTGGCTCGGTTATAACGCGCCGCGCCCAGATCTACTGTTCCTGTGGTGTGATCATTTTGATCCGTCATGGGGTTCCTCGCCCTTCCTCATTCTTTTCGCCATCATAACGAAAAGGCGCTCGCCTTCGCCAGAGGAAAGGCACCGCCATTGGCCCCGCAGGCGCGATTTAAGGTTTTCTTAATGTGCTTTAACCGCCCATGCCCGCCACGCTTTGCGCACAAAACACGCAAAACCTTCAAGCGAGGCAGTAATGAAAAAGTTTCTTTTGGGGGCGAGCCTGATGGCCGCCACCCTCTGTGCGGCGGGCCCCGCCATGGCCATGACAGCAGACCAGCACCCCTACCCGTGGGACAACAGCGTTTATGAGAACGCGCGCTTTGGCGTAACGACAGAAAAACTGGCGGACGATATCTATGTGATGCGCCGCATCCCTTCGTGGCGCACCATGGTGCAAGCCAACGTGACCGTGATCGTGAACGAACATGATGTGATTGTGGTGGACGGCGGCACCCCGGCCTATGTGGACAATGTGATCAAGGAAATCCGCAAGATCACCGACAAGCCGGTTTCGGCGGTGATCACCACCCATTGGCATGGGGACCACAACCGCGGCAACCATCTGTACCGCGAAGCCTGGCCCGGTGTGCAGTTTATCTCCCACGAAAAAACCTACGTGAATATGCTGCACCGCGACGCCGAGATGGGGCCTTATGACGATGAACGCAAGGCACGGACGATAAAGTCTGTCTCTGAGCAGATCGAAAAAGAAAAGGCCGAGGGCAAACATCCGTCTGTGGTGAAAACATCAGAAGATCTGATCGCCGGCATCGACGAGATTTACGACACACTCAGGCGCCAGAAAAGCGGCATCGCGGACATCACCTTCAAGGACCGCATAGCGCTGAAGCGCGGCAAGCGCACCATCGAGCTGTTGTTCCTGGGTAAAGCCAACACCGATGGCGATGCCATCATCTGGCTGCCGGAAGAGAAGATCGTGATCACCGGCGATGTGGTGGTGCGGCCAACGCCATACGGCTTTTATAGCTACCCGCGCGAGTGGGCGGGCACATTGGATAACATCAAGGCCCTCGGGTTCAAAACACTGGTGCCCGGCCATGGTCGCGTGATGCACGACAGCCGCTATGTCGACACGCTCGCCGCCATGTTCCGCGATATAACGGCGCAGGCGAAAGCAGCGGTCGAAGGTGGGGCCGATAGTGCCGAAGCCGTGCAGGCCGCCATCGATTTCAGCAAACACGAACAGGCCATCGCGGGCGATGACCCGCTGTTCAGGGACCTGTTCAACGTGTGGTTCAAAACGCCCATCAGCGTATCTGCCTACAAGGACGCCAAGGGCCTTCCCATCCCTCAATATGAAGAGGAGCATTAAATGAAACTGATGAAATCAATCGGCATGCTTGCCGCCATGGCATGGGGCACAGCTGCAGCCGCCACCGATGTGACAATCGGCGCCCATACCTGGACGCTGGAAAGTGAAGGCATCGAGGTTGTTGACCATATGGGCGTAAAAGCCTTCAAGGTGAACGGCGGCGGCGCCACACTGAAGGACGGCACGTTCAAAAACGGCATCATCGAATTTGATATGCACTTGCCCGACGCGCGGGGGTTTGCAGGCGTGAACTTCCGCGAACGCGACGAAGGCCGCAACGCCGAACAATTCTACCTGCGCCCGCACCTGCCCGGCATGCCGGACGCCAACCAGTATCAGCCCATCTTCAACGGCAATTCGGCGTGGCAACTGCTGCATAGCCCCCGCTATAGCGCCGCCACGCCTTACGAATTTGACCGCTGGACCCATGTGAAACTGGTGGTGAAAGATGATCAGATGGATGTCTATATCGATAGCGGCAATCCCGTCTTGCATGTGGACAAGCTGATGCACGGCACCACCGAAGGCGGTGTTACGGTGTATGGCTTTATGGCGGAATTTTATATCGCCAATGTGCGCGTAACATCAGACGACACCGTGCGGCTTCAGGGCACCGCAGCCCCGCTGCCTGAAATGCCCGAAGGCCTGATCACCTGGTTCAAGGTGGGCACCACACCCGTGGATGCCAAAAAGGTGGAAGACAGCCCGATGTTTGACCGCACGATGTTAGATGGCCAGGAATGGCAATCCATGAAAGTGGGGGAAACCGGCGCTGTTAACCTCGGCCGCGTGGCCGCACGCGGCAAGGATGCCAACACGCTTTTGGTGAAGATGAATATCACGGCGGACATGGCGAAAACCATCAAGCTCAAATACGGCTTCAGCGACCGCGCCACCATTTTCCTCAATGGCCGCGCCATCGCCCACGAAAATGATACCTATATGACCCGCGATTACCGCTATCTGGGCACCATGGGCCTGTTCGACAGCGTATTCCTGCCGCTTGAGAAGGGCGACAATGAAGTAATTATCGCCGTTAGCGAATCCTTCGGTGGCTGGGGTGTGATGGCCGCGATTGAGGACCAAACGGGTATCAGCCTTCACTAAGCTCGGGCTGATGACCTTGAGGCGGCGCCATACTCCCATCTGGCGCCGTCTCCCCTATTGAGGATCAGGTATTGATATAAGACAGCGGCAGTTCGGTGGTCACGCAGCTGCTGACCAGACAAATGCTTGAATTTACCTCTTGCACACCCTGCGCCTTCGACAGGCTTTCCCAGAAGAAATCCTTATAGTCCGCCACCGACGGCACGATGATTTTGAGAAGAAAATCAAAATCCCCCATCATGGTGTGGCACTCCAGCACCTGCGGGTAGCGGAACATGAAATCGGCAAAACTTTCGAGCGACTGTGAATCATGTTTTTTCATCTTCACATGGGCGAACACGGTGATGCCAAGGCCCACCTTTTCCTGATCCACCACCGCGACCCGGCTTTTGATGATGCCTGCGTCCACCAATTGCTGGATACGCCGCCCCACGACGGATTTTGAAGAGCCAATACGCTCGGCAATCTCGGTTAGCGGCAGGGTGCAATCCTCTTGCATAAGGGCCAAGAGTTTCAGGTCTGTTTCATCCAGCTTCACGATCCATATTCCCGATAAATTTAAAAACATGGGAATATGTCCCATATATCCATGTTTTTCGCAACCATTAGGGAAGATGGACAGGGCGCTTTTGGCTATAGTCCGCATCGCAGCAAGGGTGCTGCAGCTTGAATTTGATCCCGCGTAAAGGAAAAGGACATGATCCAGAGCCGTAACCAGTTTGTTCGCTATACCTTCCTGACAGAAGCCTGCGCAGCGGACCTATCGGCGGTCCTTACCTATATGCGGGAAAATGATATCCTGCCGTCCGAGATTGTGACCGACGCCAAAGTGGCCGAGGGTGCGACCCATGTGGTGATCAACAGCACCGGCGGCAAGGATTGGCACAGCCACGCCATCGCGGCCCAGTTCGAAAAATGCGCCAGCGTGCGCCATTTCGGGTTTGAGCGGCTTTCGGGCGCATCGCTGCGCGCAGCTTAGGCTCGCAAACCCAAGCGATACAGATTTTCAGGAAACCTTGGGCGGTGCCCCGTGACATACGGGCGCCGCTTTTTCTTGGTGGGTCTGGAAATGTGCGGGTGTAGTACTCAAGTGATCTAAGGAAGCACCTGATCACAAAAAAGGAGTACGAATGGTTGAATATTCAGTCAGAGCTAACATATGGGGCGAGTTCCCGCCTATTGTCCGGCTCTTTCATTGGCATGAGAGCCGTAAAAAAGCGGTACACGTTGGCACCGCCTTCCTGACTTCGACCACAAACGGCAATTGTTTTCTTGTTACAGCCAAACATTGCATTCTGCCCTGCGCCGACAAAAATGTTTTTGCGACATTCGAAAAACAAAAGACAGGCAAACTGGTCACTGTCGATCTCAAGAACATGCCTTTCAAGCTACACCCTCATCTGGACGTCTGTGCCTCCTTCCTCCTACCTGATCCAGGATTCTTTGACGGTTATGCAGACATGCTGGATGGCCAGCGCATTTTGGCGGCCGAACCAGCGGCACAAACACCTCTTTTCGGACACGAGATCTTTCAAATTGCGGGTTTTATCGCATCAAAAAACAAACTTCGTCGATCCACCGACAATGATCTGCATGGACACCAGATTTCCCTTGGACCCGCCAGGCGCCACAATACTGACCATTGCGCAGATCATTGGCACCGCGACCTGGATTTGAAGAAGATGTTTGATGATGATGGCCAATCAATTGCTCGAAACTTCATTCGCTCGCCTGACGGCATGAGCGGCGGCCCCCTTGTTCGCTATCAGTCACACAATGGTCAAATACAAGGGAAGCTGGCTGGCATCTTTACGCGTTGGGACAAAAGACAGAAACTTGCGTCTGGCATTCATTGGGCACCGATCGCACGGTGGCTAAACCAATTTCAAATCGAAATGGATCAGCTGAGAATGAAAGTCCTGCAGGAGATGCACAGGCAACCAACGGCTTGAACGATCAAGCGATCCACTTTCGCCTGAGGTAAATGGAAATTTTCTGGAAAGAAAGATGGTGCTGCTGAGAAGATTTGAACTTCCGGCCTCTCCCTTACCAAGGGAGTGCTCTACCCCTGAGCTA
>JABXIS010000036.1 GCA_013372975.1 Alphaproteobacteria bacterium
ATATAGAGATGCAAGGGGGGCTTCACAAAGCAGTTTTGCGCACTTATACCGCGCGGACTTCCCGACGGGACCAGTGCGGTCGTGGCGGAACTGGTAGACGCGCAGCGTTGAGGTCGCTGTGGGATAATATCCCGTGGAAGTTCGAGTCTTCTCGGCCGCACCAATGAAAACCCGTAGGGAACGCCCTGCGGGTTTTCTTTTTGACCAACGGCCTGTCATCAATTATCGCCGTTATTCCCAATATGCTGATTATTCAGGTATTTTCTTGCACACCGGGGCTGGAAACCTGCGCCAGTTTCTTTTATCACTAGGGCATGGATGGCGTCCGTCCGGACGCCGGGGCTTAACGAGCGCATTTTTGCGGGCAAACTGCAGGGGAGGCATAGATGGCCGAGACAGGACACGACCCAAACCAGCCGGATCAGAAGCCCGAATCCCATGAGGAAGAAGCCGCCGCCCTTCAGGAACTGAATGAGGCGCAGGAAAGTGCGCCCATGGAGGTGCATCAGGATAAAGAATTCATCCAACAGATTGTGCAGGCGGTTCGGGATGAAAATGCCGATCAGGCTTATAATCTGGTCGAAGATCTGCACGCCGCGGATGTCGCCGACCTTCTTGAAGTCATGTCGTCGCCACAACGTGTAGGCTTTATCGAACTTCTGGGCGAACGCCTTGACCCTGACGTTCTGATCGAGGTCGAAGGTGCCGCGCAGGACGACCTCTATGAGCATATGCCAAACGAGCAGATCGCCGATGCGGTGACCGAGCTCGAGACAGATGACGCGGTCTATGTTCTTGAAGAATTGGATGACGAGGACAGGGAAGAGGTCCTGCGTTCCCTTGCGGCCGACGACCGGATCGCTATCGAGGAAAGCCTGAGCTTCCCGGAAGAATCCGCAGGCCGCCTGATGAGCCGCGACTTCGTGGCCCTGCCTGAATTCTGGACAGTGGGGCAGACAATCGATTTCCTGCGGTCAGAAGACGAAGACATTCCGGACGATTTCTATGATGTGTTTGTGGTGGACCCATCCCATAAGCCCATCGGGACTGTGCCGCTTTCGCGCGTGATGCGCACCCACCGGCCTGTCACAATCGGCGAGATTATGGATAAGGCGCCCTATACAGTTGAAGTAGGGTCGGACCAGGAAGAAGTGGCCTACCAGTTCAGCAAATACCACCTGATCTCCGCCGCAGTGGTCGATCAGAACCAGCGTCTTGTTGGTGTGGTCACCGTGGATGACGTGGTTGAGGTAATCGGCGATGAGGCGCAGGAAGATATCCTCGCGCTTGCCGGTGTATCTGACGAATCAGGGGTGAATGAAAATTTCCTTGAGGTAATGAAAGGCCGCTTCGCCTGGCTGTTCGTAAACCTGGGGACAGCCATTCTGGCTTCAATCGTGATCGGCCTGTTTGATGCTACGATCGAACAGATGGTGGCCTTGGCTGTATTGATGCCGATTGTGGCGTCCATGGGCGGCAATGCAGGTACCCAAACCATGACTGTGGCCGTGCGCGCGATCGCAACCAAGGAATTGAGTGCCACCAACGCCCTCCGCGTTGTGAACCGGGAAATGATGGCAGCCGCGGTTAATGGTACCGCACTTGCTTTCATTTCGGGTATTGTAGCATGGCTATGGTTTGGCAGCCCGCTTCTTGGGGGCGTTTTTGCCGTGGCTATGGTATTCAATATTGTGGTGGCGGGCTTGAGTGGGGTTTTGATCCCATTGGGCCTCAACAAGGCCGGGGTTGACCCGGCGATTGCCTCAAGTGTTTTTGTAACCACGATTACTGATGTTGTTGGATTTTTTGCCTTCCTCGGGATGGCTGCATTTTTCCTTCTGTCGTGAGCGCACTTTATGGACAAAGGCCTGATCCTGCTTGTTGATGACGAGCCTGTGGTTCTCCGCATACAGGCTGCGGCTGTTCAACAATTTGGCTTTGAAACCCTGATCGCGGAAACTGCCGAAGAAGGCATTGCGATCACGCGCGCCTACAAGCCTTCCCTTGTGATCAGTGATGTTCAGATGCCGGGCGAGGGCGGGTTCGATTTTGTCGATTCCCTCGAAAAGCAGGGCCTGAAGACCATGCCGGTGATCTTCCTGACCGGGTATGATGATATTGATATCGTTCGCGGCGGCCTGCGCGCCGGCGGGGATGATTTTGTCATCAAGGGCGGGTCAGTTGAAAAGCTCAGGAACCGCATCGCTTTCTGGATGGTGAGCGGCTTTCAGGAATTGCCTTCCGACCTGAGGCGTCGGTCTTTGGCGGCGGCCAATGCTGTGAAAGGCGATGAGTTCAGCCATGTGGAGGAGCATATCGAGGTGGATAGCGCTCTCACGGAAAAGGTGGCTGCACGCCTGGCGGAAGAGCTGGCTGCCTTGCCAGAAGGATTCGGTACACGGTTGGTGGAGCGGGTGTGTTTCCTGGGGCGGTTGTCGAAAACCATCATCGATGAAAGCGAGACCTTTGGTCATCATTTGCGTTTCCCCGATTATCTGATTGGCACCATGAACCGACTGAACCCCAAATGGAAACACGAGCTTTGGCCGCTATTGAAGCGGTTCGAGGATTGGGCCTGCGATACGCGGTTTGTCCTGTCGGGCATTGAGCCGCTAAAGGAATTCCAGCAATACGAGTGGTATATGGACGGGCTTTAGGCTTTGAAGCATCGGTTCGTCGCTTCCGGGGGACACTATATCGACAAGGGGCAGCCAGCGTTCCGCGTTGGCGTTATTGGATTTGGGGCGAGGGCCATGCTTGGGGCAGGTTCGCCAGGGTTAAAGCCAAAAGGGGCATCATGTTTAGAAAATCAATTCTTGCCGCATCTGTTGTATGCGGCGTAAGCGGGCTGTTTGCTGGTGCCGCATTTGCCGACGACAAACCCGATCTGGATATCATCTCCAAAATCCGGGATGAAGGCTTCAATCATTCGCAGGTGATGGATACCTTGCGCCACCTGACTGACAATATCGGCCCACGCCTGACAGGCACGCCGCAGATGAAGGCGTCCAACCTTTGGACACGGGACCAGCTCACTAAATGGGGATTGGAAAACGGCAGGCTTGAGGGGTTTGAGTTCGGACCTGGCTGGACGTGGGAAAGTGTTGATGTTCGGATGGTTACGCCGCGCACTGATCAACTGTATGCTCTGCCAATCAGTTGGTACCCGGGGACTGAAGGCGAAATTACGGGCGAAGTGATCTTCGCAGCCATGAGTTCCAAGGAAGATTTCGAGGACTATCGCGGCAAGCTCAAGGGCAAGATTGTTCTGGTGGATGCTGTGCGGCCGTATCGGGACCCAACAGAGCTTGATGCTGAAGCCAGACGGCAGTTGAATGAGCCTATCGTGCGGCTAACAGATGCAGAACTGCGGGATGAAGTGACCTATGATGTGCCTGAAGCACCCGGCGCCGGAGACGATTTCTGGATTGAATATAAAAGCTGGGGCTATTATCTGAGCGCCTTCCTTCAGGAAGAAGGGGCACTCGCCATTGTGCGTCGGTCGCCCCGTCGGAATATGCTCGTCGATGCCACGGGTTATCAGTATCTTGAAGGGCAGCAGCCAACCATTCCGGCCGTGCGCATGGCAACTGAACATTATGACCGCATGGTTCGCCTTTTGGATGGCGAGGAACCTGTCACTCTAAGCCTTGATGTTTCGGCCAAGTTTCACACAGATGACATGCGGTCTTATTCCACGCTCGCGGATATCCCCGGGAAAGGTAGAAACCCTGAAGTGGTGATGCTGGGTGGCCATCTGGATAGCTGGTTCATGGGTGATGGTGCGGTAGATAACGGCGCGGGTGTGGCTGTGGCCATGGAAGCCGTTCGTATCCTCAAGGCGATTGGGGTGAAACCAAAACGCACCATTCGTGTTGGCCTTTGGGGCGGTGAGGAGCAAGGATACCATGGTTCCTACCAATATGTGCTTGATCATCTGGCGACACGCCCTGCGCGCACGGAAGAAAGCTTCCAGTATATGGAGCCCTACACTAAGGAATATGGCATGTTCCCGGTGGTCAAGAAGCCGGGCTTCGAGAAATTTTCCGTCTATTTCAACCTGGATAACGGATCAGGAAAAATCCGCGGCGTCTATGCCGAAGGCAATGCGGCGGCCGCGGCCATCTTTGAAGAGTGGCTGAAACCATTTCATGACCTGGGTGCAAAGACTGTCACCATGAATGATACCGGGGGCACAGACCATGAGGTTTTTGACGATATCGGCCTGCCGGGTTTTCAGTTTATTCAGGACCCGCTTGATTACGGAAGTCGCCTGCATCACACCACGCTGGATACCTATGATCATGCGTTCGAGAAAGACCTGAAGCAGGCCGCGGTGATTATGGCCAGCTTCGTCTATAACGCGGCAATGCGTGAAGACCGGTTCCCGCGGGAACCAGAACCACGAAAACGCGACGAAGTGCAGGAAGATTAGCGCTGGGGATTTCCAGCGAGGTTTAAAGGGCACCTCCGGGTGCCCCTTTTTTATGCGCCGATGGCCATATTATCGAGAAGGCGCACGCTACCGATGCGCGCCACAGCAAGCACGCGGGCAGGGCCAGACAGGGTTTCAAGCGGTTCCAACGTGTCGGCATCCACAATGGATACATAATCAACCGCCTTGAAGCCTGCGGCAAGGAGGGCATCTGTTGCTTTGGCCTCTGTCTTCCTGAGGGCCATTCCTTTCTCTGCATCAGAAACCAATTGTTTCAGGATCACGTTGAACTGTCCGGCAATCTCACGTTCTTGCGGGTTGAGGTATGCGTTGCGGGACGAGGCTGCGAGGCCGTCGTTTTCCCTGATCAGGGTGCCAGCCATGATTTCGACCGGGATGTCGAGGTCAGTTGCAAAGCGGCGGATAACGGCCAGTTGCTGATAGTCTTTCTCACCAAAGATGGCTACATCGGGCAAACACTGCAGCAACAGTTTGGTCACAACCGTGGCAACACCGTCAAAATGGCCGGGCCGGGCTGCGCCTTCGAACCGGTCGGAAATGCCGGAAACCGATATGTTGCTTGCGAAGCCAGCGGGATACATCTCGGCGCCGTTGGGTGCAAACACAAGGCTGGCGGGTGTGCCGGCAAGCTTCGTTCTGTCTGTTTCCTCAGTGCGCGGATAGGCGTCGAAGTCTTCACCTTCGCCAAACTGTGTCGGGTTTACGAAGATGGACACCACCACACGGTCCACCTTTTCTGCGATTGCCTCTACCAGTGACAAGTGACCATGATGCAGCGCCCCCATAGTAGGCACAAGCCCCACCTTAAGGCCATCGGCACGCCACGCCTTAACATGGGCGCGCAGGTCGGCAACAGTACGTACGGCGGGGCAGAGGTCAGTCATGAAGATGTCCGTTTTTGGTGATTATTACGACGTCAGGGCAGCGAGACGTGCGCTGTCGAGGCCGTCCAGATCGTTATAGTTGATGATCGAAAGAATGTCGCTGACATAGTCAGTACCCCGCTCGGAATAGCTGACAAGTGCCGGGGCAAGGGCAGCGCCTGTAACTGGCAGGTTGAGATCCCTGAGTTCAGCACGCCGCCGGCGCAATCCCGCATAACTATCGTGCCGGTTCAGGTTGGTCATGTAGCTCGAAACACTATCAAGAAGATACTCGAACTTCTTGATTTTATGGGTTTTTCCTTCATCGCGAGCTTCAGGAAGAATGCCTTCCCCATCGCCCCAGACCCATTCGCCAAACAGGGCGTTGCCAAGTTGGGCAAACCGGCTCGTGCCCCAGCCAGATTCCATCGCGGCTTGGGCAAGTGCCAGTGACGGCGGGATCACATCCACCTTGTGCAGGAGGATATCAATATCCTGTGTGCGGAAGTTGTTGCGGCGCTTGAGCCGGTATTTTCGGGCCATGGTCTTCAGCCATTCCCGCTCCGTGCGGCGCAATTTTTGTTCGTTTTCCAATTTTTCTCTAACGGACAGAAGGCGTCCTCGGTCCGCCATAATCAATTCATTGGCGCGTAGCACCAAGGGAAGCATGGCAGATGTGAACATACGCTTTTTATTTTGAGCGTTTGTCATATCCGGCAGGCCTTCGGGCAGGCGACTCAGGAAAATCCGAGGCACGGCGTGAACCGTGTGCATGTCTTTTCTGAGCAAGCGCTCCAGCCGCTTGGTCATTTTGACTTTCTTGGGTGGCGGCAGATGGGCCAGATAATTGGGTTGGTCCGCCAGGAACGCGTCTGTGCGGGATACGGCAAGCATGTGCCGGGCTAGCATGAACGGCCCAACCAGAAGAACGGCAGCAACAGCCAGATAGCCAACAATTTTCAGCAAGCGGCTCCGCACCTTTTGTGTTTCTCCCCTGGGGCGTTCCTATGAACCCAAAAAATCTCTATATCTGACGATTAATTGTATGTGCATTTCGCAAGATCGTCTAATGATTAGCGAAAGAATGTGCAAGCCGCATGGCAAATTGATGTTTTGTGTAACGGAGGAAACGCAGTGCCTGACAGCAAGGCAAGTCCAGAAAATATGCCAGAGAATATGGCAGGGAATATGGCAGATGGCGCGTTGGGACGCCCCTATCTGATTGTTCTGGGAAATGAAAAGGGTGGCTCTGGCAAATCGACCACGGCCATGCATATCGTTGTGTCCCTGCTGCGGGAAGGCAAGCGTGTTGGCACAATCGATCTGGATGCCAGGCAGAAAAGCCTGACACGTTATATTGAAAATCGTCGCGCTTTTGCTGAGAAGAAAGGGCTGGATCTGCCTTTGCCGATTGAGCTTGTGGTGCCCAAATCCGAGCTGCGCACAGCTGATGAGGCCGAAGCAGACGAAAAACAACGCTTTGAAGAGGCGTACCTCAATCTTGCTGACAAGGTGGATGTGGTGGTGATTGACTGCCCCGGTAGCGATACATTCCTCTCTCGCCTTGCGCACACGGCTGCCGACACGCTGGTGACACCGGTGAATGACAGTTTTGTCGATCTGGACCTCCTGGCACGAGTGGATGCTACAACCCACAAAGTGGCGGGCCCAAGCTTGTATGCCGAGATGGTCTGGAAAGCGCGCCAGCGCCGCGCCATGGCTGATGGCAGCTCCATTGACTGGGTGGTGCTCAGGAACCGTGTAGGTGCCTTGCACGCCAAAAACAAGGAACGGGTGGAAAAGGTTCTCAATGAACTGACAAAACGCATCGGTATCCGCCATGTACCAGGCTTGGGCGAGCGAGTGATCTACCGGGAACTGTTCCTGCGTGGCCTCACGCTTATGGACCTTAAGGAAGCGGGTGGCCTCGACGGCAAGGGGCTTTCCATGTCCAACGTGGCGGCCCGGCAGGAAGTCCGCAAACTGGTGGATGCGCTCAACCTGCCTTTCCGTCAAAATCAAAAATCGGCTCAGAATTAGGATGCGCGTGTGATCGCTTGGTTATTCATAGGATTGATCCTGGCTGCGGGCCTGATGGTTCTATTGAACTGGTGGGCGCGGGCAGACGTAAAAACAGCGCGAAGTGCTCTGTTTTGGGCTATAGTCGGTATCTGTGGCCTGTTTGCCCTTGTTCTGATGGCAGCAGGAAAAGGCTTCTTTGCGGTGTTGCCCGCCGGGTTTGCCGCCTGGCGCATGTTTGGCCAACGCAGCTGGGATAAAGTGCGGGGCACGGGAACGCGGCAGCCACAATCCCGATCAGGGGGAATGAGCGAAGAGGAAGCTCTGGATGTGCTGGGCCTTGAGAAGGGCGCCAGCGAAGAGGAAATCCAGGCAGCCTACAGGAAACTGATGGCGCAAGTGCATCCGGACAAGGGCGGTAATGATTATCTTGCGGCCAAGATCAATGAGGCAAAGCAAACCCTGTTAGGGAGATAAGGTCCCCGCGACTTATGGCAAATCCCGCTTTGATAAAAAGCACACTTATCCTGCTACTGAACCTCGTGCCTTGCGGCCTTGTAAAGGCCGCCGACAATGATGTCTGGCCTGCGGATCGCCCGGTCAGAGTAGGGACCATCACCAACAATCCCCCTTATGTCCTTGAAAATCCGTCTGCAGGGATTGACCTTGATCTGGTTGCCGAAGCCTTTGCCCGCGTTGGGCTGAAGGTGGAATTCCATCATGCGCCGCTTTCGCGTGTACAGGTGCTGTTGGAAACAGGGAAAGTGGATGCCATGACCACCTTCCGTACCAACGACACGCTTTGTACCAATAGTGTTGTTTTCAGCCATTGGCATGATGGCATCACAGTGCCCAGGGATATTGAACTGGAAGTCAAAACAGTGCAGGACCTTGCAGGCCTGCGTGTGGGAATGTTCCCCGGGGCTGTAAAGGTGCTGGATAACCTGTCGGATTACGATATTTCCAGTTTCGCTATGGCCATGACGGTGTATGACCGCAATCAGCTGATCAAGGTGCTTTTGTACAGGCGCCTGGACGCCTATATCGGAGATTATTGGGCGCTTGACTATGCCTTCAGGCAACTGGCGCCGGATACCCCCAAGCCATACCGATTGGCTGTTGCCTTTGAGCCGACGCCACGGCGCCTTTGTGTGCGGAACGCAGCTCTGGTGGAGCGTTTCAACCAGGGCGTGGCGGCCATGCTTGCAGACGGCACACCTGAGCGGGTACGCGGGCGCTATCTGTCAGACACAGAATAGCCCCAATTCCGGGGTTGACGGCAGCCGCCCGCGCTGACACTTTGGGCGAAATTCTATCACTTTTGTATATTGATTTCCTTCTGGGGGTGACCTTCATGTCAGGCCATAATTTCCACCACACCATCCTTCGTGAATATGACGTGCGCGGCATCGTGGATGAAACACTGCATGTGGCGGACGCCATGGCGCTTGGCAAGGCCTTTGGAACCCATGTGGTGCGCGCGGGCGGCAGCCGGGTGTGTGTGGGCTATGACGGCCGGGTATCTTCGCCTGAAATGGCGGAAAACCTGATGGCGGGCTTGGCATCCACCGGCCTTGAAGTGATCAATATCGGCTTGTCGGGCACACCGATGCTGTACTTCAGCGTGTTTGAGCTGGATACCGATGGCGGCATCATGATCACAGGCTCTCACAACCCACCAAACTATAACGGTTTCAAGATGATGAAGGGCAAGAAGCCCTGTTTTGGGGAAGCCATTCAGGCGCTTGGTAAAACCGCCAATGAAGGTGATTTCGAAGTGGGCGAGGGCGGCATCTGTGAAGAGGATGTGTTCGGCCGCTATATCGACCGCCTGATGCGTGATGTCGATATGGATGCCTTCACCATTGTGTGGGACCCGGCCAATGGCTCGCTCGGCCCCGCTGTGGAAGCGGCGGTGAAACGACTGCCGGGCAAGCATATCGTGATCAACGCCGAGGTGGATGGCACATTCCCGAACCACCATGCCGACCCAACTGTTGAAAAGAACCTTGAGCAGCTTAAAGCCGCAGTGGCTGAGCATGGCGCTGATATCGGCCTTAGCTTCGACGGGGACGGGGACCGCATTGGCGCGATCGACGGCCAGGGCCGTGTTGTGTGGGGAGACCAGATGCTGGCGATCATGGCGGGGGACCTTTTGAAGGAACTACCGGGCGCACCGATAATTGCAGACGTAAAAGCCAGTCAGGCACTGTTTGACCGGATCGCTGAGCTGGGCGGCAAACCGGTGATGTGGAAAACCGGCCATAGCCTGATCAAGGACAAGATGGTTGAGCTTGAGGCCCCGCTCGCGGGCGAGATGTCAGGCCATATCTTTTACAAACACAAATTCTACGGTCATGACGACGCGCTTTATGCCGGTATCCGTTTCCTGAACGCCATCTCGAAACAGGGTGGCAACCTTGATGCGCTGAAGGACGGCCTGCCTGTGGCCATCAACACACCCGAACTGCGGTTCGATTGCGATGACGAAAAGAAATTCGATGTGGTGAAGGATGTGAAAGCCCGGCTTGAAGCGGCAGGTGCCAATATGTCCACCGTTGATGGTGTGCGGGTGCAAACGGCGGATGGTTGGTGGCTCTTGCGGGCATCCAACACACAGGCGGTGCTGGTCGCGCGCTGCGAAGCCTCCACCGTAGAGGGGCTTGCGCGCCTTAAGCACGCGCTTGTCGAAGCCCTCGCCGAAAGCGGTGTCTCCGCCCCGAGTGACCTTTAAGTGGAAAGGCTGCATGGTCGCCAGATGTATAGCACTGTATCTCTTGGTCTTGACTGCACCTTTGACTGTTCAAGCAGAAGCACCCATTTGGCAGGCTGACGCTCTCTATTTTGATGGCGTGCGCATCGAGACCAGCATTCCCGCGGCAGATTTGAGATTTGGCATCGAAGGTGGGGCGCTGTACACGGTCCGGCCCAGCCCAGATGGTTCAGCTAAACTTTTGAAGATTATCCCCTCCAAGGGGGCGGTGGAAATTTGGCTGATTGATCAAACATCTAATCGGCTTGCTGATTTTCTGTCTGATATGAATGTCGATTGGGCGTCTGACCAATTTTTTGTGGCATCAAGGTCGCATATGGGTGCGAGCACGTCCTTTATCTACCAGATTGGGGCCAACCGTGATTTGGCAAGGCGCTCCGAAGCCATTCCGCAACTGCTTGCATTTGACCCCATCAACGAATTGATCGTCCAGTTTTCTGCTGATAAGGATGATAGCAAACTGATTGTCTCTCCAGTTTTCGGTGGGATAAGGCAAGAAATTGCTGTTGCGCCTGAATATCTGTATTTGTCTGATGCGCTTGGCAGCTTCTCGCAAGTCAGAATTGAAGAGTGTGTCCTCCGCTATGAAATCAAGCGCGCTGGCCAGATTAAGTCAGAGAACGCACCTCTCAATCGTGAATTATGTCCTACCGAAAGAATGTCGCCAGAAAACTAAGACCATCAAAACATACCGTTATCGTTTTTGGATGTCTCGGGTACCGGCATGGCCACACCCCAATGTTCCACCATCTTGCCGTCTTTCATACGGAAGATGTTGACCGCCGCGCCGCCACGTTCTTCGGGCGAGCGTTTCACATGCATATGCAGCCAGACAAGGTCACCACTGGCGGAGGACCGCACAATGTGGGCTGAATAGTGTGGGTATTTTTTTGCCCGCGCGCGAAATAATGCGATCACGGCATCCCGGCCATCCTCAAGCCGCGGGTGGTGCTGGATATAGGGCTCGCCAAAACACTCCTCCGCTGCCTTATCCACATCCAGCTTGTTCTCCAATAGGTCCATGCAATAGATGGCCTTCTTGATGTTGGCCGCCTCAAGGGCCTCCATTTTGGCGTCGTGTGCAATGCTGCCTATGGTCAAAAACGATGCCATAATCGCGGCGCCTGCGCAGGCACGCGTGATGTATCCGGATGCTGTCATGATGTTTCCTCGTTAGTCTTTTGGTTGTTTTGACAGTTTTTGCGGTGGCGGGCCGGCAAACACAAGCCCCATAAAATAATCGTGATGGGGGCCGGGGTGCCCGCAAACGCTGTCACACAAGCTGATTGACATGTTTGTGAAAGAATTTCCTGCTTTTTACTGCATGTTTACTCTTCTCTAGGATCGTGGATATACTACATTAGAGAGGTATGGATTTTTTGGAGGATCGATGCCTGACAAGCAAAATAACGGAGCCGGCGGCGGTGGCGATACTGGGGTGCTTACCCGGTCTGACGCCAAAACCAAAAAGCCGTCCATGTATAAAGTGCTGCTCCTGAACGACGATTTCACCCCAATGGAATTTGTGGTGCATATCTTGCAACGTTTTTTCCGCATGACCATGGAAGAAGCGACCGAGGTTATGTTGCATGTCCACCAGAAAGGTGTGGGTGTGTGTGGTGTGTTCACCTACGAAGTGGCGGAAACCAAGGTCAATCAGGTGCTTAGCTTTGCGCGCCAGAATGAACATCCGCTGCAGTGCACGCTTGAAAAAGAGTAAGTTCATCCTGCTGCAGGTAGAAACTGCCGCGATAGGACCAGCCGAAGGATAGAAAAGAGTGCCAAGTTTTTCCCCACACCTTGAAGAAACCCTCCATAGGGCATTGAAGGAAGCCAACGAACGCAGCCACGAGTATGCGACGCTTGAGCATCTTCTGCTCGCGCTTCTTGATGATCCGGAGGCGATTGCCGTCCTGAAGGCATGCGATGTGGATATTGAAATCCTCAGGGCCCAGCTCATTGATTATCTGGATGATGATATGGAAAACCTGAAGGTGGAAGCAGATGGCCTTGAAGCCACGCCCACAGCAGGGTTCCAGCGGGTGGTCCAGCGGGCACTCCTGCACGTTCAAAGCTCCGGCCGCGAGGAAATGACAGGGGCGAACCTTCTGGTGGCATTGTTCTCTGAACGGGAAAGCCATGCGGTTTACTTCCTCCAGAGCCAGGATATGACTCGCCTTGACGCTGTAAGCTATATCTCGCACGGCATCGCAAAGGTGCCTGAATTTGGTGAAGACCGCCGGGTGCGTGGCACTTCGGAAGAAGAGGAAACCGTGAAGGCGGAACCTGCAGGCGAGGCCAAAAAGGCCGATACCGCGCTTTCGGCTTATTGCGTGGACCTCAACCAGAAGGCCCGCGACGGAAAGATTGACCCGCTCATTGGCCGCGAGGCAGAGCTTGAGCGCGCCGTTCAAATCCTTTGTCGCCGGTCCAAGAATAATCCGCTTCTTGTGGGTGATCCGGGCGTGGGCAAAACCGCCATTGCTGAAGGGCTTGCGCGCCGTATCATCGAAAAGGATGTGCCGGGCGTGCTTGAAGACGCCACAATCTTTGCGCTGGATATGGGATCACTGTTGGCCGGAACCCGCTACCGTGGTGATTTTGAAGAACGCCTAAAGGCCGTGGTGAAGGAACTGGAAGCCACTGAAGGCTCGATCCTGTTTATCGACGAAATCCATACGGTGATTGGTGCAGGTGCCACCTCAGGCGGGGCGATGGATGCCTCGAACCTGTTGAAACCTGCGCTGGCATCGGGTTCGATCCGCTGCATGGGCTCCACCACCTATAAGGAATTTCGCAGCCATTTCGAAAAAGATCGCGCTCTTCTCAGGCGGTTCCAGAAGATCGATATCAACGAACCGACCGTGGATGACACCATCAAGATTTTGCGCGGCCTGAAGCCTTATTTCGAGGATCACCATCAGGTGCGGTTCACCGCCGAGGCCATCAAATCGGCGGTCGAATTGTCAGACCGCTATATCTCTGATCGCAAGCTTCCGGACAAAGCCATCGACGTGATCGATGAAACCGGCGCGGCCCAGATGCTGCTGCCGCCATCCAAGCGTAAGAAAACCATCAGTGTGAAGGATGTTGAGGCCGTTGTGGCCAAGATTGCGCGCATCCCGCCCAAATCTGTATCGCGCGACGAAAGCCGCGTGATGCAAACACTGCAGAAAGACCTGAAGCGCGTTGTGTTCGGGCAGGACAAGGCCATCGATGCCCTCACAGCGTCGATCAAGCTGTCCCGCGCCGGGCTTCGCGAACCCAACAAACCGATTGGTTCCTACCTTTTCTCAGGCCCCACGGGTGTGGGTAAAACAGAGGTTGCGCGCCAACTTGCAGGGCTGTTGGGGGTGGAACTGCACCGGTTTGACATGTCTGAATATATGGAACGCCATTCGGTTAGCCGTCTGATCGGGGCGCCTCCGGGCTATGTGGGCTTTGATCAGGGCGGTTTGCTCACGGACGCGGTGGACCAACACCCGCACTGTGTGCTCCTTCTTGACGAGGTGGAAAAAGCGCATCCGGATCTCTTTAACGTGCTGTTGCAGGTTATGGATAACGGCACGCTCACCGACCATAACGGCAAGAAAATCGACTTCCGCAATGTGGTGCTGATCATGACCACAAACGCAGGCGCGGCAGAGCTCTCCAAAACCGCCATCGGATTCGGGCGGGAAACAGACGAAACCGCATCAGACGATGCCATCAAGCGTATGTTCAGCCCCGAGTTCCGCAACCGGTTGGATGCCACGATCGCATTTGACTTCCTGCCGCCAGAGGTGGTTGCACGCGTGGTTGAGAAATTCGTGCTGCAGCTTGAGCTTCAGCTCGCGGATCGCAACGTGGAAATCAGTCTTACGGAAGAGGCCAAGGCACTGCTGGCTGAGAAGGGTTATGACAGGCTTTATGGCGCGCGCCCGCTTGGCCGCGTGATCCAGGAACAAATCAAGACCCCGCTCGCGGACGAGCTGCTGTTTGGCAAACTGGCCAAGGGTGGCGAAGTGGTTGTGAAAGTGAAAGACAAGGAAATTGCTTTCGAAATTACGGCCCACGCCCCAAAGGCCAAGGCCCAGAAGAAAAAGCCGGCATCCAAAAAGGCGGAATCCAAAAAAGCTGGCGCCAGCGTGCCCGCCACCAGGCGAGAGGGCAAACCACCTGTTCCGGTGAAATAGGCCTTTGATTTGGCACAAGAATATGAGGCATGAACTTCCGGGTTCATGCCTTTTTACTTTCTTGACCTGAAGGATGGACAGGCATAGCCTGCGACACAAGCAAAACAAGGAGACAGCCACAGGTATCCGGTCCGGTCGACCATGAAGGATGATGATGGCTCAATGCTTTATGCACCTGCATTTGAACTTACGCCCGGTAATCCATATTCTTGGCCTGATGCTGATGGCTCTAGCCGCGGTGATGCTTATTCCGCTGATTGTCGAACAGCTTATCGAGGGCCATGAAAATGCCGGCTTCGAAGAAGGCGCGATCGTGACTGGCTTTTTTGGCCTGTTGATATTCCTCGCATCGCGTGAGGAAGGGGAGTTGCAGCTTGATCTGAAACAAGCCTTTCTGCTGACGGCTTTAAGCTGGATGGTGTTGCCCATCTTCGCAGCCATACCCCTGACAGGTGTTGAGCAGGACTCTGGTGTGTGGCTTTCTTTCACGGATGCTGTCTTTGAGACTGTTTCAGGCATAACCACGACCGGTTCTACTGTTCTTTCCGGTCTGGATCATTTGTCGCCAGGCTTCTTGGTCTGGCGGTCACTGCTGAACTGGATCGGTGGCATAGGCATCATTGTAATGGCCATTGTAATGCTGCCGTTCCTGCGTATTGGCGGGATGCAGCTCTTTCGCTCAGAAAGTTCAGACAGGTCTGAAAAGATAGCGCCGAACGCGGGACAGATAGTGGCCTGGATCACCGGTGTTTATGCAGCACTGACATTGGTTTGTGCCGCCGCTTTCTATCTTACAGGCATGTCCGGATTTGACGCGATCAACCATGCGATGGCCACCCTGGCTACTGGCGGTTTCAGTACCCACGACGCATCTTTCGGTTATTTTGGGGTGGCTGCGCAATGGGTTGCGATTGTGTTTATGATTGCAGGTGCCTTGCCCTTTGTCGCCTATATCAAGTTTGTCCGGGGACGGCGCAGGGCTTTCTATGAAGAACCGCAGGTGCGGGCCTTCTTGCTGTTCCTGTTCGTGGTGATCGTGTTGGGCGCAACCTACATGGCGAGCCAGTCCGGCCAGGGGTTTGGAGAGGCGCTCACCCGGGTTGCCTTCAATGTTGTGTCTGTCGTCACCACCACTGGGTTCGCCACAGAAGACTATAGCCTGTGGGGTACATGGGCGGTCGCCGGTTTCTTCCTGCTGATGTTTGTGGGCGGGTGTGCCGGATCCACCTCTGGCGCGATCAAGATATATCGATTTCAGGTGCTTTGGATCATTCTTCGGAATCAGTTGCAGCGGCTCACAAGCCCGAACAGGGTAATTCCGCTCACATTCGGCGCCGCGCGGGTTGGAGAAGGCTTGCTCTTGTCTGTTCTTGCCTTCATGGCGGCCTTTTTCGCGTCGGTAGCGTTGATCACACTTCTGCTTGCACTGATGGATATTGATTTCGTTACAGCGCTGACAGCTGCAGCCACGGCAATCACCAATGTGGGGCCGGGCCTCGGTACAATCATTGGCCCCGCCGGGAACTTTGCGCCCTTGCCGGATATGGCCAAATGGCTTCTGTGTTTCGCCATGCTTTTGGGGCGGCTGGAAATTTTTGTCCTGTTCATGTTATTTGATCCACATTTCTGGAAAGACTAGGGCCAAACCAATGCTGACAACTGACAGGCTTATCTTGCGCCAATGGCGGGAAGACGACCGCGTACCCTTTGCAGCTATGTGTGCTGACGAAGAAGTAATGCGCTATTTCCCGCGTGTGATGGACCGCGCTGAAACCGATGCGGCGGTTGACCGCCAGATCAAGGGAATCAGGGAAAAGGGCTATGCTTTCTGGGCTACGGAACTCAGGGAAACAGGCCAGTTTATCGGTTTTGTGGGGATCCAGGATATTCCCGATTATTATGGCCTGCCTGCCGGGATCGAAATCGGCTGGCGCTTGGATAAAACAGCCTGGGGGCAGGGTTTGGCGCCTGAAGGAGCACGGGCCTGCCTTGCGTTTGCTTTTGCAAAGTTACAGGTGCCGGAGGTAATTGCCTTTACAGCGACCCTGAACAAACCCTCCATGCGGGTGATGGAAAAGGTAGGGATGACGCGCGATGCGACGGCTGATTTTGACCACCCAATGGTGGAAGAAGGCCACCCGATACGCCCCCATGTGTTGTACCGGATAAAGGCGGATGGGGTTGGCTAGATCAAAGGCTCGCTTTCTCTCTCAGCCACTGGAGAAAGGCATCTGTATCAGTTTCGAATAAATGCTTTCGGCTCTCTCTGCGGAAATTGTCGCTTGTTATTGGCCGTTTATCGGACGTCAGTCCATTCTCGGGAAAGGCAACTTCCTTCACTGCATGAATTAACGATGCTTCCAGTTCTTTGATGATCCCGGAAGGCGTCAGGGCGGGTAGGGGAAGGCTCAGGTCATAGTGCTCGGAGCCGACACCGTTATCACACCGGCAATAGTATACCTCTATCAGCTCAACCTCGCGGATCGCGTCCTCCATGCTGGCTCGCAGATCGTTATATCGAGCAAACCCTTCTCTTTGTGGAGATTTCAGGCAATAGGCTTCTTTTTCCGTACCAGGAGGTGGGTTTTCGCTCCTAAGTGCATAGCGAAATCCCATATAATTGGCCAAATGTTCCCGTATGCGATGCTCCAGATAACTGGCTTTTCCTACATAGACCACCGTAGTTTGGGGATATCGCATCATAAGCAGATAAATACCGGGACCGTTCAGGCCGAGTGCCCCAATTTCCTCGAGCGTGCTCGGAAATTGCCCTACCTTCAAGGGGCCTCGCCATTGTATTCGAACAGCTTTCATGGTTGCCAACTAATCCTTTCTAAACGGCAGATGTTCGCCATAATAGGCGATGTCTGACGCCACATCCTGTCGTTCGGCATTCAGGAACCGGGAAACGGCATCATGAAAGCCGGGATCGCGCATATAGTGGGCGCTGAAGGTTTTTGTGGGCTCATAGCCGCGGGCTATCTTGTGGGGGCCTTGTGCGCCTGCCTCCACAAAGGCCAGCTTGTGCCGGATGGCATAGTCAATGGCCTGATAATAGCAGGCTTCAAAATGCAGGCAGGGAATATCTGCAAGGGCGCCCCAATGGCGGCCATAAAGCGTGTTCGCGCCGATGAAGTTGAGCGCGGAGGCAACTGGCTGTCCGTCTTTGCTGCAATGAATAAGCAGGATGCGATCTGCCATCCGCGCACCGACGGCTGAGAAAAACTCGCGAGTTAAATAGGGTTGGCCCCATTTGCGCGCGCCTGTATCCAAATAGCAGGCGAAAAAATGGTCCCAGTGTGCTTCGGTGATCTCGGCTCCTGTAAGTGCCTCAATCTTTACATCCGAATCCAAAACGGCCTGTCGTTCTTTCCTGATTTGCTTGCGCTTGCGGGACGAAAGGGCCGCGAGAAAATCATCGAAAGTATCGTAGCCACGATTGTGCCAGTGGAACTGCTGGTCGTTGCGTATCAGGTATCCTTCTTCCTCGGCCAGCGCGGCTTCTTCTTCGGGTAGAAAGGTAAGATGTACAGATGATAGCCCCAGTTTTTCGGCAATGGCTTTGCCTGTTTGCAAAAGGGCTCTGGCGTTGGTGTCTGAAGCTGAAAGCAATTTTGAGGCAATGATTGGCGAGAATGGGATGGAGGATTGCAGTTTGGGGTAATAGCGACCGCCAGCGCGTTCATAGGCCTGTGCCCAGCCATGATCGAACACATATTCGCCATAGGAATGGCTTTTGATGTAAAGCGGCATGACGGCTGATGGCGCATCCGCCTCCTGTTGGCGCAAGACTGCATGATAAGGCATCCATCCAGTTTCCGCCGTTGCGCAGCCTGTTTCTTCAAGCGCACTGAGGAAGTCATAGCTTGTGAACGGATTGTCGGTGCCCGCGCAGGCATTCCAGCCATCGCGCCCAACTTCCGTGATGGATTGAACAAAAGAAGCCGTCATGTCGGCCCCGCTTGCCACTTGCCTAGAAATCTTCGCCGACAATAGCGGGCGCTTCAAAAATCAGGGCATCCGCGTGCTCGCGCGCTATCTCTTCCATCTGTTTGGTGCGAACTGTCCATGTAAGGACAGGTTTTCCCTTATTCCGCCATTTGGTGCAGAAGGTATTGGGCAGCAAATTCACGTCGCAGGCGATGAAATCGGGTTTGGTCTTGTGAACCGCAAGGCCTAGTGCCAGGCGGCTCTTGATGCCGAGGAGATAGTCTCTGCCAACGATAAGACCACGCGGATACTTGGGCATATAGGTTTTGAACCATTGAACGATGCGTGGATCAAAAGACATCACAGCCACAGGCCCGCGATACCCTTCGAATGAGTGGCGCACACCGGCACACAGCTTCTGGATGTCCATCTTGGGGTGGGACTTGATCTCGATAAACAGAGGTTGATGGCTGTCCACAGCGTCCATCACATCGGGCAGGCTGGGCATGGGCTGCCCGCTGGCACCGACGTTGAACTTTTTCAGTTGTTGAAAGCCCCACTGAGCCACAGCACCTGAGCCTTCGGTCATGCGCTCAAGCCTGTCGTCATGGAACACTACAATGATATCGTCGGATGTGGCGCGCACGTCGATTTCAACCGCATATCCGGCATGCACCGCATCTGACACGGCAGCGACGGTATTTTCCTCCGCCATCGTGCCTGCTTTGAACAGCCCGCGGTGCGCGATATCCTTTTCAGTCAGCCAAGGGAATGAACGTTGGTTTTTCTTCTTCTCAGCCATATCAGACCTTGATCTCAACAAGGGCATCAATCTCAACTGGCACGTTCAGCGGCAGCGCATTTACGCCAACAGCTGAACGGCTATGGCGGCCCTTGTCGCCAAACACATCAACCATCAGGTCGCTCGCTGCATTGATCACCTGTGGCTGGCCCCCGAAACCGTCAACGCAGTTTACAAAGCCGCCAAGCTTTACAACACGAACCACCCGATCCAGGTCTCCGTCACAAGCGGCTTGCATCTGGGCCACCAGATTGATGGCACAAAGGCGAGCAGCTGCACGCGCATCATCCTCGGACACATCGGCCCCTACCTTGCCTTCAAAGGCAAGCTTGCCGTCTTTCATCGGGATTTGCCCTGAGATGCTGACAATATTGCCTGTGAGTACAAAAGGGACATAGTTCGCCACCGGAGCCACCGGGGTTGGAATCTCAAGACCAAGTTCGGTAAGACGTGCCTGAATGCTCATAAAATGCCTGCCTGAGTGAAAAAGCTAACTAACTTAAGCCCTTATAGCAAAGGGGGTGGTATAAAAAAAGGGCCTTTGCAGGCCCCTTCCTGTAATTGGCTACTGGCCTTTAACCCTATGCCGACCGCAGATGTGCGCCCTTGCGAGTCTGCTTGTCGTGATACATGGCCTGGTCTGCGGCTTCGATCAGCACGGCAGGATCGGTAGCGCTATCAAACGCATGAACGCCGATTGAGCATTTCACCGGAATGGTTGCGCCGCCATAGCGGACCTTACCCTTGTTGATCTCTTTCTGCAGCGCACGAAGGCGCATTTTACCCTGTTCTTCGGAGCAACGTTTCAGGATCACCGCGAATTCATCCCCAGCAATTCGGGCGACCACATCGGAAGGGCGCACATGCTGTTTGAGGGCCTTTGCAACAAAACGCAACACGGCATCGCCAGCCATGTGACCATGAATATCGTTTACATCCTTGAAGCCATCCAGGTCGATGAAGCCAAGCACGCCGGTTTCACCATGGCGAGCTGCTGCGGACAGTGTCTGGCCCAGTGCAGACCGAAGGCCGCGGCGGTTCGGAATACCGGTAAGCTCATCAGTGACGGAAAGTTGCTCGAGGAAAGAAATCCGCTCCTGTTGCTCGGACATACGCTGCTCGGCCGCAGCTGCATAGCTCAGCACCTCGGTGATCAGTTGCCATCCGGTGCTGTCAAACTTCATTTCCGCGTTTGCGGCAGTTTGCATCAACTTGCTTGCAAGCTTGCTCACATACGGGTTGATTTCAGCCTTGTCGTTCAGCTTACCTGCGTTTTGCTCGATCATGCTTCTCTCCAAAAAATACACATGGAGAACAAAGCAAGTCCTATGCCATTGGTTTTGTTTTGTTAAGTATTTGAAATATAAATTAATTTTTCTTGTCGCTGGCTGGCTGGGAAGCTTTTGCCGAGATGCCGGAGCGTCCTTTGACAATTGCTGCCGTGCCAAATTTGCCGCGTAGGGCGTCCATGGCCTTTTCTGCGGCTTGTCTTTTTGTCCGTTGGGGTTCGATCAGGTCAGGCTGGTCTGCTTCCGTTAGCGGTCTGAAATGGCTTACGCCGATGCCAATCAGGCGGTATGGGGTCCCATCGCACAAAGGCTTCAAAAGTTGTTGGCCTACCTCGAACAAGGTGCCTGCCAGTTGGGTGGCGCCGTCCACCGTGCGCGAACGGGTGATGATGCGGTGCATACTGGTCTTGAGTTTGAGTGTGATTGTAATGCCGGCAAGCTCCTTGCGTTTCAGGTCAAAGGACACCGCCTCACAAAGTCCCCACAGGCGTTCTTCAAGGGAAGCATAGTCGGCCAGGTCCTTGTCCAATGTACGTTCGCTTGAAACGCTTTTGGTTTCTGATGAGGTGCTTACCCGGCGTGTATCAATGCCGCGAGACAGGCGGTAAAGGCGCTGCCCGGTTTCGCCATAGCGCCGAATGAGGGTGCTTTCCTCCATTGTCTGCAGCTGGCTAATTTCGCTCAGGCCGTCTTTAGACAAGGTTTTGGCTGTCTTGGCCCCTATGCCGTATATGCGTGTGATGGGCAAGCCCGCGAGGATAGCAGTCTTGTCACCTTCTCCAATAACCGTGAAGCCTCTGGGCTTGTCCATATCGGACGCCAGTTTGGCCAAAAACTTATTGGGGGCGAGCCCGACCGAAACAGTGATGCCCACCTCACGCTCAACGTCCTGCGCAAATTTTGCGAGTTGGCTGGCGGGCGGCGCGCCTGCCAAACGGTCTGTGCCTGAAAGATCGAGAAAAGCCTCGTCGATCGACAGGGGCTCCACAAGCGGGGTGAGGTCTCGCATCATGGCACGTACCTGATGCCCCACTTCTTGATACAGTTTCATGCGCGGTTTCAGGAACACAGCGTCAGGGCACAGTTTTTTGGCCTTATAGGATGGCATAGCCGAGCGTACGCCGCTCATGCGGGCAATATAACAGCAGGTGGAAACCACCCCCCTGTGGCCGCCACCGATTATTACGGGTTTTGAGGCCAGTTCAGGGTTGTCGCGTTTTTCGATCGATGCATAGAAAGCATCGCAATCGATGTGTGCGATGGTCAGGTCAAACAATTCCGGGTGCGAAATAACCCGTGATCGCGAACATTCCGGGCAGGGCGCAGGGCCTTCGAACCTGTGCAGGCACTGGCGGCACAGGCTTATGGGAAGAATGTCTTGTGTGCCAGCGTCCTGCATCGCTACCGGTCCAGCAGGGTGTTCAGGTGGGTTTCCAGAGCAGGCCATTCATTAAAGCGGGCGTGGGCATCCGGCGCTTTGCCAATCATGGCTGCAAGGCGTGGGTCACCCACAAAATGTATCAGATGCATATCGGGTGCGTGGGCAGCCACGGAGGCGATCTGGGGCGGCAGGTCGTCCACAAAAATCGATTGGGCCTGTATTGCGCCTGCAAGCCGTGTTGCGGCCGGGCCTTTGTCGCCCTTGTTGGAAAGAACGGGGTAATCGAGGCCATTTTCTCGAAGACTGGCTTCCCGACGGGCCCGGCAATGGGCAGGCACATTTGACAGAATCACAATCTGATACTGTTTCGCGAGACGATCCAGCGCGTCCGAAGCACCCGGTATCAAGGGCACATCATCAACGCAGTTATCGAAAAAGCTGGCGATCATGCCCCGCACATCGTCGGCGGGCGCAGGTGTTACTGCATCCTGCCAATAGATATTCCCTGTAAGCTGAAAGCTCGTGAGCCGGAGTTCGGCGCCGATATCCAGCAAATGTTGTTCCAGCCTCTCCACGAATCTGAGCAAAACTTCGTCAGCATCCAGCAACAGAAGCGGCCGATCGGGCGAAAGTGTCGGCAGCAATGTGTCGATATCGGTCATCGCTGTGTCACCATTCCTGTCCCTGGCCGCCGCCAAGAGTGCGCCATGCTGTCACAAGGCTTTCCGGTTTTTCGCCTATGGTTTCGGCGCAGGCAACAAGGTCTGGCTCAAAGCCCACCAGAAATTCCAGCACCGATGCAAGGAAGGCATTGTCCTCAATCCTGGCCCTGATTTCGTCGGCATCTACCCCAGAAAGCGCCATGAAACGGTCTCGCAGGGCATCCTCCGCCAAAATAAAGGCGGCGCTATTGAGGGCAATAGCTTGTGCTATGTCTGGAGTCATTGTGTCCTCGTGCCTGCGATTATTCTTGAGCTCATTGCTTCTATTCTCCCAAATTCCGGGGCTGAGGGAAATGGCTTTTTGGGCACACGCGCTGTCTTTTATCGGAAAATTGGAATTTAATCCCTTGACGGGCTTGTCTTTTTATCAAAAGCACGCCTATTATTTGTTGGTTGGGTAAAGAACCAAAGCGCCTTGTGGAGGGGCCAGGGGAACCGTATGGGTAAAAAGATCCTGATTGTCGAAGACAACGAACTCAATATGAAGTTGTTTTGCGATCTTTTAGAAGCTCACGATTATGAGACGATCCAGACGCGGGACGGTATGGCTGCCCTTGATCTGGCGCGTGAGCACAATCCTGACCTGATCCTGATGGACATTCAGTTGCCGGAGGTATCCGGGCTGGAGGTCACCAAATGGCTGAAGGAAGACGAAGACCTGAGGAAGATTCCTGTGGTTGCCGTAACTGCCTTTGCCATGAAGGGTGACGAGGAAAAAATCAGGGAAGGCGGGTGTGAGGCCTATATCGCCAAACCTATTTCCGTGGGACATTTCCTCGAGACCGTAAAACAGTTCGTAGGGTAGGGTGCGATGACAGCGCGCGTGCTGGTGGTTGATGACGTTCCGCCGAACGTCAAGCTTCTTGAGGCTAAGCTTACAAGTGAATATTTTGACGTGCTGACTGCTTTCAGTGGGCCCGAAGCGCTGGATGTAATCAGCCGCGAACACCCGGATATCATCCTTCTGGATGTGATGATGCCGGGCATGGACGGTTTTGAGGTTTGCCGCCGGATCAAGGCAGACGCCGCAACCGCCCATATTCCCGTTGTTATGGTGACAGCGCTTGACCAGCCATCCGACCGGGTGGCGGGGCTTGAGGCTGGCGCCGATGATTTCCTGACCAAGCCGGTGCAGGATCTGGCGCTGTTTGCGCGTGTGCGGTCGCTGGTTCGCCTGAAGGTGATGATGGACGAGCTCCGCAACCGGGAAGCTACCGGTGCCAGCCTTGGCTGGGAAAGCGAAGACGAGCCTACGCTTGACGTAACGGCGCCAACAGATGGATCGATCCTGATCGTGGATGAACAGGAGCGGGTGATGGAGCGTATCGCCAGGGCGCTTGACGGTGTCGGCGAACTGACCTTCATGGCCGGCGGCGAAGACGCAGCAGAGCGGGCGCGTGAGAAGAATTTTGATCTGATTATCGTTTCCCTGACCATGCGCAACACTGATGGTCTGCGCGTGTGTTCAAAACTGCGCAGCTTTGAGGAAACGCGCCATGTTCCCATCCTTGTGATGGTGGATGACGGCAATACCAAGCTTTTGGTGCGTGCCATGGAAATGGGGGTGAATGATTATGTTGTTCGCCCTGTGGACCGGATGGAGTTTCTCGCGCGGGTGAAAACCCAACTGAAGCGCAAACGTTATGCCGACAAGCTTTGGGAAAACTTCCATCTTTCCATGCAGTTGGCCACAACAGATGCTGTGACCGGCCTGTATAACCGCCACTATCTGACAAGCCATCTTGAAACCCGCCTGCAGGCAGCACAAAGCTCTGGTAAAGCGCTGAGTGTGCTGATGATGGATATCGATCACTTCAAACGTGTGAACGATACCTATGGCCATGCGGTGGGCGATCTGGTCCTGAAGGAATTTGCTGTCAGAATCGGCAAGAACATTCGGGGTGTGGATCTGGCTGCGCGTTATGGCGGTGAAGAGTTTGTGGTGATGATGCCGGAAACTTCCACCGACTGGGCTTTCATGATCGGTGATCGCTTGCGTCAGGAAGTGGGCGAAAACCCGTTCGATGTGGGGGCCGCAGACGGCCCTCTCACGGTAACTGTATCGATTGGTGTTGCCACCAGTGTCGATGGCCAAAGTCCTTCAGCGCTTTTGGAAGCTGCAGACAAGGCGCTTTATGAAGCCAAGGAAAGTGGCCGCAATCAGGTTATCATTGCCGAGGCAAACCGGCCTTAGGCAGCACCCTTTCTCTTGCTTCTCGATTCCAGCAATGCCTCATAGGCTTTATAGCCCTCTTCGATTGCCGGAATGATCTCTTTGATCTCGAAATAGGGCACTGTGAACAGTGGCGTATCCCTGAAAGCCTCCATGATGAAATTATGGTGCATCAGGCTGTCAGCTTCGATCATCATCACGTCTGTACAGGTGGCAGTGAAGGCCTCTGCATCAAAAAAACGGAAGGAGAAGGGCCCTGCCAGCGTCATGGCCGCCGCGATCGCATCTTCGGCTTCCTTCTCCCTGCTTTCTCGCGATAGCGCCAGCCAGGCAGGCAGGGTTTTAAGAAGGATGAAGACTGTGAGTTTTTCTTGTGACGTTGTCATGGTAAATCCTTGATTTGCTGCGTGTTATCAAAATAATATGAGCAAATATTCATATTCGTAAACTCGCATTCAAGGTGCCGATGACTGGTGTGAAAACGGTAAGGAAACAGCCACGTCAAAGCCGGTCGCGCGCAACGGTTGATGCTATTCTGGAGGCTGCTGCTCGCATTCTGGAAACCGCAGGTTTTGACGCACTCAATACCAATGCCATCGCCGCGAAGGCGGGAGTGAGTATTGGCTCGCTCTATCAATATTTCCCGTCCCGGCAGGTGATTGTGGCAGAGCTGGTACGGCGGGAGCGTACAGCCTTGGGGCAGGCGGTCGACGGCCTGTTTGAAAGGCGGGAAGCGCTCAGTTGGGCTGAGATGCGCCTGCGGCTTATCCGAGTTGCGGTAGATCATCAACTTGCGCGACCTCGGCTTGCCCGCGCGCTTGAATATGCCGAAGATCTATTAGAGATGGACGAGACTTCAGGCTTCGTTCTGTCGCTGGACGAAAGGCTTGTTGCTATTCTGGCCTATTATAAAATGCCTTCGAGCCTTCAGGTGGCGCAGGACCTTGCAGCGCTGGTGCGCGGCATCGCGGATACAGCCGGATTACGCGGCGAAGAGGATGCTGACGCGCTGGCCCTGCGAATTGGGTATGCAGTTGATGGTTATCTGATGGGGGTGGCTGCGCAGACCGGTGCGGGCCAATAAAAAACGCCGCAGCCTATGGTGGGGCGCGGCGTTTTCAGATCATAGCGGATGCCAAGATTATTTAATCTTCGCTTCCTTGAACTCTACGTGCTTGCGAACAACCGGGTCATACTTGCGCAGGACCATTTTCTCGGTCAATGTCCGCGGATTCTTTTTGGTCACGTAGTAGTAGCCGGTATCCGCAGTGCTAACCAGCTTGATCTTGATGCTGGACGGCTTTGCCATCGTATTTACTCCAAGAAAACAGTGTTCATGGCCGCGCATTTGCGACCGTGTTGAGCGCGCAAAATACCCACACATGCCCTAAAGTCAAGCGCTGTTTCACTGAATCGAGATAATTTTTCTGCGTCTTTGCAAATCTTGGCCAAGATGCTAACGCTCGGGTAACCATTTCTGTGTCACAAGGGTGTGGCAACCAGTTGAAGGTAAAAGTATGTCCCTCTCCGATAATGACCTTATAGAAGAACTGCGCACCGAAGCCATTGATACGGTGGAAGACCGATTGCACAACCTTACGCAGGCTGTGGCAGATTTCCAGGCTGGTATCATCAACGGGAACGACGCTCTTGCGGCGATTCGCCTTGAGGCGCATTCGCTCAAGTCTGTGGCAGCCAGTTTCGAGATGAAGGCCTTGAAGGTGATGTGTCACCGTTTTGAAGATTATTTCTTCAACATGAAGGAACTTACAGAGGGAGCTTGTAAGGACATCCTGTTTTACGCCGACCGCATGTCTGAGTGTCTGGATGCCTTTGTGAATCATCGGGAGATCGATGTTTCCCAGATGATGCGGAAACTGCCTAACAAGGGTGGTTTTGAGGTGGGTGATATCACCGTAACCGATATCGAGGTGATGCTGGTGATGGAGCCGGGCATTGCCACCAAGATTGTAACCCGCGAGCTTCTGGAATGCGGATATCGGATGATCAATGTGGCGTCCACGCTGGATGCAATCCAGTTGATACCATCCATGAAGCCAGATGCGGTGATTGTGTCGCGGGTGATGCCAGAACTGACCGGGATCGACCTTGCTTGCGCGCTCCGTGCCATGCCCACCACACGGGACATACCGGTGGCCCTGATTGCCACTGATCAGAAAGAGAAATACAAGGACCTGCCGTCAGACGTGCCTGTTCTCAGGAAAGGCAGCAACTTTGCCGACGATGTGGCCGATGTATTTGTGGAGCTGGGTATCCTTTAGCCCCGCATGCATGCAGCGAGCAGAAGGAAGGCGCCCTTATCGGCGCCTTTTGCTTGTTCCGGGCTTGCCAGGTTTGTTGCCGCCCCTGCCGCGGTTTTTGGGTTTTCCGCCTTTGGCATTCCTGGGTCGATCATGCCGGCGGGAAAGCTTCGCTGCGCGCTTGCGGTCCTGAGCCTCTGCTGATTCGTCGGTAACGAGCGAGAGCTTCAAGCCACCGGTGAACTTGTTGGCTTCTTCAAGCCGCACTTCCACACGGTCACCCAGCCTGAATTCTTCGCCAAAACGTTCACCCACCAGGCGGTGATTGGCCTCGTCATGCTCGTAGAAGTCTGCACCCAGTTCGGAAATGGGGATCAGCCCATCGCCGCCGGAAGGTTCTAGTGCCACAAACAGGCCGAAGCGGGTAACACCTGTGATGCGCCCGACAAATTCGTCGCCCACATGGTCTGCAAGGTAGTTGGCCAGATAGCGGTCAGTGCTGTCCCGCTCGGCCGCCATGGCGCGGCGTTCGGTGTTTGAAATTTGCTCGCCAATGGCTGTCAGCTCGTCCATCTCGGCGTCAGTCATGCCGTCTTTGCCCAGTTTCAGAGCCCGGATAAGGCCCCGGTGCACGATCAGGTCGGCATACCGGCGGATAGGCGACGTGAAATGCGCATAGCGGGGCAGGGCAAGGCCAAAGTGGCCCATATTGTCAGGCCCATAGTATGCCTGTGTCTGGGATCTGAGGACCACGTCATTCACCAATTGTTCGTGCGTGGTGCCCTTCACCTTATGGAGAATGCCGTTGAACAGCCGCGGCATCATTACCGCGCCCTTGGCCAGGTTAAGGTCCATGGTGCGCAGGAAATCACGCAGGCTTTCCAGTTTGTCCATCGGTGGTTCTTCGTGAACCCGGTACATGGTGGGCAGGCGATGTTTCTCCATCTCTTCTGCCGCACACACGTTGGCCGAGATCATCATCTCTTCCACAACACGGTGGGCGTCAAACCGTTCCCTGAGCGTAATGGCTTTCACATGGCCATGATCATCCAGCTCGATGCGGCGTTCCGGCAGATCCAGATCAAGCGGTTCCCGTTTGGCCCGTGCTTCCATAATGGCGCGGAAGGCGCCCCAAAGCGGTTTTAGAACAGGCTCCAGCAGTGGCTCGGTGATATCATTTGGCAGGCCGTCGATCGCTGCTTGCGCTTCAGTGTAGCTAACGTTCGCGGCGCTTTTCATCAGGCCGCGCACAAACTTGTGGCGGATTTTGTTGCCGCTCGCGTCAAACCACATATGAACGGCCATACAGGCGCGCTCCACGCCTGGCATCAGGCTGCATAGGTCAGCCGACAGGGCCTCGGGCAGCATCGGCACCACCCGGTCAGGGAAATAGCAGCTGTTGCCGCGCTTGAGTGCCTCGCGGTCCAGTGCGCTTTCAGGGGTCACATAGTGGGCCACATCTGCGATGGCCACAATCGCGTGCCAACCGCCTTTATTTTCGGGGTTAGTATCCGCTTCGGCCCATATGGCATCGTCATGATCGCGCGCATCGGCGGGGTCGATGGTAATCAAGGGGATATCGCGGAGGTCCGTGCGTTTGCCGAGCGCGACGGGCTTTGCGTCTTCTGCTTGCTTGATCACATCTGCCGGGAACTCGTAGGGGATATCGTGCGCGTGAATGGCAATCATGCTGATGGCCTTGGCGCTGGATATATCATCCAGGCGTTCCTTGATGCGTACGCGCTTTGGGCCCATGTCGCGGCGGGATTTCACCGGGTCCGCCAGCACAAGCTCGCCTTCCTTGGCGCCGGCGGTATCATCGCGGTCCACCCAATATTCGTCGCGGTTCTTCTTGTCGATCGGATGCACACGGCCGCCGTTTTCGTTGCCGTGGAAGATACCCATCACGGCGCGCGGCGCTGGCTTCAGTACCTTGATCACGCTGGCGCGGTAGATGGGCGGGTCGTCCTTGATCGGTGTTAGGCGCACAAGGGCCCGGTCGCCACGCCCGAGGGCTGGCGCGCCCTTACCACGGCCGCGTTTCTTTTCCTGCAGATAGATGGTGGGGGCAGGGCCATCCCCTTCCATATTCACAGGCTTCACAAGCACATCGCCATGTTTGTCCGTGCCGGCAAATTCCACAACCTGCACATTGGGCAGGCGGTCAGCGGGCCGAAGGGCGTGGCTCGGGTCCTTCGCGAGAAGGCCGGCTTCCGTCAGTTCGCGCAGAAGCTTTTTCAGGAGAACCTTGTCTGGCCCCTTGATCGCAAAGCCACGAGCAATATCGCGTTTGGTTACTTTGCCGTGTGGGAAGTTGCGGACGAAATCCATGATCTCGTCTTTGGTTGGCAGGTGGCCGGGCTCTGTTTTACGCGCCAAGGGCGGTGTCCTTTCGGGAAGTGCCGCGTCATTCCGGGCAAGCGTAGCGCGATCCGGAATCTTTGTCAGGCAAAGTCTTTCCATTAAAGAGATTCCGGCTTTCGCCAGAATGACGATAACGCCTTATGACGCCTTTTTCTTCGCGGGCGCTTTTTTCTTGGCAGGCGCCTTTTTCTTTGCAGCAGGCTTTTTCTTCGACGCCTTGGCTGCCAGCCACTCAAGCGCCTGTTCCATTGTCACGCTTTCAGGCTCAGTACCTTTTGGCAGCGTGGCGTTGGTGCGTTTGTGATTGACATACGGCCCATAACGACCATCGAGAACGCGCACAGCATCACCATCTTCCGGATGTTCGCCCAGTTCCTTTAGAACCGTTTTGCTACCGCCTTTCTTGGCTGCCGCGTCAGCCACAAGGGAAACCGCGCGGTTGAGCCCAACGGTGAATACTTCCTCGGATGACTGAAGTTTTGCAAACGTGCCGTCATGCGCCACATAAGGACCATAGCGCCCAATAGCTGACGTGATCATCTTGCCACTTTCAGGGTGGGTGCCTACCTCGCGTGGCAGAGCCAAAAGCGCCAGCGCCTTATCGAGATCCAGATCGCCCTGGTCCATATCTTTCGGGATAGACGCGCGCTTGGGTTTTTCACCCTTCTGGGCCTCACCAACCTGAATATAGGGGCCGAAGCGTCCTGTGCGGATGCTGATTGGCTCGCCGCTTTCCGGGTCGTTGCCTAATACGCTCGGCTCATCGCTGTTGCCATCACCTCCGTTTGCGTCCCCTTTTGAGCCAAACTGGCGTGTGTATCCGCATTCCGGATAGTTGGAGCAACCGATGAAGGCGCCATAGCGGCTTGTTTTCAGCCCCAGACGACCATCGTCACATTTCGGGCATTTGCGTGCGCTCTCAACTTCCTTGGCATCCGGGAACATCATATGTTCAAGGAACTCGTCCAAAGCGTCGATCACCACTGCGTTACGAACGCCAATAATCTCTTCTGTTTTCGGCTTGAAGGCGTTCCAGAAGTCGGACAACACTTTCTTCCAGTCTTCCTTGCCGTCTGAGATATGGTCAAGCTGTTCTTCCAGGTTCGCCGTGAAATCATATTCCACATAGCGGGTGAAGAATTTCTCAAGGAAAGCTGTAACCAATCGGCCCTTGTCGTCAGGGATGAAGCGGTTGCGCTCCATATGCACATAAGACCGGTCGCGCAGCACGGAAAGGATGGACGCATAAGTGGAAGGGCGGCCAATACCCAGCTCTTCCATGCGCTTCACGAGGCTTGCCTCTGTAAAGCGCGGCGGTGCGTCGGTGAAATGCTGTTTCGGCAGCACTTCTTCCAGCGCCAACACTTCACCTTCCTTGACCGCAGGCAGGCGGGCTTCGTCTTCGTCTGCCTCGTCGTCCTTGCCTTCCTGATAGACAGAAAGGAAACCATCGAACTGGATCACGGTGCCGGTTGCACGAAGTTCAGCGCTTTGGTCACCGTTCAGGATGGTTACGGTGGTGCGCTCTGCAACCGCGCTTTCCATCTGGCTGGCCATTGTCCGGCGCCAGATCAGTTCATACAGCTTCTTCTCGTCCGCATCCAAAGTGTGCGACACATCTGATGGCGTGCGCATCGGATCGGTCGGGCGGATCGCCTCGTGCGCTTCCTGGGCGTTCTTGGCTTTGGTTTTATAAACACGCGGGCTGTCAGGCAGATATTTGTCGCCATAGCGGCTGCCAATCAGGCCACGGGTGGCATTCAAGGCTTCCTGCGCAATGGTAACACCATCTGTACGCATGTAGGTGATAAGGCCGGTTACTTCGCCGTCAATCGGCTTGCCCTCATACAGGCTTTGGGCAACGCGCATGGTTTTCTGTGCCGGGAAGCCAAGCTTGCGCGCCGCTTCCTGTTGAAGGGTTGACGTGGTGAACGGCGGTTGCGGATGGCGGCGGGCAGGTTTGCGCTCAACGGCAGATACCTTCAACGGGCCCCTTTCAACCAGGGCAGCTGCGCTTTTCGCGCTGGCCTCATCATTGAGGTCATATTTGGTGAGCTTGTTACCCTGCATGGCAAACAGGCGCGCCATGAAGCTTTTGCCTGCGTCGCCTTTCACGCCAGCTTCAACCGTCCAATATTCCTGCGCGACGAATTTTTCGATTTCATTCTCGCGCTCGCAGATCAACCTAAGTGCCACAGATTGCACACGACCAGCTGACCGGGCACCCGGCAGCTTGCGCCACAATACGGGCGAAAGCGTAAAGCCCACCAGATAATCCAGCGCGCGGCGCGCCAAATAGGCATGCACCAGCTCGTCATCCAGATCGCGTGGTTCGGCCATCGCTTTCAGGATCGCAGATTTGGTAATCTCGTTAAACACAACGCGCTTAACGGCAACGTCCTTCAAAGCTTTCTTTTTATTCAGCACTTCCAGTACGTGCCAGCTGATGGCTTCCCCTTCGCGGTCGGGGTCAGTTGCAAGGAACAGTTTATCAGCGCCTTTTACTGCATTGGCGATGTCGGTCAGTCGTTTGTTCGAATCGCGGTCAACTACCCAGTCCATGGCAAAATCTTCGTCCGGCTTCACCGAACCGTCCTTGGCAGGCAGGTCCCTGACATGGCCAAAACTGGCTAAGACCTTGTAATCCTTACCAAGATACTTGTTGATTGTTTTTGCCTTCGACGGCGATTCCACGATTACGACGTTCATACGTCTGCCCGTTCCTTACTTTATATATAGGCGCCATTTTGCGCTTGGTCTTTGCTTTCACCTAGTTCGAAGCGGCCTTCATTGCAATGGCCTTCTTGTTATTCGCCGTAAATTCGACTCACACGCCCCCCGCTATGACGGGTTATTTTGCCCGCGAGTTCCAGTTCCAGAAATGAGGACAACACCTCGTCCGCCGGGGCGCCTGACAGCCTGACGATATCATCCACATGGATGGGGGTATCTGACAGGAAGGAGAGAAGGTCGGTTCCACCATCCCGTGGTACGACTGATTGAAACTGTGCCGGGGAAGGGCACTCTTTGGGCCCTATGGCAGGCGTGATGTGTGCCCTTTCCTCCGTGGTGCCCTTTGTGTGCCCCTCTGGAGCCCATTGGTCCTGCCAGGGCCTGAGTTCGGCCAGAATATCTTCTGCACTTTCGACAAGGATTGCCCCATCCTTGATCAGCCTGTTACCGCCTCTGGCGCGTGGGTCCAGGGGCGCGCCTGGCACTGCAAACACATCTCGTCCCTGTTCAGCGGCAAACCGTGCAGTGATCAGGGAACCGGATTTGATGGCGGCCTCCACAACCAGCACGCCGTCTGAAAGGCCGGATATCAGCCGGTTCCGGCGGGGGAAGTGGCGGGCTTGCGGGCGGGTGCCCAGTGGCATCTCCGACACCAGAAGGCCGATGTCGGCGATTTTCTCTTGCAGCGCCTTGTTTTCCGGCGGGTAATGGATATCCAACCCGCCAGCCACACAAGCGATGGTGCCTGCCTTCAGCGACGCTTGATGGGCCGCAGTATCAATGCCGCGCGCCAGGCCTGAAACAATGGTCACCTTCGCTTCAGCCAGTTTGGCGGCGATCTGGCTGGTGAATTTCATGCCCGCCGCGCTGGCGTTGCGGGCGCCGACAATCCCAACTGATAGGCTGGCCAAATGTTCCGTGTTCCCCTTTACCAGCAGCACCGGTGGCGCGTCGTCTGTGGCGGCAAGCCTCTCTGGATAGGGTGCAGTCCCCAAAAACAGGACCCTGGCACCGAAGCGTTCGATTTGATCCAGTTCAGCCTCACAGGCTTGTAAAGATGGTGGGGAAAGGGGGCGTTTCCGACCATTGATTTTGGATAATTCAACTGCCCCTTCAATGGCTTGTGTACCACTTCCAAACTTTTCGATCAGGGCGCGAAACAAGACCGGCCCCACTCCGTCAGTACGCATGAGCTGCAGCCTTGCAAGCTTTTCCTGATCAGAAAATTGATTGGATGTTTCCGTTTTGTTCATGTTGGCACAGTGGCCAAAACAGCGGCTGAAGTCAATCTCTGGTATAGGGATGCAATGCTATTGCTTGTCTTTTTTGCCGATTTTGGGCTCTTCGCCCTTCATCAGGCGGGCGATATTTTCACGGTGCCGGATATAGATCACCAGTGTCATGAAGGCGATGAAGATCCAGCTTTCGGGCCCTACCAGATAGAAACTGACCAACGGCGCCAGAAGGGACGCCACCAGCGCAGAAAGGGAGGAAATGCGGAAAACAGCTGCCATTGCCACCCATATGATGCCGCAGGTCAGGCCAAGAAGCGGGCTGATGGCAAACAGGGTGCCATAGAAAGTTGCAACACCCTTGCCGCCCTTGAATTTGAGATAGATCGGGAAACAGTGGCCAATGAAGGCCGCGGCACCGGCAAGGGGAGCGAGGGTTGGGTCGATGAAATAGCGGGTGAGCAGAACGGCTATAGCGCCTTTGCCCGCATCCATGATCAGGGTGGCAAGCGCTAGGTCCTTACGGCCTGTCCGCAACACGTTGGTGGCGCCGATGTTGCCAGAACCCACATTCCTGATGTCGCCCAGACCGGCCACCTTTGTGAACAAAAGCCCGAAAGGCACTGATCCAAGCAGGTAGCTAAACCCTAGTACCAGTACCATTTCCCCCGAATATGCCATGCCTATTCCCCGCCAAAGAGCGTCACACCGCCCACAATTGTCTGCCAAACCTGCCCCTGAACGGGCAATGTGTCAAATGGTGTGTTCTTGGCACTGGCACGGAAGGCCTCGCGGTCTATGCGCCATGGCTTCTCCGGCTCGAAGATGACCAGATCAGCGGGTGCGCCCGCTTCGAGGCGGCCACCCGGCAGGCCCAGAAGGTCAGCCGGCGTGGATGTCAGCGCTTTCAATACTGCCATCATTTCAATTTTTCCGGCATGCATGGGTGCGAGTGCGAGGGCGAGAAGTGTTTCAAAGCCAACGATGCCCGCCGCGGCCTGGCCATATGGCAGGCGCTTCACATCTTCGCTTTTCGGATCGTGGTCGCTGACGATCGTGTCAATCGTGCCGTCAGCCAGCCCTTCGATCAGCGCAAGCCTGTCCTCTTCCGACCGAAGCGGAGGGCTGACCTTGGCGAAAGTCCGGTAACCTTCGAGGGCATTATCATTGAGGTGCAGATAATGAGGCGCTGTGGAGCAGGACACCTTGGCCCCACGGGCCTTCGCAGCCCGCACGGCCTCTACGCCCGCGCGGGAGGAGATCAGCGCGAAATGGACTGGCGTGCCTGTCATCTCGCTCAGGCGTGCATCGCGTTCGATCTGGATTACTTCCGCCACGGCCGGAATGCCGGCAAAACCAAGGCGTGTAGCAATCTCGCCTTCATGGGCGATGCCGCCGTTTGCTAGCCCGCGATCTTGCGGGAACTGGACAATCAGGGCACCAAAATAGCCCGCATATTCCAGAAGCCTGCGCATCACCTGGCTATCGGAGACAGGCTGGCGACAATCGGTGAAGGCTACGGCCCCTGAGGCTTGCATCTGCCCCAGTTCAGCCAGCTCGCGGCCTTCCATGCCGCGCGTTGCTGCGCCCATCGGGTATACATTTACGCTATGGGCGTTTTCTGCACGCCGACGAATGCGTTCAACCACAGGGTCACTGTCAATCAGGCTGGTTTGGTCTGGTTGCAGGACAATGGTTGTGATGCCGCCTGCAAGCGCTGCTTCCGCGTCAACCGCGTGGGCGCGCATATCGATAAAGCCGGGGCACAGGATGCGGCCCTTACAGTCGACCACCTTGGCGCCTTCGGGCACGGTAGTGTTGGCACCAAATTCGCGAATTTTGCCGCCATCCGTGATCAGCGTGCCTTTTTCGTCAAGGCCTGTTGCCGGATCGATCAGGCGTGCATTTGTATATGCTGTTATCATGCTGCGTCCTCCCCGCGCAGGTTGCGCGTCAGGACATCAAGGCATGCCATTCGCACCGCAACACCCATTTCTACCTGTTCTTCGATGGCAGAGCGATCGAGGTCGTCGGCCACGTCTGACGCGATTTCCACGCCTCTGTTCATGGGCCCCGGGTGCATCACCAGCACGTCGTCCTTGGCGTATTTCAGCGTGTCGCGCGTGAGGCCCCAGAAGCGGTAATATTCCCTGAGGCTTGGCAGGAAGGCGCCTTGCATGCGTTCTTGCTGCAGGCGCAGCATCATTACCACATCTGCGCCCTCAAGGCCTTCGTCCATGCGGTGCGATACTTCCACACCCAGCCTGTCCACATCTTTTGGCAACAGGGTAGGTGGTCCGACCAGACGCACCCGTGCGCCCATGGCGTTAAGGAGATAGATGTTTGAGCGCGCCACACGGCTGTGGGCGACATCGCCTGATATCACGATGGTTTGGCCGTGGATCTGGCCTTTGCGGCGACGGATGGTGAGAGCGTCCAGAAGCGCCTGTGTGGGGTGTTCGGCCCGTCCGTCACCGGCGTTGATCACCGCACAATCCATTTTCTCTGACAGGAGTTTGACTGCGCCGCTGTCTGCGTGCCGCATGACCAGCACATCAGGATGCATGGCATTCAGCGTGGCCGCGGTATCCAGAAGGGTCTCGCCCTTCTTGATCGAGCTGGTACTGGTGGCCATTGAGGTTACTTCAAACCCAAGCCGTTTGCCTGCAATCTCGAAGCTCATCAACGTGCGGGTCGAATTTTCGAAAAACAGGTTGATCTGTGTAAGTCCTGCGCACTTGGGCGAGGACTTCTTGGGCTGCCTGTTCTGCTCGACATATTCGTCCGCAACATCAAGGAGGTGTTTGATCGTGGTGGGATCAAAATTCCAGATGCCAAGCAAATGTTTATGAGGGAAAAGGTGGCCCGAGGGCGGAGAGACTTCCGCGCGCGGGTAAGATGCCGTATCGGTCGATTGCGTGCTCATCAAGCCCGCCTTATAGGGGTAAAACCTGATGCCTGCAAGCACCTTGTCCAGTGATTATGTTGAGGAGCTCTTTGCATACTATTCGCCATAAAACATCTTGTCATAGATCACGCGGCCTGAGAGGCCATCTAGTGCGCCTTTCCAGCATTCAAGCGCCATGAAAGCAGCATTCATCTCAGCATTGTCGCTGAAGGTGAGGCCAAAGTCGGCGGCAGGGCGGAATCCCACTTTTTCATAAAAGGCCGTGTGGCCAAGTAAAACAAGGGCGTCAGCTTCAACATCCTTGAGGCTTTCTTCCAGAAACCTGAGCCCATGCCCCGCGCCCTGATAATCGACATGGATAGCCATTGGGCCAACCCCAAGAATCTGTCGTTTTGTTGATTTACCCTCGATCGAAACAGGTGAATAGGCGTTATAGCCCACGAGCGCTCCTTGGTCCCACAGGCCGTGTTCGGCGGCAATCGCCTGCCTTCGGCGCAGGCTTTCCACCAAATGTGCTTCAAACTCTGTTGGGAAAACACCGAGCAATAGATGCTCAATATTGGGGCTGTCCTCTGCTGTCAGGTGGGTATCGAAACGCATACTCATGCCCTCCGCTGTTGGGGTGAAAATACTGGACCAACAAACCTATTCAAGGCGGCATCCAGAATTTGTCGAAACCTGGCAAAGTTGAATTCCATTTCACTGACGTTGAACAACTCAACTATCTGGGAAATCTGTTCAATGCGTGAGACGTTCCCGGCTCGGAATGTACCCAGAATTTTGCCGAGGAGAGGATGCTGAAGAAAGTCATCTTCGTTTTCACTGATAATGTCATTTAGCTCGCACAAAAGGGCAACAGCGCCACCGCATCGGATGAATTCTTCATCAATCTCATCCGCGAGGTCATCGTCAATGTCGATATTGGCGCAATCGAACGGGTCTACATTGCATATTTGAAGATAGACACCCTCGTCATTTTCAATCTTTCCAGCATGGGCGAGTTCTCTATACAAAAGCAGTATTGCCGCTGTTGCTTGAAAGCCAAGTTCACAGTTCTCTCTGCTAATTTTCATGCTGGCATGGCTCCTTAGATCGCATGAAGGGCGCCTTGAAGGATGTAGGCGGCGGCCATCTTGTCGATCACATCCTTGCGCTTGGCACGGCTGCTGTCGGCTTCCAATAGGGTGCGCTCAACGGCACTAGTGGAAAGGCGCTCATCCCACAGGGTTTGTGGCAGGTCAAATTCCTTCGCCAGATTTTCAGAAAAGGCCCGTACTGACTGGCAGCGCGGCCCTTCGGTGCCGTCCATGTTGACTGGCCAGCCAATCACAAAACCACCTACATTCTGTTCCTCGACAATCTCTCGCAGGCGGGCCACATCATCCTTGAACCGCTTGCGTCGGATGATTTCCATCGGTGTGGCGATCATCAGCGTGGTATCTGAAAGCGCGAGGCCAATGGTTTTGGTGCCCGGGTCCATGCCCAGAAGGCGCTGGCGCGGCCCTATGAGAGATTTCAGTTCGGCGATTGATACGGCGACTGTCACTGGTTGTTCTCCAGCCAGGCCTTGGTGCGAGTGGCCGCATTCTGGCGAATGTTCATATAGAAGAGGTTGTAGTCATAACCGTGGTAATTACCGCCAGCCATCAGATATTCACGCCAGGAACCCTGCGGTGGGCGGGTGAGGAAAAGAATGCCCTGTTTACCACAGCGCGCGCCTGTAAGGCCCACAATAGGTTCTCCCGTTGGGCCCGCTTCGGGCAGCATTTCAACTGATCCGATATTGGCTTTCCGGGTAGCGGCGCCGCCCATTTCCCAATTGAGCGGGTTGGTGCACAGCATGGTGTCACCGGTATGCAGGTTACCGCTGAGGCCCGGTGACGCCGCGAACATAGCCTTGATCGGGGCAGGGTCACCTTCATTGTCAAAGCTTTGAAACGAGAGGATGCAGCCGGTGTCTGATTTATTTTTGCATCCTGCGATGCCATCCAGCGCGCCGATGTCTTCCTTGATTCCCACAGGCCAGCCGATGATATAGGCGGCGACCATGCGGTCTTTGAGCTCCGTTCCTGCAATGCGTTCTTTCAGAAGGAGAAGCGCATGCAGCGCCCCTTGGCTATGGCCTGCGAGGATGAAGGGGCGGCCGTCATTGCGGGTGTTAATGAAATTGTTGAAGGCATTCAGTACATCCGCGTGTGCGCGCAGGATCGCCTGCACGCCCTGGCCGCTGTCATCGAAAAAGGACCCAAAGGTCGCCTGCCGATAATGAGGGGCATAAACCTGGCCCGCGAGGCTGAAAGCACTAGCCTGATACCGAAGGGCGAAATTCGCCACGCGACGCATGGCATCCTCATCGCCGTCATAAGGAGCATTCCAGCCTGCCTTGTTCAGATAGGTGGTGGGGTGGATATAAAATACATCTGCCTCTGGCACTTGTGCGATCTGCATGACACCCTCAGGCAGCTGTGTCGCATTGGATGACTTGCCAGGCAGGGCCGCCCAGGCTGCCTCGCTGGTATAGTCGGGTGCCGCACCGAGCGGTTCTTCGGCAATTGGGTGAGATGGCACGAAAGCGATGCGCAACATGGTCATCTGATTGCTGGTATAGATAATGCCGCCAATCAGGATCAGCACGATCATGGCTGCAATCGCCAGCAGGAACTTGGCAGCAGGCGCCGTTTTATGTTTTGCCATCAGGCTTCCCCCCTAACAGGATGTTCTGGTGTCTTTTGGGCCACAGGGCCATGATATGATCGTCGACCACACGGCCGTCTTCATATCTGATGGCGCCGTAGCGTGTGCCTTCACATTCAAATCCAAAAGATTCATAGAGCTTCTTAGCAGCAATATTGTCGCTATGCACATGCAGTTCTATTCGTTCGATCGATTTATGGTTTTGCACCCACGCAATGAACTTGCTGAGCAGGTCTTTGCCAATGCCTTTACCGCGCTGGTCGGCGCGAACGCTCATGGCGAATGTGGTAGTGTGTCGGATGCGGGCCCGGTGATCAGTCCAATTGTCCAGCATCCCCACAATCTCGGCCCCATAGGTTGCCAGCCAACACATCTCGGTCTGAGAGGCCGCTTTTCTAGATATCCAACGTCGTTGTTGCCATTTGCCCATACGAAATTCATCCGGACGGGTGATCAGGTGGCGTGCTTCACCATAGATCGAGCGAACATAAGTGTTCAACGCGCCTGCATCGGCGGGTACAGCATTCCGTATGACAAGTTCGTTGGGCATAGATTGATAATCCTGAATTCATCCAATGTTTTGGAGCGCGCGACTGTATAAAAGCAAGAGTAAAAGGCATAGGCTGACAAAAATGCAGTCAAACCTTCGCGCTATCTTTGCAATTTATTCTGGCGTGCTACTATAGCGGTTCAGGGGCGCCAAAGTGGCGAGGGGAGGCTACAATTTCGTCGTTTGATACGCGTGTAGATGAAATCGGCAGCAAGGCAGGTTACGGAATAGGAGATTACAAGCTGTTCCTTGCGGATTCTTCTATGGTTTTTGGCGACGATTTCCGAGATATCCTCCAATATTTTCGAGATCGCCGGGGCACGCAGGTCTACAATCGTAAGGCGGATGTATCCCCTTTGGTGCTAAAGCAATATCTACCATGGGTATCGCTTGTGGAACCCGTTTGGGACTGTGATGGGCGCATCGTTGACGCGCGCGTTACCCTACACGGCAGTGCAGTGGCTGCTGCCTATACAGACAACACCCATAAATGTGTGCGTGAAGTGCACCAGCCCCATGTGGCGGACCGGATCATTGCTTCCATGCAGTATGCAGCTGACAGTAAAGGGGCGGTGATCGGGGTCAGCGAGGAAAGAGCTGTCGAGCCCCATGTCAGGTTGAATATCCTGTATCTTCCGCTGTCGAAAGACGATGAAATCATCAATCTTTTCTTCTCGTATGTACGGCTTGATCCTCTTGATTGAGGCGCCTCGGTGGGTGGGTAACCCGATCCAATAGCGAAAAACTGCCCGAAGGCGTGCATAAGCCCTTGCTCCGGGCGGTCTCAGGCGTTAAGTTCCGCGCTGATTTCACGCATTTTCCTGACCAGTATCATAGGAATTTTCATGTCGAATATTGACAAGGCGACTGTTGCCAAAATTGCGCGGCTTGCGCGCATTAAAATTGAAGATGACAAGCTGGAGCCGCTTGCCGGCGAGCTCAATAACATCCTTGGCTGGGTGGAGCAGCTTGACGAAGTAAACACCGACGACATCCAGCCGATGTCCAGCGTGGTGAATGCCAAATTGCGTTGGCGCCAGGACGAAGTGTCTGATGGCGACAAGCAGGAAAGCGTTCTCAAGAATGCACCGAACGCCGAGTATGGCTTTTTCGCCGTGCCAAAAGTGATCGAGTAGGGGGCGGCCATGACAGATTTGACCAAACTGACGATCGCGGAAGCCCGCGACCTTCTCAAAAAGGGCGACATTACGTCCCGCGAACTGACGGAAGTACATATCGCCTCTGTTGATGCCGCAGACGCGCTGAATGCCTATATTGCCAAAACGCCGGAACTTGCGCTGGAGCAGGCTGACAAGGCCGACGCCAAAATCAAGGCTGGCGAGCAAAAAGGCATGACTGGTATCCCCGTGGGCATCAAGGACCTGTTCGCCACCAAGGGCGTGCATACGCAGGCTTGTTCGCACATTCTGGATGGTTTCAAGCCAGAATATGAAAGCACCGTGACCCAGAACCTTTGGGATGATGGCGCCGTGATGCTGGGTAAACTCAATATGGACGAGTTCGCGATGGGTTCCTCAAACGAGACTAGCTTTTATGGCCCGGTGAAAAACCCATGGCGCCGCGGTGACACTGATACGGTGCCGGGCGGTTCGTCTGGTGGTTCTGTATCTTCCGTGGCTGGTTTTGCTGCAATGGGCGCGACGGCTTCCGATACCGGTGGTTCGATCCGCCAGCCAGCGTCTTTCACTGGCACATTCGGTTTCAAGCCAACCTATGGCCGTTGCTCACGCTACGGCATGGTGGCGTTTGCAAGCTCGCTTGATCAGGCAGGTACCATTACCCGTACCGTTCGTGATGGCGCGATCATGATGGAAAGCATCTCTGGCTTCGATGTGAAAGACAGCACCAGTGTTGATATGCCTGTGCCAAACTTCGAAGCGGCCCTTACGGGCGATATCCGCGGCAAGAAAATCGGTATCCCGCAGGAATATCATCTTGCTGGCATGCCTGCCGAGATCGAAGCACTGTGGCAGCAGGGCATTGAATGGATGAAGGCTGCGGGTGCAGAGATCGTTGATATCAACCTGCCGCACACCAAATATGCGCTGCCAACATACTATATCGTGGCGCCTGCCGAGGCTTCCTCGAACCTTGCACGTTATGACGGTGTTCGTTACGGCCTGCGCGACGTACCGCAAAACGGCGGCCTTGTGGATATGTATGAAGCCACGCGCGCAGCGGGCTTTGGTGACGAAGTGAAACGCCGGATCATGATCGGTACCTATGTGCTGTCGGCTGGTTATTATGACGCCTACTATCTCAAGGCGCAGAAAGTTCGCCAGCTGATCGCTGACGATTTCAAGCGTGCCTTTGAAAAAGTGGATGCGATCCTGACGCCAACAGCACCATCCGCTGCTTTCGCATTCGGTGAAAAATCTGACGATCCGATTGCCATGTATCTTAATGACGTCTTCACCGTTCCGGCATCGCTTGCGGGCCTGCCTGGCTCCAGCGTGCCTGTAGGGCTTGATGCCAACGGATTACCGCTTGGCCTTCAGATCCTGGGCAAGCCATGGGATGAAGAAACCGTGTTCAAAGTATCGGGTGTTATGGAAGAGGCTGCGAACTTCACAGCCAAACCCGCAGAGTGGTGGAGGTAAGCGTCATGAGCAATTATCGTATTCAAGGCGCTACCGGCGATTGGGAAGTTGTCCTCGGTCTTGAGGTTCACGCTCAGGTCGTTTCAAACGCCAAACTGTTTTCCGGTGCTGCCACAGAATTTGGCGCAGAGCCTAACGCGCAGGTAAGCCTCGTTGATGCAGCCATGCCAGGCATGCTGCCTACGATCAATGCGGAATGTATCCGTCAGGCGGTGCGTACAGGCCTAGCGCTGGGTGCGCAGATTAACAAATTCTCTGTGTTTGACCGCAAGAACTATTTCTATGCTGACCTGCCGCAAGGCTATCAGATCAGCCAGTTCAAGCACCCGATTGTAGGTGAAGGCACGGTCACGCTTGATCTGGGCGAAGGCCGCACGAAGGATGTGGGCGTGGAGCGTATTCACCTCGAGCAGGATGCAGGCAAGTCCATGCATGACCAGCACCCACAGCTTACATATGTCGACCTGAACCGTTCAGGCGTGGCGCTGATGGAGATCGTATCGAAGCCTGATATGCGCAGCCCTGAAGAAGCAGGCGCGTATCTCACGAAACTGCGTACAATCCTGCGCTATATCGGTACCTGTGACGGTAACATGGAACAGGGCAGCATGCGGGCGGACGTGAACGTTTCCGTGCGCAAGCCGGGTGATCCGCTGGGCACGCGCTGCGAGATCAAGAACGTGAATTCCATCCGTTTTGTGCGTCAGGCGATCGAGTATGAAGCGCAGCGTCAGGTGGATATCATCGAAGCTGGCGGCACGATCGATCAGGAAACACGCCTGTTTGACCCATCAAAGGGCGAAACACGGTCGATGCGGTCGAAGGAAGAAGCGCATGATTACCGCTATTTCCCCGATCCCGACCTGCTGCCGGTTGAGTTTGACGATGCGTTTGTGGATGCGGCTCGCGAAAGCCTGCCGGAACTGCCAGACGACAAGAAAGCCCGTTTTGTTGAGGAACTGGGTGTGTCTGACTATAACGCAGGCGTGCTCGTTGGCGAGAAAGAGTCCTGCGACTATTTCGAGAACCTGCTTTCGGCACTTGCCGCGAAAACTGGCAAGGATGCCAAGGCACTCGCGGCAAAGGCTTCAAACTGGGTGATGGGTGATCTGTTCGGGGCGCTCAACAAGGCCAGCAAGTCCGTGAGCGAAAGCCCGGTATCTGCAAAGCAAGGCGCTGACCTTCTGGCGCTTGTGGAAGATGGCACCATTTCGGGCCGTATTGCCAAGGACGTGTTCGAGATTATGTTCGAGACCGGCAAGGACGCCGAAGCCATCGTGGAAGAAAAAGGCCTCCGCCAAGTTTCCGACACTGGCGAGATCGAGAAGATCATCGATGAGGTGATCGCGGCGAACCCTGGCCAGCTTGAGCAATATCGCGCCGGCAAGGACAAGCTGATCGGCTTCTTTGTAGGGCAGGTGATGAAGGCTACGGGCGGCAAGGCAAACCCCGGCATGGTGAACCAGCTGCTGAAACCAAAGCTCGACGGCTAACGCCCTTTATAAACCAACGTTTTAAAGCCCGCCTTAACTGGCGGGCTTTTTCGTTGAAGCGGTATGTACCTGCGGTGGGCCGACGCGACGTAAAGCTAAATGTTCGCTACTCTTTCCTCAAAATGAAAGGGAGGCGTACATGGCGCAAATGGTTTTGGACAGGCGATCAACACTGAAGCTCATGTTGGCTGCGGGCGGATTGACACTGGCATACCCTCGTATTGCATTGGCATCCGATGAAGAAACGCCTAACTATCAGCAAGATGGCATGACATTGCCTCTTGTGCGGATCAATTCCGACAACAGTGCCGTTATCTTTTGTCCAAACCCGGATATGGGGCAGGGTACGTCAACAGGCATCCCCATGATGATTGCGGAGGAGCTCGATCTGGACTGGGCCACAGTAACGGTCGAAGACCTGCCTCTTAAACGACATCGTGCCTCAGATGAAAGAATGCGGTTTACTTACGCCATTCAGGGCTCAGGTGGTAGTGGCAGTATTCGTAGAGGCTGGGGGCAGTTACCCAAGTATGGAGCACAAGGGCGGGATATGTTTGTCCGCGCCGCCGCAAAAGTATGGGGTGTGCCCGCTGAGGGCCTTGAAACACGCGATAGCCGGGTCATTGACCCTGCTTTTGGCAAAAACCTTAGGTATGCCGACCTTCTGGAAGTAGTCTCCACACTTAGGCCACGTGACGACGTACCGCTGAAGGTACGTCGGGACTACCGCCTTATAGGTAAACCCCAAATTGCCAAAGCAGCACCTGCTATAGTAACCGGCAAGCCAATCTTCGGTATTGATCAGGAAATGGATGGCATGTTGCACGCGGTGATCGCGCGTTGCCCCCATTTCTTTGGGACACTCAAATCTTTTGATGCGTCGGCGGCAAGGAAAGTAGCTGGTGTCAGGGATATCATCGAGGTCAAACAGTCAGAGCGGGAAGGCCCTATGGCGTGGCTATTGGTTTCAGGTGTCGCAGTAATTGCGGATAGTTTCTGGGCAGCCAAAAAAGCAAGAGATCTCCTCGAGATCGAATGGGACAGCGGAGATTTTGCAGGATATTCCTCAGCTGAAATGGAAGCCGAAAACCTGGCTGCCCTTGACGATGATGAGGGTTTCGAAGTGGTCAATTTTGATGATCGTGACAGACGTGAGGGGAATTTTCACGAGGCCTTTGATGGTACGGTTCTCCGGCATGATGCCAAATACGTGGTTCGGCGTGTAGCCCATGCATTGATGGAGCCCCATTCAGCGATCGCAGATGTGCGAGAGAACGAAGTGTTTATCCATTATCCGTGTCAAAGCCCGGCGCGGGCGCAGAATCTGGCCCACGAAATGACAGGGATCAAACACGAAAATATCCATGTGACAGTGGCACGTTCAGGCGGCGCTTTCGGGCGCCGGTTTGAAAGTGATTATCCAGCAGAGGCCATTTATTTGTCCCAGAAGTTGGGACGCCCGGTAAAAGTTACCTGGACACGAGAAGACGAGCTTACCCAGTGCCGATATCGGGCAGCCAACAATTACCGTATGACAGGTGGGCTGGATGGCGACGGCAAGCTGGTGGCCTTCAGGCAGCGGCAATCATCTGATTATGCCAGCACACGCCCTGATCGTGACGTGGTGGTTGAATGGGGATATGAAGACCTGATGGGCTGGCATTTCGAAGCCGGGATCGTTGAAAACCATCTGATGGAACACCGATTTACCGCTGGGCCAGTGCCTCGCGGCCCGTGGCGTGCACCGGGCAGTGTCAATTCGGCCTTTGCGCAATTCAGTTTTCTCGACGAATTGGCCCATAAAGCTGGCGTCGACCCACTTGAATTTCATTTGAGGGTTTTGGGTGAACCGCGCTTCCTGCCGGAAGGTCATAAGGGCCCGATGGGTATGCACACTGGTCGCATGGCAGCGTGCCTGAAGGTGGCGGCTGAAAAAGCAGGTTGGGGCACTGAGCTTCCTGATGGGCATGGCCGTGGCATCGCGGGCTATTTTTCCCACAATAGTTTTGTGGCGCACGTAATCGAGGTTTCTGTTGATGACGGTTTTCTCACTGTGGAACGGGTAGTTTCGGTGGCCGATTGTGGGTTGGTGATTAATCCACTTGGTGTGAAGGCTCAGATTGAGGGCGCAATTCACGACGGGTTGTCGGTAGCGCTTGCTCAGGAGATCACTGTGGAAGATGCCGCTGTTGGCCAGACCAATTTTGATAGCTATGAAATGGCCCGGATCGACAGGGCACCCAAGAAAATTGAAATCCATTTGATGGAAAGTGACGAACACCCAACAGGTATGGGCGAACCTGCCATGCCGCCGTTTGCGCCGGCGCTTGCGAATGCCATTTTTGCGGCGACCGGCAAGCGGATCAGGCGGTTGCCAATCGCGGATCAACTTGCAAGCTAAAGCACTTCAAATCGATGAAGGCACAAAAAAAGCCCGGCAGCTCTGCCGGGCTTTGTTTTCTATTATTCAGAAGCTGTTGAGGTTTCTTCTGTTTTTGCCTCTACCTCTTCAGGTTTCGGGCCGCCGATCCAGCCAGAGCCTGTCTCCGGGAAGGCTTCCAGGTCTTTCTCGTCTTTATAAGTCAGTGCATATGGACCGCTGGGAATCCCCCGACCTGCTGTATAAAGGGCGAAATTATTCGCAGTGCGAGCCAATGGGGTATAGTCAGATTTCATGCTGTTGATTGCACCCGCAACTGCCGTTGCGATCAGATCCGCGATGAAGTTGCCCGAATTGCCGGATTGGGAATGCACGAACGACTGTTCGTTCTGCCACATGGTCTCGCCGGATTGTGCGCTTTTCAGCGTGTACCGGAAAGATACAGTGATGTTTGACGACAGAATTACATAATTGGATTCCCATTTCAGGATTTCAACCAGCAGAATTGAGTCTGCATCAAACAATTTGCCCAGGCGAACAGGGTCAGCTTCGTGAACCAGTGTGGGGTCAGACAATCCGTCTGCTTCCATGGTGCGCTTCACCATGTTGACCGGGAATACATAATAGCCACGCTCGCCAAGAGCATATGGCAGGGTGGTCAGGAAGAAATCTGCAGCTTCAGCTTCGTTAGAGCTGTTCATAACCGGCACCACGAGAATGGAGTGCGGGTCCATACTGCGGAAACTAGTGTAATCGTATGGGTCAACTTGAGTGGTCTTACAGGCCGCTAGCGCTAGCAAAACAGACAATGCTATCAGTTTTTTAATCATGGCATGTATCTCCCTAGCTTGATGCGCCGCTGATGCGGTCAATCACTGATGTCATGAAAGGAGCGGATTCAGGCCATGCATCACGTTCTTTGGCAAAGAAGACGAGAGCTTCCTGGACGTTGCCGGAATCATAGAGGGCATAGGCATAATCAGCATAAAGTCCTGGAGGTACTTTATCTTCCTTGCGCTCGATTTTTTCGATGATTTCCTTCAGGGAAAGAGCGAGCTCATCAGAGGCAGTGCCGTCTTTATAATGCTTCAGCAGGGCATAATCGTACCCGCCCCAGTTATACATGGTTTTTGGGCCACCGCAGGCGGCCAAGGAGACCAGCAGCAATCCTGCCAGCACACCTTTTTGTAGATTTTTCTTTGTCATATTGGCCTCGAACAAAAGAAATTATGAGATGTTGATTGTGTGGGTAATGTTTTTGGGAAGAAAGATTTCGCCCCTAAACAGGACGTTGCCTGCAGGACCGACCACCTGAACCGCGTGTGTGCCGGTGGTTTCAACTGCAAAAGTGTCCTGATCTTCGGTGACTGTGCCTACAGAGCGGCCATCAACATATACCACTGTCCCAAGTGGCGCACCGTTCAGATCAATAGCAGGGCTATTGTCCGCCGTATTGGTGGAGTGTGTTGGCATATGCCCGCAAGCAGCGATCATTAGCAACGAGAATGACACCAGTGTCTTTTTCATAGACATTATTATTCCTCCGTCACGTAAAGGTCTTCAGGCCTGCCGTCGGCGATCTCGCCGGAGACAATTCTCGTAACTGCGCCCTCATTCATTTCGGAGTCGCCGAAAAGTTGGATGACTTGAACTTTGGCTACAGGGGTAGCGGGTAGCGTGATGTCAAAGCCAGTTTGTTTGCTTTTGATTACTTGGCCAGCCTTCACGACAGTAAGCGTGTCGCCCACTTTCAATCCCTGACGCTCGCCGCCGGAGATATAAACCTGATCACCGGCCACCTGCAGAATGTCAGTTTTCCACGTCCGGTCCTGCAACTTGCCTACAAGCTCGTTGATAACTGCTGAAATTGCTGCGGAAATCGCTTGATCATTGAGGGTCGCATCATGTTCTGCCGTGGAGCCAACGCCCAAAACCGTTTTTGTTGTCGTGGAGGATTCTCCACTTCCCGTTGCAGAATGGAAGACAAGACCAGTTTTGACATCGACAAGCCTGATGGTGACAGTGGCTCGCGCTTTTTGCGTTTTCTTGCGGTTGAACAGGCCGCGCTTTCCGTCTGTGGAACGACCAAACTCAACAATCGAACCAAGAATAAGGGTATCTACGCCGATTACAGCCCCTTCACTGCGAGATTGTTCGCGCTCGATTTTTTCAATATCGGGACGTTCAAATACCAGAAAACGGCTTGTTTCGGTCAGCATGCTTGTCAAGATATCGGAAGCCTGTTTGCCTAACGGATCAAGGTCTTGATCCCTCAGCAGGCTGCGGCCATACCGTGTTTCATTGGAAAAGCGCCCGACAGCGAGTTTGATCTTCAGCTTCTTTTCGGCAAGTTCCGCACCAGCTTGTTCTGTTGCCACTGCTGTGTCAGACAGGACCAGTGGTGTCGTAGCTGCCAGGCACAAAGCAAGAAGACTTGCTTTCCCCGACAGGGAAGTGATGGATGTCATTGTCAATGAGCCCCCCAATTAGACGTCAGTGTCAAATTTACACAATTATGTATTAAATGTTAGCGACGGAAATAGCAACATGCACCGCAGCCTGACAACCTATAAAAATTTAAGTGCCCAAATTTTGCCATGAGTGCAGGGCAGGCTTTGACCAAGGAGAATGTTTATGCGCGCGATCATGGCCACAGCTTTTCTGTTTCTTAGCCTGCCAGCTGGAGCGAGCGACATCGTATGCGAAGGTGATGCATGCGATGTCCTCTCCCCGCTAATGGGTAGCAAGGTGCAATTTGATAAGCCTGCAAAAGGCGTGCGGGAACTGAGGGGTGCACTTAGTGGGCTATCGGGTGCCTTAATCGGAAACGAAATAGCAGGCGAAGAGGGCGCTATCTTCGGCGCGCTGCTAGGCATAAGCTTGGGTTATGACTATGAGCCTGACCTTCACAGGCTTGAGCGCGAGGCCCGCGAGCGGGACGCAGCTTGGAAGCGGGGTGACGATATGTTCTTTAACCCAGCCCACCCAATTCCCTATAACGCGCATTATCTGGGCGGTGGAAAGCGCAAAAAAGATTAAGGTACCGGCCACGATTAAGGCAGCAATTGTGGCAAAAGGGTTCATGCGTCGTTCAGTTTCATTCCGCTAGGTTGAATGCCAGAATAGACGGAGGACACGATGAAAAAAATCCGCATGACTTGGGCCCCGCTTTTATTGGCCACGACAGCCATGATGATCTTACCTGCCGAGGTTTCGGCGGGCGACACAAAAGAACACCGTAAAAAAGCGCAGCAGGAACGCCAGCTCGAACGTCGGGAAGCTGTTCGTATGCGTGATAGTGCGCGCACGGCTCCACGAGCAGCCAGAACGCAGGAGCGCAGAGCCCCAAGCGCCCTTCCACCTGCTGAAAGGCAGGAACAGGCCCGGAACCTTTCAAATCGCATGGCTCCAGCTGTGAATCTTCGACCTGTTCGTGCCAGCGACGACCGTCAGCGCGCAAGGCAGGAGCGCCGCGAAGATCGTCGGCAGGAAAGCAGAAATGATCGTCGCGCGCCCAGGGCGGACAAGGACAAGCGTCACACGCATGTAACGGAACATAACCGTGACCGCCGTCAGGTTCGTGACACGCGGGGCCGTAATACAAACCGCACGATTGTGCCAGACAGCCGAGAGGATGCCGTGCGGATGCGGGACGGGCAACGAAGCCTTAGTCATGGCTATCGTGATGACCGTCGCCGCGATAGTTGGGCGGGACGTGACCGTCGTGACTATGACCAGCGTGAGAATTATAGAGACCGCAACCATGGCCGCCGAGGTGACTGGTGGCGAGGCTGGGATCGAGGGCGCAATGGCTACAGCTATCGTCATGGCGGCTACAATCGCGGGTATAATCGTGGCTATTGGAATGGTTATCGCCGGGGCTTCCGTAGCAGCTGGTGGTACGGTGTACCAAGCTACACCAGCCTCTATTATTTTGGCCATTGGCCCTATCATTCAGGTTTCTGGCATGCCCGCGCGAGTTGGTTGTGGCATACCCATCACCATCACTATCACTATGGTGACTATTGCCCTGGCTTTGATTATCACTATGACACTCACTATTCGGCGGGCGTGCACTATAGCAGCCATTCGGACAATGTGGCAGGCACTATCCTTGGTGGCGTGATCGGCGGCATATTGGGGTCAGAGATTGATGGTGGACGGGATCGCTCGGCCGGTATCATCATCGGGTCGTTGGTTGGCGCAGCCATCGGCAACGCAGCGACAAGTGGCAATAGCTATTCTGCCAGCAGCTATGACTATAGCTATGACGATGCGGGGTATGTGGATGATGATCCAAACCGCTATTATCTGGAAGATCAGAGCTATAGCCCACCACAGGAGCGTCGCACCTGTATTGAATATACGGTCAGAGACGGCAACTATGTTTGCCGCAAGTGGGAAGTGGAATATGACTATAATGACTGACCGCAGCTGAGCGATTGAACAAGGGAAGCGAGGAAGGCTATTGTGCGAAAGCGCAGTAGCCTTTTTTATGTTTGGGGTGTTCATATAGGCATGTGTAGGAGGGATCGGGGATGAAACAGTTTTGCGTTGCGATGCTAGCAATACTGACTGCTTGCGCTGCATATGGCGAGCAAACCGCTGAAGTCGTTTATACAAACGGCACAATTTATACGGTCGATGAGGATATGCCCTGGGCATCAGAACTGGGTGTTCAGCAGGGCCGTATTGTCTGTGTGGGAGCCCCTGGCGCCTGCGATAGCTTCAGCGGGCTGCGTGAAGATCTTCAGGGCAGGTTCGTCATGCCGGGTTTTATAGATAGCCACAACCATGTGACTTATGCTCGTGGGACTGGGATGATCGACCTTGCGCCCGCGACAAACTATGAAGAGTTTCGCGCTCTTATCGAAGAGTTCGCTGCGGCAAGGCCGGATCTGCCTTGGATCATCGGCGACGGCTGGAACTATAGTATTTTCCCATCTGGCATGCCCAATTATCGCGACTTGGAAGGGCTCGCCGATGGCAGGCCAATGATGCTGATCTCCTATGATGCGCATACCAAGTTGTTGAACCGCACCGCCATGAACGCCTTCGGATTGACGGACGCGGCAGAAAGAACGCCCATCGGATCAATCGTTCGGGATATAGACGGTAAACTGACCGGGATATTCAAGGCCGCCCTCTATATTTCAGAAGAGGACCAGAAGGCACTCAACGCCATCCTGCCACCGCCGGACGAAGAGGACCTGTACCAGTCGTTTCTGGGGAATCTGGATGAAGCTGCGTCGGTTGGGATTACCACGATCGTCGAACCACAAAATTATCCAGAGGATCTTGGTCGTTATGAACGGGCCCGTCGTGAAGGCAAGTTGAAGGCGCACATACGTCTGGCGCTTTACCATTCACCGAACGTGTCGGCTGAAGAATTTCAGGAATACAAAGCCATTCACGATCGCTATCGCAACGATCCCGATATTCGGGTTCCTGCCTTAAAGCTCTATGTGGATGACGTAATCGAATCCGAAACAGCGGCTGTGTTTGAACCCTATGTGGGGTCAGAGAATGTTGGGGAGCTTTTTTATGACCCGGAAGAATTCAAAACATTAGTGACACGGCTTGATGCCGAAGGCTTTCAGCTCTTCATTCACGCCATCGGAGACCGAGGCATCCACACGGCCCTTGATGCCCTCGAGGCGGCGAAGGTGGCAAATGGCAAACCGGATGCACCGCACCAACTGGTTCATCTGGAGTTGATGAATCCGGATGATATTGATCGTTTGGCGGCCCTTGACGTTTCGGCAGCAATTCAGCCTCGGCATCTATCGCCCGACATTACCGCACAGTGGGCCAAATCAGTTGGAGAGGCACGCCACAAATATGCCTGGCCGCTGAAGTCCCTTGCAGATGCAGGGACGCGGTTTGCCTTCTCATCCGACTGGAATGTTGCCGAGATGAATCCTTTTATCGGGATATTTACGGCGGTAAACCGCACTGGGCTGGCAGGTAATCCGGAAGGCGGTTGGCAACCGCAGGAGCGTATTGATCTGGCAACGGCTCTTGAGGGTTATACGATCATGGGGGCGATCTCAAACGGTATCGAAGCCGATCGAGGATCGTTGGAAGTAGGCAAGTTCGCCGATCTTGTCTTCTTGAATGTGAACCCTTTTGAGGTTGCTCCACTTGCCCTGAAGGACGTGCAAGTGCTGAAAACGGTATTTCAGGGGCGGGCAGTATATGACGTGCCCACGAGCCAAAACTAGTGACGTGCTAGGTAAGGCAAGGTTAGGCAGTTTACAGTGCGGCAGGATGAACAAGGCGGCCGTGGCCGCCTGTTTTCAAACTGAAGGTGGCCGCGGTTCAGCGACCGGAAGGAGCGACTTCTTGCGAGGGCACTTCCTCTTCCTCTGCAGGCTCGAACTCTTCTAGCCCATCACTTTCATACTGGCGAGGTTGATACTCATGTTCGTACCCACCACGTTGGCTCATGGCCTCGTAGGCATCATGGTCAAGCCGTACGCGAGTGCGGTCCCGGCCAAAGACCAGAATCACCGGCGTCCCTTCTGCGAAAGGATAGCGATCTTCCTGAACGATGGTGATGAGGTTGCCGCTGTCTGTTCGAATGATATATTCAAAACCTTCGGATTTGGACGCTGATTTATCAACACTGTTTCCGATCAAGCCACCCAGGAGAGCGCCGCCGATTGCACCGATTACGTTTTCTGCGCCGCTATTGCCGATTGTGGACCCAGCGGCTGCGCCAATGCCAACGCCAGCTGCAGTACCGACACCTTGATTGTGCCGTTTTATTTCGACCCAGCGGTAGCTATCTACAGTGCCACGTTCGACCCTTCTTGCCTCTCCAACAGCGTGAGAGTCATAAGAATGGGGTGACAGGCTTTGGGTGCAAGCAGTTGTTGCGAGCGCAAGCGGTAAAAGAAGCGCATAGCGGCTGATTTTCAGTCTCATTTTTTTGAACTCCTAGAGGTCCTCACTATGCCCAGAATACCCAAGATCACGGCTATTTGAGGGCAAGCGAAATTATCGTGAAATCAGTGTGCACCCGGCGCCTGAATAGGGGATGAACGCCAAAATTTCCGGCCGAATTTAACTCGCAACAAATCTGTCACGGCTTTGTCATCCAAAGTGGCAATAACCAAGTAATGACAGCGAAAAAATGAAATAGCGACAATGAATATGAACGTTATCTCCGCCGCCATTCAGCCCGTGGGACCTGACACCCGATGTGGTCTGATATTTGAGCGATTTCAGAAAGACAGCGATCTACTTGCGGTGCCTGTTACGGTAAAGGGGAAGCCTGTTGGGCTACTGAAAAGGACGGCATTCATGGTCCGGCTAGCGGACAAGTTTGGTCGCCCGCTCTATGAAAAGCGTCCTGTTACGGAATTGATGGACTGTGCACCAATGATTGTGGATGAAGAGATGTCCATCGATCTTCTTTACCAGATGTTGATGAGCGATCAGCGTCAGGCCCTGCAAGACGGTTTCATTGTTACAGAGAACGGTTTCTACAAGGGTATAGGTACGTCCTATACACTTTTGCAGCAACACATCCAGCGATCTCAACACCGTATGGTGGAGCTTGATGCAGCGCGCATTGAGGCTGAAGCCGCGACACGATCTCGAAGCCAGTTTCTCGCCAATATGAGCCATGAGCTCAGAACACCCCTCAATGCCGTAATTGGATTTGCTGATTTCATGATGGCGGAGCGTGCCAGGGGGCGTCCAGTCAACGATTTTTGGGATTATGTCTCTGACATCAGGGATAGTGGCTCGCATCTGTTGGGGGTGATCAACTCCATTCTCGATTTCACCAAGTTAGAGGCAAATGCCTTTACGCTTCGGGAGGATTATGAAGCCCCTCAGGAGATTATTCACAAGGTCGCGCGAATGATGATGGGAGCGGCGCGCAAAAGGGGCATTGTCCTGACCGTTCGTGCGGAGGATCTCGGTGTGGAGTTACATGCGGATATTCAGGTTTGCACGCAGATACTGATCAATCTGGTTTCAAATGCGATCAAGTTTTCACCCGAGGGTGCAAAGGTTGAGGTTTCTCAGCAGCTATCGGCAGATGGCGGCATCGAATTTATCGTTATGGATGATGGTCCGGGTATGACAGCAGAAGAGCAAAAACGCGTGCTGGAGCCTTTCGTTCAGGCAGATGCCGGGCTCGCTCGTCGGCATGAGGGCACTGGGCTTGGCTTGCCGCTGGTGAAAGCCTTTACTGAAGCTCATGGGGGCAAGTTCGTATTGTCGGCGCAGCCCGGTGTTGGAACCCGCGCTGCGGTGTGTTTTCCTGCCTCTCGTTCGGTGGTGGATCAACCACGAGAGTATGCATTTCTCTAGTGCTTTTGGGCGCTTAGGAAGGCGTAGCCAAAAGGCTTCTGATTCCGCCTTTTCTTTGCTATGCTTCTCTCAATGCATCACCACAAAGAAGTGATGTTTTTGTCCGTAATGTCCTGAATTTTGCGTCTCCCACTGTGGCATTTTCACAGATGCGGGTGGTGGCTATCTTGTGCCGCACCGCCAGCTGGGATGGAGAAAGGGTATGGGACAAAAAGACCGGGATTTATATGACTATGTAGCGGACCGTCTTGCGAAAGCAGAAAACGGAACCCCCGAAGCTTTGTATGACTTGGGGCTTCTGTATTCTACGGGGCAAGGTGTTGAACGTGACTATATCCAGGCGCACAAATGGTTCAATCTTGCCGCTATTCGCGGATTATCCAGGGCGCAGGTAGACCGATGTGAGCTTGCGAAAGACATGAGCAGGCGGCAGATCGCTGAAGCTCAGCGTCAGGCGCGTGAATGGCTTCAGGTTCATTAAAATATTAAAGTTTGGTGTTTGCCTGCCTATACTGCCTGCTGATTAGAAGCAGGGGGTAGTATGATTCAGTTCAATAATGATCAAACAATTCTGGTAACCGGTGCATCGCGCGGCATTGGCGGTGCGACGGCGCGCATTCTGTTGGAAGCCGGCGCGAATGTAGTTGGCAGTTACAATAGAAATCCAGGTGTTTTAAGTGAACTGGAGGCCCAGTTCGGCAAGAAGCGGGTTTTGCCCGTTCAGGCGGACCTTGGTGTGCGTGGTAGCGCTAGAGAACTGTGGCGCAAGGGAAAGTCGCTGTCAGGGCGCATTGACGGACTTGTCAACAACGCCGGTATTATGCCGGAAACCAGCTTGAAAGTTGCAGATGGTGATTGGTACCGCGACTGGGACGCGACAATGGCCGTGAATGTACAGGCTGTAGCAGATTTGTGCCGTGAGGCAATTCGGGAATTTGAAACTAACGGCGGCGGGCGGATAGTGACAATAGCGAGCCGCGCATCATTTCGCGGCGACGGCCCGGACTATTTGCATTATGCCGCGAGTAAGGGCGCAGTGGTTTCATTGATGCGGTCAATTGCGCGCGGGTTCGCGAGCAAGGGTATCCTTGCCTTCACCATTGCGCCCGGTTGGGTGAAAACTGACATGGCATCTGTTGCCTTTGAGCCAGGCAATGAATGGATGCTGAAAGAGGTGCCAATCGGTGATGCGGCGCCGCCCGAGAATATCGGCAATATGGTTGCGTTTTTCCTTAGTGGCTTGATTGATCATGCAACGGGTTGTGCCATTGATATCAATGGCGCAAGTTATGTCAGGTAGCCTGTGCTTTTGACATGTGTGCCAGGCAAAAAAAAACGGCGGCCAATTGAGCCGCCGTTTCTGTTTTAGCTATACAGCAGATTATCCGCTGTGCACTTCAAGCGCTTTCTCGATCAGGAACACCAGATGTTCCCTGTGTGCCCGTGTTGCGGCATCCCCACGCCAGCGGGCCATGTCTCGGCCAAGGCCGCGAAGTACTGAGAAGGCGTTTGACCGGGCAACATAGTCATAGTCGTCTGCCTTCAGGATGTTGATCAGCATCTTCACATAATGAACCTGCAACTCCTGGCGGAAGCTGTTAACAGCACCGCGGCTGTCAGCTTCGAAGATCGCATTTGTCAGGTCTGTAATCATCTCGGTAAGGCCATAAGCATTACCATACAGGCCTGTGTCTGTGATCCGCATCAATGTGGTTGGGTGCAGCAGATGATTGAGGATATCTGCCTGTATGGCCAATGCTCGGCCATGGACAGCAGGGTCCTCTGTGCCGCCGAAGTGGAAGAAACCACGACGCTGGATCGCTAGATGCTGGAACAAGCTTGGGTCTGCGGCAAAGGCGTCTGGCGCGAAAATATAATCGCGAAGCAATTGCATAGCCTGCTCCTGCTTGGCCTTTTCTACCGGGCGGTACGGAGCTGTAGCGCCATCCTGTCCGGCTACTGCACGGTCAACATACACGCCACCCACATAACGCGACGCAACTCGGCCCTGCCAGGCCATGTCGCCGGTAAGGATCAGGTAAGCCTGCCGCAATTCCTGATAGCTTTGACCTTCCTTGGTGAATTTCGCTCGCAGTTTACCCATGGCGTCGCGATCAAGTTTCAGGCGGTCCTCCGCAAATTGCACTGCGTCATCCGTCATGTCATAGATGTTTACTGTAGGATCGATTGCTTTGCCCGGAGCGCGCATATCGTCGGCATCGTTACCAAATACCAAACCCTTTTCGGTTGAACGGGCAAGGTGTGCTTTCATTTTTTCCGGATCGTCCAAGTCAGGATCATATCCGAACTGGATTGCCCAAATATCGTATGTGCCGGGGCGTACCGTATAATAGTGTGCCTGTTTTTTGCCTAGTGGTGCAAAGTTGATGCTCGGGTAGTCCATGACGGAACCGGCCAGGCCTTCTTCTTGCGCATCGATATCATGCGCTTCGTCATAGGCGCGGGCTTGTGTTGCCTTCATGTTGTGGTTAAGGCCGAGTGTGTGGCCGACTTCATGAAGCATCAGGTAGTAAATGGCTTCTTCCACCAGTTTTTCGCTTGCCTGCGGCCCGGCTTCCATAACGGCAGCCAGCGTTTTACCCAGCATGTTGTTTAGCTGAAGATGGCCCGCAACATTACAGTTGCGCTCATGGTTTTTCATATTTGCCATGAAGTCTTCCGCCGCGCTATCTGCTTCGTTTTGAAGGCCGAGAGCCGCAGTTTCAAACACTTTGCTTGCGTTCATGCGATTGGTAAGGAATGTATATTCCAGCATGATATCGGCCGCAAGAATCTGTCCGGTGCGCGGGTTTGAGAAGCTTGGGCCATAGCCGCCAAAAGGTGGTTGTGGGCTTGATGTCCAGCGCAGCACATTGTAGCGGATATCTCCAGCATCCCAATCGGCATCGTCAGGTTGCTCTTTAACAACAATCGCGTTTTTGAAACCTGCTTCCTCGAATGCGATATTCCAGGCTTCAACAGCCTTTTTGATGGTCGGGCGAAGCTCAACCGGGGTCGTGTTTTCGATCCACCATGTGATAGGCTCTACCGGCTCAGATACCTCTGCGGTCGGGTCTTTCTTCTCCAGGTGCCAGCGATTGATCATGTCGCGCCAAGGGGTTGCCTCATGGCTTGTCATGTCGTTCACATAGTCAAGGAAATAGCCCACACGCGCGTCGTCGAAGCGGGGTTTGAAGTCATTCTCTGGCATTTCCACCAGAGTATGCTGCACCTTTACAGTCACGTTACGTGCATCTGTGATGTCAAACCATTGGCCGCGGTTCATTGGCGAAGGGTTCGTATAGACATAATCTACAGTTACAGCTGTATTGGCCGGATAGTTGCTAACGTCTGTGATTTTGGTCTTTCCGCCGGAAAGTTTGCCCAGGTTGAAGCGTTCCCATGGCTTAAGGCGTGGATTAGATGTCGGTTTTACCTGGTCGAACGCCTCAGATTTGAACAGACCATCCACGTTGATCAGGAAACGATCGCCTTCTTCAGACTTTGCCGAAATTGCATGTGCGGAAATAATCGCCGGGCTGATGTTGGCTTCCTTGGCGTTCGACAGCGCATTGTCGGGGTCGAAATAGAAGTATGGGTTCACTTCGACAAATTCGATCTTGTTAAAGTGTTTTTGAACTTTGAAAATCTTTTGCTGGCGATACTGGCCGCGGAAATGCCCGCCTTCAACCACGCCGTTTGCAGTGTGGGAGAAATAGATGAATTCTTTGTCCAGCTGGTCAGCCCGGATCTCCATCATCAGACCACCTTTTTCAGGGTCCTGATACATTTTGAAGAGGCCATCAAGTGCCTTATGGTCTTTCACCATATCCTCGATGGTCTTTTCCTTCTTCTTTTTATCTTCTTTTTCCTCAGCTTCTTCGCCGTCTTCATCGTCGTCTTTTTCGGCGTCCTTAGCTTCGGACTTCTCATCCTGCTTCTTCTCTGCGGCCGGCTTTGTCGGCTGGTCGTCTGCAGCAATCGTTGGAGCGGCAAAAGCAAATGTGCTGAGCGCAACGCCTGCGAGCAGGTAGCGAATTTTCTTATCCAGGTCTGTCACCCTTTTTCTCCCGTATATTTCCTGACTGAACATCAGGTCCCCTTGAATTCCAAATTTTAGATTTGGATGATTGTTTGCCTCAGTTTGCAAGTGTTGGATGGCAGTGTAGTAGAGTCAATGCTTTCCCAAGCAATTGGCCTCGAATGCTGCACAGTCTAACGCAAAACTGAAGGTTGGATGCTAACGCGCATCCCGAACGGTCTGTTCGAAATCGCTGACAAAGGCGTCACAGCCTTTCTGCGGTTCTTTGGCTGAAGCGCCGGCAAGGACATTCTTGAATTCCAGTTTGCCCAGAACCTTTTCATAGTCATCTTTTGCAAGATAGGCGATGCGCGCTTCGGCCTTCGACACAAATTCATCGATCATGTCTTCGTCGGCTCGGCAGTATTGCGCACCACCAGCGATGATGGCGCTTTGGCGGGCATAAACTAGAATATCATTTTCGTCCGCATATGCCGAAGTTGCGCAGAGGCCAAATAGGGTAGCTGTCAGCAGGTTTGTTTTTATTTTTGTCGTCATTGGATCATTCTTGTCTGTGAAACGTTTTCCTACGAATATATGGCATCAAATGTGGCACACAAGGGGCATCAGACCAACGATTAATTGGTTTGATCATGGAAAGCGGAAAATCACGGGATCAGACGAAACAGTTATCTGGCCAGCTTCCATTTTTTCGCCGACCTTGGCCACCACAGTGTTGATCTGGCCTGGGAGGTCGTCGAGAAAAAGGCTGTTCATCACTGTTAGCGTCTTCGGTGCCTCACTCATCTCTGTTTCAAGATAGAGATAAACATGGTCATCGCGATATTCGAGCCCAAGGTAAGTGAGGTTGATCGGGGCCTCACCCTCAGACAGATAGAGGTGCTCTTCAAGAAGGGGCGCTGTGGCTGATTGCAGGACATCAAAATGCTGCTCTTCAAGGAAGCTCAGCCGTTCTCCCAATTCGATAGATAGGCGCGCCTCAAGAAGCTCGGCATGCATCTCGACTACAAGTTCAAGAGACTGATCGCGTTCATTCCACAGGACTTCTGTCATTGTTGCATGAATATCGTGCGCTGAAGCTGGCAGTGCTGACAACACGACCAAATATGTGGCCGCCAAAATACGCTTTAAATAACCAGTCATGAAGAAATCCGTGTTGTTATGCAGAGGCGGTTTCAAAGCCGACTACTCTGTTGCGGCCATAGGATTTTGCGCTATAGAGGGCCTGGTCCGCACGGTCAAGCGCTGGCTCGATTGTCACTTCCGGCGCCAACCATTGTGCAACGCCAATGCTTGCTGTAAAGCGGAACTTCTCGTTGTCGCTTACGGTATGGCTTTTTGCTGTAGTTTTGCGAATTTTCTCTGCCAGCCGGATAGCTTCATCGATTGTTGCACCTGGCAAAATGGCGGCAAATTCCTCGCCCCCCATACGGCCAACGAAGCCCCCGTCACCTACCGCATCTTCGATAATATTGGCAAAATTCCTGATTGCGACGTCACCTGCTGCGTGTCCATATGTGTCGTTGATGCGCTTGAAGTGGTCGATATCCATCATGATAACCCAGATGCCCTGGTCTGCGGCCTTGGATACTGCTTCTTCACCAAGCGCAGTGAAACGGCGGCGGTTCAGGAGGCCCGTTAAAGAATCTGTATTGGCAAGCCGCCTGAGTTCTGCCTGGTTAGCTTCCAGTTCAGCTTTGGCATGATACAATTGTTCAGCCATCTCGGCTGTGCGCGCCGCGTCTGCTTCAACCATGGATTGGTGCATTGCACTATCGTGGTTTGCGCTCTGGACATGGGTGATGTCGCGCAGAAACCACAGCCGGGCGCCGGTTTTCTCCAATGGGCGCGTATTTCGCTCGATCGTACGGCCGTCTTTCAGAGAAAGCATCTCGGAAAACTGAATATCTGGCGTTGCAAGAACGGCTTCGACAACCTGATCGGCCTGATTGCGATCAGCAAGCTCACGATGCCAGGCACCAAATAGCTTCTTAATATTCTCGGTTTCATCAAAACCTGTGATTAACCGCCGGGCAACCGCATTTGAAGCCAGTATATTGCCATTTACGTCCGAAACCACGACACCGTCGGGAAGGTGCTCCGGATTGAGTGTGAAGCGGCTCTGTGATACGGGGGTGGCTGGCTTCAAAATACCATAGAGTGTAAGAAGGAAGAGGGCGCCAAGCGCCAGCAAACCTATAACGAACAACAGGTGTTCGTATGGAAATGTATTCCCCAATCCTCGGTCGAGCAGAAACAGCGAAAACGCCACCAACCCCAAAACTGCTCTGACTAAATCCAGTTTTGCCATAATTACCGTATTTACACCTCAAACCCCAGGCAGGCACAGGACCCCAGAACGTCAGTTTTGTCAAGGGTATGGCCAGCAGTTCGTCATACTTTAGTGCAGTAAAGGTAAAATTTTGGAGAACAGGTCAAAACTTGTTGCAAAAAAAAGGGAGGCCGAAGCCTCCCTTTGTATCTGCCGTGATGGGCGCCATTTTACTCGGGCGCCTTGTCCATTTCAGCACTACCGTCCAGCACTTCCTTCATAAGGTTGCGGGAGGTTTCGCGCTTGTATAGCTCAACGCGTGACATCACTGGCTTCGCAGGCCAACTGTTGTTGTTCACATCAGCGTCTGCAAGCTCGTTGTAAGGGTCGAGAGTGACCGACTTGATGGCCTTGTTGCGAACCAGAAGCTTGGAAACCGTTTTGGCATTTTCACGCCAGATTTCTGCTGCTACCCGCACTTCTTCGTGGCTGCCGTCTTCATATTCAACATCCAGCACCAACGGCATCACAAGGCCGCCAATGTTTTCGAATTCGATGAAGTAGAGTTCATGGCCGAACTTCAGAAGCTCTTTTTCCCAATCTTTCAAGCCTTTTAGCTTCGAGGCATAGGCTTTCTTCTGCTTCTCGGTCACGATGAAGTCGTCATTCTCGTTATAGAAATCGAGAAGGTCAGGGAAGCGGTCCACCCGGCGTTGCGTGCCGGATTGGGCATCGCGCATTTCACCAATATAGGTCTTTTCCTTTTGGTCCTTTTCCCGATTGATCGGGTTTTCAACGTTAGGGTCACCTGTGTTGATGCGGGCGTGTGTCACGCCTTTGATGGCAATGTCCACATGATCGGTGGTATAGAACCAGCCACGCCAGAACCAGTCCAGATCAACAGCGCTGGCATCTTCCATGGTGCGGAAGAAGTCCGCAGGGTAGGGGCGCTTGAATTTCCAGCGACGGGAATATTCATGGAAGGCGAAATCAAAGAGTTCGCGGCCCATGACAGTTTCGCGCAGGATATTGAGCGCGACAGCCGGTTTGGTATAGGCGTTGGGGCCATAGCCGATGATACTGTCGGATTGCGTCATGATCGGGTTTTGGTCAGGTGAGGTCATATAAGGGATTACACCACCCGTCATAGCGCGCCGTGCAGGATAGTTGGCTTCCCACTCGCGCTCTGCAAGGCTTTGCAGGAAGCTGTTGATGCCTTCATCCATCCATGCCCAATTGCGTTCGTCGGTGTTTACAGTCATCGGGAAATAAATGTGCCCGATTTCGTGGATCACCACAGAGATCAGCCCGTATTTGGTGCGGCGGCTGTAGGTGCGCTGCTCGGTACCATCCTTGTCTTTTGTGATCTCAACCGGATAGCCGTTTGATGTGATCATCGGATATTCCATGCCGCCGCCTATTGGGCCGTGAACGGACCAGGCGACAGGGTAGGGATACTCAAAAGAATAGCGGCTGTATGTGTCCAGTGTATGGGCAATCGCTTGTGTGGAATATTTGTCCCACAGCGGCATGGCCTCGTCAGGGTAGAGCGACATTGCCATAACTGTGCGGTTGCTGTCCGGCAGCTTCACACCCCATGCATCCCAAACAAACTTGCGGGACGAGGCAAAAGCAAAGTCACGTACATTGTCGGCCTTGAAATGCCACGTCTTGGTGCTGCTCGAGCCTTCTTTCTCGTTTTCGAGCGCCTCTTCATGGGTTACCACAAAAACGGGGCGATCAGCGGTTTCGGCCTTCTTGAGCCGATCGCGCTGTTCTTTTGAAAGCACATCCTTTGCGTTCTGAAGTTCGCCTGTTGAACCAACGATATGATCACCGGGCACCGTGATCTCTACGTCATAATCGCCAAACTCGAGGGTGAATTCACCGGTACCGAGGAACTGTTTATGTTCCCAGCCCTGAAGGTCGGTATAGGCAGCAAGACGTGGGAACCACTGAGCGATGAAATAAACATCGTTGCCATCGCGCTCATAGGGCTGATAGCCGCCGCGCGCGCCCATGGCCTTGCCTTCCGGAATGTTATAATTCCAGTCAATATCGAATGTGAAGGACGCGCCGGGCTTCAAAGGCTTCGGCAGGTCAATTCGCATCATGGTGTCGCTGATGGCGAAGTTGAGATCAGCGCCCGCTGATTGAACGCGGGTGAGGTTGAAACCCCACTCCTGTTGTTCGGTACGGGCCAGATAGCGCAGCGTCGTGTAACGCATCTTTTTCTCGGCGCCGCCCATTTCCATGGTTTCATAGGCATCGGAATGCTTGGAAAAACGGTTTTGGTCAAGCTGCAGCCACAGGTAGGTCAGTGTGTCCGGGCTATTGTTCTGGTAAACAATTGTTTCGCTGCCTGTGATGGTGCGGGCGTGTTCATCAAGAGCTACCTTGATTTTATAATCTACTTCCTGCTGCCAATAGGCATGGCCCGGGGCGCCTGATCCAGTGCGGTATACGTTTGGTGTTGGCAGATGTTCTTCCAGCTGCCGAAATTTGTCCTCGAAACTGCCCTTGGTTTGCTGGATTGCCTCCCCCTGGGCCGGGACGGCAACCAAAGCTGCCAGAATAATCCCGAAAAATCGCATGATATATGTCCCTTATGTCATTTGATTGTTGGCTTAGTTGCCGAGGAACCTAGGGCACAAAGCGAGGGCGGGCAAGGGTATGTGGGTAATTGTATACAAAAATAAACGAAAGTTGATCGAAGGATGGCGAAGGGGTTGAAAGGTAGGGATCGTAGAAGAACTGGACGCGCGGAGACGGAGTGCCAACAAAAAGGACTGAAATGATGAAGACCTGGAAAAAAGCGATAGCGATCTCAACCCTGGCCATTGTGGCTATCCCTGCCACACATGCAGCATCTGACAAAAAAGATGAGTTTCTGGAAAAGCGGTTCAAGGAAGCGGACCTGAACGGTAACGGCGTGATCACCCATGAGGAGATGATGCAGGGCGTTCAGAAGAAATTCGCCAAGTTTGATAAAAATGGCGATGGTTATCTGACACTTGCGGAATTGCCGAAGGAAATGCCGGTTCCCGACCATGTGCAGGAACGTATGAAAAAGCGGATGGAACGAATGAAGGAGCGGGCCGAAGAAGCTGAGCGTGACTTTGACCCGGAAGACATGCCGCCAATGGGCCATAAGGGCAAGCCTTCACGCCTCCATTTTGTAGCCAAACACGACAAGGACGGTGACGAGCGTGTGTCGCTGGAAGAGTTTGCCCGCAAGGCGGTGAAGCATTTTAAACGCGGTGACATCAACGGCGATGGCGAAGTGACCCTGGACGAAGCCAAAGAAGCCATGGAACATCGCCACAAAGGCAAACATGGCAAGAAGTTTCCCAAGCCTGGCCATGGCCGCTAATGGTGCCTAAAGTAACTTGGACATCCCTAGGGAGGGTATGACCTACCCCTGACCATGTCGGGGTATCAAGTACCCGGTCTCCAGTCTTACCCCTGGAGGCCGGGTGCTGCTATGTTTGCGCTATATGAAAGTAAAACTTCACTGCCGATCGAAATAAAATGTGCATTTCAAGGGTGTGTAGTCGCATCCTGTCTATTGCCCTTTTTCGGGGGTGGCGTTAGGGTGCGCCATAAATTTCAAGCATAAGGCCCCTTGTTATGTTTAAAGGCTCTATTCCCGCACTGATCACCACCTTTACCGAAGACGGCAAAGTGGATGGTGATACGTTCCAGAAGTTTGTCGATTGGCAAATTCGGGAGGGTTCGCATGGCGTGGTTCCTGTTGGCACAACAGGTGAATCACCAACGCTTACCCATGAGGAGCATAAACAGGTCGTGGAGTTGTGTGTGCAGGCAACAGATGGCCGCGTGCCGGTGATTGCGGGCGCGGGCTCCAATAACACTGTTGAGGCGATCGGCCTGATCCAGCATGCCGAGAAGGTGGGCGCCGATGGCGCACTTGTTGTAACACCATATTACAATAAGCCAAGCCAGGCCGGGCTTTACGCACACTATAAAGCCATTCATGATGCCTCGAACCTGCCAATCATTATTTATAACATTCCGGGCCGTTCTGTTGTCGATATGTCTACCGACACGATGGCCGAGTTGTTTGCGCTGCCGCGCATTGTTGGGGTGAAGGACGCTACAGGTGATTTGGACCGCTGCGCCAGCCAACGTGCTGCCATGGGGCCGGACTTCATCCAGCTTTCTGGTGAGGACGCGACAGCCCTAGGTTTCAACGCCCTTGGTGGCGTAGGCTGCATTTCAGTAACAGCCAACGTGGCACCTAAGCTGTGCAGCCAGTTCCAGGAAGCCATGCTGGCAGGGGACTATAAAACAGCTCTTTCCCTTCAGGATAAACTTTTGCCGCTGCATCGTGCCATGTTTATGGAAACGAGCCCGGCACCGGCCAAGTTTGCATGTTCCTTGTTGGGCATTGGCTCCGACGCTGTTCGATTGCCGCTACTGCCAGCAACTGAAGGTGCGCGATCTGTGATTGCTTCAGTCATCCATGAACTTGGCCTTGAACAGGCTGATCTGGGGTAACCATGGCTGGCAAGAACAAAAATAAGGCCCTAAAGGCCCCGTCTCGTATTGCAGCGGATAACCGTAAGGCACGCCACCTGTTTCATATTGAGGATGAATTTGAAGCAGGGTTGGTGCTACAGGGCACTGAAGTGAAATCCCTTCGGAATGGTGAAGCCAATATTCGTGAAAGCTATGCCGAAGAGAAAAACGGTGAATTGTGGCTAGTGAATGCCCATATCCCCGAATTTTCCCACGGCAACCGTTTCAATCATGAACCACGCCGGCCGCGCAAACTGCTGATGCACCGCCGCGAGGTGAGCAGGCTCGCAGGTGCTGTGCAGCGCCAAGGTTATACGCTGGTGCCCTTGCAGGTCTATTTCAACGACCGAGGGCGTGCAAAGGTAATGATTGGGCTGGGCAAGGGTAAAAACGTGCGCGACAAGCGGGAAGACGTAAAACAGCGCGACTGGGCCCGCCAGAAATCCCGTCTGATGAAAGAAATGGGCTAACCTTCCACCGCTGCTGGCGGAACGGTTATCTGCAGCTGAACAGGGCTTTCAGGCCCACCTGCCGATACTTTGTTTTTCCCCACTTTCAGCTTGGCTGTGGCCTTGAGCGCATATTTGCTCAGTTTTTCGCCATTCACCACGGTGCCGTGGCTGCTGCCCAAGTCTCTGACGCAGATACCACCATCGCGCCGAATAATCTCGAAATGATTGTCGGCAAGTTCGGGTGCGCCTCTGAGCGGAACGCGCAGTCGGTTGGGCCACACCTCGGCATGTCCACTTTCCGTCGCAATGTTTCCTACAATGAATGGAAACTCTTTCACCTCCACGAAGGTGAGCATCTTGTCAGCCACCATGCGGGACAGGCCTTCGATGAAGGGATGGTCGCTCTTGTAGCTGGCGGGTTGGTCGCTTTGGGCCTCTATGGCTTCCTTGACGGCATAGGAGCTCCTGAGCCGTGTGGCCAGCGTATGCACAACATGACGGACAAGGGGGTCTGCAAAACTTTTGCGGAAAGCTTCGGCTGTGATGAACAGGGCCGTGGTGTCCTGCGATGCCTTGGCCGTTACCGAGTGTTTCTTCTTTTCGATTACACTCACCTCACCCAACAACTCGCCGCTTGCGAGCGCCGCGATATGGTGGCTGTTATCGCCTTCAATGCGCCAGATATCGATCTGGCCTTCAAGGATCATATAAACGCCGGTACTGTCATCGCCTTGGGCATAAATGGTGTCGCCCCGCTTGAACGTAACCTGTTCGCCCATCCCGGATGCTGATTGTGTCATAGACCCTCCGCGCCATTTGTAGCCCATAGTAACGCCTTTTCAGGAAGGCGTAAATCCACGCAAACAAAACCTGAAAACACTATATATGGTGTGTTTAGGTGAAAATTAAGGAATTTATAGTGTAATGGAGTCGTCAAAAACGACAAAAGGAAAAGCAATGGCAGACTATATCCTCCCCCGGACTTATGCACATACCATTGCATCAATGCGCCCAAACCTGATGCGGGCGATGAATATTGCGGTGGAAAGTGGTGATGCGGCGACGGCCGCAAGACTGTTTACCGTGATTGCAGGCCCGGAAGCCGCTTCTCACGTAGGCCCCCGGGATGTGCTTGAAAAGGTTGGTGCCTGGCTGTCGAACCAGTCAGAACTGGCCAATGAGGTGATGGCCGCCTGATAAGGCCGTCACCATCCTCCTGAAGTTTTGAGTTTTATTGTTCTGAGTATGGCGACGGACCTATCCCCCATCGGGTTCGTCGCCTTTTTTGCGTGTCAGGCCCTGAAAACCGGTTCGCCATAGTGCTCTACAGTGGGGAAGGGCTCGTAGAAATGATGCAACATACGCCGCCATTCCTGGTACTCGGCTGAGCCGCGGAAGCCTTCTGTGTGGTCTTCCAGCTTATCCCACTTCACCAGAAGCAGGTATTGGCTTCCGTTCTCGATGCAGCGTCGCACTTCCAGCCCTTGAAAACCTTTCATGGACGCAATGATGCTTTTGGCCTCATTCATGGCTATTTCGAAGGCACTTTCCTGCCTGGGTTTTACGTTCAATAGGGCGTGTTCAAGGATCATCGGTTCAGGCTTTCTTCAACTCGCCCAACGCAGCGAGAAACATCTCGCGGGTTAGGCGCCCGGTGTTCACATTATAGCGGGAGCAGTGATAGCTATCGATCAGCTTCAGGCCACCGGGCAGCCTGTACACGGCCTGATGGGAGAAGGGATACTCTGCGAGCCGCAGGCCAAGGGTTCTTATCGTGGCATCGTGCGCCACGCGGCCCAGCGCAAAAAGCGTTTTCAGGTTTGGTAGTGCTTTGATCCTGTCGGCCAGATAGGGGCGGCAGTTGTTGACTTCTGCACCTGTTGGTTTGTTCTCTGGCGGCACACACCTAACGGCATTGGTGATCATGATGCCGTCCAGATCAAACCCGTCCTTTGGGTCATTTTCGAATGTGCCCCGTGTTAGTCCCAGTTCAGCAAGGCAGCTATAGAGCATTTCGCCTGACGCATCGCCGGTAAAGGGCCGCCCGGTTTTGTTGGCGCCATGCAGGCCCGGCGCGAGCCCCACTATCAGGGCGTGGGCATCTTCTTGGCCAAAGCTTGGTGACGCGCCGTTGAAATAGGCAGGATAGGCTTTTTTGTTTGAACGCCTGAAGGCGACAAGCCGCGGGCAGCGTGAGCAGGAGGCTTTGGGTTCTGGCCGCAACGCAGGCATGAAGGCATCTCCGAACATAGGAAAGGCGGCACCATGGCCGCCTTCTTGCTTGCCGTCAAGGGTCTCCTCAGGCGTGTTCGGCTTGCAGTTCTTCGAAGCCGGCCTCATAGGCTTCGGCTGGGTCAGGTTGGCGTGATCCGCCGCCCTTGCGGCCGATAATGTCGCGCAGGTCTTCCAGATCAATGAACTGGTCGGCTTGGCGACGAAGCTCGTCGGCGATCATCGAGGGTTGTGTTCGGTTTGAACTGACAACAGTTGCCCTCAGGCCGCGGCGCTGAACCGCTTCAAGAAGGCGTCGGAAATCGCCATCGCCAGAGAAAAGGATCACATGATCAAGTGCTTCCGAGATATTCAGCATATCAACGGCGATTTCGATATCCATATTGCCCTTGATCTTTCGGCGGCCGTGTTCGTCGGTAAATTCCTTGACGGGCTTGGTCACGAGCGTGAAGCCATTATAATCCAGCCAGTCAATCAACGGGCGCAGTGGCGAATATTCCTGATCTTCCAGAATGGCGGTATAGTAGAATGCACGGATTAGTCGGGCTTTTTTAGAGAAATGGGCGCGTAGGTTTTTATAATCAATTTCCATGTCCAGGGCGCGGGCGGTTGCATACAGGTTTGCGCCGTCAATGAACAGGGCGGTACGCTCTTCGGGATAGAAAATCATAAGAGGTCCAATCGTGTTTAATGATTTAAAATTGTCTTGGTCTTAAAAACACGGAACAAACTATATATTCAGCATGTCTTTTTGAGCTTAAATTTTGGTAAACTTCCGCGAGAAATTCCAGTACTTCAAATAAAAGTTATCGACAGATAAGAATGAAAAAACACCAGATATTACTTTCGTTTGGCGCAAATCTGCCGTCGTCGGTTGGCCAGCCGGAGGATACCTTGCGGGCAGCTCTCAGAAGCCTTGATAGCCATGGCATGAAGATCATCAAAACCTCGCGTCTGTATCGTACGAAGGCTGTGACATTGGACGGCGTGGAATCCGTTCCGGATTTTATCAACGCCGCTGCGCTGGTGGAAGGATGCGGGACCCCGGAAGGCGTTTTGGCCATTTTGCATACTATTGAAGCTTCCTTTGGCCGGGAGCGTCTGGCGCGCTGGAGCGCAAGAACACTGGATATCGATCTAATTGCTTTTGATGATGTCATCTTACCCGATCTGGTGGGGTGGTGGGCGCTCGCGAACCATGAAGACGCTGCTTTTTTCACAGAAACTCCAATGATCCCCCATCCGCGCGCGCACAGACGAGGATTTGTGCTTTCCCCTTTGCGGGAGGTTGCTCCAGATTGGGTGCATCCTGTTTTAAATCAATCGGTTAGCGACCTTTTTTTGCAAATTGATTCAGAGGGCGGGTTGGTAGATGTTTTGGAAATTTCCGCTGGTTTCTGATTGGGGGCGCGTTATAGTGATTCGGCGCTTTACAGTAGCGAGTTGGCCCTGTATAAGCGGGCGCTCGTGTGCGGGACGGCGACGAATGCTTGTCCCCCGGCTACAGATTTGGAGAATAAAAGCATGGCTCGCGTTACCGTTGAGGATTGCGTTGATAAAGTAACAAACCGGTTTGATCTGGTTCTCGCTGCTGCACAGCGTTCCCGTCAGATTTCAAGCGGTGCCCCGCTAGAGGTGGACCGTGACAATGACAAAAACGCTGTTGTGTCGCTGCGCGAGATCGCTGAAGAAAAAGTGATTGCTGATGACTTGATGGAATCAGTTGTTCATGGCCTGCGCAAGGTTGTTGAATCCGATGAGCCGGAAGAGGTGGATATGTCCATCCTGATGGCTGGAATGGAAGATGCGCCAGCTGAGAAAAAAGACGCTGAATAAGCTGATCCTTTTTCGTAAGATTTTCAGGGAGCCCGGCAAATTTGCCGGGCTTTTTTATTGTTCTTTTACGCAATGCCGCTAAGCCTGAATAAGGGCTGGCATAATCTGCCAGAACCATTATCTCTGTATGCAGGTTATTGTTTTTGTTTGTTGAAGTGAGAAGAAGCGCGTGATCCGTCAGTTTGAGCTTGTGGAAAAGGTCAGGGCCTACGATAAAAATGTCGATGAGGCCCTTCTGAACCGAGCCTATGTATTTGCCATGAAGGCGCACGGCAGCCAGACGCGGGCGTCTGGGGATCCATATTTTTCGCATCCGCTTGAAGTGGCTGGCATCCTCACAGACATGAAATTGGACGGCAACACGATCGCCACGGCGCTCCTCCATGACGTGGTGGAAGACACGGTTGCCACGATCGAAGAAATTGACGAATTGTTTGGCCCCAAGGTGGCCGAACTGGTGGATGGTGTAACCAAGCTGTCCAAAATCGAAATGCAAACGGAAAGCCTTCGGCAGGCTGAGAACTTCCGTAAATTCCTTTTGGCGATGTCCAACGATATCCGGGTGCTTTTGGTGAAACTGGCCGACCGGCTGCATAATATGCGCACGCTCTTTTACATCAAAAAGCCGGAAAAACGTCGCCGTATATCATTGGAAACATTGGAGATTTATTCTCCGTTGGCTGAGCGCATCGGTATGCATGAGCTGAAGGATGAACTGGAGCATCTGAGCTTTCAGCATCTTGACCCTGAGGCGATGGAATCGATCAATGCACGTCTGCATTATTTGATCGAAGAAAGCCCTGACCTTGAGAAAGACATGGTTACGGCGCTCACGAAATTGATGGATGATCATGGTATCAAGGCCAAGATAAGCGGGCGGATCAAGCGGCCTTATTCCATTTGGCGGAAGATGGAGCGGCAGAACATATCATTCGAGCAGCTTTCAGATGTGATGGCTTTCCGCATCAAGGTCGAAGATGTGGCTGGTTGTTATCAAGCGCTTGGTGTCGTGCATCAGGAATTTCCTATGGTTCCGGGCCGTTTCAAAGATTATATTTCGACGCCTAAAAGGAATTTCTATCGTTCGATCCATACCACCGTGATTGGGCCGCAGAATTACCGGCTGGAAATCCAGATACGTACACATAAGATGCATGAACAGGCTGAAATCGGCGTGGCAGCCCACTGGCAATACAAGCAGGGCGGCGACAATGTGGAAGGTTCGCAATATCGATGGGTGCGGGAGCTTCTCGAAATTCTGGAGCATACAGCTGACCCTGAGGAATTCCTTGAGCATACCAAGCTGGAGATGTTCCAGGACAAAGTCTTCTGTTTTACGCCGAAGGGAGAGCTAATTTCGCTGCCGCGTGGATCATCCACTGTTGATTTTGCCTATGCCGTTCATACCGAAGTGGGGGATCACTGCGTGGGGGCGAAGGTAAACGGGCGTATGGTGCCTTTGAGGCATCAGCTTGAAAATGGCGATCAGGTACAAATCCTGACATCGAAGGGCCAAACACCTTCGCCGCGCTGGGAAAGTTTTGTCATCACAGGCAAGGCGCGATCCGCAATACGTCGTCATGTGAAGCACAAGCGCCGCAGCGAGTATGGGCAACTTGGTCATACATTGATTGAAAAGGCCTGCCGCCGGAATGGTCTCGATTTCTCTGATCGGGTGATCGAACAGGCAGCCAAGGTGCTTAACCTGGATGACGCCAAAATGCTGTATGCGCTTGTGGGGCAGGGCACCTTGACCGAAGAGGAAATCCTGCGCGCAGCCTTCCCAGGCTTTAAGGAAGACGCCCGAGGTGAAGGCCTGCCGGAAGTGCACCATGACTGGGAAGATCTGGTTGGCCATGCGGTGCCGATTTCCGGTATCGGGCAGGAATCTGCCGTCCATTTTGCCGAATGTTGCCATCCCGTTCGCGGTGACCGTATCGTAGGTATCCGTGTGCCCGGCAAGGGCGCGGAAATCCATACCATCGACTGCGGCACACTTGGCTTGTATGACGATAACCCGGATCTATGGCTTGACCTCCGCTGGCAGGACGATGAAACAGACGAGGCCTATTATGCAGGCCAACTCAGGCTCGAGGTGGTAAATGAGCGCGGGGCATTGGCGTCCATCGCCGCCACGGTTTCCAAGGGTGGTGGCAATATCTCCAACCTTGAAATACCGGAACGGGACCCGGAATTCCATGTGATGATTGTTGATGTGGAAGTGCGCGACGTGAAACACCTGAATGATATCAGCAGGGCTTTGCGGGTCAGTCGTGTGATCAGCCGAGTCGACCGAGTAGTTGGTCAGGGCTAAAAACAGCGCATTTCTGCCGAATTTCCTTGACCTAAAGCCGGTCCGGCACTATCGCCGCTATAGCAATTTTTTGGAAACCCACTAGCAGGAGCCTTGGGCATGGATCAGGAAGCCGTTTTGAATGAATTTCGTGCAGCAGGTGCGCTTCTCGAAGGACACTTCAAACTGTCTTCCGGGTTGCATAGCTCGGTGTATCTGCAGTGTGCTCGCGTGCTAATGGATCCAGCGCGTGCCGGGCGTCTGTGTGCAGCCTTCGCTGAAAAGCTGAAGGCCACCGGAGTGGAAATCGACCTGGTAGTCAGCCCGGCCATGGGGGGCGTGATCGTGGGTTACGAAGTAGCGCGCCAGCTTGGGGTGAATGGCATCTTCTGCGAGCGTGTGGAAGGTGAATTCAAGTTCCGCCGCTTTGACCTCACGCAGGGGGCCCGCATCCTGATGATGGAAGATATTATCACTACGGGGCTTTCTTCTCGCGAATGTATTGACACGATCAATGCTGCAGGCGGCAACGTGGTGGCAGCGGGCTGCCTGATCAACCGTTCTGGCGGCAAGGCAGATGTTGGCGCACCGATCACCGCACTTGCAACGATCGATGCCCCAACGTTTGAGCCAGAAAATGTGCCTGATGAGCTAAAGGCCATCCCGGCAGTGAAGCCCGGCAGCCGTGGTTTGAAATCATAAGAAAAGGCGAAGTGCATGTTGTTCAGGCGCCGCGATAGATTACCGTGGTGGAAAAAAACCTTGGGCTGGCTGTGGCCGCGCTCGGGCTTGAAGCGTGCCGGCCAGTATTTGTGGCACCGAGTCGCGCGGTTGCCCGGCACACCGCATAGTATCGCGGCGGGTGTGGCATCGGGGGCCGCGGTTTCCTTCACCCCGTTTTTGGGGCTGCATTTCCTGATGGGCTTCGGGGTGGCCTGGCTTACACGCGGCAATATGCTGGCATCTGCGATCGGCACTGCCATTGGCAATCCCTGGACGTTTCCGTTCATTTTCGCTCTCACCGGCCAGCTTGGTGGCCTCATTTTGGGGGATTCAGTGGCAACGGTTTTCCCTGCCTGGAGCTGGTCTGGCCTGATGGACAATCCGGTGGTTTATCTGTCTGCCTTCCTGCCAATCATATTTCCACTTCTGGTGGGCGGACTGCCTGTTGCTATTGTTGTCTGGCTTTTGTTCTATTTTTCTTTCAAAGGCCTACTGACAGGCTATCATGCAGCAAGACAAAACAGGCTGCAGGCCAAACGCGCCCAGAAAAGCCCGAATGAGGGCTAGCTGTAGGCGATCAAGAGGACTGGTATGAGCAACAGAAAACTCCGTCTTGGTGTCAATATTGACCATGTGGCAACCATCCGGAATGCGCGCGGCATTCGGCATCCTGATCCAGTGCGCGCGGCAGGTCTTGCCGTGCGCGCGGGTGCAGACGGCATTACCGCCCACCTGCGTGAAGATCGGCGCCATATTTCGGATGAAGACATAGCTACGCTTTCTGATGTGCTTACCGTACCCCTCAACCTTGAGATGGCTGCCACGGATGAGATGCTTGAAATTGCGCTGAGGCACAAACCGCATGCTGTGTGCCTGGTGCCAGAGAAACGTCAGGAACTAACAACAGAAGGCGGCCTCGATGTAGCAGGCCAGCACAACCGCCTGAAGCCTTATGTGGATGCGCTTGGGCAAGCAGGGTGCCGTGTGAGTCTGTTCATTGATCCGGATGAGCGTCAGTTGGATGCGGCGGTATCTCTGGGCGCGCCAGTGACAGAACTGCACACCGGTGCTTACTGTGAACTTTCAGGTGATCCTCAGCAGGAAGAACTGGAGCGTATTCGCCGTGCCACAGCCTACGGCCACAAACTGGGGCTAGAGATGCACGCAGGCCACGGCCTTTCCTATGAAACGGTGAAACCAATCGCTGAGATCCCTGAGCTAATGGAATTGAACATCGGCCACTTCCTGATCGGTGAAGCCATCTTCCATGGCCTCGAAACCTCCATCGTGGAAATGCGCCGGCTGATGGATGAAGCGAGGGCCAGCTAGATTTATGAGCATGCGGAAAACCATCGTCGGCTATACATTCCAAAGCCCCAGCCTTCTTGATGAAGCGCTGACGCACCCATCGCTTTCTGGCTCGCATAATTATCAGCGGCTTGAATTTCTGGGGGACAGGGTGTTGGGCCTTTCCGTCGCGACACTGCTACTTGAAGCTTTCCCCGGTGAAGCGGAAGGCAAGCTCAACCGCCGTTTCACAGCGCTGGTGCGGCGGGAAACGCTGGCAGAGATGGCGCGCAAACTTGGCCTTTCTGACGCGCTCAAACTAACACCCGGTGCGGAAACCGAAGGCACACGCGAGAAAGAAGCGGTGCAGGCAGACGTAACCGAAGCCGTGATTGGCGCCATGTATCTGGATGGTGGCTATGATGTGGCAGACAAATTTATCCGCAAACATTGGTCACCCTTGTTGAACGAGGGGCCAACGGCAATCAAGGATTCGAAAACACAGCTTCAGGAATGGTGTCAGGCACGCAGCTTGCCGCTGCCGTTCTATAAAATGGTGGGGCGCACGGGGCCTGATCACAGCCCGGTTTTCACCATTGAGGCAATCGTAGACAATAAGGGCACGGCCACTGCGATCGGGCCCGCAAAACGGCAGGCCGAGCAGGCCGCCGCAGCCGAGCTTCTTGCCGTGCTGACAGGAGAAAAATAATGGCCGAACAGGCAACCCCGGAAACCCGCTGCGGCTTTGTCGCCCTTATTGGCGCGCCAAATGCGGGCAAATCAACGCTTCTGAACGCCGTTGTGGGCGCCAAGGTGGCGATTGTGACCCATAAGGTTCAAACCACGCGCACGCGCATCACAGGTATTGCGCTTGAGGAAGATCATAACGCCCAGCTCGTTTTTATCGACACGCCGGGCATTTTCCAGCCCAAGCGCCGACTTGACCGTGCCATGGTGAACGCGGCCTGGAAGGGCAGCGAAGATGCCGAAGAAACCATCCTGCTGATTGACGCCAAGAAAGGCTTCAGTGAAGAGGTGGAGAAGATCGTTGAGGCCCTCAAGAACGCTGGTCGCACTGTGCATCTGGCCATCAACAAGATCGATACTGTAAAGCGGGATAGCCTGCTTGCGCTGGCGCAATCCCTTAGCGAAACTGGCGTGTTTGACGAGATTTTCATGATTTCGGCCCTCAATGGCGACGGCGTGGCAGACCTGAAGGCGTTTCTGGCCAAACGCGCGCCTGTGGGCCCGTGGATGTATCCGGAAGATCAGGTGGCGGACGTAACCATGCGTATTCTTGCCGCCGAGGTTACGCGCGAGAAAGTATATCTGCGCCTGCATGACGAACTGCCGTATGCCACAACAGTGGAAACCGAAAAGTGGGAAGACCGCAAGGACGGCAGTGTGCGCATCGAACAGGTGATCCATGTGCAGCGCGAGACCCAGAAGGGCATCGTGATCGGTAAGGGCGGCACCATGCTCAAGAAGCTGGGTCAGATGGCGCGCGAAGAGCTTGAAGAGATGCTGGGCCGCAAGGTGCATCTGTTCCTGCATGTGCGGGTGACCGAACGCTGGGCCGACGACCGCACGGTGTATCAGGACATGGGCCTCGATTTCGTAGAATAGGGGGCTTGCCACGTGGAATGGCAGGATGAAGGCATTGTTTTATCCGCTTCCCGTTTCGGCGAGCATGATGCCCTTCTTGAGGTAATGACCCGTTCGCATGGCCGCGCCCGTGGCTATGTGAAAGCGGGTATGAGCCGCCGCCAGAAAGCCAATCTGCAGGTGGGCAACCGTCTCACTGTTTCATGGCGCGCCCGGCTTGAAACCAACCTTGGCCGTTTCACGCTGGAACTGCTGCACAGCCCCCTCGGCCTGATGATGGGCGCGGGCACGAGGGTGTCTGCCCTCTCTGCCATCACGGCAGTGATTGCCAGCACCATGCCCGAACGCGAGACCCACGAAGGTATTTTTGAACGGCTTGAGGCCGTGGTAGCGCTGTTGGAAGAAGAAGATGGCGATATCATCCTTTGGGCAGGTGCGCTGGCAAAACTGGAACTTGCGATACTGAAAGAGCTTGGCTACGGCCTAGACCTTTCGGTCTGCGCGGGTACGGGGGCGACTGAGAACCTCAGGTATGTGTCGCCCAAAACGGGCAGAGCCGTCAGCCTCGAAGCGGGCGGGCCCTATAAGGGCAAGCTGTTGCCGCTGCCTGCGTTTATGACAGACGGCCTGCTCGCGGATGCCTCGAGCGGGGACGCCCTTGATGCCCTCAGAACCACAGGTTATTTCCTTGATCGGTTTGTCTGGGTGGTGAGTGGCAAGGGCCAGCCGCCGGCGCGGGATCGGTTTCTAACCACACTTGCGCGGGCCCAGGCAGAGGTTTGATTTTCTGCAGCCGGGCCCAACGCTTTTCTCTATGTAAGTAGTGCTAGCTTGCTTCTTTGGCGTTCTGGCTTATGCGACCATCATCCGAGACGCCTTGAATGGCAATGACGTTGCCCCCTTCAACGACGATTCCGATGCGGAAATCATCAAGGCCATCGACCATAAACAAGGTCTCATTGATTGCGGTGAGGGGGCGTTTGCGTCCTTCACCGCGCTGGTAATACAAGCGACCGCCTTCATAAGACAGGACCCTGGGGCCATATTTTCCGGCATATTGTTTCAATAGGCCTTCAGGCAGGGTGATTGGCTGCGATGTTGCGATCAGGCTCTGCAGGGACCATTCTTTCTGCGCGCTGTTTTCTGGGTGTTCTGCAATGCCGTTTTCCAGCGCCAACCGATAGGCTTTGGTGAAGGCATCCTCCGCAGATGTTTCCACGTGGGGGATAACCCCTGTGCCTTCCCAGTTTGTTTGGGTAACGGGATTGATCGTTCTGGCTGTGGGCAGCCAGACAAGAAAGCGATCTGTCGCAACTTGCCGCCCGCCGGGGTGCGCGCCGCCGCCGGTGGTTTCACCAACGATGGTTGCCCTTTTCAGATGTTTCAGGGTGTAGCTGAAGTCCTCGGCCGCGGAAAAGGTGCTGCCGCTTGTCAGAACATAAACCTTCTTCTCCGGCATGCGCGTGCCGGATACATGAGGCAAATTCCAATATTGTTTTGTGATACGTTCTGGTCGTTTGAAAATGCTTGAGAGCAGCATGGGCTCTTCATCCAGCAGATAGCTGATCATATGCTGAACCATATTGGGCGAACCGCCGCCATTGTTTCTAAGGTCGAAGATCAGGGCGTCGGTGTTTTCAACATATTTCATTGTGGCGGCAAGGGTGCTGCCCGCGGCACCCGTGCTGGAAAAGTGCCTTAGATCAATATAGCCGATATTTCCGCTCAGGATCTCGACGGATTTGAAGCCGAAATTTCTGGATTGCTCTTGTCGAAATTCGTCGATTGCGACCTGCGGGTCCGGCTCCGCGGCCGCCTGGGCCCGGATGGAAGCAACACGCTTCGGATCAAAGAAAACCCGCAGGTGAAGATCGTGACTGATCGACTGAAGGTCTTTTGTCAATTGCTGCGCCAACGCATGCGGGCTGGAAATGTCGCCATAAGACCCTGCTTGGTATTTCTGGCTCAGAAGGTCTGCAATCTGATCCGCAACCTCGGGGAAAATATAGTTGTTCTGAAGAAGGTCGCCGACAGCTTCAATAACGTTCGCTGTTTCCTCTTTGTTGACCAGAGGGGCATTTTCTTGTGCTGCAGCCTTTGGTGTCAAAGCAAGGCCGGTAACGGCCGCGGTTATCAGGCCGATGGTTTTTATAAGGGTCATGGTTTCTCGTCTTTTGTCGTGATTATTTAAGGTCGTAGGTCTTAATATAGCCTTCAAGTGGCGGGCCATTGGCGCTGAAGGGCTGAAGATGATCGGTATCATCGAGGTTCTTGAGCGATGCTTCCACATCGCCGCGTCGCAGGTTCTGTTTGATGTCTGTGAGTGTCAGTTCGTAGAGAAGCGCGCAATAATGCTTCATATTCATCAAGGCACTTCTTGTGGTGAAGGCCTGTAACACGCGGGACATATCGTGGTTGAAGATGGCCAGAACATCTTCCTTGCCGTCGGCGTTGATGTGCAGCGCCACATCGTTTGTTCTGCCGTAAACCTCGCGGCCTCGAACGCGCAGGGTTATGTGTGCGCCTTCCACATCTTCAGGCTCATAGATCTTGATACGCACTTCGACACCACGGGCAGTGGCGCGCTCGAGTGCGGCTTTTACATGGGGCAGGGCGCTTGGTTCAATGTCTCCGAGCACGATACGTTTGGCATTGTCGATGGCTTCGACGGCTGCCGTGATCACCCGGTCAGAGTTGTCGAGCTGATAGACAGCCTCGTCATCTGCCGCTTCGGGTAAGGCCTCGAGTGCCGCCTCAAGCGCGGTCAGGTTCGTTTCATAGGAAGCACGCTGGCTGGCTAGAAACTGCCGCCAGGGAACGGCTCGGCAGCTACGGCTTTTGCTTGTGTCGCTCACCTCGACGGCGCCTCTGATGCGCAGGCTTTCAATTCCCTTGTAGGTGTTGGCAACAGCCTTGCCAATTGCCTTGGAAACGGCATAACCCGTGCTGGTGCCATTTTGTAGCAGGTACAGATAAATATCGGCTTCAAGTGCCGTGAACCCCAGCGTTGCTAATCTGTCCAATGTATCGTTCATGGTGCCCTTGAATCTTATAGTAGTATCGCGAACTACTAATATATTGTGAAGAGCAGAAGTCAAGTACGAGAATTTGAATTTTTAGCGTCTTGCGAGTAAGCCGACGCAGCATGAGCAAAATTCCCTGTGGATAACCACAATATCTTGTAGCGCACGGCGATTGGCTTGCTATAGTCATGCCCATGACGACACATCCTGAGTTTAGTGAAAACATCATCGAGGCCCCGTTCGCGAATGCTCTCAGCGAACGCTACCTCGCGTACGCCCTTTCCACCATCATGTCGCGGTCCTTGCCCGATGTACGAGATGGCCTCAAGCCCGTGCATAGGCGCCTTCTGTATGCCATGCGGCTTCTGAAGCTTGACCCGAAAACAGGCTACAAAAAATGTGCCCGTGTGGTTGGGGATGTTATCGGTAAATACCACCCGCACGGTGACCAGGCGGTGTATGACGCCATGGTGCGCCTGGCACAGGATTTTTCTGTGCGATTCCCACTCGTGGACGGGCAGGGCAACTTTGGTAACATTGACGGCGATAATGCGGCTGCGATGCGGTATACCGAAGCGCGCCTGACCGAAGTGGCGGCCATCTTGATGGATGGTCTTGAAGAAGACGCTGTCGATTTCCGCCCCACCTATGATGGCGAAGACGCGGAACCACTGGTGTTCCCGGGCGCATTCCCGAACCTGCTGGCGAACGGGTCTTCCGGTATCGCTGTGGGTATGGCAACCAACATTCCGCCCCACAATGTGGGTGAACTGGTGGATGGCTTGCAGCTTCTCATTGAGGCGCGGCGCAACCCGGCCCGAGAAGTTACGGTTTCCGACCTTCTGGACCGCATTCCGGGCCCTGATTTCCCAACCGGTGGACAGGTGGTGGAAAACCGCGAAACCATCCTTCATGCCTATGAAACCGGCCGTGGCAGCCTGCGTGTGCGTGCCCGCTGGGAAAAGGAAGAGCTTCCGCGCGGCCTCTATAACATCGTGATCACGGAAATCCCGTATCAGGTGCAGAAATCCAAGCTGATTGAAAAGATCGCCGAACTGATTGGTGACAAGAAGCTGCCGATCCTTACGGATGTGCGCGACGAATCAGCCGAAGATATCCGCATCGTGCTGGAGCCCAAGAACCGTACGGTTGACGAGAAGGTTCTGATGGAAAGCCTCTACAAGTTCACGGAACTTGAGACGCGTTTCTCCCTCAATATGAACGTGATCGGTCTTGATAACCGTCCGCGCGTTCAGTCATTGAAAGAAATCCTGGACAGTTTCCTCGATCACCAGATTGAAGTTTTGCTGCGCCGCAACCGTTACCGTCTTGAGAAGATCGAGCGCCGCCTCGAAATCCTGTCTGGTTATCTGATTGCTTATCTGAACCTTGACGAGGTGATCCGCATCATCCGGGAAGAGGATGACGCCAAGGCAAGCCTGATGAGCACTTTCAAGCTTACAGAAAATCAGGCTGAAGCGATCCTGAACATGCGGCTGCGGGCTCTCAGGAAGCTTGAGGAAATGGAAATCCGCACCGAGCATTCCAAGCTTGAAGACGAGCGCTCCCAAATCCTTGCGCTGTTGGGTAGTGAAGAGCTTCAGTGGATTGCCGTGGGTGACAAGCTGGGTGATATCAAGGAGCGTTTCGGTCCCGAAACAGAGCTTGGCAAGCGCCGTACCCGTTTTGGCGATGCGCCAACGGCGGAAGTTGTTCCCCTGGAAGCCATGATCGAGAAAGAACCGATCACGGTGGTATGCTCCAAACGCGGCTGGATCAGGGCGCTGAAAGGCCATGTGAAAGCAGAGGAAGAGCTCAAGTACAAAGAAGGGGATGAAGAACGGTTCCGTTTCCATGCCCAGACTACTGACAAAATCTTCCTCTTCGCCACGAACGGCAAGGTTTATACGCTAGGTGCAGACAAACTGCCTGGTGGCCGGGGTAACGGAGAACCAGTCCGCCTGATGGTGGATATGGAAGCCAACGATGAGATCGTCGCGATCCTGCCATACCAGCCGGGCGGCAAACTGTTTGTGGCGTCGTCGATTGGCAAGGGCTTTATCGCAGAAGCTGATGCCGCTGTTGCCATGAAGAAAGGCGGTAAGCAGCTTCTTAATGTTAAAGGCGATACCGTAGGTACCCACTGCATGCCGGTGAATGGCGACAGTGTTGCCGTGATCGGCGAGAACCGCAAGCTACTGGTGTTTGATCTTGAAGAGGTGCCAACGCTGGCGCGCGGGCAGGGGGTTACCCTCCAGCGCTACAAAGATGGCGGTATGTCTGATGTGATCATCTTCCACAAGGAAGAGGGCCTCACATGGCCGATGGGAGGCACGTCTGATCGCTGGCGCACGGAAACAGAGCTTGCGCCTTGGACAGGCCGTAGGGGGAATGCCGGTCGTTTGCCACCAATGGGTTTCCCTAGGAACAACAAGTTCCGCTGAAGGGCTTGAAACGGCCCGGAGCCGATATAGCTTACGAAGGGTGCCCGGCCTTGGCTGCGGTGCCCTTTTTCTTTTGTAACTTCTGGGGGACGAGATGAGCCTTGATCTGATGCGCCTGAACTTGCGGCGGTGGTATGATTTTGTAGAAACCCATGACGATAAGGCGCTGAGCGACATGCTTGCGGACGACGTAGTGTTTCATTCACCCGTGGTGCATACCCCGCAGGAAGGCAAAGCACTCACCTATATGTATCTTTCGGCGGCCGGGCGTGTGCTGGGGGGTGAGCATTTTCGCTATGTGGGTGAATATATGTCTGAAAACGGCGCGGTGCTTGAGTTTGTGACAGAGATTGACGGCGTACAGATTGATGGCATTGATATGATCACCTGGAATACGGATGGCCAGATCACTGAATTCAAGGTGATGCTCAGGCCCCTCAAGGCTGTGAACAAGGTCCACGACATGATGTTCCAGATGTTGCAGCAGATGCAGAAGGCGGGCTGACCCGCCTTCCGGAATTACGACACAGTTTGCGGCCTTAGTAGGGCGCGCATGTCGTCGAACTGCTGGTGCTGCTGATGTCTTGTGGCACCTTCGTCTCCCAGTTGCCGCCATCATACAGATATCGGGTTTCCTGCCAGCCGCTCTGGCCATAGAATCCCTGGCCGCG
>JABXIS010000061.1 GCA_013372975.1 Alphaproteobacteria bacterium
CCGCGTTTCTGCTATCACGAGCGCCTGTCGATTGCCGGTAACTGCCGTATGTGCCTTGTTGATATGGAAAAGGCGCCAAAGCCAATCGCAAGCTGTGCGATGCCTGCGGGCGACGGCATGGTAATCCACACCAACACTGAACGTGTGAAGAAAGCACGTGAAGGGGTGATGGAATTTCTGCTGATTAACCACCCGCTGGATTGCCCGATTTGCGATCAGGGCGGTGAGTGTGACCTGCAGGATCAGGCCGTGGCGTTTGGTAGCGGCAATAGCCGTTACGACGAGAACAAGCGTGCGGTTGAAGACAAAAACATGGGGCCATTGATCTCCACCACCATGACACGCTGCATTCATTGCATGCGTTGCGTTCGCTTCTCTTCGGAAGTGGCTGGTGTCGAAGACATGGGCGCTCTGTGGCGTGGTGAACATACCGAAGTGACAACCTATCTTGAGAAGTCTCTCGATAGCGAAATGTCCGGCAATGTGATTGATCTGTGTCCGGTTGGTGCGCTGACCAGCAAGCCATATGCCTTCACAGCGCGTAGCTGGGAATTGAAGCACACGGAAAGCATCGATGTGATGGACGCCCTCGGCTCCAACATTGTTGTCGACAGCCGTGGCGCTGCTGTGATGCGGATAATCCCGCGCCTCAACGAAGACGTGAACGAAGAGTGGATCTCTGACAAGACTCGCTTTGTTTATGATGGCCTGAAGAAGCGCCGCCTGGACCGCCCGTATGTTCGTAAGAACAAGAAGCTTGAAGAAGCAACCTGGGCTGAGGCATTTGAGGCTATCAAGAAAAAACTCAAGGGCGTTAAAGGCGATCAAATTGCTGGTATAGCTGGTGACCTCGCTGACATGGAAGCGATGCTGGCGTTGAAGGACCTCATGGGGTCTCTAGGCTCCAGCCGCGTTGAAGGCCGTCAGGATGGCGCACAGCTTGATGCCAGCGTACGTGCCGGTTACCTGATGAATTCAGGTATCGCTGGCGTAGAGGAAGCAGATTACCTGCTGCTTGTAGGGTGTGACCCACGCGCTGAAGCGCCAGTGCTGAACAGCCGTATACGCAAAGCTGTTCGTCACATGGGCCTCAAAGTTGGCCGTATCGGTGCAGAGGCAGACCTGACTTACAAAGTTGAGGACTTTGGCGACGACGCCAAGATCCTCAAGTCAGCGTCGACAGGTCGTCATGCATCAGCAAAAGCGCTGAAAGCAGCTGAAAAGCCGATGATTATCGTTGGCCAGGGAGCGCTTGCTCGTGAAGACGGTGCAGCGATCCTCAAAGCTGCGCGCGACATTGCTGACAAATACTGCATGAAAGACGGCTGGAACGGCTTCAACGTACTTCACACGGCGGCAAGCCGTGTTGGTGCAATTGATCTGGGCCTTGTGACCGAAGGTGGCGTGAATGCGGTTCTTGATGATGCTGAAGCCGGCAAACTGAAAGCTGTGTTCCTCCTGGGTGCTGACGAGATCGACAGTGCGAAGCTCAAGAAGGCCTTCACGGTTTATATTGGTACGCACGGTGATGAAGGCGTTCAGAATGCGGACGTGATTTTGCCGGCTGCTGCATACACAGAGAAATCTGGTACCTACATCAACACTGAAGGTCGGGTTCAGCGCACGGAAAAAGCAGTCTTTGCACCAGGCGATGCGCGCGAAGACTGGACAATCTTGCGGGCGCTGTCTGATGTTGTGGGTTCAACGTTGCCATACAATACGCTTGGTGAGCTTCGTGCCCGTCTGGCTGACGTGGTACCGGCGACTGCGACTGTGGATGAGCTGCCGAATGAAGCCTGGGGTGACTTTGGCACCAAGGGTGACATTGCTGAAGGCGGCATCAAGCCAATCATCGATAATTTCTACATGACCAACCCTGTTGCTCGTGCCAGCCAGATCATGGCTGACTGTGTAGCCGCGCGGGAAGGTGTAGCTGGGGAGGCGACTGGGACCCATGGTTGAGGCGCTTTACACACTGTTTGGCGGTGACGGACCGATCCTTTATTTTGTAGCGATCCTCGCTGCCATTTTCGCGATCGTACTGCCGCTTTTGATTTCGGTAGCCTTCGCGGTTTATTTTGACCGGAAAATCTGGGCTGCTGTTCAGATGCGTCGCGGTCCGAACGTTGTAGGGCCATTTGGCTTGCTGCAATCTTTTGCGGACGGCTTGAAGCTTTTCCTGAAAGAGACTGTGATCCCGGCAGGGGCAAACAAGGTTATCTTCCTGATTGCCCCGATGATCACCTTTACGCTGGCACTGATCAGTTGGGCGGTTATCCCGTTTGAAGACGGCGTCGCGATTGCTGATCTGAATGTGGGTATTCTATACCTGCTGGCGATCTCAAGCTTGGGTGTATACGGCATTATCATGTCCGGTTGGGCGTCAAACAGCCGCTATGCCTTCCTTGGTGCGCTGCGATCTGCCGCACAGATGGTATCCTACGAGGTATCGATCGGTTTCGTGCTCGTTTGTATCCTAGTGACCGCGGGCAGCTTGAACATGAGCGATATTGTCCGCCCGCAGGAAGGTGGCTTCTGGAACTGGAACTTCATTCCATTCTTCCCGGTCTATATCATCTTCTTTATTTCTGCGCTGGCTGAGACCAACCGCCCACCGTTTGACCTTCCAGAAGCGGAAGCGGAGCTGGTGGCAGGTTATCAGGTTGAATATAGCTCGATGGCATTTGCGCTTTTCTTCTTGGGCGAATATGCAAACATCCTTCTGATGTCGGCTGTTATGGCGATCCTGTTCCTTGGTGGTTGGGATGCGCCAATTCCTGCGCTGGAATTTATCCCTGGCGCGATCTGGCTGATCCTGAAAACCTGTTTCGGTTTCTTCCTCTTCGCCATGGTGAAGGCGTTTGTGCCGCGTTACCGCTATGACCAGTTGATGCGCCTTGGCTGGAAAGTCTTCCTGCCGCTGTCGCTGGCGTTTGTTGTTCTTTACTCGGGCCTTGCCGTCTATGGCGTGCTTGGCATTAACGGATAGAAAGGCTTGAATGATGACTGCACTTGCACAAGCTGCAAAAAGCCTGTTGCTCATCGAGTTCTGGAAAGCCTTTGTGCTGTCGATGAAATATTTTTTCCGGCCAAAGGTTACCGTGAACTATCCGTATGAGAAAGGCCCTCTGAGCCCGCGTTTCCGCGGTGAGCATGCTCTCCGCCGGTATCCGAACGGGGAAGAACGCTGCATTGCCTGTAAGCTTTGTGAAGCGATTTGCCCGGCACAGGCTATCACCATTGAAGCGGAGCCTCGTGAAGACGGTTCTCGCCGTACCACGCGTTACGACATCGATATGACAAAGTGCATCTACTGCGGCTTTTGCCAGGAGGCATGCCCGGTTGATGCGATTGTTGAAGGCCCGAACTTTGAGTTTGCGACCGAAACACGTGAAGAACTGATGTACGACAAAGACAAGCTGCTCGCCAATGGTGAGCGCTGGGAGCGCGAAATTGCGGCGAATATCGCTGCTGACGCGCCATACCGTTAATAGAAAGGCAGGGGACCTAATCATGGATTTTGCTTCGACACTTCCTGTCGCCGCATTCTGGCTGTTCGCCGCGATTACCGTGCTGTCCGGCCTGTTGGTGATTTTGGCCAAGAACCCGGTTCATTCGGTTCTGTGGCTGATCCTTGCCTTCTTCAGTTCCGCAGGGCTGTTTGTCCTGATGGGGGCTGAATTCCTGGCGATGCTTCTTGTTATTGTTTATGTGGGCGCGGTTGCTGTGCTGTTCCTGTTTGTTGTGATGATGCTTGATATCAACTTTGTTGAACTGAGACAGGGCATCATGCAGAACGCACCGATCGGTGTTGTAGTAGGACTTGTCCTGCTGGCCGAGCTGGGCACCTTGGGGGCAGCCTGGACGTTCGGTGACGATATTGCCAAGAACGCTGCGTCACCGCTTCCAGCAGTTGAGCAAGTGGACAACACCGCGGCGCTCGGGAACATCCTGTACACAGATTATATTTTCATCTTCCAGATGTCCGGCATCATTCTCCTTGTTGCGATGATTGGCGCAATTGTGCTGACACACCGTACACGCCCAGGCGTTCGTCGCCAGAATGTGGCCAGGCAGAATGCCCGCCGTCCGGAAGACGCATGGGAACTTGTAGATGTAGAAGTTGGCAAAGGCGTTTCGCTGCCAACGAAGAAAGGCTAGGGGACGATAGTCAATGACTATTGGGTTAGGACATTATCTGACGGTCGCCGCAATCCTGTTTGTATTCGGGGTGCTCGGTATCTTCCTCAACCGGAAGAACGTCATCATCATTCTTATGTCGGTCGAGCTTATGCTTCTGGCCGTCAACATCAACCTCGTGGCCTTCTCTACCTATCTTCAGGATACGGTTGGTCAGGTGTTTGCCATGTTTGTATTGACTGTGGCTGCAGCTGAGGCGGCTATTGGCCTTGCGATCCTGGTGGTCTATTTCCGAGGCCGCGGCTCTATCGCGGTTGAAGACATCAACCAGATGAAAGGGTAGGGCAATGGAATTAGCTTCTAAATTTATTGTATTCCTGCCGCTGGTTGGTTTTCTGATCGCAGGCATGTTTGGCCGTAATATTGGCGACCGCGCCAGCCAGGTGCTGACATCAAGCCTTGTTACCATTGGCGCCGCACTTTCCTGGTATGTCTTCGCAGATGTGGCGTTCGTGCATAATGTTTACCCGGTTCATGTGCTGGACTGGGTGAAATCAGGAACGCTTGAGTTTGCGTGGGCGTTCAAGATTGACACCTTGACGGCTGTGATGCTGGTTGTTGTTAACACGGTGTCAGCGCTCGTGCACTGGTATTCCATGGGCTACATGGAAGAAGACCCAGACAAGCCACGCTTCTTTGCGTACCTGTCGCTGTTTACCTTCGCGATGCTGATGCTTGTAACTTCCGACAACCTCGTGCAGATGTTCTTCGGTTGGGAGGGCGTTGGCCTTGCATCATACTTGCTGATTGGTTTCTGGTTTAAGAAACCAAGCGCGAACGCCGCTGCCATTAAGGCCTTTGTTGTAAACCGTGTGGGTGACTTTGGCTTTGCGCTGGGTATTTATGCGGTATTCCTGATGACAGGCTCGGTTGAGTTTGATGTGATTTTTGCCAACATTGGTGATTATCAAACAGCGACCATGACCTTCCTGGGCCATGAGTATCACGCCATTACAGTGATCTGCCTTCTGCTGTTTGTGGGTGCGATGGGCAAATCTGCCCAGCTTGGCTTGCACACTTGGCTGCCTGACGCGATGGAAGGCCCGACACCTGTGTCGGCGCTTATTCACGCGGCAACAATGGTAACCGCCGGTGTGTTCCTTGTGGCGCGCTTTAGCCCAGTATTTGAATATTCTGAATATGCTTTGCAGGTTGTTACCATCGTTGGCGCGTCTACTGCTTTCTTCGCGGCAAGCGTTGGCCTTGTACAGAACGATATCAAGCGTGTGATTGCCTACTCAACCTGTTCGCAGCTTGGCTATATGTTCTTCGCGCTTGGTGTTGGGGCATATGGTGGTGCGGTATTCCACCTGTTCACGCACGCTTTCTTCAAAGCACTGTTGTTCCTTGGCGCTGGATCTGTAATTCATGCCCTGCATCACGAGCAAGACATGCGGAACATGGGCGGTCTCTTTAAGAAGATCCCATTCACAGGCACCGTGATGATCATTGGCACACTTGCCATCACAGGCGTCCCCTTCCTGTCGGGTTTCTATTCCAAGGACCTGATCATCGAAGCGGCGTATGCATCCGACGCGGGTGCATCTCAGTTTGCCTTCGTGATGGGCGTTGCCGCAGCCTTTATGACCAGCTTCTACAGCTGGCGCCTGATATTCTTGACCTTCTTCGGCGAAACCCGTGCGAAGCAGAAATATTTTGATCATGCGCATGAAGGCCCGATCTTTATCAAGGTACCGCTGGCAATCCTGGCTCTTGGCGCACTGGGGGCAGGCTTCATCTTCAAGGAGTTCTTCATTGGCCACGAGCGGGTTGCCTTTTGGAATGGCGCACTTGTGACAGCAATGGATGATGTAATGGAAGCGGCACACCATGTGCCGGGCGCAGTGATTGCAGCACCATTTGTCGTAATGCTTCTTGGCTTTCTGCTGGCCTTCGCTTTCTATGGCCGCAAGACAGACCTGCCAAAGCGTACTGCAGAGATGTGGGATGGCCTCTATGCCTTCCTGTTGAATAAATGGTACTGGGACGAGCTATACAACTTCCTGTTTGTTCGTCCGGCTTTCTGGCTTGGTAACGTGTTCTGGAAACGTGGGGATGAGCAAACCATTGACGGTTTCGGCCCCAATGGCGTGTCCGCAGCAGTTGCTGCAGTAGCCGCGAAAGCGCGCAAGCTTCAAACTGGTTACGTCTACCACTATGCATTCGCGATGATCATTGGTCTCGCTGTGGTGGTGACATGGTTTATGGCCCAAAGTGGCGCACACTAAGGGCAGGGGATAGTTGAAATGATTTTTCTGGAAAATTACCTGCTCTCTTTGATGATGGCTGTACCGCTTATCGGTGCGCTTTTCATCCTCATTATCCGGCATCAGGATAAGGAGATCGAAAAGCGGAATATCCGTTCCGTGGCGCTTTTGACCACCATCGTGACGTTCCTGATGAGCATCGTGCTTTGGGCTGGCTTTGATAACGCCGATGCCGGGTTCCAGTTCGAAGAACGCTACCGCTGGGTTGGTGATATCAGCTATTATGTGGGCGTAGACGGCATTTCCATGCTGTTTGTTGTGCTCACGGCGTTCCTGATGCCAATCGTGATCCTCGCTAGCTGGGAAGCTGTTGAGAAGCGCGTGAAGGAATATATGATTGCCTTCCTTCTACTGGAGACACTGATGATTGGTGTATTCAGTGCGCTGGATATCTTCCTATTCTACGTTTTCTTCGAAGGCGGCCTGATCCCGATGTATCTGTTGATCGGTGTATGGGGTGGATTGAACCGTATCTATGCAGCGTTCAAATTCTTCCTCTATACGCTTCTTGGATCAGTTCTGATGTTGGTGGCTGTGTTCTACATGTATGTGGAAACCGGCACGACTGACATTCCGATGTTGATGAACCATCATTTCGACAGCGATGTTCAGAACTGGCTATGGCTTGCTTTCTTTGCTTCTTTTGCCGTGAAAATGCCGATGTGGCCGGTTCATACCTGGCTTCCTGATGCACACGTGCAGGCGCCTACTGGTGGGTCCGTGATCCTTGCTGGCGTGCTGCTGAAAATGGGTGGCTATGGCTTCCTGCGTTTCAGCCTGCCGATGTTCCCTGAAGCAACCGAGCATTTCTCTTGGCTTGTGTTCGCCTTGTCGATTGTAGCGATTGTCTACACGTCGCTTGTGGCACTGGTGCAGGAAGACATCAAAAAGCTGATCGCATATTCGTCTGTTGCCCATATGGGTTTCGTGACGATCGGTATTTTCCTGCTGAATGCCAACGGCATTGAAGGTGCGATCTTTACCATGCTGAGCCACGGTATCGTATCTGGCGCGCTGTTCCTTTGCGTTGGTGTGATCTACGATCGTTTGCACACGCGGGAAATTGGCCGGTATGGTGGTCTTGCGATCAATATGAAGATTTATGCAACGATCTTTGTGATCTTCTCCATGGCATCTGTGGGTCTGCCAGGCTTGAGCGGTTTTGTAGGCGAATTCCTCGTTCTGAACGGGGCCTACACCTATAACAGCTGGATCGCATTTGGCGCGACAACAGGTGTTGTGCTGGGCGCTGCTTACATGCTCTATCTTGTTCGCAGGCTGGTGTTCGGGGAATTGGATAAGGATGATGTTAAGGCGATGCCTGATCTTTCCCTGCGTGAAAAGATTATCTTCCTGCCGTTGCTGATTGTCGTATTCTGGATGGGTATTTATCCAAATAGTTTCCTTGAGCCGATCCATGCGTCGGTAGAGAACCTGATTAAGACTGATTTTTCAACTGCAGCCGAGCATGCGGAGGGCGTAAGCCCTGCCGCCGCTGCAGCACGTTAAGGAGTAAAAACCGATGACCGGTGAAATTCCAAACCTCATCCCCGCGATGCCAGAAATTGTACTGGCGATCGGCGCGATGGCGTTGCTGATGCTCGGTGTGTTCCAGGGCGACAAAAGCTACCGTCAGGTGTCTGGCCTTTCCATGCTGCTGTTGATCGCCGCCGCGGTCGTAATGTTTGTGAATGTTGGCGCAGAACGCGAGCTTACGTTCGGCGGAATGTTCATTACAGACGGCTTTGCAGTCTTTACAAAGACACTTGTGCTTGTTGGATCGTTCGCGACATTGATGATGTCCGGCAACTTTATGCGCCAACATGATATTGCCAAGTTCGAATTCCCAATCCTCGTGGTGCTGGCCACCCTTGGTATGATGGTGATGATCTCAGCCAACAACATGATGAGCCTGTACGTTGGGCTGGAGCTGCAAAGCCTGTCGCTTTACGTGCTTGCCGCCATGAACCGGGATCGCACGCGATCGACGGAAGCCGGCCTCAAATATTTCGTTTTGGGGGCCTTGTCGTCTGGTATGCTGCTTTACGGCGTATCCCTGGTTTACGGGTTCGCAGGCACAACTGATTTTGACACACTGGCAAGCACCCTGACGGGAGAGGAAACCCCGGCTATCGGCGTTATCGTCGGTATGGTGTTTGTGATGGCGGGCCTGGCCTTCAAGGTTTCTGCGGTGCCATTCCATATGTGGACGCCTGATGTATATGAAGGATCCCCAACTCCTGTGACAGCCTTCTTTGCGGCGGCACCAAAAATTGCGGCGCTTGCATTGTTCGTGCGCGTGATGGTTGGTGCTTTCCCGGGCATGGAAGGCCAATGGCAGCAGGTTGTGATCTTCATCTCGATTGCCTCGATGCTCGTTGGGGCTTTCGTTGCGCTCGTGCAAACCAATATCAAGCGGCTGATGGCCTATTCCTCTATTGGTCACGTGGGTTACGCCCTTGTAGGCCTTGCTGCTGGTACGCAGGCAGGCGTTGAAGCGCTTCTGGTCTATATCGCTATTTACCTGACGATGACTTTGGGTACATTTGGAGCAATCCTTTGCATGCGTCGCTCAAACGGCATGGTAGAGGATATTGCCGACCTTTCTGGCCTGAGCCAAAGCAACCTTCCGCTTGCGGTTGGTATAGCCATCTTCATGTTTTCACTGGCAGGCATTCCGTTGCTGGCTGGTTTCTGGGGTAAATGGTACGTATTCCTTGCAGCTGTAGAAGCAGGTCTTGTTCCGCTTGCGATTGTTGGCGTGCTGACAAGCGTTGTGGGCGCCTTCTACTATATCCGTATCATCAAGGTGATGTTCTTTGATGACCCAGCCCCGGCGTTTGAGGCGGGCAATGGCCGCGGAATTAGCCTTGTCGTTGGTCTGTCTGCTCTCGTAAATTCACCGGTTAGCTATTTCGTGTTGATTGCACCGCTTGTAACAGCTGCCGGTTGGGCCGCACAGTCGCTGCTGTTTTAAGTGGTAACTGGCTTTCAAGAAAATTGGGAGGCCTCGATGCCAGATGGCGTCGGGGCCTTCTTCTTTGCTGAATGTGATAGCACAAATGCACTGGCTGGTTCCTTGGCTAGAAAAGGCGAGGCTGGCCCTATATGGGTTTGTGCAGGCGTGCAAACTGCAGGCCGTGGGCGCCGAGGCAGGATTTGGACATCGGAGCCGGGAAATCTTTATACATCCTTGATGTTTCGGCCGAATTTAAAGCCGACAGAATTGTCAGCTCTACCTTTTATTGTTGCGCTTGCTATCAGAGATACGTTCATTGCACTAGGAGCAGATCCGGAGCGAACGCGCTGCAAATGGCCCAACGACGTGCTGCTTGATGAGAAAAAAGCATCCGGCGTGTTGATTGAAAGTAGCGCAAGAAATGCTGAAACGTTGGACTATGTTGTCGTCGGTATTGGCATGAATTTGCTTCATTTTCCACATGAAGCGGTATTTGAGGCAACATCGCTGAAGGATGCCTTCGGCAAGCTGGTGCAGCCTCGCGATGCACTGCCAATATTGGCAGGTAACATGGTTGACCGGCTAAATAATTGGAATATCTATTCGTTCACAAGTATCGCACAGGAATGGATCAATGTGTCTTGGGGGCTTGGCCAAAGACGAGAGATTCGGACCGCGACCGAGACGTTTGTCGGTGTGCTGGAGAGCTTGTCCAATGACGGTGGAATAATTGTAAGACTGGACGATGGTACGGAAAAACGCCTATATGCAGGGGATATTTTTCCGGTCGATCGATCAGAATAGAGGGTTAACCAATCATGTTGCTGACCATTGATGCAGGCAATACCAACACAGTCTTTGCGCTGATTGATGGAGAATCGATCGCGGAGCAATGGCGAATATCTACCGGCGATCAGCGGACGGTTGACGAATATATAGTCTGGATCAGTAATTTGATGGCCTTGAATGGCCGCAAGCCTGACGCGATAACTTCTGCCATTATTGCCAGCGTGGTGCCTCAAGTGGTTTGGCCCTTAACCCAGCTTTGTAAAAAATATTTTGGGTGTGAACCCCTTGTTGTGGGTTCAGAAGGTGTTGAGCTCGGGGTTGATGTTCGTGTCACCAACCCAAAGGAAGTTGGGGCGGATAGGTTAGTAAATGCTGTTGCAGGCCACGCGTTACATGGTGGCCCGTTAATAGTGGTTGATTTTGGCACTGCTACGACATTCGATGTTGTCGGGGGGGATGGTGCCTATTTGGGCGGAGTTATCTGCCCAGGCATCAACTTATCACTACAGGCCCTTCACCAAGCTGCTGCCAAGTTGCCTCGCATTGCTGTTGAAGCCCCTGGCCCTGAGAAGGCGGTTACTGGCAAGACAACGCTGGATGCCATGCAGTCTGGTGTGTTCTGGGGGTATGTGGGCATGATTGAGGGCCTAGTGTCTCGCCTGAAGGCCGAGCACAGTGCAGACATGAAGGTTCTGGCGACGGGTGGATTGGCACCGATCTTTGCAAATCGCACCACGGCGATTGACGAGGTGACCGGTGACTTGACGTTGCAGGGGTTGCGCCTGATTAGTGAACGAAACAACCGGGCAGTCTGACACATGGGGTATTTGCGTAAAACCGATGACAGACTGCTGTTTCTGCCACTTGGTGGATCTGGTGAGATTGGCATGAACCTCAATCTATACGGCCACAAGGGAAAGTGGCTGATGGTAGATTGTGGGATGAGTTTTGCGGACAATTACCTTCCCGGTGTAGATTTGGTATTTCCTGACCCGGAGTTCATTGAGGATGAACAAGACGACCTTGTCGCACTTGTTCTGACCCACGGTCACGAGGATCATATTGGCGCAGTACCATACCTTTGGGAACGGTTCAGATGCCCGGTGTACGCAACCCCCTTCACCGCAGAGTTGGTGAAAGGCAAGCTTCAGGAAGCCGGTCTCATTGATGAAGTTCCGCTCCATATCGTGGATGCCCATGAAGCAATCAATTTGGACCCATTTGAAGTTTCCTATGTACCGCTTGCACACTCCATTGCAGAAGGTCATGGATTAGCAATCAAGACATCCAAAGGCACCATCTTCCATACTGGTGACTGGAAACTGGATGACAGGCCACTGATTGGGCCAGCTTGCCCGTCTCCTGTGCTTTCCAAACTTGGAGAAGAAGGTGTTCTTGCCCTGGTTGGTGACAGCACCAATGTTTTTAATCCAAGCGAGTCTGGCTCTGAAGCCGCAGTGCGCGAAAGCTTGGTTGAGATAGTCCGCGATATGCGGAACAGGGTTGTTATCACCACCTTTGCATCGAATGTTGCCCGCCTTGAAACCATCGGTGAAGTTGCAAAAGCGACAGGTCGACGACTTGTTTTGCTTGGGCGCTCCATGGAGCGGGTTGTGCGCGCGGCAAAAGAAACAGGCTACCTTTTAGACTTCCCAAATATTGTTGCCGAAGAAGATGCGGATTATCTGCCGCGCGACGAAGTGCTAATCGCTTGTACGGGGTGTCAGGGAGAGCCGAGGGCCGCCATTGCCCGGATAGCGCGGGACGATCACAAGCATTTGCAGCTAAGTCCGGACGATAATGTGATCTTTTCATCCAAGATTATTCCAGGAAACGAACTTGTCCTCGGGCAGTTGTTTAACCAGCTTGCGGTCAAGGGTGTGAATGTGGTTACCGAAAAGGATGCGTTTGTACATGTGTCAGGCCATCCTGGGCGCGAAGAGCTTGCGAAGATGTATGAATGGACCAAGCCGCACACGGCAATTCCCGTACATGGAGAGGCCAGGCACCTGTTACGCCATGCCAAGTTGGCTCGCGAATTGGGAGTGCAACATACGCTGGTTCCAAAGAATGGTGACATTATTGAAATCGCCGAAGAAGGCTTGCGATTGATTGACGAAGCGCCGTTTGGCCGCCTTGTTCTGGACGGCAACGAGGTGGTTTCATATGAAGACGCCGCGATTGCGGATCGTAGGCGCGCCGCCCATAACGGATTTGTCTCGGTTAGCGTAGTTTTGGATGATGATGGTGCTTTGGCGGCGGAACCGCTTTTGGCCCCACTTGGCCTGCCACGGCATGATGACGTCGGTTTCTATGATGGCCTTTTGGATGCCGTTGAGGCGGCCATAGAGCGTATGAAATCCGGGACTAGAGACAGCGATCTTCATGTTGAAGAGGCCGTGCGGATTGGAATTCGACGCTTTTGTCGGCGCGAAATTGGAAAAAACCCAGGGGTGGCGGTGATGATCGCGCGCCGGGATCAGATAGATTTCAGGTAGGAGAGTTCCGGATGATTGGACGCTTGAACCATGTAGCGATTGTTGTGCCCGATTTGGCAGCGGCTGCAAACACATATGCCAATACACTTGGAGCGCAAGTTTCGGAGCCTTTGGAATTGCCTGATCATGGTGTAACCACCGTGTTTGTTGAACTGCCCAATACAAAGATAGAGCTGCTGCATCCGCTTGGTGAGGGGTCTCCCATCGGTAAGTTCCTGGAAAAGAATCCTTCTGGCGGTATGCACCATGTTTGTTACGAGGTAGAAGATATTCTAGCCGCACGGGACAGGCTTTTAGAAGAAGGTGCGCGGATCTTGGGAGATGGAGAGCCCAAGACTGGGGCACACGGCAAACCTGTGCTTTTCCTGCACCCCAAGGATTTCTGCGGCACCTTGGTCGAAATTGAGCAGGTGTAGGCCATGAACATTGCAACAATCATTCTTGTCTATGTTATTGCCTGGTGGTTGGTGTTTTTTGCTGCACTTCCCATTGGCGTGCGTGCGCAAAACGAGACAGAAGAGGGCGTAGAAGCAGGAACTGTTCCTAGTGCACCTGCAAACCCAAACCTGAAAAAGAAAATGATCATTACCAGCTTGATCGCACTGGCATTTACAGTTGGCTATTATTTCTTTGCTACTTCAGGGTTGGTTTCGTTTCGTCGTTAAGCACGAAATTCAGCGCTGAAACTAGAAAAAGCAAGGCCGCTAAGCCTTGCTTTTCTTATAATATATAAACAGGCAATCTTCTCTCGAGCTTACCTTATTTTATGGCGCAAAGTCCTCCCTGAGCGTGGACCACAGTAGTGCGTGAACCGTTCAGCTCTGCGCTCAGGAGACGCTATGGAAAGCGTCGGGGCTTGTCATTACCAGAAAGCCTATCTGTCGCTATATCTTGTGTTTCTTTCCGCTATATGTTGCATCTGTGCAACAGAATGAGGGTGGCATGCGTTCAGGTGGTACTGTAATCCTCAATTTTTCTGATTTTCACGACATCGCAGAAAGAAAGCGTTGATATTGCCGCAGGAGGGCGGCAAAAGAGGCATTGGCCATCTCGGTGGTCGAACTTTCAATTAATCAAGAGATGCCCAAGTCATGCGTTTAAGCCGTTATTTTTTGCCTACACTTAAGGAAACACCTGCGGAAGCACAGATTGTTTCCCACCGTCTTATGTTGCGCGCCGGCCTGATCAGGCAGGGTGCCGCAGGCATCTATAGCTGGCTGCCACTTGGGTTGAAGGTGCTGAAGAATATTGAATCCATCGTGCGCGAAGAGCAGAACAAGGCTGGGGCCTTGGAGGTTCTGATGCCGACGATCCAGTCTTCCGAGCTGTGGCAGGAGAGTGGCCGGTACGATGATTATGGCAAGGAAATGCTGCGTATTGAAGATCGCCATGGCCGCCAAATGCTTTATGGGCCAACCAATGAAGAGATGATCACTGATATCTTTCGGCGGGAAGTGAAATCCTACAAGGATTTGCCGATGAACCTGTATCACATTCAATGGAAGTTCCGGGACGAAATTCGCCCTCGCTTTGGTGTAATGCGCGGTCGGGAATTCCTGATGAAGGATGCCTACAGCTTTGACATGACGCCAGAGGCCGGTAAGCAATCCTATAACGCAATGTTCGTGGCTTATCTGCGCACATTTGCACGTCTTGGCCTCAAGGCAATCCCGATGCGTGCAGACACAGGGCCAATTGGCGGTGATCTCAGCCATGAGTTTATTGTGCTTGCCGACACGGGGGAGAGCGAAGTCTTTTTCGACAAGGCTTTCGATGGGCTTGACCCGATGGTTGACGTAGCGGATGGCACCGACCTACAGCCGATTGTAGATGAGTGGACAAGCCATTATGCGGCGACAGATGAAATTCACGACGCGGCGTCCTGCACGGTTGATAGCAATGATCTGGTGACCGGTCGGGGGATCGAAGTTGGCCATATTTTCTTCTTTGGCGACAAATATTCGAAGCCGATGAATGCCAGCGTTCAGGGCCCTGACGGGGATACAGTGAATGTACAGATGGGATCCTATGGGGTAGGCGTTTCCCGCCTTGTTGGTGCCATCATTGAGGCGTGTCATGATGAAAACGGCATTGTGTGGCCTGAATCAGTTGCGCCCTATAAGGTTGGCCTCTTGAACCTGCGCAAGAAAGACGATGAATGCACAGCGGCGTGCGACAAGCTTTACGCCCAACTGACTGCAGCGAGCGTGGAAGTGCTCTATGACGACACCGACGCAGGCGCCGGTGCCAAGTTCGCCAATATGGACCTTATTGGCCTGCCATGGCAGCTCGCAGTGGGGCCGCGCGGCCTGAAGAACGGGGTAGTAGAACTGAAGAACCGCAAGAGCGGGGAACGCGAAGAATTGTCACTTGAGGCGGCCGTCGCCAAGCTGACAGCCTGATATCTGGGGAGAATGGCGTGATTGCACGGGGATTTGAATGGTCGGTTGCCGTCCGTTACTTGATGGCGCGAAAGAATGACCTTGTAATCTCCGTGACAGCCATTCTCTCTGTCACGGCAATTGCACTGGGCGTGTGGGCCCTGATCGTTGTGATGGCGGTGATGAATGGCTTTCGCGCAGAGCTCATGGACAAGATACTCGGGTACCACGGGCACGTCCTGGTTCAGGGATTTGGCGGCAAGATTGAAGGTTATCAAGGTATCGTAAAGGATCTGGAAGCCGTTGATGGGGTGATAAAAATCATGCCGTTCAGCGAATCCCAGGTGATGGTGACAAAAGATGGCCAGGCGTGGGGCGCTATCGTACGCGGGTTACCTGACAATTATCTGAATGCCGAGAAGCTGGGTATTGCCAAAACCATAGCCGGCAAGGTGGAAGGCGCGGCGGAGGTGGGCGGCCTGGTTCTTGGCGCGCAGCTTGCGACACGGCTTCGCGTAACCGCAGGCGATGAAGTTACCATAGTAAGCCCGAATACTGTTTCGACACCCTTCGGTTCTAGCTTGAGGTATTTGTCCTATCCCGTTGCAGCAGTTGTCGAAATTGGCGTTTATCAGTTTGATGAAAGCTTCATCGGCATGCCGCTGGATGAGGCTCAGCGCTTTTTCCGGCTGGGTGAAACGGTCACCAACATTGAACTGATGTTGACCTCACCAAACGCAGTGGACGAGGTTGGCCCAAAAATTGACGGCGTGGTCGGTGGGCGTGCGTACGTAAGGTCATGGCGATCCCTTAACCAAAGCCTAGTGGGCGCCTTGCAAACTGAACGCGTTGTTATGTTCCTCGTTGTGGGCCTGATTATTGTGGTTGCTGTGTTCAATATTTCTTCAAGCCTGTTCATGCTGGTGAAAGACAAATCCGCTGACATTGCAATATTGCGGACCATGGGCGCGACCCAAGCGTCTATAAAACGAATATTTGTGACAGTTGGATTGTTTGTGGCGCTAGCGGGTATTTTGGTCGGATGTTTGTTGTCTTGGGCAACTATTGCAAATATCGAATCCATCAAAACGCTTGTGGAACGCATGACTGGCATGAATGTGTGGGACCCGGCCGTTCGCTTTATCTCCAGTATTCGTGCAGATGTGGACTGGTTTGAAGCGGGGCTGACGATCGGTCTCGCTGTGCTCCTGTCGCTGATTGCGGCAGTTATTCCCGCCCGCCGGGCTGCGAAACTAGATCCTGTAGAGGTGCTTCGTTATGAGTAGCGCTGCCTTGCCCCTTGCTCTCGAGTTGAACGGTGTTAGCCGGAAATTTGTTCAAGGACATAAAGAGTTACATGTTCTTAAAGGTATAGACCTTCAAGTAAAGCCTGGCGAATTGGTTGCACTTGTCGGGGCATCAGGATCGGGGAAAAGCACGCTGTTGCAACTTGCCGGGCTTCTGGACAAACCAAGCGATGGTACGATTGCCCTGAGTGGAGAGCCTGTTTCGGGGCTGAAAGATGATGCGCGCAGCCAGATCAGGCGATCCACCCTCGGTTTTGTATACCAGTTCCATCACCTGCTACCCGATTTCACTGCGCTTGAAAATGTGCAAATGGCGCTGAGTATTGGAAATGTGGAAAAAAGTGAAGCGACACAAAGGGCACGCGACATCCTCATAGAGATGGGGCTCGGCGAGCGGCTGGAGCATAATCCCGCAGAACTTTCCGGAGGGGAACAGCAGCGTGTCGCGATAGCGCGGGCTATTGTGACCAACCCGAAACTGCTTCTGGCGGACGAACCGACAGGAAACCTGGATGAGGAAACCGCAGAGCGTGTGTTTGACCTTCTTGTTTCCATGGTCAGGTCGCGAGGATTGGCAGCTGTTATCGCCACCCATGACCAATCTCTTGCCGACCGGATGGACAGGAAGCTGTTTCTTCATGGCGGAAAACTTCAGGAAGCTTGAGCCCAAGGGCATTGGGGGGTAGTCTAGGGCATCTTGAAACCTGGGGATGAGGGGGTTTTCATGGAAATCTTCAATAATATCAATTGGCTTGAGGTTTTGCTTGGTGGCGTCATTTATATGGCAGTCGGCAGCCTTTGGTATGGCCCAATTGCCGGCAAGGCATGGATGGCTGAAATGGGCGTTACGGAAGAAGAAATTCGTGCGTCCGGCAACCCTGCGAAAGCCATGGCGCAAAGTTTTGTTGCGTCGCTGTTTTTATCAACCGGCCTTGCGGTTGTGCTGACGATGCCAGCTTTTTCGGATGGCGGCTGGCAAGGCGGCATGATGACAGGCTTTTTCCTGTCCGTTCTGATCATCGGCGGCGGTACGTTTGCCAATTACGCCTTTGAAAACAAAACACTGCGCCATTTCCTTATTCACATGGGCAATATTACCCTTTGTATGATGGCCATGGGCGCAATGATGGGTGCCTGGACTTAACACACTCGGTTTGGAGTAGAACTTATGAGCCACGCAGGCTTTGTGCATTTGCGCGTACATACAGCTTATTCGCTTTCTGAAGGCGCTATTCACGTAAAAGACCTGATCAAGCAATGTGTAGGGCACAAAATGCCTGCTGTGGCCATGACCGATACGGACAATATGTTCGCGGCGCTTGAGTTCTCTTCCTATGCCACGGATGCCGGCGTTCAGCCTATTGTAGGCGTGACGTTGCATGTCAAAAATCCGTATAAGGATCATCAGGCACGCGGTAAAAAAAGGGCTGAGCCCGACCAACTGGTTTTGCTGGCGCAGTCCGAATTAGGTTACCAGAACCTAATGAAGATCGTGTCAAAGGCCCACCTTGAGAGCGATCCGCAATTTGGTGTGCAATATCCTTTCGAAGATTTCAAAGGCCTCACAGAAGATATCATCTGCTTGACGGGTGGCGTTACCGGGCCTGTCGGGGCGCTTTTGCTCGAAGGAAAAAAAGAAGAGGCCGACCTATGTGTGCGCTCGCTCAAAACATTGTTTGGCGACAGGCTCTATATGGAAATCCAGCGGCATGGCATGCCCGCAGAAGAGCAGACGGAAGAGGACTTCCTAGATCTTGCTTTTGATCACAATATTCCCCTTGTAGCCACCAACCAGCCGTTCTTTGTTGGCCCTGATATGTATGAGCCTCACGACGCACTTCTGTGTATGGCGGAAAGTACTTATGTAGCGGTGCAAGATCGGCGGAAGCTGAATGTGGAATACCGCTTCAAAGAAGCGTCTGAGATGATTGATCTCTTTAAAGATGTTCCAGAAGCAATTGAAAATACTATTAATATTGCACGTCGGTGTGCCTATAAAGTTGATAAGATTGCGCCGCTGTTGCCTAACTTTACCCGCGGAATGGATGTTTCCGAGGCTGACATGCTTCGGGAAGAATCCGAGAAGGGCTTGCGTGAAAGGCTGGATTTCAAGGCTAAGGATGAAGGGCTAACTTCCGGCAAAGATCAGGAATGGGAAGCCGAATATTGGGAGCGGTTGGATTATGAGCTGGGCATCATCAACCAGATGGGCTTCCCGGGGTACTTCCTGATCGTTGCTGACTTCATCCAATGGGCAAAGGATCATGATATTCCTGTAGGTCCAGGGCGGGGGTCCGGTGCCGGATCTGTTGTTGCTTGGGTTTTGAAGATTACCGATTTGGATCCACTGCGGTTTTCCTTGCTGTTTGAGCGATTCTTGAACCCGGAACGCGTGTCCATGCCTGACTTTGATGTCGATTTTTGTCAGGACAAGCGAGAGAAGGTGATCCGGTATGTGCAGGACAAATATGGCTATGACCATGTAGCCCAGATTATCACTTTCGGTAAACTGCAGGCCCGGGCGGTGGTGAAAGCTTGTGGGCGTGTTATGCAGCAGCCGCATGGCCAAACCGATCGCCTGTCTAAAATGATTCCCAATGATCCCGGGAATGCCATGAGCTTGCAGGAGGCTATCGACAGCGAGCCGAGGCTTCAGGCTGAAATTACCAATGATGAACTGACCCGCAGTGTTATGGACCGAGCCTTGAAGCTTGAAGGCTTCTACGCGCACTCATCCACCCACGCGGCCGGTGTGGTTATTGGAGACAGGCCGCTCGATCAACTTGTGCCACTGTACCGCGACCCAAAATCCGATATGCCAGTAACCCAGTTCAACATGAAATGGGTGGAGCTTGCGGGCCTTGTAAAGTTCGACTTTCTCGGCCTGAAAACACTGACAGTTCTTGACCGAGCCGTAATGTATATACGCGACCGGGATATCGAGGTAGACCTGCCAGCTGTACCGCTTGATGACACGCCGGCGTATGAGTTGCTGGCACGGGGTGATACGGCCGGTGTGTTCCAGCTCGAGAGTACGGGAATGCGGGCGGTTCTCAAGGGCCTAAGGCCCGATAAATTCGAGGATATTATCGCGATTGTGGCCCTGTATCGTCCGGGGCCAATGGAAAATATCCCAACATATATTGATCGTAAACACGGCCGCCTTGAAGTGGAATACCCCCACCCAATTCTCGAAGAGATATTGGGCGAGACTTATGGTGTGATCATCTACCAGGAACAGGTGATGCAGATCGCG
>JABXIS010000015.1 GCA_013372975.1 Alphaproteobacteria bacterium
CGACGCATACCACGGCGAGACGGGGTAACTTTTCTCTTTGGAACTGCCATTTTTCTAACCTTTTCACTCGCCGGGGCCAAAATTGGCACTGCCGGGCTATTCATATGGGCCCACGAAATCCGTGAACACCTTGATTCGAGGCGCGCACCATAAGGGGAGCGCCTACAAAATGCAAGGAAAACACGTAAACTTTCCGTTGGTCCCTGCTTCGGGCGCACAAATAATTGATTCCCCAATGCTTTTCAAGCGGACTTTTCAACTTTATGACCTAGATTATCACGAGAAGATGGAGGGAAGCATGATGAAACGTGCCTTTACGGCAATCGCAGGACTGTTTTTGCTGGCCACCAGCGTTCAGGCAGAAGAGTATTGGATCACCCAATACAGGGCGGCACCAGGCAAGTTTCCGGCCCTTTTGGAGCTTGTAAAAAACACCGACCTGACATTCTACAGCGGCACGTCACCAATTCTTATGCGCCACAGTCAAGGCAACCACTGGGATCTCATGGTTGTTCAGAAGTTCAATCCCGACTGTCGCAGGTCTGAGCCCTGCATCAATATGGCCGCCAGCTTTAATTATGAAGTCAGCCAACTGGTGGATTTTGAGCTAAACTTTGTCGCTCTTTCAGAAACGGATTGGGCCACGCTTCAACAACTGAATGAGAATACAGGCCTTTATCACATTGAAATGTTCAATGCGGCGGCTGGCAAGCATGACGCGCTCTTGCGACAGCGCAGAATTGAGAACGACTATCTGGCGCGCACGGGGCAAGTGACAAACGTTATTTTCACTGTGGATATGGGATCAGACATCGACGTGTTCACCATTGGCTTCCACGAAAGCTTGAAAACCTTCGCCGAAAGCCCGGACCTGCCCCCAGAAGCCTTTGAGAAAGCCGCCGTGGACGCAGGTTTCAAGAACCGGGCAGACATCAGCTTTCACCTGCGAGAACTGATTGTGGGGCACCATGATACCCTCGCCGGCCCCGTGAAATAACAAGAGAGATTACGAGATGACCCGCATCCTCTTTTATCTTGATGATTATCCCCATGATATCTGGCGGGAATGCATCCACGCGATCGACCCAACAGTGGAATTTATCGGCAATCCGGATTGGGGCAGCCCTGATGACGGAGATGCCTATGCATTCGTCTGGGAACCGGAACCGGGCCTGATCAAACGTTATCCGAATATCAAAGCCGTCTTCTCGCTGGGCGCGGGTGTGGACCATATCCTCTGTGACCCTGACCTCCCGGCGGATATACCGATCATCCGCATGGGGGATGAAGGCCTCAAGGAAGGCATGGCAGAGTTTGTGCTGATGAATGTATTGATGCACCACCGCAAAACGCCGGAACTGATTGCCGCCCAGCGCCAGCACCACTGGAAGCGTGTGTTTTCCCTTGCCGCCAAGGATGTGCGCGTGGGCATCTTGGGCTATGGCGCGCTTGGCAGCCGGGCGGCGGCGGCCCTGAAGCCGCTTGCGTATGACATCGCCGCATGGTCGCGCAGCCCCAAACCTGAAGAAGCAGGCATCAGCCACTTTACCGGCATGGAAAAGCTCAACGAATTCCTCGCCCGCACAGACATACTCGTGGGCCTTCTGCCAAGCACGAAAGAGACCGAAAACCTGTTGGACTTCGACCGGCTTTCCCGCTTACCAGAGGGCGCCGCGGTCATAAACGCCGGGCGCGGCAGCCTGATTGTGCTTGACGATTTGATGGCGCTCCTGGACAGCGGCTATATCTCTGGCGCCTCATTGGACGTGTTTCCTGAGGAACCGCTAAACGAAAATCACAAAATCTGGGACTATGACAATGTCGTGATCACCCCCCACAGCGCGGCCATCACAAGGCCAGATACAGCGGCAGAATATGTACTTAGGAACATCAAGCGCCTTGAAAACGGGGAAACACCAGAAAATCTTCTCGATACAAATCTTGGATACTGACTTCCTTTTCCCCATATCAATCCCTATATAAAGCTCAAATAGGCAGGATTGGGGCCTATAGAATAAGGATTCGATCACCGTATGGCTTACATTGAAGTTGTCGCCGGATTGGTATTTCTGGTTTTTGCTGGCGACTATCTCGTGCGCGGCGCTGTGTCTCTCGCCAGGCGCGCGGGTATTTCGAAAATGATCATCGCCTTGACGATCGTTGCCTTCGGCACGTCCGCACCTGAATTGATGGTCGGCGTTGACGCTGTGCTTAAAGGCGCGCCGACGCTCGCGCTTGGGAATATTGTCGGTTCAAACATCGCAAACGTGCTTCTGGTGGTTGGCCTGCCCGCCATCATCGCCCCCATGACCTGCACGGCACCGCGCATAAAGAAGAACCTGATCATCATGCTGGGGGCCACGGCACTGTTTATTGGCATGGCCTTTTCCGGCACCTTCACCGCCATTCACGGCATTGCACTGTTGGGCACGCTGGCGATCTTCATTGGCTATTCCATTGCTCGCCGTAAAAACTGCCCAATGGAAGCGGCGGCCGAAACAGCCGACATGGAAGAATTGCAGCACAAACCTGATCGCTATTCCATCGCTACGCTGATGGTTGTTGGCGGCCTGATCGGCCTGATCATTGGCGCTGACCTTCTGGTGGAAGGCGCAACAGCCATCGCCCATGACTTTGGCGTTTCAGATGCCGTTATCGGCCTGACCCTCGTGGCACTTGGCACCAGCCTGCCCGAACTGATGACCGCCATGATGGCAGCCATCCGTGGCCACTGTGAGGTGGCAGTGGGCAATGTTATCGGCTCCAATATCTTCAATCTCTTGTGTATTGGCGGTGCGGCATCCACCGTGGGCGACATCCCGGTACCTGCAAGTTTCCTTCAGGTAGATCTGTGGGTGATGCTGGGTGCGTCCCTCCTGCTCATCCCGTTTGCACGCAGTGGCGCGCGCATGGGCAAGACAGCAGGCATTGCCATGGTTGTCATGTATGTGGGATATATCTTCTATCTGGCTCAATCAGGTGAAAGCGCCAGCGCTATGGGAATGACACTTTAATGACCAGCCCCCGCACAGCCCTGGTAACCGGTGCCAGTCGGCGCATTGGCAGGGCTATTGCGCTGGATCTGGCGGCCTGTGGCTATGCCATTGCTGTGCATTATCATGGATCGGCGGACGAAGCCGAAGATGTAGTCTCCAACATAGAAGCCTTTGGCGGCGAAGCCATAGCGGTGCAAGCAGACCTTTCCAACGCAGGGGAGACCAATGCCCTCGTGCCATCAGCCGTTGACGCCTTGGGCCAACCACTCGGATTATTGATCAACAACGCTTCGATCTTTGAAAAGGACAGCGCGACAGATTTCACATGTGAAAACTGGGATGCCCATCAGGCGGTGAACTTGCGGGCGCCTGCGATCCTGTCCCAAGCCTTTGCCAAGCAATTGCCAGCCGAGAAAAAAGGCCTGATCATCAACATGATTGATCAACGCGTATGGAAACTGAATCCACAGTATTTTTCCTATACGGCGTCAAAATCAGGCCTCTGGACCCTCACACGGACACTAGCACAGGCATTTGCCCCCAACATCAGAGTGAATGGCATCGGGCCAGGGCCAACGCTTGCAAATACCCGTCAAACATCTGAAATGTTTGAAGAAGAAGCCTCCCGAACACTGTTGGGGCATGGACCACACATTGAGGAAATATGCACAGCGGTGCGTTTTCTGCTTGAGAGTCCGTCCATCACAGGGCAAATGATGGCCTTGGACGGCGGCCAGCATCTGGCTTGGCGTACCGCTGATATCCTGGAGGACTGAGTAATGTCACACGATGATGCACGCGTAAAATCAAACATCCTGCACCTGCCTTTTGCGGATGCGGCACGTTCCGTGCGCCACGTATTTGTCCGGGATTATGTAACCCAGGCAGAGATCGGTGTCTGGGAACACGAAAAAGATACGCGACAAGCCGTGCGCATCAATGTTGACCTTTCTGTTGCCGAAACCTCCGAGCACCATGAAGACCAACTCGCGAATGTTGTCTGCTACAACGATATTGTAAACAAGGTTCAGGCCATCATAGCTACTGGCCATATCAATCTGGTCGAGACGCTCGCCGAAAAAATTGCCGAGATGGCCCTTGACGACGATCAGGTGATTGCAGCCCGCGTCAAGGTTGAGAAGCTCGAGGCCGTCGAAGGTGCCGCCAGCGTGGGCGTCGAGATCGAGCGTCACAAACACCCTTAACCAATTAGTAACAATTGGCTTTTTCGGACCTGAACTAAGCGTTCGGGGACACTAAGTTGTGCACACCGAATCAACGGCTGCCACAACGCCTCAGGGCATACAAGAAGACAAAATTGTTATGGTTAAATTTAAGCGGTTGACTGACCATAAACCCTTTAAAAACAATAACTTAGATTTATTGCCTAAAAAATAGGCAAAAAGGAAAAAACCTAGTGTTACAGCGATGTTGCAGTTGCAATCGCGGTTTTTCCCACAAGGTTATCCACAGGTTTAGTGGAAATCTTTTGGACGAATCAAAATGACACATTCAGGCCATTGATTCTCCTGTCTCATTACGGCACAAGATGAAGGAAGCAGCGTCAAGGGAAGCAGGGTTCGTGGCCGAAACAACACTTCAGACCGGCATTGATGTCATAAAATCACACGTTAAGACTGCGCCAACCGCCCCCGGCGTATACCGCATGCTGAACACCCATGGCGATGTGCTCTATGTAGGCAAAGCCAAAAGTATCAAGAAACGCATCGTTTCCTACACTCAAGAAAAACGCCTGACTCACAGACTGATGCGCATGGTTGCGGCCACCCGGTCTATGGTATTCGTAACCACCCGAACTGAAGCCGAAGCTCTGCTTCTTGAGGCGTCACTGATCAAACGCTTCAAACCGCCCTTCAATGTGCTGTTGAAGGACGATAAATCCTTCCCCTATATCCTGCTGAGGCAAGACCACGAATGGCCACAAATCACCAAACACAGGGGCGCCAGAAAACACAAGGGTCAGTATTTCGGCCCCTTTGCCAGCGTGTCTGCGGTAAACCGCACCCTGAACACGTTGCAGAAGGTTTTTCAGCTTCGGTCATGCTCCGATGCCACGCTTGAAAGCCGAACCCGCGCGTGCCTTCTGTATCAGATCAAACGTTGTTCAGGTCCTTGCGTCGACAAGGTCTCCCGAAAAGAATATGACGACATGGTTGGAGAAACGCGCGCCTTTCTTGAAGGCCGAACATCAGGCATCCAGAAAAAGTTTGCTTCAGCCATGCAAGAAGCCAGTGATGCGCTTGAATTTGAGGTTGCTGCCGTATTCAGGGATCGCCTGAACGCCCTCACCCACATCCAGAGCCATCAGACCATGGTCAACGCCATGGTGGACGAAGCAGACGTTGTGGCAGCTCATGAAATCGCGGGCCAGATTGCCATACAGATTTTCTTCTTCCGGGCAGGACAGAACTGGGGCCACCGGGCATATTTCCCAAAACATGACAAATCGGAAACAGTGCCAGAAGTTCTGGCGGCCTTCCTGACCCAGTTTTACGATAATAAACCCGCGCCGCGCCTGATCCTCACGTCACATGCCATTCCGGATCAGAGCCTTATGGCCGAAGCCCTCACTGAGCGCATGGACCGCAAGGTAGAGATCAGTGTACCAGCACGCGGTAAAAAGGCCGACCTGATGAAAGAAGCGGTCAGGAACGCCAAGGAGGCATTGGAACGCCGCCTTGCCGAAACGGCCAGCCAGACCAAACTGCTGCAGGGTGTTGCTGATCTGTTTGGCCTTGAGGACCCACCAGAGCGTATCGAAGTGTATGACAACAGCCATATTCAAGGCACCAATGCCCTGGGCGGCATGATCGTGGCTGGGCCTGATGGTTTCATGAAAAACAGCTACCGCAAGTTTAACATCAAGGACGAGGAAACAGTACCGGGCGACGATTTCGGGATGATGCGCGAAGTGATGCACCGGCGCTTTAGCCGCCTTCTCAAGGAAGATGCCGACAAAGGGCGTGGACATTGGCCCGATATTCTGCTGATCGACGGCGGCAAGGGCCAGCTTTCATCGGTGATGGAGGTATTGAACGACTTGGGCGTGGCCGATGATGTTTGTGTGGTCGCCATCTCCAAGGGCCCAGACCGCAACGCGGGGCGCGAACAGTTCCATATGCCCGGCCGCGACACCTTCATGCTGCCGATCAATGACCCCGTGCTCTATTACCTTCAGCGCCTGCGCGATGAGGCGCACCGTTTTGCTATCGGCAGCCACCGGGCGAAGCGATCTGGCGATATCAAAAAATCACCCCTGGACGGCGTGCCGGGAATTGGCCCCAAACGAAAAAAGGCGCTGTTGCATCATTTCGGCTCTGCCAAAGCGGTGTCTGACGCCGACGTGCGGGACCTTGAAGGCGTGGACGGCATTTCCCGAGCCATGGCCCAGCAAATTTATGATCATTTCCGGGATTAGTTAAACTGTCATAGCTTTCATTGACGGCGCTGTGGTTTCCGCTATTGTGGCGGCATCATTACACAAGCGGAAAAGCCCATGTGGACACTGCCTAACATTCTGACCATGTCGCGGATAATTGTTATCCCGGCGCTGGTGGCTTCCTTCTTCATGGAGCAACCGTTTGGCAGCCATCTGGCTTTCGTCCTGTTTGGGCTTGCTGGCATTACAGATTTCTTTGACGGCTATCTGGCCCGTGCCACAGGCAGTGAATCCAAAATCGGTGTATTCCTTGACCCCATCGCAGACAAACTGATGGTTGGTGCCGTCATTGTCATGGTTGTTGCAGTCGGATGGGTTTCAGGGGTGCATGTGATTGCCGCTGTGATCATCATGTGCAGGGAGCTTCTAGTGTCGGGCCTTCGTGAGTTTCTGGCAGGTGCGCAGGTCAGCGTGCCGGTGACCATGCTCGCTAAATGGAAAACCACAGTTCAGATGCTGGCGCTGGGTGCGCTTGTGTGGGCAAAAGGTGCTCCAGAGTTTGGCCTGCCTGCATTGGAAATTGGCATTGTGGCCCTCTGGGTTGCCGCCATCCTGACGCTCTATACTGGCTATGACTATCTTAGGGCTGGCCTCAAGCATATGGTTTAGCCCTGATGGCCGGTTCCGCAGGAAGGATTTGATATGCAGCTTGTCTATTTCGCATGGGTTCGGGAACGCGTTGGTAAATCCGAAGAAACAATGCAGTTGCCGGGTGATGTGGAGACAGTGGCAGACCTGATCGCCCATCTTGTCAGCATCAATGAAATCTACGGCGCGGCGCTCGGCGACACAGACAAGATCAGGATCGCTGTTAACCAGGAACATGTCTCAACAGACCATCCCGTAACTGACGCTGACGAGATTGCCTTCTTCCCACCAGTCACCGGGGGCTGATATGGCGCAGATTTCCGTACAGGCTGGCGACTTCAATATCTCAGACGAAATTGATGCCCTAAAGGGCGGCCGCACCGACATGGGGGCGATTGTCACCTTCACAGGTACAGTGCGCGATGTCACAGGCGAACTGAACGCCATGACGCTCGAGCACTATCCCGGCATGACAGAAGCCGAGCTTGCGCGCGTCGCGGAAGAAGCTGAAGCCCGCTGGCCCCTTGTTGGATGCCGCGTGATCCACCGCTATGGGCGGTTGGAACCGGGCGACAATATCGTGCTGGTGATCACCATGAGCGCCCACAGGCACGCGGCCTTTGATGCTGCAAACTTCCTGATGGATTTCCTCAAATCCCGTGCACCTTTCTGGAAGAATGAAGAAACAGGCGCCGGGTCAGGCTGGGTTGATGCTCGCGAAAGCGATCATGCAGCCTTGAAGCGCTGGGACTAGCCTTCCGGCATCCCATTAAAAAAGGCCGGGAACTTTCCCGGCCTTTTTTATTTGATCTATCCCGACCCTATTGGTTGTTCTGGCGCCTCAGGAAGCTAGGAATTTCAAGCTGGCTGTCGGGTGACTTGGCCGCAGCCGGCCTTTCATCCGCCGTTACCCCACCCAACGAAGGGGCCTCTTCCTCTTTTGCCTCCACATGATCGTTGGAAGGTTCTGCGGCAGCCACCGGCTCCTCAGAAGCCCTGAGGCCCGATGTCATCAGCTGAAACAGGCTGCGCTTCTGTGGTGCCGCCTCTTCCTGCTTTAAGGGCTCTGATGCTGGCTCTGGCTTACGCTCAGGCGCGCCGCTTGTGTAAGCCGCTTCCTGAAACACATTTGCCTGTGCCATGGACGGTTGGCTTGCCTTCGGGGTCATTGGGGCATCGGCGATAAAGGTATCATCGCCCTGTGCCGCAACGGCCCTGGCTTCGATGTCCTCTTCTGCCTCTTCTGGCGCGTCGATAGCTTCAACCACTTCCGAAGTTTCTTCAACTTCTTCGTCAGCTTCCGCTTCCTCAACAACAACTTCTTCCTCTTCCATCTCGCGCTTCAGCGTAGACATGGCGGTGATGATCTCGTCTTCGGGCTCGTCTGCAGTTTCGACGGATACAGGAGCGTCAGAAGCTTCAGCGCCAGCCGGTGCGTCCTGAACAGGCTCAACCGGCTCAGGCTTTCGCTGTGGCAGCGGTACAGAAATGGAACCCTCACCGCCTTCGATACCTGTCGCTACGACAGATACACGCAACTTGCCTTCAAGATCATGATTGAAAGCGGAGCCAAATACGATCAGGGCGTCGGGGTCTACCTGCTCGCGTACCATGTTCACTGCTTCATCAACTTCGTAAAGCGTCATGTCCATGCCGCCTGTTACGTTGATGATCACACCCTTTGCGCCCTGAAGAGAAGCTTCTTCCAGAAGCGGGTTGGAAATGGCGGCAGCAGCCGCTTCTTGCGCCCGCATTTCGCCCTCAGCTTCACCTGTGCCCATCATGGCTTTACCCATTTCAGACATCACTGTGCGCACATCGGCAAAATCAAGGTTGATCAGGCCTGGCATCACCATCAGGTCCGTGATGCCACGCACACCTGAATGCAGCACTTCGTCCGCCATATTGAAGGCGTCGGCAAAAGTGGTACGTTCGTTTGCAACCCGGAACAGGTTTTGGTTCGGGATGATGATCAGCGTATCAACATGCTGCGCCAACTCGGAAATACCAGCGTCGGCGATCTTCATCCGGCGGCCGCCTTCAAACTGGAATGGCTTGGTAACCACACCCACTGTGAGAATACCACGTTCGCGGGCGCGCCGTGCGATCACTGGTGCAGCGCCGGTGCCGGTACCACCACCCATGCCCGCAGTGATGAAAGCCATATGGCAGCCATTCAACATTTCGTCGATGGAGTCCGTAGCCTCTTCTGCAGCTGCCTGACCAATCTTTGGCTGAGCCCCTGCCCCAAGGCCCTGCGTGATCTGCACACCAAGCTGGATGCGATTATCGGCCTCTGCGTTTGCAAGCGCCTGCGCATCAGTGTTAGCAACCACAAAGTCAACGCCCTGCAGTTGCGCCCTGATCATGTTGTTGACAGCGTTACAGCCGGCACCACCCACACCGACAACCGCGATTTTTGGCGTCAGTTCCGTAAGTTCCGTGTGTTCGAAATCGATAGACATTGCCCAATACCTCCGTTTGATCTCTTTGTATCCTGCATGCACTGGAATAGCCAGCGTGCAGGCCGTTCTGCCCGTTAAAAATTGTCCCTTATCCAACGTGTGAAGCGGCCTAGTGCTCCTTTCGTTGGTACACCTGTTTTTTCTTTTGTTTTTTTGATGGCTTCCGTAACCGGACGGCGCGCGCCATACAGCAGCAACCCAACAGGTGCTGCAAAAGTTGGGGCCTGCGCCGCCTGCGGTAGCCCATCAATCATCTCGGGGCGGCCAATACGCACCTGACGCCCCAAAACCTTGGTTGCCAAATCCCGAACGCCTTCTGTTTGGGCGACACCACCGGTAAGCACCACACGGCGCCCAGCCACGCCCGAAAAGCCCGAGGCCTCTAGCCGCTTGCCAATGGTGGCAAACAGAAGCTCAAGCTCCTTCTGGATCACACCAGTGAGGGCACTTCTTGGCTGGCGTGCGATAGCATCATCACCACCTTCGCCCACCTGCGGCACTTCAATCTCCAGCCTTTCATCGGCCGGGTCGACCACTGCGGCGCCGTTGAAGGTTTTAAGCCGTTCGGCATGTTCGAAAGGTGTCAGTAGCGTACGCGCCACCTGATCTGTGATCTGCGCGCCACCAATTGGCAGCACCTCGGCATGCACAAGCGCCCCTTGCGCAAAAATGGAAATGCAGGTGGTGCCTGCTCCGATATCGATCGCCGCTGCGCCCATTTTGGCCTCATCTTCAACCAAGGTGGACAGGCCTGCAGCAAACGGGGTCAACACAACGCCGGCAATGTTCAGGTGCGCACGACGCACACAGGCTTGCAGGTTCTGCAGAGGCCCTGATGATGCTGTGATTACATGCAGCGCCACGCTCAGGCGCTTGCCATACATGCCCGTAGGAACCTTCACACAATAGTTGCCATCAACGGCGAAAGCAGCGGGAAAAGCATGGAGGATTTCATCCTCTTCCACGTCAATCTGTTCCCGAGCTCGCTCGATCGCCTTGTCGATGTCGGCCTGTGCAACAGCATGGCCATCCACATCAACCTCAACTTCAATGACTGTACTTTGAGGGTTACCGCCAGAAAAAGACAGATACACATCGCTGATCGTGGTACCCGCCATTTTCTCGGCCTGGTCAACTGACGCCCGAATGGCTTTTTCGGTGGCTTCCATATCCACAATGGCACCTGCCACCACACCACCTTCACAGGCGCGGTTGCCAACGCCCCGAACTTTCATGTGACCGTCTGCATCAATTTCAGCAATCAGGCAGGCAATCTTCGCTGACCCTACATCGAGAGCTGCGATAATTCCTTCCTGTGCGCCATTCAGTGGTTTCATAATCTATCTACTCTAAACACCCACCTATGTTGCCCAACCGGTACCGTTCATGCGCCGTCGCCCTTCCGGCGACACCCGCAGGATCATCCTGTCGGCCAGCCGCATATCAATGACATCGACTTCACGTCCAAGCAAGTGATACTCGGCCTCAAGAGACGCAAATTTTTGCCACGCACGGGCTGCGCCATAAACCGGGTCTGCCGCCTCCGGCAACTTGACCCGAATACCATTGTCAAAAATAAGATCCCACCGACGTTCACCAACGCGAACGGCCGTCTTCACCCGCCCTGAAAGGCCCTCGTTTTTCGCAAGCAATCCTTGCAGCTCCGTGATTTCCAGATCAGCACCTTCACCAACAACCATCATCAAATGTGAATAGGCGGCAAGACCGCGCTGGGTAATCACCGTGCCTGTACCATCGATCAAGCGAACCTTGCCCTCTTTCTGCCAAAGGGCGAAGGGTTCACGTTCTGTGAGGGATACATGGAGCCCGCCAGGCAATACACGGGTGACTTTTGCTTCCTTCACCCATGGCAAACTTTCAAGCTGCTTGCGCATCAGCTCCAGGTCCATTGTCAGGAGCGGCACACCATCGTCAACATCGAGCGCAGCCAAAACATCAGCCCGTTTGGATCGATTAACACCTTCCACTTGTAGGTCATTAAGTACAAAGCCGGCATCGCGAGAGCGTTCCACGACCCAGTTTTCCACTAAAGGCGCCAACCAAATCCCATAGGATAGACCCGCCCCAAGGAACATGAGCCCATAGATCCAGCTCCGATGTTGCCTGATCGCTTCAATCATGCGGCCTCTCCCTCGGCCTTACGCCCAATGCGCCGGATTTCCCACTCCAATTCAACACCCGTGGCCTCTTTCACCTTCTCTCGAACAGACTCACCAAGCTCTTCAATCTCGGAAGCGGTTGCCGTCCCGTGATTTAGAAGGAAGTTGCAGTGTTTTTCCGAAACTTGTGCATCACCGATACGCAAACCGCGACATCCTGCCTCATCAATAAGCTGCCACGCCTTATGGCCTTCAGGGTTTTTGAAGGTGCTTCCGCCTGTACGGGTGCCGATCGGCTGGCTTTCCTGCCGCTCTGCGCTGATGCGCTCCATCTCAGCCAAAATGGCTTTCGGGTCTCCGGTGCGGGCCTGAAAAGAGGCACGGGTAAAAATCAGGCCTACGGCTTTCTTGCCTGCGTGTCTGTAACCATATTCAAAGTCAGCAGTGCGGAGCTCATGTTGGTGGCCATACCGGTCTACAGCATGGGCATGCAACAGCACATCCTTGATTTCAAGGCCATAGGCACCTGCGTTCATGGGCAAGGCACCGCCCACGGTGCCAGGCACGCCAACCATAAATTCAAGACCGGTCAGACACGCTTTCTGGGCCGCCCGTGCCACATGTACGTCCATGGCGCCCGCGCCTGCACGTACCACATCGGCCCGCACCTCGATTTCTGCAAAAGCGCGCCCAAGGCGGATTACCACGCCGTCAACGCCACCATCACGCACAAGCAGGTTGGACCCCACTCCGATAACGGTTAGCGGCACGTCACCCGGCACATGGCGTAGAAAATTCACCAAATCGGCTTCGTCAGCTGGCTCAAAAAGCACATCTGCCGGCCCGCCTGTTCGGAACCAACTGAGCCGCGCCAGAGGCGCATTCTCCACAAGGCGGCCACGCACATGTGGCAGACGGTCGATGAAAGGCAGATGTTTTTCTTGGGCCATCATGGTCATTCTCCCAGCGCTTCAAGGGCGGATGGCAAGTCGTTCGCCCATTTGCTGATTGATCCGGCGCCGAGGCAAACCACTACATCGCCTGCCTCGGCGTGCCGTTTCACGGCCTCTGCGAGGTCCGCTTCGCCATAGATAACGTCCACCTGTCTGTGCCCATGCGCCTTCAGGCCCGCCGCGAGGCTGTCCCGGTCGGCACCTTCGATCGGCTGTTCGCCCGCTTCATAAACAGGGGCAACAAGAACCGTATCGGCATCGTTGAAACAGGTACAAAATTCTTCAAACAGGCTTTTAAGCCTGGTGTAGCGGTGTGGCTGCACCACAGCGATCACATTGCGATCAAAGCTTTCCCGCGCTGCTTTCAATACCGCCCCAATCTCAACGGGGTGATGGCCATAATCGTCAATGATCGTCACACCGCCCACTTCACCTGTTTTGGTAAAGCGCCTTTTCACACCTCCAAAATTCAGAAATGCTTTTTTGAGCGTGCTTTCATCCACCTTCATTTCCAGGCCTACAGCAATAGCTGCAAGCGCATTCTGGATATTGTGGTTGCCCGGCATCGGCAGGCTGAAGCCTTCCATTGTATGGATATCGCCAGTTGCCCGATCCCTGACAGCCACATCAAAGGAAGCCACCCCTTTTGCGGAACTGATATTTATTGCCCGAACGTCTGCCTGCGCCGACATGCCATAGGTGATAAACTTGCGACCTTCCAAGTGGCTAATCAGGCCTTGCACCTCCGGGTGATCGACGCAAAGAATGGCTGCACCATAAAAAGGCACCCGGTCTAGGAACGTCTTGAACGCTTCCTTTTCAGCCTCGAACGTGCCGTAGAAATCCAGATGCTCTGCATCCATATTGGTGACAACCGCGATTGTTGCAGGCAGTTTCACGAACGTGCCGTCGCTTTCGTCGGCTTCCACCACCATCCAGCTGCCTTCACCAAGGCGCGCGTTGGTACCATAGCTGTTGATGATACCCCCGTTTATAACGGTGGGATCAACCTGCGCTGTTTCAAGAACAGCGGCAACCATGGATGTCGTAGTTGTTTTACCGTGCGTGCCCGCAACAGATACACACCACTTCAGACGCATCAGCTCTGCAAGCATTTCTGCGCGGCGCACAATCGGAATCATACGCTCTTTCGCCGCTTCAAGTTCAGGATTTCCTGCCTTGATCGCAGAGGAAATCACCAAAACCTGCACGCCATCTACGTTGGAAGCCCGTTGGCCGATCTCCACATGCACACCCAGCTTCTGAAGGCGCTGAACATTGGCATTTTCTGTAAGATCAGACCCCTGTACTTTATAGCCCAGATTATGCATCACCTCGGCGATACCCGACATACCAATGCCGCCAATGCCCACAAAATGAACCAGACCGATATCAAATGGCGTGCTTCTCATGATGGGACCTCTTCTTCACTAATACTCGTTACAATTGAAGCGAGACGCTCGGCAGCATCAATAGTTGCTATCATGCGCATACCCTCGGACGCATCGCGCAAATCCCCCATGTCGGTTAGCAAATGCTCAAGCTTTGCTGCGAGGGCCTCCGGGGTAAAATCACGCTCTGACATGATCCAGCCGCCGCCCACTTCTTCAACCGCTGATGCATTGGCGTGCTGATGATCATCTGCTGCAATCGCAAGGGGCACCATGATAGCGGGACGGCCCATCGCCGCCAGCTCCGCCACAGTGGACGCGCCTGACCGGCAAATCACCAACTGGGTACGCAATAATAACGCCCCGACATCAGGGAAATACGGTTTCACCACCGCGCGAACACCCATGCCTTCATAAGAAGCCACCACGCGATCCAAGTCTTCTGCACGGGCCTGTTGCGTCAAATCAATACGCTGACGAAGATCTTCCGGTAGCAACTTGATTGCTTCCGGCACCACATCCGAAAGGATTCGTGCTCCCTGGCTTCCGCCCAGTACAAGCAATCGAACATCACCAAATCCGATCGGAACGGCATAGGCGATGTTGGAAAGCTTCGAAATCAACTGACGTACGGGGTTACCTGTAACTTCAGTGAATGCACCTACCGGCACTTTGGTAGTGTGATGCATGGAAAGGGCAACTACACGTGCATCCTCCGCCATATAGCGGTTCACCCGCCCCAACACAGCGTTTTGTTCGTGCAACACATAAGGAATACCCATGCTGCGGGCTGCAAGCACGGCAGGCAAAGAAGGATAGCCACCAAAGCCAACAACAACGCTGGGGTGGTGTTTTTTGAAATAACCCCGAACGCTAAGTGTGCTCATGGCAATGCTCAGCAGCGACTTTGCTTTGCCCAGAAGCCCTCCCCCCATATGACTGGAGGTCTTAAGCACAAACCGTTCGATATCCTGTAGCGCATTATCAATGGCGTCACCGCGTTTATCTGTGATCAGGGATACCTGATAGCCTTCACGTACCAGCACTTCGGCCACGGCTTCTGCGGGCATCATATGCCCGCCGGTACCGCCTGCGGCAAGAATGATATGTGGTGCGCGCATCAACATTACTCAGCCGCCTTCCAGCCCATAGGATCAGACCCAGGGCGAATAAATCGATTTCGTTTTGTGAGGGCCAGCATCATGCCCATGCCAATGGCGAGGGCCAGCATTGAGGAACCTCCGTAAGAAATGAACGGCAGAGTCATACCCTTGGATGGCAGAAGCGCCAAATTCACTCCAACATTGATCAGGGTTTGCAGGCCGAACTGCATAATCAAACCAGCAGCAGCAAGCAGACGGAACGGATTTTCTTCATCCAGCAAATGCGCTAGTCCACGCACCACCAAACCCGCAAACAGAATCAGGAGGAGGACGCATGCAATGGCGCCAAATTCCTCGCCCACAACAGCGAAGATATAGTCGGTGTGTGCATCTGGCAGGTTCAGCTTAACTGCGCCCTCACCCGGCCCTTTACCCAGCATGCCGCCCGCTTCAAAGGCTTCCATGGCCTTGTCGGCCTGATAGGTATCACCGCTTTCAGGATGGATAAAGCGATCGATCCTGCTCGCTACATGTGGCAACAGGGCGTATCCAAGGCCAAGACCAAGGACCCCAACTCCAGCTGCAAGAACCATCCACATCATTGGTAGTCCCGCAAGCGCCATCTGCGCAAACCAGACTGTGCTGATAAGGATCGTCTGGCCAAAGTCCGGCTGCAGCACAAGCAGGCTGACCACCAGAAGATACAAGCCAAACGCCGCCTGTTTGGCTGGAATTTTCTCGTCAGTGAAGTGAGATGACAGTATCCAAGCAGTGGAAACAATGAAAAAGGGCTTCATGAATTCACTTGGCTGCAGGGTGAAACTGCCAATCTGAAGCCACCGGGTCGCACCCTTGATTTCAGGCCCAATGAACAGAGTAGCCGCCATCAGAAGCAGCATCACAGGCAAACCGAGTACCGCCATGCGGCGAACCAGCGTGGTTGACATCATGGAAACGGTCAGAACTGTCCCCAGCCCCAAAACCATGAACACAGATTGCCGCTTCACGAAATGCATGGCATCAAGGCCTAGTCGTTCCGCGACCGCCGGGCTTGCCGTCAGCGTCAGCCAGATACCAACACCCGCCAGCGCCAGGATAAGCGCGAGCATCCAACGGTCCACTGTCCACCACCAGCGGGACAGAACGGAGTTATCGGTGCGGGAGAATGCGATCACTGCGTGTCTCCAATTGTCAAATTTGCCACTGCGGCCTTAAAGGCCTCGCCGCGGGCTTCAAAGTCACGAAACTGGTCAAAAGCTGTGCAGGCCGGCGACAGGAGAACCACATCGCCCGGTTCCGCGGCGGCTGCCGCCGCGTTTACGGCATGATCCATATCGCGCACGTCCAGATATTCGATCGCGCCGCTGAAATCATGGGAAAGGGCATCTGCAGCCTCGCCCATCAGGTAAGCGCGCTGCACCCGATCAGAATATGCAAGCAGGGCCGCGAATGACTTGTCTTTTGGCCGGCCGCCAACAATCCAGTGGATATTCCGGAAGGCCCCCAACGCACGTGTTGCGGCATCCACATTGGTTGCTTTGCTATCGTTCACGAATTTAACGCCGCCGATTTCCGCCACCAGTTCCTGCCGGTGAGCAAGCCCCGGGAAACTCATGAAGGCGGCCCAGATCGCATTCGGCGCAAGCCCCAGCGCACGGCCCGCGGCATAAGCCGCCGCTGCATTTTGCCAGTTATGCTCACCGCGCAGGGTCGGAAGTGCTCTCAGCTCTCCAATTTTCTCGGCAGCGCCGTCGAGATCATCAATCAGCCAACCGTCAGCAGCATAAACACCACCCGGCACGGCTTGCATGCCGCCGATACCAACAGCTTCTACATGGAGAGATGCTTGAAGGGCGCGGCAACCACTGTCATCAAGGCCAATGATTGTCATGGCTCCGTCAGCCTGCATATTGAACAGACGCTTCTTCGCGGCCGTGTATCCAGCCATATCCCCGTGCCGATCAAGGTGATCGGGTGACAGATTAAGCAGTATCGCAATATCCGCCTTCAGGTCCCTGGTCAAATCAAGCTGGAAGGAAGACATCTCGAAAACATACACTCCGCCCTCTTGAAGTGGATCAAGCGAAAGGATACCCCGCCCAATATTGCCGCCAACAGCAACAGGCAACCCACAACTTTCCACCATATGGCCGATCAGCGCTGTCGTGGTGGATTTGCCATTGGTGCCGGTGATTGCAACAACTTTATGAGCGGGAAGGCTTTCACGCGCGGCTTCAAAGACATCAAAATCACTAATCAGCGGTACGCCGGCCTCATGCGCCTTTTTCACAAGCGCATGCGGTTCGGGGTGCGTCAGAGGTACGCCAGGGGCTAGCATCAGCGCAGACAACTTGGAGAAATCGGCACGGTAAAGGTCACGGGCATTTCTGCCCACCTGGTCCCGCCGTTCGATGCTGTCATCCCAGCCCCAGACGGTAGCACCAGACGCATCAAGGGCCTCTACAGCCGCAACACCCGTACGTGCGAGCCCAAAAACCCCTACTGTCTTGCCGTTATATGCTGGTGCCTTGATCAATCCTGTTACCTCAGCTTCAGCGTTGCTAGGCCGGCGAGCGCCAGCACCAACGCGATAATCCAGAAGCGGATCA
>JABXIS010000046.1 GCA_013372975.1 Alphaproteobacteria bacterium
CTCTGGACCAACCACGATCACGGAACGACCGGAATAGTCAACACGCTTACCAAGAAGGTTTTGACGGAAACGACCCTGCTTACCCTTGAGCATGTCAGACAGGGACTTCAGTGGACGCTTGTTCGCACCAGTGATGGTGCGGCCACGGCGACCGTTGTCAAAGAGCGCATCAACGGATTCCTGAAGCATCCGCTTCTCGTTCCGGATGATGATGTCTGGTGCACGCAGCTCTATAAGGCGCTTCAGACGGTTATTCCGGTTGATCACACGACGGTAGAGGTCGTTGAGGTCAGAGGTAGCAAAACGGCCACCATCCAGCGGTACGAGCGGGCGCAACTCTGGCGGGATCACAGGCACAACGGTCATGATCATCCACTCAGGGCGGTTGCCGGATTCGATAAAGCTCTCGATCACTTTGAGGCGCTTTACGATTTTCTTCGGCTTCAGCTCTGATTTGGTCTCAGCCAATTCCTTCAGAAGCTTCTCTTGTTCATCTTCAAGATCAACGCTTTCAAGAAGTTTGCGGATGGCTTCTGCGCCGATACCGGCAGTGAAGCTGTCTTCGCCATACTCGTCCTGCGCACGATAGAAATCGTCTTCAGACAGAAGCTGGAATTGCTTCAGCGGCGTCAGGCCTGGCTCGATTACTACATAGTATTCGAAATACAGAACGCGCTCGAGGTCCTTCAGGGTCATATCCAGCACAAGGCCGATGCGGCTAGGCAATGATTTCAGGAACCAGATGTGCGCTACAGGCGCAGCCAGGTCGATGTGGCCCATACGCTCACGGCGTACTTTAGAGAGAGTGACTTCAACGCCACATTTCTCACAGATGATGCCACGATACTTCATGCGCTTATATTTGCCGCACAAGCACTCGTAATCTTTCACTGGACCAAAGATACGGGCACAGAAAAGGCCATCTTTCTCGGGCTTGAAAGTCCGATAGTTGATGGTTTCCGGCTTTTTAATTTCACCAAAAGACCAGGAACGAATCCGCTCTGGCGACGCGATCGAGATCTGGATCTGATCAAACGTCTCCGGTTTTTGGTTCGGGTTGAAGTATTTCATCACTTCTTGGTTCATGTCCGGCGTCTCTCTTAATTCGCTCTCGGGGCAATTCGCTCAAGGAGCCCCGCTTCGCCTTCCAAAATTCCGTCCACCCTTGGGCGGACACGGCCGGTGCAAAACTACGCACCGGCCTCGCGCAAGTTACTCGTCGGAGCCGGTAATCAGCTCGACATTCAGACCCAGGGACCTGATTTCCTTCACAAGTACGTTGAAGGATTCAGGGATACCTGCTTCGAATGTATCGTCGCCGCGTACGATGGCTTCGTAGACCTTGGTACGGCCTGCCACGTCGTCCGACTTGACGGTAAGCATTTCCTGAAGCGTGTATGCTGCACCGTATGCCTGCAATGCCCACACCTCCATCTCACCGAAGCGCTGGCCACCAAACTGCGCCTTACCGCCCAGCGGCTGCTGGGTAACAAGGCTGTATGGGCCAATCGAACGGGCGTGGATCTTGTCATCCACGAGGTGGTGAAGCTTGAGCATGTAGATGTAGCCCACTGTCACCTTACGGTCGAACTTCTCACCGGTACGGCCGTCATACAGGTCAACCTGACCGGAACTGTCGAGACCGGCTTTCTCAAGCATCTCAACGATGTTGGCTTCAACGGCACCGTCGAATACCGGCGTACCCATTGGGACACCGTTTGTCAGGTTGCCAGCCAGTTCGATGATCTGGTTGTCGTTCAGCTCGGCTACGTCAGTCGCATATTGCTCATCGCCATATACGTCCTTGAACTTCGCCCGGAAATCATCGGCTGTGCCAGAACCATGACGATATGCTTCAAGCATGCCATCGATCTGGCGACCAAGACCACGGGATGCCCAACCAAGGTGGGTCTCGAGGATCTGACCTACGTTCATCCGTGATGGTACACCCAATGGGTTCAGCACCACGTCAACTGGCGTACCGTCTTCAAGGTGTGGCATATCTTCCTGCGGCAGAATGCGGGAGATAACACCCTTGTTACCGTGACGACCGGCCATCTTGTCACCAGGCTGAAGCTTACGCTTCACAGCAACAAAGACCTTAACCATCTTCAGAACGCCAGGTGGCAGTTCATCACCACGCTGAAGCTTCTCGATCTTCTCATCGAAACGACGCTGAAGCTGGCCTTTGCTTTCGTCAAACTGCTTGCGCAGTGCTTCGATGTCAGCCATCGCAGCATCGTCATCCACGGCGATATCCCACCACTGGATGCGTTTGATTTCAGCCAGACCCTCGTCGGTGACAACTGTGCCTTTTTTCATCTCTTTGGTGCCGGCAGTAACCGTTTTACCAACGAGAAGCGGAGACAGACGACCGTAGATGTTGCGCTCAAGGATTGCGCGCTCGTCTTCGCGGTCTTTTGTCAGGCGTTCGATTTCTTCACGCTCGATTGTCAGCGCACGCTCGTCCTTGTCCACACCGTGGCGGTTGAACACGCGTACTTCCACAACCGTACCGGCCACACCAGGAGGCAAGCGCATGGAGGTGTCACGAACATCAGAAGCTTTCTCACCAAAGATAGCGCGCAGAAGTTTTTCTTCCGGCGTCATCGGGCTTTCGCCTTTTGGTGTGATCTTACCAACGAGGATGTCGCCCGGGTGAACTTCGGCACCGATATAAACGATACCAGCCTCATCCAGGTTCTTCAGACCTTCTTCACCCACGTTTGGAATATCACGGGTGATTTCCTCTGGGCCAAGCTTGGTGTCACGCGCCATCACTTCGAATTCCTCGATGTGGATCGACGTGAAGACATCTTCCTTCACAATCCGCTCGGAAATCAGGATGGAATCCTCGAAGTTGTAACCGTTCCAAGGCATGAACGC
>JABXIS010000058.1 GCA_013372975.1 Alphaproteobacteria bacterium
GGGGACGAAAAAGCCTAAACACCCCTCACGCAAGAGACGCGCGGGTGTAGCTCAGTTGGTTAGAGTGTCGGCCTGTCACGCCGAAGGTCGCGGGTTCGAGCCCCGTCACTCGCGCCACTTGCTTCCCCTAGTTGGGAAATATAAAACGCGTTCCGGCATAGCCGGGCGCGTTTTTTGTTTTTCTGCGGAAAATATTGGAATTTCAGGCAAAAACCGCAGTTCTTAAGCTTTTCATTAACCAAATGCATGGCTATACTCTGGCCCGCACGCGCCTTGGCGAAATTCATCCTTTACGGATTGAAAATCGGTGATTAAAAGGGCGCAGTAATTAGGGCCAATAATCAAAAAGGGACTCCCATGGAGTCGTTGCTGACACAATATTTTCCGATCCTGATCTTCCTCGGGATCGCTATCGCATTCTCGCTTGTTTTTGTTGGCGCCGCGATGCTTCTGGCGAAGCAGCGCCCGGATAGCGAGAAACTCTCCGCATATGAGTGTGGCTTCGAAGCCTTTGAAGACAGCCGTCATCAATTTGATGTTCGCTTCTATCTGGTAGCCATTCTGTTTATCATTTTTGATCTGGAAGTTGCCTTCCTTTTCCCATGGGCAGTGTCCCTTGGTGAAATAGGCGTTTATGGCTTCTGGTCGATGATGATCTTCCTTGGCGTATTGACCGTTGGTTTCGTTTACGAGTGGAACAAAGGAGCGCTGGAATGGGAGTAGTACCAACCAAGAATCCTGGCGGCTACAATACCCTGTCTCCAATCCCGCCGGCAGGCGAGGGCGATCTTCTTGAGGGAATCAATGAAGAGCTGACGGAGAAGGGCTTTGTTGTAACCAATCTGGAAGATCTTATCACCTGGGCCCGGACAGGTTCCTTGTGGTGGATGACGTTTGGTCTGGCTTGCTGTGCAGTTGAGATGATGCATACGAGCATGCCGCGCTATGACGTTGAGCGCTTTGGTTTTGCGCCGCGTGGCAGCCCGCGTCAGTCTGACGTGATGATCGTTGCCGGTACGCTGACCAACAAAATGGCGCCAGCGATGCGCAAGGTTTACGACCAGATGTCAGAGCCGCGTTATGTGATCTCCATGGGATCATGCGCAAACGGCGGCGGATATTATCACTATTCCTATTCGGTTGTTCGGGGTTGTGACCGCATTGTGCCGGTCGATATCTATATCCCTGGATGTCCTCCTACAGCAGAAGCGCTTCTTTATGGCGTGTTGCAGTTGCAGCGTAAGATTCGCCGCACAGGGACAATTAACCGCTAGATCGAGTAAGAGGCGCCATACCGTCAGGGGTAGGGCGCTTCTATGTGTGCCTGCGGCACCTTGGCCGCACATCAAAAAGGAGCGCGTTAGCGCATGACTGATAAGGCATTGAAAGCACTGGGCGAGCACATCGCCTCCAGTTTGGAAAATGAAGTGATCTCTACAGCGGTCGCATTTGGCGAACTGACTGTAGTGGCGCGGGCTGAGCATGTACAAAAAGTGCTTACGTTCCTGCGTGATGATCAGGAATGTATGTTCAAGCAACTGATTGACCTGTGTGGCGCAGACTATCCTGAGCGCGCGCGACGGTTCGACGTTGTGTACCATATGCTGAGTGTGCAGCTTAACCAGCGCATTCGGGTCAAGGTAGAGACAGATGCCGATACACCGGTGCCGTCCGCGATTGAAGTCTTCCCGGCCGCGGGTTGGTTTGAGCGCGAAGCATGGGATATGTATGGTATTTTCTTCGCCGATCATCCCGATTTGCGCCGTATGTTGACAGATTACGGTTTCCAGGGGCATCCACTTCGCAAAGACTTCCCGCTAACGGGCTTTGTAGAATGCCGCTATTCCGAAGAAGAGAAGCGGATCGTATACGAGCCCGTAAGCCTCAAACAGGAATTCCGGAATTTCGATTTCATGAGCCCATGGGAAAGTGCGCAATATGTACTGCCGGGTGACGAAAAGGCCGATGATGCCGCTGATGGTAAAGAAGGGGCGAAATAATGGCTGAAGTTGATATCAAAAACTATTGCCTGAACTTTGGCCCACAGCACCCTGCGGCGCACGGCGTTCTGCGGATGGTGATGGAGCTGGACGGTGAGATCGTTGAGCGGGTAGACCCGCACATCGGTCTTTTGCACCGCGGTACAGAAAAGCTGATCGAGAATAAGCAGTATCTGCAGGCGATGCCCTATTTCGACCGTCTCGATTATGTGGCGCCGATGAACCAGGAACATGCGTTCGTGATGGCCATCGAGAAACTTGCAAATATTGAAGTGCCAGAGCGTGGCCAATATATCCGTGTTCTGTTTTCAGAAATCGGCCGTATCCTGAACCACCTCCTGAACTTGACAACCCATGCAATGGACGTTGGCGCTCTGACCCCTATCCTATGGGGCTTTGAAGAGCGCGAACTTCTGATGGAATTCTATGAAGCGGTTTGTGGCGCACGCCTTCACGCGGCTTACTTCCGTCCAGGTGGTGTGCATCAGGATCTGCCAGCCGGTTTGGCTGACCGGATCATGAAATGGACAGAAACCTTCCCAAGCACGCTTGAGGATATGGAAGCCCTTCTGATCGACAACCGTATCTTCAAACAGCGGAATGTTGATATCGGTGTGTTTGATGCTGACGAAGCGCTTGCATGGGGCTTTACCGGCCCGATGCTGCGTTCTACCGGCGTTGCATGGGATCTCCGGAAAGCCGAGCCTTATGAAGTTTATGACAAAATGGACTTCAAAGTGGCGATTGGTAACGCAGGCGACTGCTATGATCGTTTCATGCTTCGAATCGCAGAGATTCGCGAGTCCTTGAAGATCATTCGCCAGTGCTTGAACGACATGCCGGAAGGGCCGGTGATGTCGCTTAACACGAAATTTGCGCCACCACGCCGCGCCGAAATGAAGCGGTCGATGGAAGCGCTTATTCACCATTTCAAACTTTACACAGAAGGCTTCAAAGTGCCTGAGGGTGAGGTGTATGCCGCCGTTGAGGCGCCGAAGGGTGAATTTGGTGTGTATCTGGTATCTGACGGCTCGAACCGTCCATACCGCTGTAAGATCCGGGCACCCGGGTTCGCGCACCTTCAAGGCATGGATTACCTGCTTAAAGGTCACATGCTTGCTGACGCTCCGGCAGTTCTTGGGGCTATGGACATTGTATTTGGTGAGGTTGACCGATGAGTACGGCACCAGAAAAGTTCGTGTGGACTTCGGCAAACGAGAAGGCCGCACAAGCGCACATCGCAAAATACCCGGAAGGGCGCCAGCAAAGTGCTGTGATGCCACTTCTTGATCTGGCCCAGCGCCAGAATGGTGGCCATGTGACGCAGGAGATCATGGAATATATCGCTGACTATCTGGACATGCCGGCTATCCGGGTTCAGGAAGTGGCGACTTTCTATACCATGTATAATCACAAACCGATCGGTAAGCATCACGTGCAGGTATGTGGCACTACGCCATGCTGGCTGCGTGGTTCCGACGATATTATGAAGGCTTGTAAATCCAAGCTGGGTATCGAAAAGGGCCAAACCACGGAAGATGGCCTGTTCACGCTTTCTGAAGTTGAATGTGCCGGTGCGTGTGTGAATGCGCCTGTGGTTGCCATTGACGACGATTATTATGAAGACCTGTCGCCTGAAGCGATCACCGAGCTTCTCGACAAGCTTGCGAAAGGTGAGGCTGTGAAGCCTGGCCCGCAGATCGACCGTCAGACAAGTGCACCTTTCGGCGGCCCAACCACGCTTAAGGGCGATAAAGGGGAGGATGCATAATGCTTGCAGATAAGGATCGCATCTTCACCAACCTTTATGGTTTTGAAAGCGCCGGTATTGACGCTGCGATGAAGCGTGGCGATTGGGACGGTACCAAAGACCTGATCGCAAAGGGCAAAGACTGGATCATCGGCGAGATGAAAGAGTCAGGCCTGCGAGGTCGTGGTGGTGCGGGCTTCCCGACGGGCCTCAAATGGTCCTTCATGCCAAAAGAAACTGATGGTCGCCCGTCTTACCTCGTGGTTAATGCAGACGAAGGTGAACCAGGCACTTGTAAAGACCGCGATATCATGCGCCACGATCCGCACAAGCTGATCGAAGGTTGTTTGATTGCCGGTTTCGCGATGAACGCAGTTGCCGCTTATATCTACATTCGGGGTGAGTTTTTCCGCGAGGCTGAAGCACTTGAAAAAGCGATCGACGAAGCCCGCGCGAAGGGTTTTCTCGGCAAAGATGCCTGCGGCACCGGTTATGCTTTCGATGTTTTTGTTCATCGCGGTGCGGGTGCATACATCTGCGGCGAGGAAACAGCGCTGATCGAAAGCCTTGAAGGCAAGAAGGGCCAGCCACGCTTGAAGCCTCCTTTCCCTGCGAACGTTGGTGTATGGGGCTGCCCGACCACGGTTAACAATGTGGAATCGATTGCGGTTGCTCCAACCATCCTTCGCCGCGGCGGCGCCTGGTTTGCAGGACTTGGTCGTCCGAACAACACGGGCACCAAGGTATTCTCCATCTCCGGCCATGTGAACAACCCATGTAACGTGGAAGAAGAGATGGGTATTCCGCTGAAAGAACTGATAGAGAAGCATGCCGGCGGTGTGCGCGGCGGTTGGGACAATCTTCTGGCCGTTATTCCGGGCGGTTCTTCTGTGCCGGTTCTGCCAAAAGAGATTTGTGACACTGTGCTGATGGACTTTGATAGCCTGCGCGAAGTGCAATCGGGCCTCGGTACCGCTGCCATTATCGTGATGGACAAGTCCACTGACATCGTGAAAGCGATTGCGCGCCTTTCCGAGTTCTACAAACACGAAAGCTGCGGTCAGTGTACGCCGTGCCGTGAAGGAACCGGCTGGATGTGGCGTGTTATGGAGCGTTTGGTTGAAGGGCGGGCTGACAAGTCCGAGATCGATACGCTTCTCGATGTCACAAAACAGATTGAAGGCCACACCATCTGCGCGCTTGGCGATGCAGCGGCTTGGCCTATCCAGGGTTTGATGCGCCACTTCCGTCATGAAGTGGAAGCTCGTATCGATGCATATCATGCCAAAGCGGCTGAATAGAGCGCATGGCAAGGAGAGTTAGATGCCCACGCTAACCATTGATGGAAAAGAAGTAACGGTAGA
>JABXIS010000022.1 GCA_013372975.1 Alphaproteobacteria bacterium
CCCACTCCGTGAAAAGCCGCCACGCCGACCGTGATACCAACTTGGGCTATAGTGTTCCGCCCCCCTGGCCGAGGCCGCCTTCGAGAGGATGTCATCAAACTGGTCACCCCAGCGGTTTTCAACGCCAAGGGCAATTGCATACGGTAGCAATGCTTCAAAATGCTCTGGCGTGCGTTCTGGAGGATTATGAAAATCGAGCCTGTCCTTTTCAGCCACTGACATATACAGCTTCAGCCCTTCAATTTCGTCCAATAGCTGGCGACCATATGGTGTTCGTCGCCCCATGATCAGGCTGAAGATCCCGCATAACAGAAAACCAGCCAGAAAATAGCCGATCATTCCAGCCGCCAGGAATATCTCGCCGTCTATCAACAACGCGCCACCAAAGGCCCCAAAGGCAGTCAGAAGGATCGCAGCAACTACAATCCCGAAGCCTTCACCATCACCTGATTTGGCAATCACTGACAATCCCCACCAGGCAACTCCTCCCAGAATTAAAAGCCCGACAAGACCAAACAGAAGATTGGCGCTGGCAATCACAGTTACCACCATACACGCCACGAAAAAACCAAGCCCGGCGCCAATAGGGGTGAGATTACGCTTGAAATATTTGCCCTCGCCGCGCCCCACCGCGAAACTGAACTTTTTTACAGCGCCTGCAAAGGTCTGGTCATATTTCTTTCGGATATGAAAACTATCACCCTCGTTATAAAAAAGATGGGCAGCAATCGCCGCTTCCCCTTTCGAGAGAGAAACACCTGTAGCTACACGGGTAAGCAAAATTCCATCGTCAGTTTCCTTGATTTCGATGAAACCTTTCGCAGCCATAGAGATGATCGCTGCGGTGAAAGCTGTTTCATCCGACTTCTTCTTCATAATGAACCGGCACAAGGCGGGGGACATTTCACCATATGGCCCGTCAGGTGCGTTGTAGCGGGCAATGATAGCGCCTGCCTTTGGGTCTTTACCTACCTGCTTCCACATCCCGAACAGGAAGAGAAACAGGATACCAAGCGCTACGCCGCCTACACCGATCCACCCATTGTCAGAAAGGAAACGTTCCGCTTTATCCGCACCAGATGGCCTTGCCACAAATCCAGTCGGCCATTCCACCAATATGGTTAACCCCTCATTCCGGCTCAGGCGTCGCGGCAACTCGAAGACCAGCTCGTTCGCAGTCAGACGCTCAGGTGTAATATCGCCGTTCACAACGCCCGAACGGCCTGCTGTTGCTTTGGTCCGTCCTATGTTTGCACCATCCGGCACCCGCACGCGCGCGCTTCCCGCCAGGATCGGGAACTGCCAACCATGGCCAATGGCATTGAAATACAATTCATCCGTTTCAGTGAGATGGGTGATTTGCCACGTGGTTTCATAGGCAATTTCATAGGTATGGCTACCGCGATTGAGGAGATGATCGGCACTGCCAATGCGCACCCGCTTGCCATTCTGATACGCCCTGACGCTATAAGGCTCGGCTATGCCATCCCGCTTTACCGAAACAACCTCAAACCCCATACTGATGGCATTCCCACGACTGTCCTTATAGTCAGTGGGAAAATCGCGAAAGATGCCTCGCCTGATATCGCGGCCCTCGGCGCGAACGGTGATGGTTTCAACTATTTCGACCACGCCGTCTGCCCTTACGGTAATGTCGCTGTCATAGCGCTCGATCTCTTCCGCCGCATACCCAACAGAAGCCATCAAAAATACGGTTATAAGGCCTACAACCCATCTCATCGTGATATCCCCCATCAAAAAAACCAGAAATCGTCTTCGCCGCCCCAAAGGCTTGACTGCTTTCTTGGCGCAAACCCGCGTTTCTCGGTCAATTTTCCTGTTTCAACTGCGGTGTCCAGATCCGTGCCTTTCAGCGGGCCAGTGAGCAAGCTTTCCAGCCTGTGAACCAAGGGATCTGCCCAGGCATTTTCAAGCCCGAACGCCGCCGCATACACTGTATCCGCATCATCGAACTTATAGGTTCCGTCAGCCACGAAGCGGGGGTTCAGCCTGTCTGCCATTGCAACTTCGATAAAGCGCCGATAGCGGTCAAGTTCCACACGGTCCGGGCAAACCGCTGCTTGTTTGCGCAACATGTTGCGGCGCCATAACCACAACCCACCTACAGCCGCGACAGGAAACGGCCAATAGGGTGCCAGGACGTCCAACACCGGAACCCCCATGGGTGCACGAGAGATAATGGCCGCAACCATGACCGACATGAGAACGGCCAATCCAAACCCCGCCATGATGAAAACACCGCCAGTGCCGGCCTCATGCGTACTTTCACCCCTTAGGCGCTCAGCGTGGCCCCGGCGAATTTCTTTCAGGCGCAGATAATTGACACGCCCGATGGAAAAATCGCTGCGCCCTACAAGCGCTTCAAACAACCAGTTCGCCGCTTTGCTTCTTGGCGGCCATACGCTTTCGCGGCGGCTTACTATGATCTCACCGTTATCTTCTGTACGCATTTCTATAAACCCGTCCCGCGCCAATGACAGGATGGCAACTGCGAAAGTTCGGGTGTCATACCCACCAATATAGATACTGCGCGCGAGCGCAGGCGACATGGCGCGTGGCGGATCATAATCCGCGAACGTTTCAGGGGCCATTGCATTCCCCGCCGTTGCTCTGTCTCTTATCGAAGCCATCCAATCGGAGCCCTAGAATTGCACCTTTGGAGCCTGCTTCACAGCTTCTGCTTCGGCGCCATCCAGTTCGAAGAAGTCTGCACGGTCGAAACCAAACATACCAGCCACCACGTTGGACGGAAACTCCTGCACCGCCACATTCATTTCCCGCACATTGCCATTATAGAAGCGCCGGGCTTTCTGGATATGGTCCTCGATCTCGTGCAACCGATCAGACAGCTTGGAGAAATTGGCATCTGCCTTCAGCTCGGGGTAGGCCTCGGATACCGCCAGAAGCTGTCGAAGCGCGCCTGTGAGAAGGTTCTCTGATTGCGCCTGATCGGCGGGGCTGCCTTCATTTGACACCGCGGCCGAACGTGCCCTGATTACATTTTCCAGAGTTTCTTTTTCGTGGGAAGCATAGCCCTTCACGGTTTCCACCAGATTGGGGATCAGGTCATACCGGCGCTTCATTTGTACACTGATATCGGACCAGGCTTCATTCTTTCGGACCCGAAGACCAACAAGCTTGTTATAGGTGGCTATCAAATAGAGGGCAATCACCCCCACTACACCCAAAACGATATATAACGCTGTCATAGTTATTCTCCCCTTCTTACAGACTCAAAAGGGCTTTCACGCCCAAAACCAGCAAAATTCCAGCAACAAAAATCATATTAACCCCCATCATGTCACATAGCCGTCAAAGGTCTGCCGGCGTGTCCTTCATAAACTCTCTCATCGTTGGCTTTGGTTCAAACACCATGCCTGGCAGTTCAACCGACTTGCCATGTGCTGCGAGATAAAAGTCTATTGCGCCGCGCACATTTCCCGGTTCCTGGTTCGCGTGTTCGAGTGAAACCTTGATCACCCCTTCGCCCAGGTTCTTTGCGAAATAGGCTTTGATCCTGCCGAACACACCGCGCCACATGCTCGGGCCGCCCGGATTATCAAATCGCACATAGAGAAAATGACCGTGTTTGCCGTGGCGCAGCACCACGTTGCGAATATCTTTCCAAGGTACCCGCCTGGTATATTTCTGCGGGAGCATCAAACCCTCATGGGTGATGCTTACAAGGTCGTCTGCCACCACCGCTTGCAACAGCGTGGACACGCTCGAAAAAACAATTAATGCAGCAATAAACCAAAGGAAATGACGGGCGATATCAAATATCTCAAACTGGCTCTGGACAAGGCCAATGAGTATGAGCGGAATAATGCCCCCCAAAGCATCCAATATCATCACAACACGGCTTTCCCGAACTTCCAATGCTGGGTTCATGCCCGATGGCGCCTGGCTTCCCTCAACCGGCCCTGCCAGCAAAAAACGGAAAACATTTTTGCGCATAGCTGCCCGCTCATCGTCTGTGGCACTGATATAGGCTGCGATACGGAAGGCGACGAACAGAAACCCGACAACTACAAAGCCCATAAGAAGCTCTTTCATCTCGGGTGGGATCAGGGTTTTAGGATCAATCTTCAAGCCCATCGACAGGAAGACACCCAGAAACACAAGGCTGACCACCAGGTTCATCAATTTACGTGCGATCATTTCATCCCCCAAAACCGGTACGCCTTGCCAACCTGCGCCCCATCATCAGTCTATCCATCCTAAAATCAAACAGTGTTTTAGTCATGCCGGGCCTACCCCATGATCGAAACTGCAGCTACGGCGAATAGCAGTCCAACAAGGATTGTCCACAGACCCCACCTAAGTGCCTTGGCAAAAGCGCTTTTCGGCTTCCAGTCTAACATCCATTCAAAAAAAACTTCGATAATCCCCAGCATGCGACGCTTTCTACTTATCCACCTTGGGTACCGGCGCGCCTTTCTTGCGACGCTGATGGTTTTTGACATCTTCGTCTTCCTCAAACCATTTGGGGAAAACCAAAGAAAACAACTCAACAAATGCATCTATAATCAGCATAATTTCCACACCTCAAAGGCTGGTGCAATCACGGCTGCACCAGACCGTTTGTTAGATCAGGCCTACTCTCTGCCCGCTTCCAGAATAGGAAGGCCCGCCTCAGTCGGGATATAGATGATTTTGTTGCCACTTGCTTCGGCCTCCTTGAGCCCCTCGATATAGAGATACCGAAGGTATCCTTCGGGGCCACCAAGGCCATTGGCGATGATCTTGTTGGCTTCTGCCACACCTTTCGCACGTTCAACCTCGGCCTGCGCCCAGTATTTTGCGGCCTCCAGCTTGGCTTTTGCCTCATTCACGACAATCTGGCGGTTCTGTTCCGCCCGCGCCAATTCAGCCTGCCCTTGCAGCCCCTGCTGCCAGACATTGATATAAGGATGGGAAATCGGCGCGCCGAGGCAGCCAACCATGCCAACAATCAATAAAAGCCATCCGGCACTATTTTTAAGGTTGAAGGCCACAACAAAACCTGTGAATGCCAGAACGGCAAATACGGCAAAAATCACTGTCGAAATCATACTTTTTCTCCTGCTTTAGCGAGGCTATTGCCGGTGCGGCCGGGGCCACACCGGGTTGGTCTCAACGCAAGGTTTATTCAGCCGCTTCAACCGGCTTTGGGGCCTCGGGCACGGGCGCGGGTGCGGCGGCACCATTGGGCTTGAAGCTTGATGTCAGGCCGTTGAGGTCACCGCCCGCAAGGCCCACTTCGGCCATCAGGCTATCGATCAGAGGTGCCTGCGCCCGGTATTTTAGAGCCGATGACACCACCCGGTCAGCCAGGTTGCCGTCACCACCGCCTGCGGCAACGTTTTCGCCGTTTACCGTGGTGGCGCCCATACCGTTCAAGCCATCAAGCTGGATGATCTTGATGTCATCAATGGCTTCCATCGGCTTGGCGCTTTCGCGGATGATCTTCTCAAGGTTGCCGATCAGTTCAAGCTTCACTTTCATGTCGATCTGCTGACTTGAAAGCAGGTTGGCCGCTTCATTGAGCGCTTTGTGGCCAGTGGCCTCAACGGCAAAGGTGATCTCGGCTGCTGCTGCGCGCAACTTCTCGGCTTCTGCTTCCGCTTCGGCTGTGATGCGCGCCTTGTCAGCTTCACCGCGGGCTTTTTCCCGCACGGCTTCTGCAGTATCCGCCGCAGCCTGCTTCTCGGCCTCCGCGGCGATCTTGATCGCAAGCGCTTCGCGTTCAGCTTCCTTGGCCGCTTCGATCAGTTCAATCTGTTTCTGACGGTCTGCCACTTCGGTTTCACGGGACGTGGTCACCTGCTCTTCCGCCTTCACCGCGATGGCGCGGGCCTTGTCAGCTTCTGCGGCAGCTTCAGACTGCTCCTTGGATTTCTGGCTGATGGCGATATCGCGCTCTTGCTCGGCCAGTTCAACCGCCTTGCGGCGTTCAATATCCTGGGTTTCCACAGCACGGTTTTTGGCGATGTCCTTTTCCTGGACCACGCGCTCTTTCTCGATGCGCTCTTCTTCCACCGCACGCTCGGCCACGATCTTGGCCTGGTCGGCGTCCCGCTGGCGGTCGGCCTGTTCCTTGGCAATTTCCGCCATCTGGGCCGCCCGGCGCACCTCAACCTCGCGCTGCTGTGCCAGCCGTGCGTATTCTTCTTCCTTGGCGATCTCGAGCGTTTCCTTTTCCGCCTGCAGGTTCTTGTTCTTGATCTGCACGGCCGTGTCCTGCTCGATATCGTTACGGATTTTCTTCCGTTGCTCGATCTCTTCCGTGAGGCGCGTCAGGCCCTCGGCGTCAAAGGCGTTGTTGGGGTTGAAATATTCCATGCCGGTCTGGTCAAGGCCGGTCAGCGACACGGTCTCAAGCTCAAGTCCGTTCTTCAACAAGTCTTCCGACACCGCCTGCTGCACCTTCTGGACAAACTCCACGCGTTTTTCATGCAGCTCTTCCATGGACATCTCAGCCGCAACGGACCGCAGCGCATCCACAAACTTGCCTTCCACAAGGTCTTTCAATTTCTCTGGTTGCATGGTGCGCGAGCCAAGGGTTTGGGCAGCGTTGGCAATGGCTTCAACTGTTGGCTGGGCACGCACGTAAAATTCCGCCACGACATCCACTCGCATACGGTCGCGGGTAATCAGCGCTTGTTCGTTGGCGCGGTGCACAGGGAGGCGAAGCGTATTCATGTTCACCGGGATCACTTCATGCAGCACCGGGAACACCAATGCGCCGCCGTTCATAATAACTTTCTGGCCGCCAAAGCCTGTCCGCACGAACGAAATTTCCTTCGACGCTCGCGTATAAAGCCGGGCTAGAATTAGCCCGATGGTAAGCATGCCGACGACGGCGATGCCTGCGTAAATTCCAATATTGATCAAATTATCTGGCATGAACTGCCTCCTTGATTAACCCCCGTAGATCGGAGGAGACGTTACACTTATGGATCGGTTGTTGGCGCGTTGCCTTGTGTGTTTTGGGCAGCTGTTGCCCCTTCTTGTGGCCTTACGCGTCCAACATGTCAGTTTTGGTGTCTCTGATGGCGTAGAAAGTTGAACCAGCCATGCGTACCAACAGCACACCTGCTCCTTGCTCAAAACTCTCGCCGTCATTATCGGGCGCCACCATCACATAGTGGCTTTGCCCGTATTTATCTTTTAACCGTGCCTGGGCCGGACTACCGACACTTGCTGTTCCAAGTGTGATTGTGGCTGGGCGCCCAATGAAGCTATCGCTACCCACGGCTTCGGTCTCATCACGAGGCATGATTTTGGCGAGCACACCCGCGAAAAGCCGCACACCGGGCAGACAGACCACCAGGGTGATCGCGGCAGCAATCAGGGCCGGCAACATGAAGCCAAAGGTGGCCTCCAATATCTGCTGCATGGCAAAACCGGTGATGGAAAAGCTGGTCAGGAAAGCAATCAAGACTACGATCACAGGAACTTCCCGTAGGCGAAGCCACGTAAGAAACTCGCCAAAAGCGCCGTGGTCGCCCACATCAGCTCCGTCTACGTCGAGCTCCATTTCCGGCATCAGATTGTCCAGAAGGCCTGACAGTGCGAAACCAACCAAAGCGCCAACTCCCTCAACGGCAGCAATGAACAGCATAATCGCCAGGGAAACCGAGAACGGCAGGTTGGCACTATCGAGCATGAATTCCATCATCTTTGTAACCCCACGAATAGATGATTATTTTTATTGTGCCCCACCGGGCCGGTTAAAGCCCGGCGGAGCAAAGCGCGACCCCCATCTTCGCGCTTAAACTTTTCTGGCCTAGGCGTTTTTGGCCTTCATGGCAGCCAGCCGTTTTTCTACTTCTGACTTGCGGGCCAGGTCCTTCAACTCTGCCATTGCTGCGGCGTCCTGTGTACTGCTGCCCAGCATATCTGCGGCATGGCCAGATGCCCTGTCAAACGCTGCAGACGCGCGATCCACAGCCTTGTTGATCTCATGGCTGGCTGAAGGATTGCCACTCGCATCGATGACCGTATTTTCAGGCATTTCAGCGCGGCGGGCCTTGAAAGCTTTCAACTCTTCCTGCATTTCGGCGCGCTTGCCTTTAAGGGCGTCGATATAGCCTTCCAGCTCTTTCTCACGCTCAGACGCATCTGCTACTGTTTGTTCAAGCACAGGCACCTGGGCTTCAAGGTCCATCTGGCGGGAGATAGCCGCACCGGCCAAATCATCCCGGCCTTCTGCAACGGCCACCTCAATCTGTGAGCCCAATTCCTCGTGTTTACCCGAATTGTCTGCAAGCTTCTTGGATGCCAGGTGGCGTTCTGCTGTTGCTCTACCAAGCTCGGCCCGCACTTCAGCGATTGCGCCTTCCACCTCGCGGATCGCCTGTTCCATCACCATATCCGGCGACATATTTTCAACGGCGTCTATGGCGGCATTCACACTGCCTGAAATCAGGCGGCTAACACGTGATGCAATATTGGTCATATCCCTTACTCCCCACGGTTCGGGTTTGCTTTGATAATATCGACAAGCTCCACAAGGGGCTCGGCGATGGCGTTACGCATGATACTGGGATCAAGAGTTGGCGCTTCTTGTGTTACGCTCAGACGCGCCAGTTGATCCAGAAGATCTTTCACTCGGCGGGCGGCACCCGCTTCCAATGACGTCAGGCTTTCAAGGACCGGTGGATCCCCGTCCACATCTGCGGCCTCCAATTCTGCCATTATCCTCGGCAGGGCCACGATCAGCGCCCTCAATAGGGCAGACCTCACGCCTTCATCCTGCTCGATCCTGTCGAGCGCCTGCTTAAGAGGGGCAAGCGTATCTTCAGTTTGCTCAACAACCCCCTCAAATGTTTCACCACGTTCAGCTTTCAGCCGCGCCTCCTTTACAAGGTAGCGCACCTTCTCGCTCATGGTGACGGCATCTCCGGCCTTCAGGCCTGCGATATATTCGGCATCCTCCCGGGACAAGCGAACGCTTAAAGGTACCGACTTTGCGACCATGAAGGCCTCCCCCAATCTTCGCTTTCAGGCACAAACTCGGCACACCCTGAAAGCGAGCTTCAAAACTTACAGTTTATATGTATGCATTTGCATACACTATTACAAGGGGGCGTTGCACTTTTTTCATATCTTGGTTACGGCGAAAAATAATGCTCATGGATGTCGGCCCATTAAGCGCCAACAGAGGGGGGGGGTAGATTGATTGAAGAAAAGTGTCCAAGAGAAATGGCAAGGATGGAAAATTTCGCCCAAACCCTTGTTTACATCTGGGGCACAGCGAGGTGCCTATTCTCTATACCGGCAAAACCGTTGCGGTGCCTGTTGCGATCAATTTCTTTTCGTCACCCTTGAGCGCATAGACCCGGCTTTCCACAGCCACCAGCCGTTTGTTGGCCTTTATCACCTCGGCGCGCGCAATAAATGCTTCGCCCACACCGGGCGACAACAATTTCACACTATAGTCAGCCGTCACCACATCCCCAACCACACTGGCTGCCGCCCAGGCGGAGACATTGTCAGACAGAAAACCAATCACACCGCCATGAATAAACCCGTGATGCTGGGTAAGTTCCTTACGGTAGGGCATCTTCAGTTCTGCCACCCCATTTTCGCAGGTGATCACCTCACACCCGGTCCATAGCGTGAAGGGCGAGGCCTTCACCACCTCACGGATCAAGGCCGTGTTGGCTACTCGCTGCCCTGCGGCGGGATTGGCGGCCGCCGCTGCGGCCAATTGTGCATTTTGTTCCATTGTCCGTCCTCGATAATTATTGATTATATAGACTGATCTGTATAACTTTATTTGAAAGTCAAGCCAGTCCGGAAAATTTCATCGTAAGCCATGGAAAAGAAAACAGAAAAAAAAGGCGCTTCAAAGAGAAGTAAAGCACCGCAGAACCGGCCCAAACACCAGCAGGCACTGGTTCAGGCGGCCGCCGTTCTGTTCAGAAAACAGGGATATGCGGCCACAGGCACCGCAGAAATCCTGAAACGATCCGGCGCGCCCCGAGGATCGCTTTACCACTATTTCCCCGAAGGCAAGGAAGCCATTGGCGCGGCGGCCCTGGAAGCGGCATCAAAGGTTGCCAGCCGCACGTTCCGCGATCTTGCGGCCAATACAGAAAGCCCCGCTGATTTCGTACGGGCCTATGCGACACTTCTTGCAGGTTGGATGGAAAAATCGGATTTTACAGACGGCTGCCCTGTGGCAACCACCGTCCTCGAAACCGTGCCCGGATCAGACATTATTACACCCGTTGCGCGCACCTCATTCCAGCATTGGCAGCGCACCATTCAGGATATGCTTATGAGCCATGGCTGGCATGGAGGCAGAGCGCGTGCCACCGCCACGCTTGTTCTTTCTGCCTTTGAAGGAGCCCTGATCATGGCAAGGGTGGAACAATCCGCGAGCCCGATCCACGATACAGCGGAGGAGTTGGCCGCGTTACTTGCCGGTTAATTTTTCGGGACTTCCAGAAGAGGGCCATACATTTTTTCCAAAAGGTCTGACGCCAGATACCGCTGACGAATAGCGCCATATGTGCCATCATCCACCATGGCCTGTGCCGACAGGGCAATAACCTTATGGTCCGCAAAAAGCTTGGACCGGCGCGACACATGCAACCAGACCTCCAGTTGATCCATCACAAAAACATTGCCAATATCCGGCGCGCCAAACCCCTCGTCCTGCAAAGCGCGAAGCACACCTTCAGCCGGGCCACCGATGGCATCAATGCGCCCCCCACGCAGCATCTTCGCCGCGAGCACATAATCATGGGTGAAGAGCATTTTTTCGAATTCACCAGCCTTTTCAAATATATCAAACCGGCCACCACGCATGGCTGCGAGACGCAAGGCTTTCGCCGCTTCCGGTGATTGAATTTCTGTTCCCTTCAACCCAACCACGATAAGCGGCGATAAAGCCATGCGAACAATCGGCAGCGCGATTTTCTCAGATTGGGGCGACCGCACCATAATGGCCATATCCACATCGCCATTTTCCATCATAAAGGTCATACGCCTGTAGGTCACGCGGGATAATCTGATGGATTCGCCAAGCCGCGCGGACAGAAGCCCGAACGCGTCAGGCAACAAGCCGCCTTCTTCCGGAGTCGCAAACGCATAGGGCGCCAATACACCCACAGCCGCCCGCAACTGTTTTGGCGCTTCCCCATCAGCCTTCGCGGGAGCGGGCTGAAGCCACAATACCAAAGTCGTCAGCACGCATAAAATGTTCAGTCTGATCCTCATGGGAAAAGCATAGGCGCGGGTATTTAAGGATTGGTAACCATAAAGCGCGGAAATAACCAAAAAAAAGCCCCTTCGCTGGTGCGAGGGGGCTGAGGATACGGCGCCGGATAAAGGGGAGGATACCGACGCCAGGGGATTCCCGAATGAGGTAGAGGGGAATCAGGGCTAAAGGAAACTCAAAGTCTGTTCGTCAGGCCTGATGGCCAAGCTGGCTTGCGCTTTGGCGCCAACCGGCAACAACCACCGCTTCGCCAAGGCTGTCAAACGCATCGGCATCCAATTCCAAGAGGGTGGACGCGCCACCGCGCGGGTTTGGAAATTCCACGGTATAGACACGCTGGTGGGTAAGGCCCTGGCCAATGATAGCGCCCATCGCACCCTTCTTGAGGCCAAATTGCTTTACGTCTTTTGCCAGTTTTACGTCGTGAAATTGTTCCATTGTCCGTCTCCTAAAATCGTGCCTTTCAGCTGTCAGTTGTCGTTGTGTCCAGGTCTTGTCAAATCATGCAGATCCACATCCAGTGTCACCCCAAGGGCTGCCATCCGGCGCATCTGCTCTGGTGTCAGCGTCAGGCTTGGCACCGTGGTATAGGCAAATGCCGATACCGCCACATGCGCGCCTTCCGCCCATTTCTGTACTTCATCTTCCTTGCCTTCGAGGCGATCCAGAAGGGCATCGATCTGGTCCGAAAGGCAAGTGTTGGCCTTGGGCAATCCGCTATCAAGCCGCCACAGGTTGTGGCTGTTGAGGCGCTGGTGCTGGAGCGCGCTATGGTGCTCGCCGCCAGGCGCTTCGGGTTCACCCTTCCGCGTTACGAGGCTGGGAAAAACGCCAAGGGACTTGGTGACCGCGTCAGGCGAACTTTCCATTGTGTCAATCTCCAGGCTAACGCTGATTTCAAAATCAGGGTGAGCTTCCATCTCGTATGCAGGTGCCGTATTCATGTTATGCCGCCTTGTAGAACCTTCGTTTCGGGGAATAGGAGAGCACGTCGCGCTCGCCATATTTGAAGAGCATGAACAGGTCATCCCCGGCGTCATAGCCGTAGAAATCCGGATCAACATGCAGCGTAAACCCACCTGTAAAGGTGAAGGTGAAGCAGTCGTCCGTCTCGTCATGCTCGATATTTGTCAGGCTTTCGCCTTCCAGCTTCGACAGAATGTGGTTCGCCCTCGCGGTATCGCTTTCGCGCCGCCACAGGAGGCGAGCTCCATCGAGGTTCAGGTCCCAATCACAGCTGTAGATCCAAAGGTGCCACTGCCATTGTGGTTCCCCGGTCAAGGGGTCCGCATCGCGCGGGGCGCCGAGATCCAGCGTGATAAAGCCGCCAAAGCCCCGCCGCGCACGGGCAATCTTCAGCGGCTGGCCCTCTCGAAACTCGTTAAACCGTTCCTCGCCCGTCTCACCGGGCCGTATGTGTACTATTGCTGTCATTGCTCAGTTTCCTGTCCATTTTGCCCATGCATATCCTGGGCCATTTCTGTTTTGTCGTTTTGCCCCCCGAGGATTGGTGAGGGCTGCTCACCGCGCCCCGGGGGTCCTTTTCTAGCCTCGCAAGTATCTCACTCAAAACGTGCCGTACTCGGGTTATTGTCTCGTCTGTCTCGCACCGCTTCGGTGGTGCCTTGGTCTCCTGTGGTTCAACGAAAAACCCCTCCGGAGCGATGCTTCGGAGGGGTTCGGAACCTTTTCAACTTTTTGGCCTGTCGGCTTAAAGCTCTCTACCCTCCTGGACGCATGCGAGACGGACGCAAATAAATTGCGCGCCTTTCTTCACTGCATACATTTTTGTCCAAGAGGTGGTCATGTTCTCAAATCCTAAAACGGGGCCCCTCCAATGAGGCCATCCGATAGTTGCATCACTAACCGAGCCGCTGCGCAATTGTCAATAAGGAAAATCGCCAAACTTGCAACTTTCTTTCGCAAAGACGAAATTTCCTTTCGAATCCAAGAAATTACTTCAGGAAATTTTTTTAAAATTCTCGTCTGCAAGCCCTGTGATCAGCACGCTACCATCGCCGCCGACATGCAGGATCACATAGCGTGCAGCTTCATATCTCTCCGCAGTTCCTTCCTCAAAGAAATAGCTTTCAGGCGCAAGCCTGAGAGTATCTCCCCAGCCCCTTGTACGGCGATAGCGAATATGAACCTCAGCGTCGCCTAGCGGCATTTCATCCGCAAAACGCGCGAAAGATGCCACTCTGTTTTCATCCAGCTTCAACACCGCCAGACCTTGATATGGTTTACCCGAGACAGCCATATTGTCAGGCATATCTGCCACGCCATACCGCAGGGTCATATAATCCCCCTGCATCAAGGATCGCGGGTCTCGCGGGCCAATCTCAAGCAGCACTTCCCGTCCCTCGGCCAACAATGTTTCCTTGTCGTTTATGGCTTTCGCCATAAGGACCGTAGCCACCAACAGCATGAAAAGCGCTATACCGAATCTGACCTTAGGCATCGGCTCTCTCCATATCCTTTGTGCCATGAAGCCACCGATTCAGCACCAGCAGAGCCAGCCCAACAAGCACCATAATGCCTGACTTCACAAGAAGCGTGAAATCAAGCGCATAATAGAAGCGGCTGACAGCCCAGACGGCACCTATGAACCCTGCAATTCCAAGACTTCTCCAGCCCAAGACATAAGCTGCGACCATCATCAGGAAAGCCACTCCACCGGCGCCCGGCAGGGCAAAACAGAAGAATAATCCGGCAACCAACAGGCCCCACAACAGCCGAGAGGCCAGACCAACCCGCGCCCAAATGAGCAGGGCCACAAGGGCCAGATATTCCACTCCTCCATGGATCAACCACGTCGCCGAAAAAAACTGGCTGTTGCCGAAGAATATATTACCGAATTCACCGTAGCCCCCAGCCAACAACGCCACCAGGAGGGCTGCAGAACCGACAGGCTGAAGCGAAAAACCTGCCCACGGACGAAACAATGTAGCAGCAGCCATTCCTAAGCAAACCAACAAGTGACCAGCAGGCCACAGGCTGAAAGCTTGTTGCTCCATCATCTCACCAAACATTGCTTCTGCTTGGGCTACCTCAACGGCTTCACCGCCAAACGTCGCCCACAAAGCCACAAGCGAATAAGCCACCAATAATGCCAGCAAATAGCCCCCACGTTCCTTGAACAGGGTTATGAGTGCCACAAGGGTGGCAAGCCCGAAATTCAGCCAGGCCCAGCCGCTGATATTTTCAAAACCAAAGGCAATAGTCGGAATTCCCGCCAAAACAAGCGCAGCCCCCATTTGTTGTCCAAGAATACCCGGCACGCTATTCCTCAGATAGAAGCCAAACAAAACAAACCCCACGCCCGGGACAGCAATCTGGCCTGCCAGCGCCAGAACACTGCCAAAAGCCGCAACAAAAAGGATGGCAGAGATCCAGCCGCCTAAGGCAGCAAGCGCCGAAACCAGAAGCGCCTGTTTCTCATGGGGGACACCAGAGGTCGCACCGCATGCCTCGACCACGCTTTCTTCGAGCCCAAGCGCATCCGTGAATGATCGACGTTCAATCATTGCCCGCTCCTCTTCGTAAGCGCCATAAGAGGCCGCACCGCAATGACAAATCCAGCGGTACCGGCAAACCCCACAGCCCCGCACATGAGGAAAGTCAAGAAACCAAAATCACCAATATGTTTGGCAATCAGTGCGATCGGATAGATCGTCAATGAACTGGCAATCCCGGCAAAGGAAAGTACAGCAGCAAAACTGCTACCTATTCGATAGATGGCCAACCAAAGAAAAATGGCCAAACAGGAAAGGCCAGCCAAAAAGATTTTTGGGTCATGGTTTTCCTCAAACCCGAACATCACTGCACCCATCCATGTAGCGGTGGCGAAATGGCCGATGGAAATCAGCTGAAGTGTACCAGCAAGCCACCAAGTGCGCAGGCGATGCAAGCGAGCTGCCGGAAGATGCAACACCAACAAGATCAGCGCCATGCCACCGCCGGCGATAAAGCTCACCCATTTTCCGTCCAGAAAACCAAATGGCACTCCAACTTGATCCAGGTATGTGTGAGTGGCAACAAGAGCCACCAACGACCACAAGAGCACATGGGCTGCGCTTAGCGACACCAGCATCCACGGCAGCGACAGCATGGCCCAGCCAAAAAACAGCTCCCACGCATCTGCCCCGGTTTGATAGGTTTGGCCAAAGTAGGCCATAAGCACGCCAAGCATCATGGTTGTGGCCAAACCTGCCGCCTGCCCCTTGAGGCTATCGGCACCTAACCGCCACCAAAGACCAAAAGATAGGAAAAGCCCCGCAAAGATCAGGGCAAATTTATGCATTTTTGCGAGATCAGCCCAATTGAAGGCAAAGAAAAACAACACGCCGGCCACAAGGTGCAACACACCAAGACTTACAAGCGCATGTTCCAGATAGCTGCGCCACTGTGCCTCTGGCCGGACCAAGGTATGCGCTGCCGCCCACTGATTGCTGCCAATATGTCTTTTTTGTCCTAGCAGCCACACAGTAGAAAGCGAAATACCGCTTGCAGCTCTACTCTCGGCTAGTGAATGATCCTGTTCCATGATGCCCCCCAAACTCTGGCCTGAATTGTGACCTGCCAGCAACTATTCCACAATAGTATTTTCCAGCTCGCCCATCTTTGGAACAGCGATATGCACCATATCTCCGGGCTTCAGATACCGGCCCAGTTTCTGTTCCTCGCGGATATAACGATCCACCACCCACTGCTGCATCGGCCTGTCCCATCCACCCAACAGAAAATCAAGCGCGCCGCGCACTTTGTGCATAGTGCGGATGCCATCAAAAACTGTGCCCGAAGGCGTGCCTGACATTATCATGGCACGCGCTGGTACCCTGCCTTTCTCGAACGGCAGAGCCACTTGCTTCCCGCCATACAACCATGACCAGCCCTTGCGCTGCTCTGCCTCAAGAAGGATGGTATTCAGATTCCAAACCATGCGCGGCACAGGCGCCTGTTGGCGTGTCTTGCCATTCACAGCCAGACTGAGTGTAAGCCCTTCGGCGAACGCTCGCGTATCCGCCGGAATCACGAAAAGGTTGCCCACAGGCAGGAATCCGATGGCACTTTTACCCGTGGTGAACCCCTGCCCGGATTCGATATCAAAAGCATTGATGTGGCGCAGGAGTTTGGCGCGGTCCGTCACGTCATTGCACAGCATCAGGCCAAAAACATTGGACGCGCGCACCGGCGGAAAATCCCGGAGCGGCACGAAACACAGTTCCACTTCATAATCCAAAAGGGCCTCTCCGGCCGAAACAGATGCATTCCATGGTGTCGGCTGCACCATTTTCGGGAACAGAAATGGCCCGTCTTCCACTTCAGCGTCATCTGCATGGGCCGGGAAATTAGCGCCCGCCGCAATATGATTCCCCCCCAGTCCAACCGGCATACCAAGGCTGGCCTTCGGCACAGTAACAGCGGCACTTTGGGGGATCACCTCAAGCGCATCCAATATGGCTTGCCGCCCCAACGCATTATAGAGGATGATGGGATCAAAAACCGGGCGCCCAAGTGCACGAGACAGATCAATACCAGTTACTGTTTCGCCATCGTAACGAGTTAAGAGGAGAAGCCGGGACGGCATACCATTTTCATAAGTTCGTGCAAACGAAAGAGCTTCTTCTGGCGGTGCGATATCAATACCTTCAGCGCCCGCAGAATGGGGCAGCCCTGAAAGCAACACCCCAAAAAGAAGCGACAAAGAAACCCGAATATATCCCATGAAGCGCCCTCCCCTTCCCACCACTATAGGCATGCCTTTTTATCCAAGTAAATCAGGGTGTTTGCCTGTGAGGGAGTTGCAAGCTACTATAGGGATCCCAAGGGAGCACGATTGGGAAACAACGATCCATGCCCATCAACCGGACATGTGGTGCGGTTCGCGCTGCAATTTTGGCAATATTATTGGCGCATCAGCTGCCAGCCAGGGCGGCAGAGCCCGCCCATGTTCTGGCAACAGATTGGGGCCTGACACTGAAATCAGACGGTTCTGGTTTCTATAACGATCTGGCCAAACTTGTACTACCGTTCGACCACACAGAAATAGAGTATGAAATCAAACCCTATATGCGGGCAAAGCGGGCATTTCTGGCGGCGGAGTCGTCCTGCCTGTATCCCAACAGCCTTGATTACCTCGTCAGCACCGGCAGCATAGAGAGCGCCGACGGCTTCATCGCCAGCAAGAGTGTAATCGCGGCGCAATCACACGTCTTCGCCCCCCATGGCAGCGCGCCGCCAACTGGCCCAAAGGACCTGGCAGGCAAGTTCATTACCTATGCCCTTGGGTCCGATGTCCCAAACTTGCTCAAAGGCGCAAATGCCAGGTTTGTCGCGGTGTCCGATGAAGTGGGAAAAGCCCGCATGCTTCTTGAGGGCCGCACCGATCTTCTGATTGCCGTGCTGCCAGATGCCAAATTCGTGTTCGAACACCTTGGTACGGACCTGCCCCCCTATGACCCGGCTTACTCGCTTGACTCCACAGACATTGGTGTAATTTGCCACCAAACGCCTGAAAATATTACCTTCATTGCGGCCGTAAACATCCATATAGCAAGGCTTCTGGAGACCGGCCAGTTAAGAGAATTTCTGATTTCTCAGGGGTTAAACCCGGATGCCCACATGCCGCATCATGAATAGACGATGTCCACAGTTTTGCCGTCACGCCTGAGGGCCCGGGCAAGCCGCCCAACAAGCGCACAGTGGCACCTATAGGCCAGCATTGGCGGGATTGGGCTCATGTCCGGCCCTGCTTTCTTGAAATCCATTGCGTTTTTGAAAAGCTTGAGCGTGATCTCTTCCCGGCTGACGGCTCGTACAAGGGCTTCCGCGAGGCGCCTTTCCACTTCGCGGTCCAGATCGGCAACAAGGCCACCTTCTCGTTCTGGCACAGGCTCACTACCGCGTTCCCACATTTTGATCTGCGTTTCAGTCGCCAGCGTAAGCATGGATACATCGCGTTCGGCAAGGCCAAGGCCTTCGCGTAGAACTCTGAATTCAGCAGGTGTCATTTCCGCTCCCTCGTTGCGAACAGGGTTGCGATAAATCTGCGCCAAAAACAAGCCTCTTGATTTTTTCCAATATGCATCTATATAAATATTTATATAGTTTAGACCGAGGTACGACAGCAATGGATATAATCAACACAGCCTTCCTATGGGTTCACATCGCCGCGGGTTTCATTGGCCTGTCGGTCTATTGGATTCCGATCTTTTCTCGAAAAGGCGGAGCAAACCATCGGCGATATGGAAAAATATTCGTAAACGCCGGCTATATCGTGGTGGGTGCTGCAATATTGTCTATCGGCATGCGGGCCGTGCGTACAATCATGGCCGACATTCCGTTTGAAGAGGCGGCAAATTTCTGGGGGTTTGCGATCTTCCTTACATACCTGTCATTGATTGCCTTCATCATGCTCAGGTTCGGTACGCTTGTACTAACTGAAAAGAAAGATCCTACGCGTTTGGCCAACACGGCCAACATGGCACTTGGTGGGGGTGCAATAATTGGCAGCATCGCTGTTATTGCTTATGCCCTGATCGTCAAGCCGCCGCTGATGATTGTGCTTTTGTCATTGTCCCCAATCGGGTTGCTGACAGGACCACAAATCATAGGATATTTCAAAGGCAGGGAAACATCGAAGCGCGCCTGGTGGTATACCCATATGGGCACAATGATCGGTGCCGGCATCGCCTTTCACACCGCATTTTTTGTTTTTGGCGCCACAAGGCTGTTTGACCTGGGCATCAAAGGGCCCTACGCCTTTATACCGTGGATTTTGCCTACCCTGATCGGCGTGCCAGCCAATATTATCTGGGAGCGGTATTACCGCAAAAAATTCAATGATCCCAAGCCCGGCCGGAAAGCCATCGCACAAGAGGATATCGCATGAGCCTGCCCCACATTCTGCTTGGCATGATGAACCAGCCGGTCAGTGGTTATGATATCAAACAAGAGTTTGATCATTCCCTAAAACATTTCTGGTTTGCAGAACTGAGCCAGATTTATCCGGCGCTCAAAAAACTGGTTCGTGAAGGCTTGGCAGAGGTACATTCAGCAGCTTCAGAAAAAGGGCCTGACAAAAAGCTATACAGCCGCACTTTAAAGGGAAGTGAGGCTTTGTCGGCATGGCTGAAATCTGAACCTGCCACTGCCCCCGTGCGCCATGGTTTCATGGGGCAATTATTCTTTATGGGAAATAGGGAAGATCCGCACGTTGCCCTTGCCTTTTTCCAAGACCTGCTTGCCCATTTCAGCGCCCGCCGCAAAGCCCTGGAAGCAGTGGAAGCTAACTGGAAAGCAAACGATCCATCATATCCAGACAAGCTACCCGATGAGCCCTTCTATATGCAGATGACGCTGGACATCGGCCTCAACCTTCAGAAGACCTACGAAGATTGGTGTATCCGGTCGATTGCTCGTATTGAAGCAAGATTAAATTAGAATTTCTTAATTTTACTTTTGTCCTTTGTTAATTTTTTTGCCCTAGCCTGATTGGTGTTCTGGGGCTGGAAACATGGGAAGTTTTATGCGGATACTGATAGCCGCCACAATCATGACAATGCTGAATCTGGGAGCATCCAGTGGTGTTCGCGCCCACCACCCGGAGGTGGCGAAGCCCCATATTTACGCCACAGGATGGGGCATTACGCTCGCAAGCGACGGTTCCGGCTTCTACAATGATTTCGCCCGCTTCACCCTTGGCCCGGACAGCACGGAAAACACCTATATTGTAAGCCCTTACAAACGAGCAATGCGCCAGTTTCGCAATGACAAACGTGCGTGCGTATACCCCAAAAGCGTGGACGTCCTGATCCGCACAAACGATTGGGCGGTCGGGGATGCCTTCATCGAAAGTGATGCCATGATGCGGTCTCCCATTCGTATTTTCTCGCGCCAGGGTGTGCCGGCCATCTCAGGCACAAGAAACCTGAAAGGCCTGTCGCTTGGCTATGCGCTTGGGTCTCGTATTCCAGACTCTCTAGGCCCAATCGGCGCCAAATACACCCCTGTCGCCGACGAGGTGAACAAAGCCAAAATGTTACTTTTGGGTACTGTGGATACAATAGTTGCCAATATGCCCGATGCCTTTTTTGTCTTTGAAAGCCTCGGCAGCCCATTACCTGCACATGATCCAAATTACGACCCTGTGCCCGTACCGCGTATTCGCATCGTTTGCCATGATACGGAGGCAAATCGGAATTTTATTGAAGCATTTAATGCACGCCTCAACATGCTGACCAGCGGGCCAGAGATGGCAAACTTTATGAAGAAAAACAGGTTGGACCCAAGTCAGTTCCTACCATGATTCTCCGGGTTAGCGCACCTTTTCCCCGACTTTGAAACGCCTCAACAATCGACCGTCCTGCACTATCAGGCCGATCGCAATCAATGCCATCCCAAAACCATGGGCGGCCAGAAACCTCTCGCCCAAAAACAGGATACCGAATGTGGTGGCCACAACGGGAATCGTTAGTGTCACAAGGGACGCGCTGGTTGCCCCTGCATCAGCAATCAGGCGAAAATAGATCAGGTAAGCCAACGCCGTGGACAATAACGATAACGACAACAATGCCGTCCAGACCTTGGCCTCTGGCAAAGGGCCAGAAAACGGCTGATCAACAATGATGGCCACAGGCACCAACATAATCGCCGCCATAAAGACCTGGCCAAAAGCCATCTGCACAGGCTTCAAGCCCAACGCAATGAAGCGGCGCCCGTACACAACACCAAAAGCATAAGAAAGCGATGCCGCCAGCACCGCCAGCTGCCCCATCAGTTCGCCGGTCATCCCCATGAGGGCACCTGGTCCGATAATTGAAACCACCCCAATAAAGCCGATTAAAACACCCCCAAGCCGGGACGGTGTCAACTTTTCGTCTTGTGTCAGTAAATGAGCCACAAACACGGTAAAAAGGGGCATCGTAGCATTGAGGATAGATGCAAGACTGGAAGTAATCTGAGTTTGCCCCCAAACGATCAGGCAGAAGGGGAATATATTGTTGAGAAGCCCCATGAGAGCCAACGCCCGCCAGATCCTGGCAGGTCTTTCCGCCGCCACACCGGGCAAAGACACTCCCGTTACCTTCATGAACAGGAACAATCCAAACGCCGCCAGCGACACCCTTGCCGCAACAACTGTCAAGGTCGGTAGTCCTGTAAGCGCAATCTCGATCGCGAGAAAAGATGCCCCCCACAAGACTGATAACATGGCCAGCATGCCCCATTCCCTGGCACCCATATGACTTTTGGCTGGTGTCACCTGATGATCCTTTTGACAAGGCCATTCCTTAGGCCTGGCTGAATGGCGACTGTATGCCAAACAATCCTTTAAGGCACGCCAAAATCGGACGCTAAACTGGATCAAAAAGCTTTGAACATGAGAATAAAGTCAGGCGCCGCGATCATAATCCAGATCAGCAAGCAGGTGGGTTACAGCACCGTTTTCGCCGAAAGGCATGACGAGCGATTCACCGAACACAGGCATGCCATTGCGGGTAACAAAATTGCCTGCAGTTCGCACCGGGCGCTTCAACGCCACCACCTGATCCATGATTTTCCGGGATCTGGCGGCTCGATTTTTACCCGGGAATTCACTGACCAGCTTTCCTGTCATTTCTGCGCCAAACAAAACAGTCAATCCGGTCCCATACACACGGTAGCGATAATCAATACTGCCGTCTGGTTGCACCTCGCGCTCTACCAAAAAAATGTTAGGCAGATGCCGAGGTTTTTCAGCAGGATTAAACCGCGAACGCGGCGGAAGGTGCTGCCCACCTTCCCTTAGAGACAGATAATATTCGAACATCTCACGGAGCTGACTGCTGCGCAGTCCCGCCTTGATAGCATCCTCTCCCAACAAAAGCTGCATATCGGCATCAGCGGAAGGAATGTCTTCAAGACCATCACCTGAGCCCAGATCCAGAGACAAGTCCAAACTATTGTCGTCACCATCAATCGGCACCGCATTATCCCGAATTGTTTAATTCCAGAAGATAGAGACTATCCTCAAACTCTTTCGGTTTGGTAAATTAGGCCCCTAGCTCACCGGCCACGGCAGTGAAACATTGACAGCCGATAAACGCTCTTTTAAGCCCGAAACAATTACCCTATGGCACCTACGGGCAGCCGCGACCTATCGCACGTATTGCACTGTTTATCGCAAAGACCGCCTGTAGACTGAAGCCGATGATAGGGTGCACAACAATATAACAATATAACATAAAGTGTGCCAACTCACTCTAGAAGCTGGGACCACTCCAAAGACGATAGTTCTGGGGAAATACCATGAAGACCAAGGCCCTCACCATGGCCCGCAGCGCCGTTCTGGCTGGCGCAAGTGCGATGCCCCTTTTCGCAACCTCTGCAATTGCCAATGAAAGTGCTGCGGCGACGACGAGTGCGACGACAGACGTTAACCACCAGTCATTCGATACGGATTTCTTTTCCCAGTATGCGCCCCAGAACGCGCTGGACATGGTTCGTCGGCTCCCTGGTTTTGTTTTTGATGCGGGTTCAAGTGCACGCGGGTTTGGTGGTACAGCAGGAAATGTACTGATTGATGGCGCGAGGCCGACATCCAAGTCTGGCGGGCTAGAAGAGGCTCTTTCTCGCATACCCGCAAGCCAAGTTGCCCGCATCGAAGTGCAGCGCGGAGCCATAGGCGCTGGCGAGGCAGCCGGTCAAAATATGGTGGCCAATGTAGTGCGGCTGAAAAATGTCAGTTCCGGCACGTGGCTTGTCGCACTGCGCAAGTTCGGCGACAAGAAGGTCATGCCATCTACAGAGGGAACCTTCAGCACCCAACTGGCGGGATGGGAAACCTCTTTCAAGATGGTTACCTTTTTTAAGGACGAAAGCCGCGAAGCTGTTATTGACAATCGAGATGCTGCCGGTGTGTTGCAAAACCGGCAAACTGAACACCGGCTGGAACGCAATCGCGATGCCACCTTCTCGTTTGATGCTGGCCGCGATGCATTGGGGGGGCGCCTCCAACTTAACGGCCGTTTCGGTTTCGATAGCTGGTATGGCGATACCGAACGCTTGGGTCGCGGAACCGGCCCTTCAAACGGGCCCGTGACCGACCGCTTTTTCGACGACCACAATTGGGAAGAATATTCGGGTGAATTTGGCGCTGACTGGTCCCGCACCTATGCTTCAGGCTGGAAGTGGCGCATGATCGGCCTCACCACTTTTTCAGATTGGACAGCCGTCGACGATATTTTGTTGGAAGCCCCATTGGCCATGCCTACAAGCTCCGCAAAATATATTGCCAAACAAAAAACATCGGAGACAATTTTCCGAACAACCTTTGGTAAAAATGGTAGCAGCAGCATTCGGCCTGAGTTTGGCATTGAAGGTGCCTTTAACACGCTCGATAGCAGCCTGGAGATCACACAGACTGACGGCGGCGGCAACCAGCTTTCCTATCTGCCACCCAACCCCGTACGGGTAGAGGAATTGAGGGCTGAAGCCTTCACCAATGTAGTATGGCAGGCGACCGACAAATTGTCAGTTGACAGTGGCTTGAAGTTGGAAATCTCCCGCATCTCCACCTCCGGCCATACAGATCAGGCACAAACGTTCAAGTTTCTGAAACCATCCATCGGCTTCACCTACAAAGCAAACGACAAAATGCAAGTTGGCCTGAAAGCAGAACGCAGTGTTGGTCAGCTGGATTTTGGTGATTTTGCCTCCAGCGCAGACGCTGCGGATGACCGTGTGATCGCGGGCAACCCGGACCTGAAACCGGACCGGACAGACAGGCTGGAAGGCACGCTGGATTTTCAATATAGTGATCGAGGCGCCTTGTCCCTCACCCTGTTCCATGAATGGAAACAGGATGTATTGGAGCGCACCATCTTGCCAGGTGGTGGGCAGGCACGCGCCAACGTGGGCAGCGCAAAACGCTGGGGGCTTGAGGCCAGCGCCAGCATTCCGCTTGAAAACATCCTCAAGGGCGGCCTGCTCGAGATCGACGTATTTGCCAAGGAAAGCAGTTTTCTTGATCCGATCACCAACCAACACCGTCGCCTACATGATTTTGTACCGCTCGAATATTTCATCGATTTCAGGCATGACATCCCGAATACAGATTGGGCGTGGGGCGTTGAATATGATTCCGCTTTCAACTGGCACGGCTATTTCGTTGAAGAGTTCGAAGACTTTCAGGGCAGCGACAGGTGGGACCTGTTCATTGAAACAACGCAGTTCCTTGGCGTGAAGATGAAACTGACATCATTCTACACCTTCGGAGTGCAACGAGATCGCCATCGTTTCCTCTATGCTGGTAGCCGTGGGGGCGACTTCCTTGGCACCGAAGTATCCCGCCGTACGCGAGATACCGGTTTCCTGCTTGAAGTTTCGGGACAGTTCTAAAAGCCTCCAATGAACGCTATCTGGAACACGCCGAAAAAACCCGTGGCTGGTGGGGTGCCAGCTCACGGGTTGTGTCCGGAGCCTTAGGGGGTAATGAAAGGGGTGTTCCCGGACACCACACAAATAGGAAGAAAACCATGGCCCTGAAATGCACAAAATATCACAAGTAATTTATCGACCGAGCCTGGGCCTTGCCGCTCCAGGGCATCGGCGACAAAGATTTGGCGTTAATTTGATATAAACGAATGGTGGGTATTCTGCCTCACGAGGTACGGACCACCCGAAGCGCAAAGCGCCTTTTTCCGCACCGCATTTGTACCGCGTTTGTTTATCACCAGTCATTCCGCAAGGAGAACGCGCAATGCTTTGGAAGCCCGCCAAACCCCTTTTGGTATCAGGCCTCGCGACTTTGATGATCGCGACGATGCCGTCTGTCAGCGCACAGGACAACGCGCTCGCCAGTTGGGGCGAAAAGGTTTATGACGCCTTCACATCTAAACAACGCTACCCCCGCCGGGCGCTCGACGCCAAATTGGAAGGTGTGGTGAAAGTGGAAGTTACGGTCGCCCAGAACGGCGATATCGTTGGCTTCAGGATCAACCAGTCCTCCGGCCACAATGTTCTTGATGGCTCTGTTCTTGAAATACTGAACAGAATCAACCCTCTGCCGCCACTGCCCGAGGGGCTGACCGATTTCAACTTCAAGATCCCGCTTCGGTTCAATATGGACGAACAGGCTACGAAGCTTGGTGCCGATGTGCAGATGGCTGAAGCGGTGAACGCCAAGCCTGACTGGAAGGGTTGGCAGAAATCCGTTTCTCGTGTCCTGGCTAAGAACCAGGGCTACCCAACTCAGTTGATCGAGGAGGGCATTGAGGGAACCGTACGCATGAAAGTACAGGTAGGCGGCGATGGCACCATCCTCGCGCAGCAGATTGTGGAAAGCTCTGGCAACCCAATTCTCGATGACGAGGCAGTTGACCTGATGCGTAGAATCAGCTTCCCCGCTCTTCCAGAACAACGCGACAGCGTATCCCTGACTATTCCGCTTAGCTACAAGCTAAACTCTAAAAGCTAAGCGCCCGACCGTCACGACCTGAGGCAACAACAAACAGCCCGGCATAAAAGCCGGGCTTTTCTTTATTCTGCCGCTTGTCGCGCCCATTATGCCGCTTACCCCGGCTTGTATTCCCCTAAGCTCAATCGCACCCTAGTCAAGCTCCGAACACCGCCAAAATTGGCTACCATTCGGAGCAGACAATGAAAAAAATATTGATGACAGCCCTTTTATCAACCACCGCATTTGCCCCAGCGATTCATGCAGCGGAAAACAACCTCATGATGGCTACAGCCACCAACACGGTGCAGGAGACACAATCCTATGAGGCCGTTTTCTTCGCCCCCTACACCCCTCAGACTGCGCTGGACATGATCAACCGCCTGCCCGGCTTTCTTCTGGATAGCGGCACAGAAGCACGCGGTTTTGGTGCAACCGCTGGCAATGTGCTGGTGGACGGCGCCCGCCCCGCAAATAAAGCTGGTGGTATCGAAGAGGTGCTCACCCGCATTCCTGCAGCACAGGTTGCGCGCATTGAAGTACGCATTGGTGCCAACAGCGCAGGTGAAACCGCCGGACAAACCATGGTTGCCAACATTATCCGCAAAAAAGACACGTCCACGGGCACTTGGACAGCGGCCCTGCATTCCATGGACGGTGGTATTGTCCGCCCTTCGTTTGACGCCAACTTCAGCACCAAACTGGGCGCTTGGGAAGCCACTGTGAAGCTGGACACCTCTTACGAACGTTATGACCGTGAAGCAGTCATCACTTCATCTGATGCCCAGGGCCAAACAACCGGCACCGCGGCCGAGGTATTCCGCAATGGCCCGAAAGATATCAGCCTTTCGTTCGATGCATCCCGCCCGGCTTTCGGTGGCAAGCTGCAGTTGAACGGCATGATCTCCCGCGAGGACTGGATCTGGGATAACGACCGTCTGTCCCATGACCTGACAGATGATCGCCTCACCACCGCTACCATTGATGGCGGCTGGCAGAACTATAGCGGTGAGTTTGGCGCAGATTGGTCACGCAAGCTAGATAGTGGCTGGAACCTGCGTCTGCTTGGGCTGTTTTCCATGAATGACGAGCGTTCGGAGGACAATACAACAAGTGGCATCACAGATGGTGCGCTTGACGAAACAGGCCTGTTTGTGAGCGACTGGACCTTCACTGAAACAATTGTGCGTACGACGATGGGCAAGGCCAAGGGCAAACTGAAGCCGGAATTTGGCATTGAGGGCGCGCTCAATACCATGAAGAACCGTTTTCATATGCTGATCACCGATGGTGATGGCCTCGCAACTTTCGCACCTGATGATAGCCGCGCCGACGTAAGGGAATATCGGGCTGAAGCTTTTGGCAATGTGATCTATGACGCAGGCAAGAGACTGACCCTCAATGCCGGCCTGCGAGCAGAAGTTTCGCGCATTTCATCGGGCCCCGATACGGCCCGGTCCTTCACCTATCTCAAACCTTCTGCTGGCATCAACTATAAGGTCTCTGAAAAACTGCAGCTTGGCATCTCGTTCCGCCGATCAGTTGGCCAGCTCAGCTTCGCCGATTTTGCAGCCAGTAATGACGCGCTTGACGGTCGGGTTTTCGAAGGCAATGCCAACCTTCGCCCTGACCGCACGGACCGGCTTGAAGCGACGCTGGACTACCGCCTGAATGCCCGCAGCGCCCTGTCCGTAGAGCTGTTCCACGACTGGAAAAAAGACGTGCTTGAGCAGGTGGTGCTGGACGGTGGCGGCACCGGCATCGCCAATACAGGTAGCGCGCGCCAATGGGGCGCGACAGCCAAGGCAACCGTCGGCCTTGATGGTTTCATCAAAGGCGGCCTTCTGGACCTGCGCCTCTATTTGAAAGACAGCACGTACACCGACCCGGTAACAAACCTTGCGCGCAACCTTTCGGACGAATTCCCGCTGGTATGGAGCGCAAGCTTCCGCCAGGACATCTCAGGCACCAAATGGTCATATGGCGCCACCTATAATTCCAAGGAAGAAAGGGACCTTTATTACCCAGCTGACCGGTCGCACTATACCTGCGGCGAACGTGTTTCAGCCTTTGTGGAAACCAGCCAGTTCTTTGGCGTGAAAACCCGCCTGTCGGTGAACAATATCTTCGGTGATGATCTCTTGCGCGAACGCGACTATTTCACAGGCGACCGCACAGGGGCATTTTCAAGTTCCGAGGTGAAAGATTATCGCCGGAACGCCACATTCAAACTGACAGTCTCTGGCAAATTCTGATCCACCAGACTCAAAAAGCCCGGCTCATGGCCGGGCTTTTTCGTTTCTCATATCGTGGTCACTCAGGCCGCTTTTGAAAGCTTCTGAAATTGCTTGAGGTGATAATCCGTATCGCCGAACCAGTGATCAATCATCACCAGCCGCTTGGCCACATGCGCCAGCTCCAGCTCCCATGTCACGCCGATACCGCCGTGCATCTGCACTGCCTCTTCGGCCACCATGCGCCCGGTTTTGCCCATAAAGGCCTTGGCGGCACTCATATGTTTGTCGCGGTCTTCCGCATCCAGCTTGGAAGCCGCCAGAAGAACAATTGAGCGTGCCTGCTCGATCTCAAGGCAGACATCAACCATGCGGTGTTGCAGCACCTGAAACTTGCCAATAGGCACGCCAAATTGTGTGCGCGTGCGCAAATATTCAAGCGTGGCATCGCGTGCATTCTCCATCGCGCCCAGGCTTTCGGCACACAGCGCCAGCACGGCCCGCGCGATCGCCCGACCGAGCGCCTCTTCGGCGGCGGCACCAGCCAACACCACATCATCAGCGCCTACGGCCACATCAGCGAAAGAAACCTCCGCCGCGCCAAATCCATCATGGGTTTTAAAGGCCCGCATAGATACGCCTTCGGCATCCGAGGCCACCAGCGCCAGCACAAGCTTGTCACCATCCTTTGCGGATACGATCAGGCTGTCTGCATCCCCACCGTTGAGGACCATGGTTTTGGCACCCGAGAGCTTGCCGCCCTCGATTTTAGCATCCACGCGCGCCGCGTTATAGCGTGCGCCTGTTTCATAGTGCGCAAGTGCAAGCTTGTGCCCGCCCGCAATTACCTCATCAAGAAGTTCAGCACCGCGGCCTGCCACGCCTTCTTCTGCCAAAATGCCAGCTCCCAATACAGCGGTGGCCAGGAAAGGCTCCACAACGATACCCCTGCCCAGTTCTTCAGCCACCACCATGATATCAAGGCCACTGCCGCCAAGGCCGCCAACGCGTTCCGGCAAAACTGCCGCCACAAGGCCCAGTTCCGCCATTTGTGCCCAAACGGCTTCATCATGGCCCTTGTCAGCCTTCAGAAGCTTCAAGCGGCTATCAAAATCACATTGCTCGCGTACAAAGCGGGACACCATGTCCTTGAGCATGCGGTGGTCATCGGAAAGATTGAAATCCATGTCTATGCCCTCCCCTTAAAGCCCAAGGATCATTTTTGAGATGATGTTGCGCTGAATTTCATTTGAACCGCCATAGATGGAATATTTCCGGCGATTGAAATATTGGCCTGCAAACAAGTGCGCGCCATCCGGCCCGATCGGTTCTTCGTTCGATCCCATCTGGTCCAGCTCCGGCATAAATGGCAGCGCCATCGGGCCCACGGCCCGGCGCATCAAATCACTGAGCTCCTGCCGGATCACCGATCCCTTGATCTTGAGCATCGAACTTTCCGCGCCCGGTGCGCCGCCAGCCTGCGCCGCCGCAAGCACGCGCAGGTTGGTAAGCTCCATGGCCATCAGGTCAATTTCCACATTGGCCATGCGCTCGGCGAAATGCGCGTCATCAATCAGTTTGCCGCCTTCGCCGTCGTCGGTCTCGGACGCCAACTTCTTCAATTTCTTCAGCGTTTCCTTGGCCGATGCCACACCCGCAATGCCCACACGCTCGTGCTGCAGCAGATATTTGGCATAGGTCCAGCCCATGTTTTCCTGCCCCACCAGGTTTTCGGCAGGTACTTTCACGTTATCGAAGAAAACCTCATTCACCTCATGGCCGCCTTCAATCGTGATGATCGGGCGCATCTCCACGCCCGGTGTATCAAGGTCAATGAGCAGGAAGCTGATGCCGGTTTGCGGCTTGCCTTCTGATGACGTGCGCACCAGACAGAAAATCCAGTCTGCATACTGGCCAAGGGTGGTCCATGTTTTCTGGCCATTGACGATATAATGATCGCCCTCGCGCACGGCTTTGGTTTTCAGGCTGGCAAGGTCAGATCCTGATCCCGGCTCTGAATAGCCCTGACACCACCAATCGGTACCATCAAGGATACGCGGCAGATAATGCGCCTTCTGTTCATCCGACCCAAAGGCGATCAGCACGGGGCCAAGCATCGAGAGGCCAAATGGCGGTAACTCAGGCGCGCCCGCGCGCACACATTCTTCCTCGAAAATATGTTTCTGGAACGGCGTAAAACCAGATCCACCATGCTCTTTCGGCCAGGCGTGTGCCACCCACTGCTTTTCCTGCAGTGTGCGCTGCCAGTTCAGATAGTCCTCTTTCTCAAGCGCCAGCCCGGCCTTGGTGCGTGCCGACACATGGGCCGGCAGCCGCTCTTCAAGGAAGGCCCGCACCTCGGCACGGAAAGCCAGATCTTCTTCACTATATTCAAGACGCATACCCCGCCCCTTCTCGCTTATTTCCATTTTCAGGATTTGAGAGTAGAGCAGACAGCTTCGCCTTCAAGGAGAGATTGCGCAATATGTCCAAGAATCTCAAGAATTCAGAGAGGCGTGGTTATTTGCCATAAAGCTTCATCAGCCGCGCCGACAGATCAAGCGCCGTGAAAGGCTTCAGAAAATAGCCCTTGCCCCCCAGCTCTTTCGCCCGCTGGATATCTCTGGTTTGCTGGCTTTCGGACACGAACATCACTGGCGTGCGGGATTTATGCAGATCATATCTGATAAGGCGTGGGTTCCTGAGCACTTCCACAAATTCAAAACCGCTCATGCCATGAAGCCGAACATCGCTGATGATGAGATCATATCTGTTTCGGTCAAGGGCCTTCAAGGCATCTGATCCATCTGCAACTTCATCGATCTGGTCAAATCCCGCGATCTCCAGACCTTCAAAAATTGTATCACGAACACCAATATCGGCGTCCGCAACAAGTGCCCGTTTGCCTGACCGGTCTTTCACTGTCATGAATGTGCCCCCATCTGACGGCCAAAAGCCTGCACCGCCCGACTTGTATGTTTTATCATTCTTAATGATTCAAATTAATCGCCTGTAGGCAATTTTCAACAGTTATTCAAATAATAAACCAATTGTGATGCGCCGCCTTTTAAGACGGTGGCGTTAATAATTTCTCAATAGACAAAGCCTATATAAAATCTTACCAGTCTGGTACGAATTTGATCGGGGGTCGGGTTTCGACCAGACCATAGAAGATGGACCCTATATGACTATTTCACGCATGTGGCCTGTTCTGGCCATCTCGTTTTCCACCCTGATGAGCCCCACTGCATTTGCCGAAGAAAGCCTTTTTGGCAGCGGCAAGATTTTGGCCACGCCCGGCGTGATCCAGGTTGAAGGTGCAGGCGGAAGCGGCCTCAGCGCATGGGCAATGATCTCCGGCTATGGCACAAATCGGCAAATTGGCGGCAGTGCTCACCATACATTTGTCACCACCAATGATTTCACCCTTAACGCCACCGGCGTAACCATGGGGTTCTACGACCGGGTGGAACTAAGTTTTACCCGCCAATGGTTCGACACCGGCAGCGCGGGCGGACGCCTTGGCCTGGGTGACGGTTTCAATTTCAACCAGGATATCGTGGGTGCAAAAGTGCGCCTGTTTGGCGACGCTGTGTATGACCAGGACACATGGATGCCGCAGGTCAGCGTGGGCGCCCAATATAAAAAAGCGGACAAAGGCGCGATCGTGCGTGCAGTTGGCGCCCAGGAGGATGACGATTTCGATTTCTATCTGGCTGCCAGCAAAATCCTGCTGGACAAAAGCCTTGTTCTTTCGGGCACCGCACGCCTGACCCGCGCCAACCAGTTTGGCCTTTTGGGCTTTGGCGGCCCCAATGGCGATAACAGATCGCTCCAGTTTGAAGGCAATGTGTCCTACCTGATCGACAACAGCCTTGTGGCAGGGTTGGATTACCGCACAAAACCTGACAATCTGGCGTTCGCAGAAGAAGATGATGCCTATGCCCTTTTCCTGGCTTGGCTGCCATCCAAACATGTGAGCGTAACCGCCGCCTATACCGATCTTGGCAAAATTGCCCTTCAGGGCCGCCAACAGGGCCTTTATCTGTCGCTGCAAGTAGGATTTTAATCATGAGAACAATCAAGACACTCGCTTTGGGCCTGATGGTTGCCCTCACGCAGCCCGCCATCGCCGACAGCCTGTTTGAAGAACTTGGCGGACTGGACAGCATCACCCGCTTCACCAACCGCCTCGTGGATCTTACCTTTGAAGACCCGCGCACAGCTCACCAGTTCAAACAAACCAAGAAAGACCGTTTGGCCAAACTGCTGGTGGATCAGATTTGCGAACTTTCAGGCGGCCCCTGCAAATACAAGGGCGTGAACATGAGGAAATCCCATGTGAAGCTTGATATCACGGAAGCAGAGTTTAACGCGCTTGTAGAACAGCTTCAGCAGGCTATGGACGAAGAAGGCGTGCCCTTCCACAGCCAGAACAAGCTTCTGGCGATCCTTGCGCCCATGAAACGGGATATCGTGGAACGCTAGGCTTCGAAAACCGACCTAAATCACATAATGCACCGCAGCCTGCTGCGGTGCATTTTCGTTCAGCAGGTGGGGCAGATCAATACTGACAGTGGTGCCATTGTCTTTGCTTGAATGCACTGTAAGCCTGACCCCCACGTGCTCTTTTTACCGGAAAAATGTAAACGAGGTATTGACGACAGTAGTTAACAAACATGCAATAGTTGCAGCCGCCATATGCTCGCAATATCAAACCGTCAAGCTGCTCCGATTTTCCGGTATGGCAACCAGCGAACGCGCCGGCCGCCCGCGCGCTTGAGCGCATTCATGATCGCGGGTGCAGCGGGCGGGATCGCCATTTCGCCGGCCCCTGAGGGGGCTTTGTCGCTACCGGTAATGATCACGTCAATTTCCGGTGGGGCTTCTGTCATCCGCATCATCGGATAGGTATCAAAATTGCGGCCAGGCACAACACCACCTTCGTACGTGATCTCCTGCCCCAGCGCTGTTGAAAGGCCGTCGTTCACACTGCCCTCACACTGGCTTCTGAGACCGTCGGGGTTGATCACCACGCCGACATCAATGGCCACCCAAACCTTATGCACACGAAATTCGCCGTTCGGCAGTTTTTCCACATCCGCCACCTGTGCACAATAGCCCCCGAACGTGAAATGCCCGGCAATACCAAGTGCCCGCCCGGTAGGCATCTGCCGGCCCCAACCCGATGCATCTGCCACCGCCCTCAACACACCCTTCAAGCGGCCGGTATCAAACACAGGGCCACCGTGGCCATCATATTTGAGCTCACGGTCAGTGCCCAGAAGCTCCAGCCTCAGGTCAAGCGGGTCACGACCAAACTCTTCCGCCACTTCATCAAGGAAAGTCTGGACCACGAAAGCATTGGCCGTATGGGCGGGCGCCCGCCAACTGCCACGCGGCATCCCTGACTTCATCGAGAAATATTCAAGCCGATAATTTGGCACCAGCCCGGCAGGGAAATCGTCGGGGTACAGATCCGGTGTCCAATATTCTTCTTCGGGCACGCCGTTTCGGCGATAATATTTGGATGCGCCCGCAAGCCGATGCTCCCACGATACAAGCTTACCGCCCGCGTCAAACGCCGCCACTATTTCATGATGGCCTGCCGGGCGATAGAAATCGTGCGCCAGATCATCCTCGCGTGTCCAGATAACCTTGATCGGAAGCCCCGTGGCTTTTGAAAGATAAACCGCCTCAGCGGCATGGTCGCTTGTCAGCCTGCGGCCAAAGCCACCCCCCAACCGGGTGAAATGCACATCAATCGACAGGCGGTCTAGCCCAGTGATCGCATTGGTAATGCGGCTGACACCAGAAGGGCTCTGGAACGGGCCGATTACCGTGGCCCTATCTGCCCGCACATGGGCAATAGCGTTCTGAGGCTCTAGCTGCGCATGGGAAACAAAAGGCTGTCGATACTGCCGCTTGATGGTCCTCGCTGCACCCGCTTTGGCCGCATCCACATCACCATCATTGCGCGGTATCTGGCCCTGTCCGTTCGCAAGCTTCGCCTTGCAATCGATATCAAACTGCATGGTACTTTCGTGGGTGTAGGGGCCCTTATCCCATTCGATATCCAACAGGTCCCGTGCCTTCTTGGCCGCCCAGAAACTATCAGCCACTACTGCCACACCCGCCGCCAGATAAGTATAGAATTTATCTGTATCCGGGCGCGGCATCACCACAATATCCACAACACCCTTCACCTGCCGGGCGCGGCTGTCATCAACAGATTTCACCTGCCCATCCAGATAGGGGGAGCGAGCCACAACAGCAACCTTGGCGCCTGGGTATGTGGCATCCAGGCCAAATATCGGCTTGCCAGTAACAATATCCCAAATTGCTTTCTGCTTCTGCGGCGTGCCAACAAGACGAAAGTCAGCCTTCGCCTTCAAAGTAGGTTCAAACCCTTCCTCAAGCGAGACTTCCGCTGCCGCGGCAGCCAGTTCAGCATAGGTCAGGCGCTGCCCGGTTTCACCGTGGATAACAAACGATTTTTCGGTCCGCAGGCTGTCTTTGGAAACCCCGAGGCGAGTGGCCGCTGCGCGAACCAAAAGCTCACGTGCAATGCCGCCCAAACGCCGGATCGCACCCCAGGCATCAGGTACACTTGTCGACCCACCCGATCCTTGCGGCACTACTTTCCAAGCAAAATTGCCGTCATCCCGGCGTATGATCATCAGGGGCATGGCTTCCACCACAACCTGATCAAAATCGGCATCCAGTTCTTCGGCCAACATCATGGGCACCGCTGTAGCAGACCCCTGTCCCATATCGGGGTTGGGATACATGATGGTGATCTGGCCATCGGGTGCAATACGCACAAGGGGACCAACCATTGCATTGTCTGAGCCCACATCTTTGGCTCGTGCGTCTTTGATTATGCCAGAACAGAGAACCAGCGCTCCGAATGCGCCTGTGTACCGAAGAAGATCTCGTCTTGAAACAACGCTGGTCATATCTGTCTCCCCGCAAAATATCTGATTTGATATACCATAGCATTTTTCAAGCATGCCCGGCTTGCGGCTGGTCGCAAAAAGCCTTCGGCCCATCGAAAAAAAGCGTCTAAAGATAGAGTTAACCATTGGTGTGCGATGCTTGAAACGCGGAAGTATTGCCTTGTACCATAACGATCCATGGGGAGAACGTTCACCTTGGCAAAATGCTTTGGTTTCATCATGTTGCTGGCAACCTTCCTGCTGAGCGCGACAACTGCTTTAGCTGACGTGCATATCTTCACGGAGGAATACCCCCCCTATAACTATCGGCAAGACGATGGCGAAATCGTTGGATACGCCACACAACTTGTTCGGCTGGTGATGGACGAAAGCGGGCTACAGTACGACATTAGTCTCGCACCCTGGACACGGGCCGTCCGTTTCACGGAAACTTCCGATTCAACACTCATCTATTCAATTGCCAGAACAGAAGTGCGAGAGAAGCGCTTCCATTGGCTGGTTCCCCTTGCAGCAGATACCTACCATTTATTCGGTTCTGCAACACGCAACCATGCGGTTACGAGAGAAACGTTGCAATCCGGCGCGTTTTCACTGGTATGCATCGCTGCCGATATTTCATGCCTTCTTCTAGAGAGAATGGGCGTCCCGGAAAAAGCCATTGTACGTCAGGCCGATCTGGACAGGCCTGGTAGCCTGAAGCTGGTTGAAACCGGCCGAGTGGACTTTTTTGTTGGGGGTATCCGGGATTATCACATCAATATTGTGGAAATGGGTTTCCGTCGGGATGCATTCAAACCGGTCTTTGACCTAAACCTTGGAATGACACTCTACCTAGGCGGGGGATTAGGGCTGAATCCCGTCTATAGAGAAGCCATTCAATCCGCCTACAATCGCCTATTGGAAAGCGGCGCATACCAGAAACTGCAGCAGGAAACATTCGGCTCGCTGGTACCAAAAGCCAACCGCTAGCCTTTCATTCCATCAGAAAATGCCTGTACGGGTAAGCTTGGTGAACATTTCAAGCGCCATGGTCCCCACATAAGAGTTGCCAAACTGGTCCAGTTCAGGCGCCCAGACGGCCACACTCATTGTCCCCGGCACCACCGCGAGAATACCGCCACCCACGCCGCTTTTGGCAGGCAAGCCAACGCGGTAGGCAAAGCTACCCACACTGTCGTACATGCCGCAGGTTAACATCACCGCATTGATGCGCTTGGCCTGCGCCGCCGAGAGAACGGCCGAATCATGCATTTCGGTATAGCCGCCGGTTGCCAGAGGCAAACCCGCCAACGCCAAGTCCTCGCACGACATGGCCATCGCGCACTGGAAACAATAGGTCTCCAACAGGTCTTCCACATCCATATGGATATTGCCGTAGCCCTTCATCAGGTGTGCCATGGCGCGGTTGAGGCTGGCATGGCCCAGTTCAGAGCGCATCACCACGTCGTCCACATCCACCTTGTCGTTCATGGCCAGATACCGGAGAAAATTGCGAATGCGATGTTTGGCATCGCCTTTCAGGCTCATCAGCAGATCGAGGGTCGCCAAGGCACCGGGATTGATAAACGGATTGCGGGGCACCCCGTGCTCCATCTCCAGCTTGATCATGCTGTTGAAGCGGTCGCCCGAAGGTTCCTTGCCCACCCGGGTCCAGACCATATCGCCAAAATGGGACATGGCCAGTTCAAGCACAAACAGTTTGGAAATACTTTGGATCGAAAAGGGTTCGTGCGCATCGCCTGTGCTGAAACGTTCGCCTGATGCCAACTGAATGGCCATACCGAATTTGCGCGCCGGCACCTCCGCCAACGCCGGGATATAATCCGCCACCTTGCCTTTGCCAAAGCCGGGTTCCACCGCCTCGGCGATATAGTCAAGCGTTGCCTGATAATCGAGCACGCATCCGCCCCTTTTGTTGTTCACCCCAAATTAGACGCATGAGAGCCGGAAAAAAAGACCACAAATGCAAACCGGACGCAGCCAACTGACATAGTTTTGCCATTAAGAACCGCCAAAAGCGCGCCGCGCTTGCCTCAAATCAAGGAAAGGTGAAGCAGCTGCGACTTTAAGACGCTTTGCCTTTACCGGCGTTTTATGGCATTGAAGCGCACGGAATATATCGCCCCAATGGGGCATGAAGAGAATGAAATGCAAGACGGTATGACAGTTGAAGAAAAGGTAGCACGCGAGGCGGAAGCACCCGTGCGGTCAGGTAAACACCCTGAAGCAGCAGACTTTCCGCTCAAGGAAGCCCGCCGCTTGGTGAAAGACCTGTGGAAGCCTGATGCCCGCATCTACTGGACCGACTTCACGCTCTCGGCAATGATCGGTTGGGGTGCTGTTGCGGTTGCAACCCTCGCACCCCTTTATTCTGGCTTGCAGATTCTGGCGCTCGTTATTGCCACGCTTGGGCTATATCGGGCTGTTATTTTCATTCACGAGATTGCACATTTCCGTAAAGGCACCTTCACAGCGTTCCGCCGCTTCTTCAACGCAGCCTGTGGCATGCCCATGATGGTGCCGGCATATACCTATGCCGATGTACATATCGACCACCACAAGCCACAAGTCTACGGCACTGCGGAGGACGGCGAATACCTGCCGTTCGCTGTAGATGAACCCTGGAAGATTGTGGCCTTTATTGTGCAGGCCATTATTGTACCCGCACTGTTGATCGCTCGCTTCACCATCCTGATGCCGCTCACGCTGATCATTCCGCCCCTGCGCCGCAATGTGTGGCAGCGCGCCAGCTCGCTGGTTATTGATTTCACATACTTGCGGCCCGAGCCAAAGAAGGATCAGGTATCTGGCTGGATGCTAGAGGACATTTTCACAGGTATCTATGCATATGCGGCCTTTGCCCTGATGTATGCAGGCATCCTGCCTTGGGAATTCCTGGGCGTTTGGTATGTGGTGACAATCCTGATTTTTGTCCTCAACGGTTTCCGGACACTGGCTGCCCACGCCTATCGGAACGGCGGGCGCGAGCGCATGACCCAGCAAGAAGAATTCCTCGACAGTGTGGATATTCCGGGTAACCGCTATATCTCTGCGCTGTGGGCGCCTGTGGGCCTGCGCTTTCACGCCACCCACCACTTGTTCCCGGGCATGCCATATCATTCGCTCGAGAAGGCCTATTTCCGCCTGAAGGCAGACCTGCCGGATAATCGCCTGTATCTTGAAGCTACGCGCAAGAACCTGTGGTCTGCTGTGGCGCAGCTATGGCGCGAAGCCAAAGCTGCAAAGAAGGCGGCCTAGCCGCCTTCCAGAAAGAACAACTCGTCCACCTGCACCTTCAGGACATACGCCATCTTCGCTGCCAGCAACGCGGACGGCACGAATATCTGATTTTCCACCGTATTGATGGTTTTGCGGGTGACGCCCACTGCGGCGGCCAAATCCGCCTGCGTCATCTTGTGCTGGCCGCGCAATTCCTTCAGCCGGTTCCCCAAAGTTGCGTCTTCCAGCTTCATTGGCCTGCCTCGTCAGCTGCATCTTCATCTGCGCGCAACAACATGCCGAAACGAATGGCCGGCACCGTCGCCGCCAAAATGAAGCCTGCCTGCACCCAATAACCAAGCGGCCATTCAGTAAAGCGGGCCACAAGCACACAGGCAAACACACCAGCTGTCGCCACAACATATCCCGTCTTGAAGGCAGCAGCCCTGAGGGCTAGCGCGCGTTCATCCTCAAGCGCGGATATGGCGCCCGGTTGGTGATCCCGCACCCTGAAGAAGGCCCTGTTGCGCCAAACTGCAACAAAAACAGCCAACACCCCCAGAAGGGATGACAGTACAGCGACTGGCGTGAAGATTGATCCCTGTCCACCGTAGGCACGGATCAGGTCAACGCCAAGCATGCCCGCCAACATCAAAAAAAGACCCAATCCAAACCACAGAAAAAAACGCGCCTGCTGTCGCGCCAGTGTTTCAATATCAGTCATGATCTCGCTCCCGTCATGTCAATCGACAAGTAACCTTTACGTTACCATTAAAGGCGAGTCAATGTAACCTTTATTACTCTTTTTGGTTTTGGGAAAAATGACCCGCCCTCTGTGCTTAGGGGGATGAGGGCGGGTCAAGGCCTCAGCGGAGCAGCCCCATGGATGGAGAGGTGGGGCTGCCGGGGGTTCGCCGAGGTTGCGAGGTTGGTTTTCTAATTAAGCATAGAGCGCTCTGCTTCGGGCTACAGCCGGGCGGGCATTACAGCGTTCACGCCATGCCTGGACATTCTTGAAGTTATCCAGCTCAACCACTTCGGCCGCGCCATAAAATTCTTCGATGCAATTCACCCAAGGGAAAGTGGCGATATCGGCAATGCTATAGTCATCACCCACAAGATAGTCCTTGCCTTCAAGCTGCTTGTCGAGCACGCCAAGAAGGCGCTTGGCTTCACCTACATAGCGCTCTACCGGGTAAGGATGATCGCATTTATCCTTGGCGTATTTGAAGAAATGCCCAAGCTGCCCAAACATGGGGCCCACGCCGCCCACTTGGAAGAAAAGCCATTGGATGGCTTCGGACCGCTGGCGTGGATCTGAGGACAAAAGTTTGCCAGTTTTTTCTGCCAGATGCAGCAGGATCGCGCCCGATTCAAAAACATTCAGCGCTTTGCCGTCGGGGCCTTCCGGATCCACGATTGCGGGGATTTTGTTGTTGGGGTTGATAGCCAGAAACTCTGGCTTGAACTGATCCCCTGCACCGATATCCACTCGGTGATAGTCATACGCCAAGCCAAGCTCCTCAAGCGCAATGGAGGCTTTTTGGCCGTTCGGGGTGTTCAGGGAATAAAGCTGGATCGGTTTCATAAGGCTCTCTGTTTTGTCATGTCGTCATATCGGCAGTAGAGATCGGAACGCCGGATAGTTTCTGCAAGCCCCTGCCCGATCACGACTTCGCGACCAAATTTTCAAGAACTCCTTGACATGGGAAACATATAACCCTATTTGATACCTATAGGTTACATATAGAAACCCAAAGATACCAGACAGAGAGGTCTTACAATGATATTTCCACCCAAAGACGCAAGCCCAGCCCAGGTTGCTGATCAATTCGTCCAGCGCACCATCATCGGCATGATGTTGCTGTCCATCAGCTATGGAGGAAAGGCGGCAATGTCGATAGTGCCCACAGGCGTGGTCAAGGTCATCGCGCCTGTCTCAGTTCTTCTGAGCGTTGCGATCGTGCTTGTGGTTGCACCGGGATTTATCCGGTATTTCGCGCTGCGCAAGGCCGGCGGAGGCAATTGCCCTGAGGCAGACAGCTATATCACCCAGATGTACAGGGAAGCTGCCGTATGGGCGTTCAGCTTCACCTTTATCCTGCTTATGGCGCTGGGCTTTGGAACAGAACTTGGGCTCCATACCTGGCCAACAGCTTTTGTTCTCAACGGCACCATCGCCCTCAGCCTCGCGGCACTGGCGTTCAGCTTCTATCGTCTCACCCGCGATACGGATGAAGAAGACGATGATTTTGATCAGGAGCAAGGAGCATGAGCGGCACGCTAGATAACCGCATCAGGGTATATCGTGCCGAGCACCGCATGAGCCAGGGCGACCTTGCGGACGCTATCGGCGTCAGCCGCAAGACGATCAGCACCATCGAAGTTGGGCGGTTTGTACCCTCCACCATCATTGCACTGAAGATCGCGCGGCATTTTGGCGTCGCTGTGGAAGAAATTTTCAACCTGACTGAAGAATGAACAAGCCGGAAAACCGGCTCAAACAATATAAGCCCAAGTCACGACAGCAAAGGAGACAACCATGACCAAAGGAAAGAAACCACTCTGACCGCCCTAATTTGGGTCGCGGCAATGTGGAGATGGTTTTCCTGATTACACTGACGGGAGCGATTATAGCGCTTGGCATCATCAGCCAGAACATTAGGTGCGAACGGAGCCTTGGCACAGGCTGACGGGTAAGTCAGACTATCAAAGAAGGGCGGGGAACCTCCCCGCCCTTATACGTCTGCATGTATATATTCTCAGTCGTCGCTCATAGCGGCGCGTGCGGCCTCAAGCGCTTTGAGGCCATCCACATGCATCTGCTGGCGCCCAAGGGCATCAGCAAGGGCCGTCAGGCACAATTCCACATTCTCTTCGCGGGCGGCGGTACCCATCAGACCGATCCGCCACACCTTACCTGCAAGCGGGCCCAGGCCTGCGCCGATCTCAAGATCATATTCTTTCAGCAAATGCGCACGCACTGCGGCCTCATCAATGCCCTCGGGCACCTTCACCGCATTCAGTTGCGGCAGACGAATATTTGCGTCCACCAGAAATTCAAGCCCCATGCTCTCCAGGCCCGCTGCCAATCCTTCATGCATCACCGCATGCCGGGCGTGGCTTTCTTCAAGTCCTTCCTCGAACAGCATCACAAGGCTTTCGTGCAGTCCGTATAAGGGGTTCACGGGCGCGGTATGGTGATAGGACCTGCCACCCGTGCCGTCCCAGTAGGCCATCACAAGACTGAGATCGAGAAACCAGCTTTGAACCGGCATTTTCCGTGCCCGCACCCGTTCAAGTGCGCGTTCAGAGAAGCTGACGGGAGAAAGGCCGGGTGTGGAAGACAGGCATTTCTGGCTGCCTGAATAAATGGCATCAATGCCCCACTTGTCCACCTCAACCGGAATACCGCCCAGGCTGGTCACGGCATCCACAATTGTCAGGCAGTTGTAATCCTGCGCCAGTTTGCACAGCGCTTCCGCATCCGCGCACACACCGGTGGAGGTTTCAGCATGCACAAACGCCAGGATTTTGGCGTCGGGGTTGGCCTCAAGAACCATCCCTACCTTGGCGGGCAATGGCGCAGTGCCCCACTCGAATTCGACCATTATGGCCTCACCGCCCGCGCGCACCACATTTTCGCGCATGCGTTCGCCAAATACACCGTTCTTGACCACAACCACCTTGTCGCCGGGTTCGATCAAATTCACGAAACACATTTCCATGCCAGCAGAACCGGGCGCAGATACCGGGAAGGTCATCGCGTTTTCAGTTTTGAAAAGGCCGCGCAGGCCGCCCTTGATCTCTTCCATCATAACTTGAAACTCAGGGTCTAGGTGCCCCAGCGTCGGGCGCGCCATAGCCTCAAGAACTCGGTCGTGAACGTCAGACGGGCCCGGGCCCATCAGGGTGCGTTTTGGCGGGATAAATGATTGCATCATGCACTCCGGAAATTGCTTAAAATATCGGGGCTTGGCTAATGACATAGGTGGGCGCGCCTGTGTGTCGAGCAGGCTTCAAATCTTTTTAGCCCATATGACGCCACTGAGGCAACCATCTGCCTCTTGACGGCCCGTCCTTTTCACCATTATATAACCAAATGGTTATAGAAAAAAATACGACATTGGACCGGACTTTTCATGCCCTTGCCGACAGCACACGGCGCGGTATGGTCACAATGCTGGCGAAAGAGGGTTTCAAAACTGCGGGCGAACTGGGCGCCCCTTTTGATATTTCGCAACCAGCGGCATCCAAACACCTGAAAGTGCTGGAGAACGCTGGTCTTGTAATTCGGAAACGGCACGGCCGTACCCATGCTTTCTCACTGAACAGCGAAACATTGGGCGCGGCACGGGGGTGGCTCGAAAGGCATCAGGCATTCTGGGCTGGATCGATGGACCAGCTGGAAGCGCTGCTTGAAACAGAGGGGGATACATAAAGTGGATACCATACCAACAGTGAGTTTAACGCGGGCCTTTGGCGTATCGCCCGCCCGGCTTTATGAGCTGCTTTCCACCCCTCGCTATATGGAGCGCTGGTTTTCACCCGCACCAGAGATTGGCGTCAGGGTGGAGCTTCATGATTTCAGGGTCGGCGGCGCCTACCAACTTGCCTATACCCAGCCCGACGGAGCGATCCATATCGTGAAAGGCGAGTTTGTTTCGGTTACACCCGAAAGCCAGATCGTTTTCACCTGGACATGGGAAGACCCTGATCCCCACGCCGGCATCCTTACGCTCGTTACATGGGATATCGAGGCGGCCGGCGACGGCGCCAACCTCAAAGTCACCCACGAACGGTTGCCCGACCGCGAGGCGCGCGAGCGGCATGCCGCAGGCTGGGGTGGCACGCTTGATCGCCTCGCCGACATTGCCCAATCGACAGGAGAATTGGCATGAGCAAACAAAAGGAAGTGCCCGAACATGTTGCGCGCTTGCGGCTGATCGCTGCGGCAAAGGATCTGGAAGAAAAACGCATGTTTGGCGGCCACAGCTTTTACCGGAATGGCAATATGGTGTGTTGCGCCAGCAAAACCGGCATGATGGCTCGCGTGGGCAAAGAGGCCGAGGCAGAGGCGCTGAAACATCCTCACGCCCTGCCGTTTGATCGAACCGGCCGCCGCATGGGCGGCATGGTGGATATCGCACTTGAAGGCATCAAACGAGATGACGACCTTCTGATGTGGGTGGAACGCGCACTTGCCTTCGTATCCACCCTGCCGCCAAAGGAACCAAAGAAGAAAAAGGACAAGGTGGCATGACAGACGCCCGCTTTCCTGCCGACGGGATTGCTTTCCTGCAGGCGCTTGCCAATGACAACAGCCGCGACTGGTTCCAGGCCAACAAAAAGCGCTATGAAGCCGATGTAAAGAAACCCGCAGAGCTGTTCACCAAAGCCATTGCAGAAGGGCTTGCCGACAGCATTGGCACTGCCATGGAGCACAAGATTTTCCGCATCCACCGGGATGTGCGTTTTTCAAAAGACAAAACGCCTTATAACACGCACGTTCGCCTCGCTTTCTGGCCAACCGGACGCGGTATTAAAACCCCAATGGCGGGGCCTGCCTTTTATCTGTCAATCGAGACAGACGAACTGATCTGTGGTGCCGGCGCGCTAGGGTTTGCGCCCGACGCCCTTGCCAGATATCGCACCACAGTTTCAGCACCCAAGACCGCCGAGGCGCTCGATAGGCTGTTGGGCGCTCTGTCCCGCGAAGGGCACCGCATCGACGAACCTGAGCTTAAACGTGTGCCACCCGGGTTTGATGCCGGAACAAAAGCACAAGCTGGGCTCCTGCGCCGCAAGGGCTTGAGCGCATGGCATCATATGGCGCACTCCACGCCACCGAAGGATATAAACCCGGCAGCCTGCATTGAAGCCTTCACCGGCCTGACCCCGCTTTATGACTGGATCGCAGACAGCCTCTTATAACTCAATAACCCTCTTTTAACCGGTCGCGGCCATACTGATCAGCGTGACGAAGCAAAAGGCTTCGTTTATGATGGGCGCCAGATTGGGCCGCCACGCGAAGAGAGGGAGAGGCAGATGGGGGTATATGCACACGCATTCAAACCACTGCGCGCCCTGTTCCTTGCCCTTGGCCTGGTCAGCACACCCAACGCGTTTTTCGCCTCAGTAGCGGCCCAGCCCGATACAGATAGCAGCGTTACCCTTGGCGTCGAAAATATCATGCACCTGCCCTATTATGGCTTGTGTGACACTGGCTATTGCGGCTATGCGCGCGACCTGTTTGACGCCTTCAGTCGTGACGAAGCCATCAACATTCAATATCGCCCCATGCCGATACCCCGGCTTCACCGGGTTCTGGTGGCAGGAGAAGTGGACGCCAAATTCCCCGCCCACCCCGACTGGGCAAACAGCTTCAAGGAAGGCGCGGATATCCATTATTCTGATCCCGTGATTACCTTTACCGACGGGTATCTTTCGTTGCCCGGACGCACCGGAACGCCCACAAAGGTCGGTACCATGCGTGGTTTCACTCTGGACTTCAGCCCCCTACCCCGGAAGCCCATGGTGATAGAAGCAAACGCTGAATCAGATCTTTTTCGCCTGCTCGCGCGCGGTCGTGTGGATGCGGCTTATACCAACATCGGGGTTCTCAAGGCTTATATGGCGCGTGAAGGCATTCCGGAAAGCAGCATCATCTTCAGGCGGGACCTGCCTTACCGGAAAAGCCAGTATTTCATTTCCTCAGCCAAAAACCCGGATCTGGTCAAGCACTTCAACGGCTGGCTTGCCCGGTCTGGCGATATCCTCGCAGCCCTCCAGCAAAAATATGGTATTTCCCCCATAGACTGAGACCGCCAACTTTTGCCATATGCGGCATTTTCCCCACACCAGGAACCAAAAAGCCACACAAGTGTGTTACCGCTTATCATTACAGTTGAACATAACAAGAACATGTGTTCAAACCACTGCAAGAAATCATATGCGGCATTTGGGGCGCCGCTGTTTTCAAGCTTCTGGCGTTCACCACACGCACGTTTGGAAGTTTTGTTTCAAGTATACAGCCTGCTTCACGCACACGCCCGGCCGCATCCAAGAATACCCCTTAGAAGGGTTAGTCTAGCGAGGGACATCTCATGCGTTTGACACGCCAAAGTCTGAATAATCCTGTCGTGGTCGGTATTGTTGCCGCCGTTGTCATGTTGCTTGGTATTGCCAGCATGCTGAATATGCCGGCGCAACTGCTGCCGCAGATCGAAAAGCCGATCGTTACTATTGTGAACCAATGGCCAGGCGCTTCGCCCGCAGAGATTGAATCCGAAATCACCGTGCCGGTAGAGGAAGTACTTCAGGGCACCCCCGGTATGACAGCGATGCAAAGCTGGAACATGGCCAACTTTGGCTTCATGCAGCTTGAGTTCGCCCTGGAAACAGATATGACCCGCGCGCTGATCGAGATCATCAGCCGCCTCAACCGTCTGCGCCCGCTGCCGGCAAATGCTGAAAAACCGCAGGTGCAGATGGGTGAGTGGGGTGACGCAAACGACCAGCTGATCGAATATTATGTGCAGCAGCTTCCGGGCACCGAAAGCCGTGCACGCGAAAATGCCCGTTGGATGCGTGATATCATTGTGCCGGAACTGCAGGCGCTTTACGGCGTCTCCAATATCGATTTTTGGGACTACGCCGGCGGCGAAGACCAACTTCAGATCATTTTCGACCCCTACAAGGCGGCGGAACTGGGCATCGACATCGCCCGTGTGCCTGCCCGAATTGGCCAATCCACTGATATCTCCAGTGGCTTCGTTGATGTGGGTCGCAAGCAATATACTGTGCGCTATGAAGGCCGCTATGACATCGATGAACTGAACGGCCTGATCCTTGAATGGCGGAACGGCCTACCAATCACGCTGGGCGACGTGGCACGAGTGGAAATCGGCCCCGGCCGCACCGACCAGTTCATATACCAGAACGGCAATGACGCCTTCCGTATGGCGATCGCAAAAAGCAATGACGCGAATGTGTTGGAGGCGCTTGCTGGCGTAAAATCCAAAATCGATGAACTCAATGAAGGCTTATTCAAAGATCGCGGCATGGTGGCCCAATATGCCTTCGACCCCGGCCAATATATCAACCGGTCGATCAATCTCCTTGGCAGTAACCTTGTGATCGGCATGCTTTTGGCCGTGGGCACACTGTGGATGTTCCTCAGGCAGTGGCGCGCCACGCTGTTGATCTCCATCGCCATCCCCACGTCCCTTCTGGCCACCTTTGTGGTGCTCGGGATCGCGGGCCGCACGCTGAATGTGATTTCGCTGGCGGGGCTGGCGTTCGCCACCGGCATGGTGCTGGACGCCGCCATTGTGGTGCTTGAGAACATCGTGCGCCTGCGCGAACGCGGCGAAACCCCGCGGGACGCCGCCGATATGGGCGCCACACAGGTATGGGGGGCGCTTCTGGCGTCCACCGCCACAACGGTCGCGGTATTTATCCCGGTTATGTTCCTCAAGGACGCGGGCGGACAGATGTTTGCCGATCTGGCGCTGACAATAGCTGTCGGCGTTGCCATCTCGCTTCTGGTGGCGGTAACCGTGCTGCCAACCATGGCGCGTTTCTGGATGCGCAGCCTGCCGGAAACTGACGGCAGCGAAACATCCTGGGACCGGATGGCCAATTCCATCATGGCAATGACCCAAAGCAAAACCTCGCAGTTGACATTTTCACTTGGACTTGTCGCCCTCTCCTTTGGGCTCTTCTTTGCGCTCATCCCGCAACTGAACTACCTGCCGCCGGTGAAGCGCGACACGGTGGACAGCTTTCTCTTCTTCCCGCCCGGCACCAATATTGATACCGCTGACCGGGAAATCGCACAGGTGGTGGATGCCCGCATCCAGCCCTACCTGAAGGGCGAAAAGGAACCCAAGGTGCGGGATTATTTCTTCTGGTCGTTCCCCGGCGCTACCGGTGGCTGGCTGGCTTTGAATGCAGAAGACCCGGCCCGCCTGCAGGAACTGCAGAATATTGTGCAAACCGAGGTCATTGCCGGTATCCCCGATATGTTTGGCTTTACCCTGAGGCGCAGCCTGTTCGGCGGCTTTGGCGGTGAAAACAGCGTGGAAATGCGGATCAGTTCCACGGATCTGGATGCCGCCAAAAACGCCGCAATGGCAGGCATGGGCATGGTGATGGGCCAGATTGAAGGCGCTACTGCCAACCCGCAACCTGACCCGTTCGCGGAAACAACCGAACTCAGGTTTGACCCCAACGACCGCCGCCTGGCCGAAGTAGGCTGGACGCGCCAGGACCTTACCATGGTGATCCTGGAACTGGGGCAAGGCGCTTGGCTTGGTGAATATTTCGACGGCCAGGGCCAGATGGATATCTATCTGAAAGCGGAACGGTTCCAATCGCCCGAAGACATGGTGGACTTACCGGTGGCAACACCGCGCGGCGGGCTCGTCCCGCTGGGTGAACTTGCGCAAATCTCCACGGTGCTGGCACCAAACGCCATCGCCCGGTTCGACCGCATCCGTGCATACAGCTTGCAGGTTAACCCGCCCGAAGGCATGGCATTGGATACGCTGATCAACGAGCTGAAGACCAAGATCGAGCCACAGTTGGTGGCCATGCTACCACAGGACGCCACGATCAAATATGCGGGTAGCGCCGATGATCTCGCACAGGCGCTCAAGTCCTTTGGAATCAACTTCCTGATCGCAATTGGGCTTCTCTATTTTATTCTGGCGGGCCTGTTCCGCTCGCCCGTGGATGCGCTTCTGGTTGTACTTTCCATATTGTCTGCGTGCGCAGGGGGCATGATCGGCATCGCAGTATTGAATGCCATCAGCTTCACGCCGCTTGATCTCCTCGGCATGATCGGCTTCATCATTCTTCTGGGCCTTGTGGTCAACAATGCCATCCTTCTGGTGGCGCAAACCCGCAAGGCACAAAGCCGTGGCCTTGGCCGTACCGACGCCGTGCATCAGGCCCTGAAACTGCGCCTGCGGCCCATTTTCATGAGCACACTCACAAGCCTGTTTGGCATGCTGCCCCTGCTGTTGTTCCCCGGCGCGGGATCAGAGATTTATCGCGGCATGGCGGCGGCCATTGTGGGCGGCATGAGCATCTCCACCATCTTTACGCTGGTGCTGCTGCCAAGCTTGCTGCAGCTGGTGCCAACAAGAATTGCAGACCCGTCGCCGGATCAGCTTCGGCGTTTTGAAGAAGAAGGCGAAGGCCCGAAGGCCCACCCGGCAGAATAAACGACAGATAGCAGGATTTTATATGCGTATTTTTTTGAACAAACAGATTTTGGCGCCGGTCGTTGTAGCCGCAAGCCTGCTTGCAGGCACGGCGGCGCTTGCACAGGGCATGGGCCAGATGCCACCCGCGCAAGTGGAAGTGGTGGAAGCCACAGAACGGATGATGGCTCCGCAAATGGATGTGTCTGGCACAGTGATCAGCCTTCACAACAGCCGCATATCTGCCGAAGTAGAAGGCCCTCTTTTGTGGGTGGCTGATGTGGGTACCGCCGTTAAGGAAGGCGATGTGATCGCCCGGATCGACGACAGGCTGTTAACCGTGGCACTAAGGCGCGCGGAAGCGAACCTGAAACGCCTTGAAGCAGACCTCAAATACCGTGAACAGGATGTGAAACGATATAAAGAGCTGGCCGCGCAGAACAACGCCTCGCAGGCTCGATTGGATGAAGCCATCGCCAACCGCGAAATGGCCGTGCAGGAAATTGCCGATGCCCGCGCCGCATATGATCGCGCCAAAGGCGATGTCGCCCGCACCCAGATCAAAGCGGCCTTTCCCGGCCATGTGGTTCAGCGGCTGGCAAACAAAGGCGAATATCTGACTGTGGGCACGGAAGTTCTGCGCCTTGTGGATACCCAAAACATTGAAATCGCCATGCCTGCCCCAATTGACATCACCCCCTTCCTGAAGGCCGGCGCTCAGGTTGAGGTGAAAAGCAAACAGGGCATCTACATGCTACCCATTCGCACAATCGTACCAGTAGGTGATGCCGTTTCACGCATGGTAGAAGTGCGCCTGAGCGCCAAAGCAGAAGACTGGATCGTAAGCACTCCTGTGTTGATCAGTTTACCTAAAGGGCCGCAGGTGAATGCTGTAGCGGTTCCCCGTGATGCTCTCATCATTAAAGGTGGCAGTATTTATCTGTTCAAGGTGGGTGAGGACGGCACGGCACAACGTGTAGAAGCTGACGTTCAAGCCACTGTGGGAATGTGGGTAGCTTTAAATAACGGTGTCGCGGCAGGCGACAAGGTGATCGTACGCGGTGGCGAAAGACTTCAGCCTGGTCAAGCCGTGGTAGCCAAACCCCACACGGTTGCCCCTGCAGGGCAGTAACCACAAAAAATATGAAGTGATCAGGGCCCCGATTAGGGCCCTTTTCTTTTAGCCCGTCTCGCGGCGGGACAGCGCCAGATAAACAAGGCCGGATACAAACAGCCCGACAAACCATGCATAGGCATAGATGGTATCAAAGACTGCGGGCACCGTATCAAGAACACCGGCCACATGCAGGAACCCAGGCAGGTTGGGCACAATTCCCAGCGCCAGCGCCACAAGTCCGGCCGTGTTCCACGCGCCATATTGACCGTCGTGCCGGAACAGGGCCTCAACATCCAGATTGCCGCGCCGGAGCAGGAAATAGTCAGCCAGCAATATGCCCGCGACCGGCCCCAGAAGGGCTGAATAACCCACCAGCCAAGTGAATAAATAATCGCCCGCACTTTCAAGCAGCTTCCAGGGGAACATGGCAATGCCCAGCCCTGCCGTTATATAGCCCCCGGTGCGGAAGTTTATGCGGCTCGGTGAAAGGTTTGAAAAACCATAGGCGGGCGCCACCACATTGGCTGCCAAATTGGTGGTCAGGGTGGCAACAACGAGCACCGCCAACGCCACAATCACCCCCACACCCCCCATGCGCGCCGCAAGAGCCACAGGATCCCACACCGCTTCGCCATATATCACCACCGATGCACTCGTAACCGCCACCCCAATGAAAGCAAACAACGCCATCGGCAGCGGCAGCCCAATAGCCTGACCGACCATCTGATCACGCTGGCTTTTCGCAAATCGCGTGAAATCCGGGATATTGAGCGCCATGGTGGCCCAGAAACCGATCATGGCCGTCAGGCCCGCAACAAAGCTGGGCAGGAACTCGCCTTCCCGCGCGCCACCGTCCGCAAAAGCTGACGGAGCCGACAGCATTGCCCCCCAGCCGCCGGCCTCCACATAGGCCCAAGCCAAGAGCGCCAGCCCCGCCAAAATCAGGAAGGGTGCGGCCAGTGTTTCCAGCCAGCGGATCGATTCCGTTCCCCGCCCGATGAAATAGAGATGCAGTGCCCAGAAGGCGAGGAAGCTGGAGGCTTCAGACAGGTTGATACCAATGAGCGGCAAGGCTTCTCCCTCAAGGGCGCCGTTTGTGAGGCTGTTGAGAATGACATGAATGGCCGAACCACCAACCCATGTTTGAATACCAAACCAGCCACAGGCAACCAAACCGCGGGCTACAACCGGGATGCGCGCGCCCTTGGTGCCAAAAGCAGATCGCAACAGGACCGGAAAGGGCACACCATATTGTGCCCCTGCGTGCCCCACTAAAATCATGGGCACCAGAACAATCAGATTCCCGAGGAACACGGTGAGCACAGCCTGCCACCAGTTCATACCTTCAGACACCAGCCCGCCTGAGAGCATATAGGCTGGCACGCAGACAACCATGGCAACCCAGAGGGCCGCAAAATGTTTATAATCCCAGGTGCGGGCAGCAGTGGGCGTGGGCGCCAGATCCTGGTTCCAGAGGTCTGCATCTGGTGTGGGCATAGGCTGGGTCTCCGTTTTTCCCAGGTGGGCAATGGGGTGCAGAGACTCGAAACTGTGCAACGACAGTAGCGCAGGATCAGCCGGTCGCCAACGGCTTGTGTTATAGCCAACAAATTTTGTGCACCAGAAATGGACGCCACGATATAAGATTTATTGAAACAACTGGGGAGAAGATATGTCCGACAGCACCCACACAATTCCGCTTGAAAGCCTGGCACTGGCCTTTGTGCCGGTGGCGATTGTGATTGCTGTTCTCCATCTGTGGTCCAGAAGCGCCAAAGAAACCGTGTATGGTTTCGCCCGGATGGTGCTGCAGCTGTCTTTGATCGGCTATTTCCTCGTGTATCTGTTTGCCACAGAAGCACCCTGGCTGGTGTTGGCCGTGCTTTGTGTTATGGCACTTGTTTCCAGTTGGATCGCGCTGCGCACATCCCACCTGCCACGCAGAACCGCATACCCCATCGCGCTTTTGGCGATATCCTTAGGTGGCGGGTTTGTGCTTGCCATGATCACACAAGCGGTGCTGCAACCCGATCCCTGGTTCCGACCGCAGGTGATCATTCCACTTGCCGGTATGATTTTCGCCGCCGCCATGAACAGTGTCAGCCTCGCAAGCGAGCGGCTGGGCGCTGAAATGAAGCGCGGGGATGATTATCTCACCGCCCGGCCCGTGGCCCTCAGGGCAGCCCTTATCCCCATCACCAACAGCCTGTTTGCCGTGGGGCTAGTTTCCCTGCCGGGCATGATGACAGGGCAAATCCTTTCCGGTGTGTCGCCGCTAGTTGCGGCCCGGTATCAGATCATGGTGATGTGTATGATGTTCGCGGCGTCGGGCCTCTCGGCAACATTGTTCCTGCTTTTCGTGCGAAATAGCGTTGAAAAGTCAGCCGAAGCTAATCCATCATGATCTGAACAACAGCCTCCTTGTAGCCCCGGCTGAGTTTGAGCCATGCGCCCTTCTGCATTTTCAGCTCATATTCACCATGGCCCACCGGCCGCATCTCGGAAACGCGCGTGCTGTCAATGATGGTAGATCGGTGAACGCGTATGAAGGTGCCGGGCAACCTGGTTTCAATATCCTTAAGCACCCCCCGCAAGAGATAGACACCATCGCCAGTGTGGATTTCCACATAATTGCCCGCACCCTGCAACCATTGTACTTCAGCGACCGGCACAAACTGTACTCGCCCGTGGCTTCTAACCACAAAACGATCCAGCGTTTGATCCTTCGGCTCTTCAATTTCAGGCACTTCCCTGCCCATGGTTCGCATCAGGGAAGCATAATGCTCAAAAAGCGCTGTGCTACGCTCCTGCTGAACGGCCTTGATGGCGCGAGCAAGGGCTGTCTGGAACCGTTCCTCGTCAAAAGGTTTCAGAAGATAGTCCACCGCTTCATGATCAAATGCCTTCACGGCATATTGGTCAAACGCTGTCACAAAAACGGTTGTCGGCAACTGGCTAAGGCCCAGGGCCTCAATCACCGAAAATCCATCTTTCTCGGGCATCTGGATATCGAGGAACAGAATATCCACCTGCCCTTCCCTGCAACGCGCGATGGCTTCATCCGCGCTCCGGGCCAAAAACACGTCACCAACCGCCCTTTCCTGCCTGAGCAGGCTTCCCAGAAACTGCCGGGCGAGCGGCTCGTCATCCACGACCAAAACATTCAGCAAGCCATCGCTCATGCTTTGGCCTCATGGTCTGAAACCGGGGCAGGCAGGGTGATGGTCACCGCGCACCCCTTCCCCCCTTCTGGAGTTCCAATCTCCAGCGTGGCGGAAGCGCCATACAGGGTTTGAAGGCGCTCTTTTGTATTCGCAAGGCCGACACCCGAGGTAACCGCCGAAGGCAAATAGCCGGGCCCGTCATCCATCACCTGAAGCACAAGCCGGCCCTCTTCAACGTTCCCCGTAACCGATAGCTGCCTCGCAGCAGCCCGTTTTTCGATGCCATGGCGGATGGCATTCTCCACCACAGGCTGAAGGATAAAGGGGGGCACGTCCAAATCGCCTGCATCAGCGGCCAGCCTTACATCACAAGTGAGACGGTCGCCGAAACGAACTGCTTCTATATCCAGATATTGTTCAAGCCATTCAAATTCCTGCCGAAGTGGCACAGAGCGTGTATCGCCGCTGTCAAGCACAGTCCGCAGCAAATCCGCCAGCCGCACCAACATGCGGCGCGCCCCTGCCACATCGGTAGACATCAGCGCCGAAACTGCGTGAAGCGAATTGAACAGAAAGTGCGGTTGTAATTGCATCTGCAACGCCGACAGTTTGGCCCCAGCCAAGGCCGCTTCAAGCTTGCTGCGTTCAAGATCAAGCATGAGCGCCCGCTCTTTCTCAGTTTCATATCGGGCATGATAGTCGAGGGCGTAAGAAACCCCGAGCACGGCCCAATAGATAAGCGCAACAAGATGCAGAAACAGTACTTCGTTTGCCAATGTGGCAGCGAAAGACATGGGCCATTGATCAGCCACAGAAAAACTGAGCACGGCCGACCAACCCAGAAACAGCACCCCAAAAAGCATGCTCAGAGGTAAATGAATGAAGGCGGCCTTGCGCCAACTTCGGGCGTCATACCGACGCCCGAGCCAAACAATGAATGGCGTGGCCGGCACCCAGATCCACCAGGCACCAAACGCAATAAGCGCATTCTCAAGTGGCGTGACAGGGATATTCATGCCCCTGTAGATCAGCCACCCTTGCAAAAAGGAGATGCAGGCCGGGATCGCCCATATCAACAAAAGCAAAGGCAACTTTCTCATCAGGCCATTCAAGACAATATCCCTTTCCACATCAGAAGCTTTATTTCTGCATCATGGCAGCAATTTTGGCAAAGCCTTCGCTATAGTCAAAATAATCCCGCTTGAGCACGATCTTGCCGCGTTCGATTTTCAAGATGGATACATTACCAACCGGCATGACAAACTCTTCCACAGCCAGCCCCACTGTAGCCCCAGCGGTTTTGGCGGTACCCTTGCTGACCCGAATAAAATAGGGACCATTCACAAAGGTCATAACATCATTGATATCTGGGTCATACCAGACCGACGTATCCCGTTTCATATTGGATAGAATCTGGCCTTTGCCTTCCACCCTCAGGTTATGTTCCGGCATCTCGTACACCATGTCGTCGGCCATGAAGGCGGACGCGGCATCAAAATCGAACGTGTCATAAACTTTGAAAAAAGCTGGTCCTACAATGGCGGGCGCATCCTCGGCCCTGACGGTGATCCCCGAAAACAGGATCATTGCCGCAATCAACAGATATTGCATGTTACTTCCTTTCAGCAATTAACCATTGGCCTCCTTTCAAAATCATGGGCGCCACAAGAGCCAACACTTTGGGGCGATGTGTACCATTGATGACACCAACCGCCCGCGCACCTTCCATACCAACAGCAATCCGGTTCATCCCGCACAGCTGGCTACAGCCCGTTGTCCCGCGCTAGTCAGGGCTCATCAAAAAAAGGAGGAAACCATGAATAATCTGAAGGATGGCATCACTTTGGGTGTTGCGGTCACGGGCTGGACAATGGCCGAATATCTGGCAGGCCTGCATAATGATCATTTCGGTGTTGGGCTATGGACCGGTTTGGGGGCACTGGTTCTTGCGCTATGGGTGCTTTATGCAAAACTGAAATCGGCGGCGAAGACAGAGAAACCTGCCATATGGAAAATCATCACAGATGGGGCAATCATGTCTTTCATCGGATCGGCCTTCTATGGTGGTTTCCTGATCCTCTATTTCACCGCGATCAACCCCGAATTCTATGATGCTCTTGCGGCCTACATTCAGGCACATTCCAATGAAGTGGCACCGGGGGCGATTGACCATAGAATTCAGGCAGCGAAAACGGCGTATGCACCCTACACGCAGTTCAAAACATCGCTGATTGGCGGCACGGCAATTGGTGCGCTCGCTTCATTTCTGATCGCAGTGATCCTGAAGCACCGTCAAAAAGGCGCCTCTCCCGTTCAACCCACAGGCAGATAGGCGCTCACACAAAACAGCTTATTAGCCCAAATTTAATGTTTCGCTGAAAAGATGAGCTCGAATCACAAGGGTATTCTTGCTTATGTTGCGAACGATATTTGGGCTGCTGTGTTTGTCTGTTGTTTTGGGTTTATCAGCCCACGCACAGGCCGCTCAAACGGGCACAGTACCGCCACCAGATGCCCTAAGGGTGCTCTATTTCTCGTCTTACCCCGAAATCGTTCAAGATGAAGGAAAGCCGGGCCTTGCGGAACTGGCAACCGCAATCGCAGACCAGCAGGCAAACCACGATGATGTCTATTTTATCTTTGGTGGCGCGTCTCTCGGCCCGTCCCTTCTGGGAGCGCTGGACAATGGCGCTCATATGATCGACATACTCAATGGTCTGGGCCCAGAGTTTGTCGCCGTGATGAAACGCGAGTTTTCCTATGGCCTTGATCAATTGATCATCAATGCCTACGCCAGCGCTTTCCCTATGGTAACATCCAATCTGCTAATGGCTGAAAGCGGCGACCCTATAGACGGCCTGGAATCATCCTTTTTGCTGGAGGGCCAAAACCTGACAATCGGGTTCGTCACCCTCACATCAGCTAACGCAATCAACGAATATGGCGCTTTGGAAACCCAAATTCTGGACACTGCCCAGACCGTCACAGAAACCGCGTCAAGCCTGAGGGATGCCGGAGCACATGCTGTCTTCATCATGGCTGACACAGACTATGATGACCTTAGCCTGTACCGAGAACAGGGCGTTGTTGATGGCATTTTTTATACCCATAACTTCGGGAACCCCCAGGCGCTGGACGCTCAAGGCATATTGATCAAAGAGGGTCCTTTAGACGGCTTGATCCTTGTTTTGGATATCTGGCATGATGACAATGGCGTCCTCCGGACAAAAGCGTCAACATTGCCGCTGGCCAAGCATAGCCCTGATCCTGCCATTGCCAGCGTCGTCAATACCTATCAGGAACGGCTTCAGGAACGATTAAGCCCCCCAATCGCGCAACTTGAATCGTCGTTCAATACCCTGCGCGCCAATGTGCGGACGGGGGAAAATGCGTTCGGTAACTTCGTAGCTGATGCAGTTCGAGATCATCTGGATGTGGATGCCTTCCTGCTAAATAGCGGTGCAATTCGGGGTAATCGCCAATATCAAAAAGGTACATCCATTAACCGAGGGGACATTCAGCGCGAGCTACCCTTTGGGAACCGAACTGCTGTGGTAAGCCTGTCAGGTGCAATGCTGCGGCAAACGATTGAGTATGGTCTGAACTGTGCTGCGATGGCCGATGGTTGCGCATTACAGGTATCAAACATCCAGATTCGTTTCGACAGTGGGGCAGACAATGGCGCCAGGGTAAAGGAAATCTTGATAGGCGGCAGACCGCTGGAAGAAGATCAGATTTATGTTGTCGGCATGTCTGATTTTATGGCACGAGGAAATGATGGATATGACTGGTTAAAGGGGGCCGAGCGGGTTCCTCACAGGGGCGCTGGCCGCGTCTTGTGGGACCTGATTGCAGAATACTGTGGCCGCAGGGGGATCATAACCCCAACGATAGATGGCCGCATAACAGACATTCGTAAGGCCAACTAATTAGATGCCATCCAGTTTGGAAAATGTCAGGCGTGTGGGGAAGACGCTAGGTTTCAGGGTGAAGGGGATTGTCCTTTTGCTATTGGGGCTTCTCATTCTGATCTTCTCATTCTCCTATGCATCTCTCAGACAGTCCACCGATCAGGTGAACAGGCTGGCCGAGGGGGCATTGCCCTCTCTTGCCGCCACAATGGAGCTTTCCCTTCATCTGGAAGGCGTTATTCAAAGCTCTGAACGACTGATGAATGCCAGCATTCAGGCCGAACGGCGGGTAGCCTATGAGCAAACACGTGAAGCCCTGGCAGCCGGCTCAAGCTTCCTTGCAGCAAACAGTACTTTCGCCTCAAGTCGTGAAATGGAAGAGATTTTTGCAACTCTTTCCACAGCCACAGACGATCTGAACACATTGATCGACGAAAAAATGCGGCTTGCCTCGGATCTGGACGCACATCGCCTGAAATTATCGCAATGGTTTGGTGGCCTTAAACAAAGTGGCGTATCCAACACCGAATATGCCCTTTGGCTGGGCAACGTCGGGCAGATGCTTGGCCAAATGGCGATCCTGACACCCGACATGAACGCCCGCCTCATGCGAAGGGAGATTTCCAGGATTGGCAGAACCCTGAGAACTCTCGAACAAAATGCTCAATCACTTTCTCCCGCAGCCAGGTCTCTTGCCGCGGAAACAGTCGATAACCTGCAAGATCTAATATCAGGCGATATGGGTATATTTGCTATCCTCAACGACTATAGCCGCCACAATCTTCGCGCAAAGGCACTGACCCGTCAGATGCGTGTAATCACAAGCGAAATGCTGCGTGACCTGAATGCAATTACCAAAGGTGAAATCACCGAAACCCAGGCGTCGGCCCATAGCTTGGTTCAACGCTCGGAAAGCCAACTGACGGCATTGATTTTAGTTGTAGTTGCAGCGATGACACTTGCTGTTCTTGCTTTTATCTATGTCGACCAACGGGTCATCCAGCGCCTTGGTCGGCTGCAGCGCAGCGTTAAAGATCGTGCTGATGGCCATGAAGCCGTCATTCCCGTAACAGGGGATGACGAAATCACGGAAATATCGAAGGCCGTACAATATTTTGTCGACGAAATTGATCGCAGGCAACAATCGCTGATCCAGAGTGCGGAACAAGTCCGAGATATCATTCTCCAATCCCCGCAGCCTATGTGTGTTGCAGCGGAAGGTATCATCCTGTTCCACAATGCCGCCTTTGAGAACCTGTGGACGGGTGATATCGAGCTTTCAGATGTTCCTGCCTATTTACCATCAGACCTATTGGCCTCGGGCGATGATACGAGGCAAATGTCCCGCCACGAGATCTGGATGATGGGTCATGAGCCACGCTGGTTCGACATGGCCTCCAGCCCGGCAAACTGGGAAGGGGTTCACGCCCGCCAGTTGATCCTGGTGGATGTCAGTAGCCAAGTGAAAGTGGAAAAAACACTTAAGGGCGCAAAGGAAAAAGCAGAAGCCGCAGCACAAGCTAAATCCTCGTTCCTTGCCATGATGAGCCATGAAATTCGCTCGCCCATGAACGGCATTATTTCTGTCGCGGAAATCCTTTCAAAGGAAAACATGGGCCAAGAGCAGCAGCGACTTCTCAGTGTGATAAATCAATCCGCGGAAACACTGCTGACCATCATTAACGACATTCTTGACTTCTCAAAAATTGAAGCTGGCAAATTAGCCATCGAAAACCTTCCTTTCAACCTGCCTGACCTGGTCAGAAGTGCCGCTGAGCTCCTTGCCGGGGATTTCAAGCAGAAGTCAATCACCTTCGAAATCGATATTGATCAAAATCTGCCAGATGAAGTGATGGGGGATGCCAACAGGCTGCGACAAATCCTGTTTAATCTGATCAGCAATGCCGCAAAATTCACGGCAGACGGAAGTGTCCGCGTTTCAGCCAAAAAGTCAGGTGACAAGGTCCAAATCTCTGTTGAAGACACAGGAATCGGCATCAGCCCGGATATGCTTGAACGGCTGTTCCAACCTTTTGAACAGGCAGACACATCGACAGCGCGTCAATTTGGGGGCACTGGGCTGGGACTAAGCATTTGCAAACAGCTGGCCTCCTTGATGGGCGGAAACCTCGGCGTAACAAGTACTGTCGGGAAAGGGTCTGTATTTACAGTGACACTGCCGCTCAACCCCGCAGGCGTAAATCTCAAAGCCAAAACTGATATAGCGCTCCAATCGAAAAAACGCGCACATCAGCCTGCTGCACCTTCGGCCAAGCGCCACATTCTGGTTGTAGAGGACAATCCGATAAACCAGGTGGTTATTACCAAGATTCTGTCTCAACTTTCCTGCAGTTATGACGTCGCTGGCGATGGCATCGAAGCTCTGGGTCAGTTAGAAAACAATCGCTACGATCTGATTTTGACAGACCTGCGCATGCCCAACATGGATGGATTTGCAATGGCACGTACCATACGCGAAAGGGAACAAGAAGAAGGCGAACGACTGCCCATAGTAGCGGTATCGGCCGATGCTATGGAGGAAGCACGCCAGGAAAGCCAAAAATCCGGCATAGATGACTTTATCTCAAAGCCGATCAAAATAGACGAAGTGCGCGCCTGCCTTGAAACGCACCTACCCGCCACCTAAAGCCTATTCTTGCCCATCACGCTGTGGAGCTGGTGCTTTGTCATAGTTGAATGTCTTTGGTACGTCAGCCCCGCCTGAAATAATGAAAGACATGGCTTCCTCCATCTTCCAGTTGGTTGGTGTTACATATTCAACCGGCACAATCTCAAGATATCCTGATGTTGGATTGGGCGTTGTCGGCACATAGACCGCTGCAAGATCCCGACCAGTAGATGTATCTTTGAAGGTACGAGTAACCAGCCCTACCGTCTTCATATCACGCGACGGGAACTCGATCAGCACTACTCGTTCCACATCATTTGAACTTGACTGAACCGCATCCGCCAAACGCTTTATCGTCCGGTAGATAGATTTGGCCACAGGGATTTGGTCCACTGTATATTCGAAAAGCTTCAGGGCTTTCTGGCCTACGTATCTTGAGGCTATCCAGCCCACCAGATAGAAAAGTATCAACAGTACAAGGACAGATAGGGAAGTATTGAAGAAAGGTGATTTGATCACCGCATACATACCATCTTCAGGGCCGATGCTTGCCGTCATCCATTTTATGATGGGCGCAGCCAATTCGTTAATGAACCCCAGAATCACATTGACAAGCAACAAGGTAAGCCAAATCGGGATCAGCGTAAAAAGCCCGACCAGCATATTTCTGCGAATCCGTATCCAGAGGGATGGGCCTGCCTGATGGTTCATTCTCTGCTCTCCAAGGTTGTCCGATGCCATTTTACTTGTCTATGCGGCAATGGAAAGACTGAAAACCTAATCTGATAAATGGCGGAGAGTGAGGGATTCGAACCCTCGGTACGCTTGCGCGCACAACGGTTTTCGAGACCGCCCCGTTCGACCGCTCCGGCAACTCTCCGCAAATGGGGCAAACCCGCATGGGGTAGCGGCGGCGCACCCTACTGCAAGCGCTTTCGTCGTTCAAGGACAAATGAGGCCTTTTCCAACAGCTTGCACTCTTTCATATTTCCGCGGAAAATATTTACTGGACTAATAAGTCCATTATACTATCTTCAGTTTCTGAAATTTGACGCTCGGACAAACGAGCCTACATTTTGGCTTAGAAAAGTAATACAGAGGCAGGACAAACAAGTATGGCGCTTCCCCAACAGCTTTCAAAATTGCGGATTCCAGTAATTGGCTCACCGCTTTTCATCATTTCCAATCCCGATCTGGTGATAGCCCAGTGTAAAGCTGGCATTGTAGGTTCCTTCCCTGCCCTGAATGCGCGCCCGGAGCCTGTACTTGAGGAATGGTTGAAGCGCATCACCGAAGAATTGGATGCATACAATCAAGCCAATCCGGACAAGCCGGCTGCACCCTTCGCTGTGAACCAGATTGTGCATAAATCCAACAACCGGTTGATGCATGATGTTGAGATGTGCGTGAAATATAAAGTGCCTGTTGTGATCACATCACTGGGGGCAGTGAAAGAAGTGAACGATGCCATCCATTCCTATGGTGGTATCGTACTACACGACATCATCAACAACCGCTTCGCCAAAAAAGCGATTGAGAAAGGCGCCGATGGCCTGATCGCTGTAGCAGCGGGCGCAGGCGGGCACGCGGGCACGCTATCACCCTTCGCTCTGGTACAGGAAATTCGTGAATGGTTTGACGGCCCTCTGGCGCTTTCTGGTTCTATCGCATCTGGTGGCGCCGTATTGGCAGCCGAAGCCATGGGGGCTGACCTAGGCTATATCGGATCTGCCTTTATCGCTACAGAAGAAGCCAACGCCGACGAGCGCTATAAAAAGGCCATCGTTGATTATTGTGCCGACGATATCGTCTACACCAACCTGTTCACAGGGGTACACGGTAACTATCTGGCACCGTCCATTGAGGCCGCGGGCATGGACCCACGTAACCTGCCCGAAAGCGACCCATCCAAAATGAACTTTGGCTCTGGCGGCAATTCTGACAAGAAAGCCTGGAAAGACATCTGGGGCTGTGGCCAGGGTATTGGTGCGGTGAAAGAGATCGTGCCTGCTGCCAAGATGGTGGATCGGTTGGCAGGCGAATATTTCGCGGCCAAAGAGCGCATCACAGGCTTTGCAAAAGCTGCGGAATAGTATCTCCCCCAAAAAACAACTCACAAAAAAGCCGGGTTCATCCCGGCTTTTTATTCCTGATCCCTTTCGGCCCCTTCAATCCGCCGTCTCAAACCTGATATACGCCATTTCAGCGCTTTTGGCGCTGCGCACAGAAACCTCTCCAGCTAGCTTCAATAGAAATCGCTGCTTGAGAGGCCAGACCATGAAACATTTTTTGCTTACATTGCTGGGCGTGTTCGCCTTGACTACCAGCACAAACGCTGGTGTGGAGACGCATGTGGAGCGCCATATTCTGCAAACCGACAAGGGGCCAGAGACCATCCTGATGACCCGGCCTTCCCCGCTGCCCACAGGCCAAATTCCAGTACTGATCGCGCCAGGCGATCGCAATGATACAAAACCAATGTTTTTTTGGGGTGAGGAACCGGGCAACCTTGGTTGGATCATGGTTCAAACCGAACGTCTGTATCGCGGCTCCAGCGAACAGCTCGATAGCGTTATGACAGCAACAGAAGCTTACCTGAACGATCTTGGCCTCGAGGTGGAAGGCTTTCATATCATCGGCTGGAGCGCCAACAGCGGCGCCGCCACTCGCCACGCAGCCAATCTCGGCGCCCGACTGCAATCTCTAAGCCTGATTCCGGGCTATGGAACAGCGAGTGCGGTCCAAAACCTATGCTCATTCGAACATCTGCAGGTGAACTTCATCACTGGCTCACGCGATATTGGCTGGCTCAGGGGCGCAGAGCGCATGCGTGATCAACTGCACAGCTGCGGTGCCTCAAAAATTGCATTCAAGGTCATCGCTGGGGGCGGTCATGTGCTTGAGGAAATCTCTGGCAAACCGTTATTCGACATTCTGGACAGAGGCCGCCAGCGCTAACCCGGCAAACAGAAAGAACCAAGAAATGAAACGATCAATTCTTGCCCTGGTGGGTGTCTGCGCCGTTGCATTCCCTATTTATTCGCTCGGCCTGCTTGCAAAAGATGGTGCCCTGGATAATGGCGGCACTTTCAGCCCGGACGGCAAAGCCCTTCTATTTCACAGCTTCCGCGAAGGTAAAGGAGAGATATGGGAGATGGACCTTACCACCCTCGCACAAAAGAAGATCACTGCTGGCGACAATAACGACCGTTGGCCAGACGTTAGCCCGGACGGCCAGAAGGTATCCTTCATCTCCACACGCGACGCGAATTGGGAAGTATATATTATTGGCAGGGACGGCACGGGATTGAAGCGCCTGACCGACAACTATGTTCTTAACCTGGGTGCTACGTGGGGGCCAGATAACGTATCACTAGCCTATGCCGAACATCGCGATGGTGAGGGTGTATCCGATATATTCATCACCAACATAGATAATGGCAAACGCACAAGAATCGCAGAGAACGGGCTGTGGCCAGATTGGTCACCTGATGGCAGGTCGATCATTTTTATTCGGCCGGAAAGTGATGAGACAATCAATGTCATTCGCTATGATGTCAAAGAGGGCACGGAACAACAGATAACCCAGGGCCTGGGCATGGTAACGTCACCGCGCTGGGCAGCCGACAGCCAGCATATCTATTTCGTGGCGCCAAACAGGGCCGGGAGCCAAACTATCCACCGGATGGCTGCGGACGGTACTGGCGTCACCGACATTGGTGCCGCAGCAAAGATGGACAGCATGCCCACAGAAAGCCCTGACGGAGCTACCTTTGTTTATGGCTGGAATAAAGAAGGCAATGATGACCTGTATCTCAGGAATCTGAAAACCGGTGACACCGAAAACCTGACAGGCCAATGACCATGCAAATGGAGGACAAGCTGGCCGATGCTTTGACTCTGCCATTGACTCTGGGGATCAAATACGTATATTGCGCGCGAGTTGGCGGAAGGAGCCTGATTCCTCCCGCCGCTTTTGCTTTTGAAAAAAGCCAGCGGAAACCGCCCAAAGTATGTGGCGCTTCAAAGGGTTAGGCCCATCCG
>JABXIS010000024.1 GCA_013372975.1 Alphaproteobacteria bacterium
CATACAGCACCTGCATGATCGACAGGCAGGTGTCGAGGCCGATGAAATCAGCCAGCGTCAGCGGGCCCATCGGGTGGTTGGCACCCAGCATCATGGCGTTATCGATGGCTTCTACGCTGCCCACACCTTCGTAAAGCGTGTAAATGGCTTCATTGATCATCGGCATCAGGATGCGGTTCACGATGAAGGCCGGGAAATCTTCCGAGATTACCGTGGTCTTGTTCAGCTTTTCTGTGAACACATTGAAGCGGTCAAATGTGTCGTCAGCTGTGGCGATGCCCGGGATCAGCTCGACCAGTTTCATGATCGGAACCGGGTTCATGAAGTGTACACCCATGAATTTTTCAGGCCGGTCCGTGGAAGCGGCTAGGCGTGTGATTGCGATTGATGACGTGTTGGAAGCCACAAGCGCATCTGGCTTCAGGTGCGGGCACAATTCCTTGAAGATCGTGGTCTTGATCTTTTCGTCTTCAACTGCTGCCTCGATCACAAGATCGCATTTGTCATGGGCGGCAAGAGTATCGGCAAGCTTGATACGGCCGAGCGCGGCATCCATATCAGCCTGCGTAATCTTGCCTTTGTCGGCCTGGCGGCCCATGTTGCCTTTGATCACATCGAGGCCAGCCTCTGCACGGTCCATGGAAATGTCTGACAGCAGCACATCCATGCCTGCAAGCGCACAAACATGTGCAATGCCGTTACCCATTTGGCCCGCGCCAATAATCCCTACCTTCTCAACCATTGTTCTCTTTCTTTGCCACTTATGAAGCCGTGGCTTTTTAGCATATATTTGTTTGTGAGGGGCAAAAAAGGGCGCTTGATGGGTGCAGATTTTCGCCTGCGTCAAACGCCCTTTTCGAAATGTTTAGCCAAGCGCCTTTTCAAGGGCAGGCACGGCGTCAAACAAGTCAGCAACGAGGCCGTAATCAGCAACCTGGAAGATCGGTGCTTCTTCGTCCTTGTTGATGGCCACAATGATCTTGCTGTCTTTCATGCCGGCCAGATGCTGGATCGCGCCGGAGATACCAACAGCGATATACAGCTCAGGCGCAACGATCTTACCCGTTTGGCCAACTTGATAATCGTTCGGCACAAAGCCCGCGTCCACGGCTGCGCGTGAGGCGCCAACGGCAGCGCCAAGCTTGTCGGCAACAGCGTCGATGATCGCGAAGTTCTCGCCGGAGCCCATGCCGCGGCCACCAGAGATGATGATCTTGGCAGATGTCAGTTCCGGGCGGTCAGACTTCGACAGTTCCGCACCAACATATGAAGAAACGCCAACAGCAGGCGCTGCGGCAATGCTTTCAACGGCGGCAGAACCACCTTCAGCAGCTGCTTTATCAAACGCAGTGCCGCGAACGGTGATCACCTTCTTGGCGTCAGACGACTGCACAGTTGCAATCGCGTTGCCTGCGTAAATCGGGCGTTTGAATGTATCAGTGCTTACCACTTCGATGATGTCTGAGATCTGTGCAACATCAAGGGCCGCTGCCACACGTGGCAGGAAGTTTTTGCCAGTGGTGGTGGCCGGCGCCAGGATCGCGTCATAACCATCAGCAACCGAGAGCACAACAGCGGCCAGTTCTTCCGCAAGCGGGTGGGCATAGGCCGCATCGTCGGCAACCAGAACCTTGCTGACGCCGTCGATCTTGGCGGCAGCTTCTGCAGCCGCGCCGCAGCCGGAGCCAGCCACGAGGGCATGCACGTCACCAAACGCCTTTGCCGCTGTAACGGTGGCAAGCGTCGCGTCTTTTACGGACGCATTATCATGTTCAACAATAACGAGAGCGGTCATTAGATTACTCCCTTTTCTTTAAGCTTGCTTACCAGTTCCTCTACGCTTTCAACCTTGATGCCGGCTTCACGTTTCGGAGGCTCTTCCACCTTGAGTGTGGTCAGGCGTTTGGCCATATCAACACCGAAATCACCCGGTGTTTTCTCGTCGATTGGCTTGCGCTTGGCTTTCATGATGTTTGGCAGCGTTGCGTAGCGTGGTTCGTTGAGGCGAAGGTCAGTGGTGATCACTGCAGGCAGGTTCAATTTTACGGTTTCAAGGCCGCCATCGATCTCGCGTGTTACATTCACAGAGCCTTCTTCAGCCGCAACTTCAGAGGCAAATGTGCCCTGTGGCCACCCCAGAAGCTGTGCCAGCATCTGGCCTGTCTGGTTGCAGTCATCATCAATGGCCTGCTTGCCCAGAAGAACCATGCCAGGCGCTTCGGCTTCAACGATGCCCTTGAGGATTTTGGCAACAGCCAGAGGCTCTGTTTCGCCGTCATGTTCCACGAGGATGCCGCGGTCGGCGCCCATGGCAAGGCCCGTGCGCAGTGTTTCCTGCGCGGCTTTTGGGCCTACGGAAACAACAATGATCTCTTCTGCCTTGCCAGCTTCCTTAAGGCGGATTGCTTCTTCAACAGCAATCTCGTCGAAAGGGTTCATGGACATTTTTACGTTGGCGAGCTCTACGCCCGTATTGTCCGATTTAACGCGGACTTTCACGTTATAATCGACGACCCGTTTGACGGGGACCATGATCTTCATGGGGTTCATTCTCCCGAATTTATTGTGCAGGGCAACAAAGCCCCTGAGAACCTAGGTTGTTTGAACCGGGGCAAAACGGGCCCCAGCCCTTGAAAATATTAGGGATACACAGCGTTAAACCAGATAAAAACCCGAGTCAATGCAGTGCAGCATTTTGCGCTGCGCCGTAACGTCAATCGGGCTTATCGTGTGGCGCCGGGCACCCACAGAACGTCCGAAGCACCTTGCTTGTTAAGGTGCCTTGCAAGGACAAATAGGTGGTCTGACAGCCGATTCAAATATTTTATTGCCACCGGATTGATTGGCACCTCGCGCGCCGCGGTGATTGCAAGCCTTTCGGCGCGGCGGATCGTGGCGCGCGCCAGATGAACATGGGCACTTGCCGCACTGCCACCCGGCAGGATGAAGCTGTTGAGGGGGGCGAGATTATCGTTCATCTCGTCAATTTCGTTCTCAAGGCGCTTCACTTGTGCCTCGGTCACGCGCAAGGTCATCTCGGATGGGGTGAAATCATCACCAGGTGTGGCCAGGTCTGCGCCCAGATCGAACAGTTCGTTCTGAATGCGGCTGAGCATGGTATCGGCCGTGCCTTCGGTTGAAAGGCGCGCGACGCCAAGCACAGAGTTGGCTTCGTCTACAGTGCCATAAGCCTCGATGCGGGCATCGTCTTTGGGCAGGCGGGCGCCATCAGCCAATGATGTTTCGCCCTTGTCACCCCCACGGGTATAGATTTTGGTCAGTTTCACCATATCAGGTAACAGCCCACAAAAGGAAACAGGCAACAGCAAGGCCCTGGCAGATTACCCGCGCCCGCATCAGCTTGTTGCCGTATTTTTTGTTGGTCTCGCCGCCCTTGGCCATGGTGCCAATGCCTGCGAACAGGATTACAAGTGTGGCCAACAGAAACAGCAGGCCCAGAAAGAAAAAGAAGTTCATGATGTCGCTTCCCGTATGAAATTCCGGCCCACTATATACCCCTCAGGCATTGGGGCAACCAAAGTCGGAAGGGTGCGACAATAATGTTGCCGGGTCGGTTCCATCGTTCCGCAAACTTTCAAGCGTGACAGATTTGTTCCTTTTGGCGAACCGTTCACCGTGTTCATCCAACAGCAGCCCATGGTGGTGATAAAGGGGCGTGGGGTACCCCAGCAATTTTTGCAGCACTACATGGATATGGGTGGCGTGAAAAAGGTCTTCCCCGCGGATGATATGGGTGATGCCTTGCAGCGCATCGTCGACCACCACACTGAGGTGATAGCTTGTTGGCGTGTCCTTGCGGGCCAGCACAATATCGCCCAGTTCTTCCGGTGTTGCTATAACCTTGCCCTTCACCTCATCCTGCCACACAAGCGGCCCACCACCGATCAGCTTCAGCGCCGCCTCAAGGTCCAGCCGCCAGGCATGGGGCGTGCCCTTGGCCAAAAGCGCCTCTGAATCTGTTCGGCCCTTGCAGATGCCGGGATAGATGGGGCCATCAGGGCCGTGGGGCGCGCTTTCGGATGCCGCAATCTCGCGGCTAATGTCTTTGCGGGTGCAAAAACACGGGTACACCACACCCATGGCTTTCAGGCGTTCAAGCGCGGCTTCATAATCAACGAAATGTTCGCTTTGCCGCCGCACGGGTTGTTCCCATGTCAGGCCCAGCCAGGCGAGGTCTTCATAAATGCCATCCACAAAATCGCCGCGGCACCGGGTGGTGTCGATATCTTCGATGCGCAAGATAAAGCGACCGCCTTCTTGCCTGCTGCGAGCGAAGGCCAGAAGCGCCGAATAGGCATGGCCCTTGTGCAGCCTGCCCGTCGGGCTGGGTGCAAAGCGCGTCACGAAACCATTATTTGCTTGATTGGTGGCCATGGGCGCACTGTAAGAAGAAGTGTGAACAAAGGGAACGCTTTTGATGACGGAATTTGATCCATTTCAGATTGGCAACCATCTGGATGACGCCCTGCCTGTGGAAGCCGTGCGTTATCTGGGCCCAAAATCAAAAGACACGCTAAACGCCATTGGTATTCACACCGTTGGCGAGCTGAAAAATGCAGGCGTGATCGATACCTATCTCAGGATCAAGCAAGCGGGCTTTCCCGCGTCCCTCAATTTTGTGTGGGCGATGTATGCGGGGCTAATGGGCGTGGATTTTCACCGGGTGCCGTCCGAGTTCAAGGAAGCTGTGAAAGCCGAAATCAAGCGGGCTGGTTAATCCCGTTTTGGCGGTTAGTTGCCTTCCTGATGGCGCGTTCCAGAAGGCTGGGGTCAATCGGTTTGCCAACGCAATCGTCCATGCCGGCGTCCAGATAGGCGCTAATATTATCTCCCACCAGATCGGCGGTTAGAGCAACGATCGGGATAGAGGCTTTCTCGCCCGGCAGTTTCCTGATGTGTTCGGTGGCTTCGATGCCCGACATATTGGGCATGCGCACGTCCATCAGAACAAGATCATATGTTTCGTCACTTTCGATGGCAGCCAACGCCTTTGCGCCATCCTCTGCGATGAACACCCGGTGCCCCATCTTGGTCAGTATATTACGGATCACCATCTGGTTGATTTCATTGTCTTCGGCCACAAGAACAGACAGGGGTCGAGGGCTTGAGGCCTTTGTTTCTGGGGTTTCTTGATCTTGATCAGCTACCGGCAATTCGGAAACAGTGGCTTCCTCATAGGGAATGCTGAAGCTGAATTTGCTGCCACGGCCAGGCTGGCTGGTTACATCTATGGTGCCGCCCATGATGGTTACCAATTGCTTGCAAATGGAAAGGCCAAGGCCTGTGCCCTGATATTTACGGCTGACTGATTGATCGCCCTGCTCGAAATTCTGGAACAGGCGGTCAATGGTTTCGGGGGTGATGCCGATGCCCGTGTCCGTAACTGTGAATTGCAGCAAATGCTGCTTTGGATCGCAGGCGCATTCCAGCGTGACAGACCCCTCATCGGTAAATTTCACCGCATTGCCTACAAGGTTGATCAGTATTTGTCTCAGCCTGTTTGGGTCCACCCTCACGGCGGCTGGGAAATCGGGGGCGATTTTGGCCGTGATCTGCAGTTTGTCCTGCTTTTCCAGAGGGCAGGTTTGGTAGAACAGCAGGATCACCTCGTTCGCGATGGTTGCTGGTGCCGTGGGTAATGCCTTCACATCCAGCTTGCCTGCGGCCAGCTTGGACAAATCCAATATATCGTTGATGATCACCAGCAGTGCTTTGGTCACTTCTCGCAAGCGGGTTACCTTCTGCCTGCTTTGCTCTGGCAAATCGTCATCCAGAAGCATATCTGCAAGGCCCAAAACACCTCCCATAGGGGTGCGGATTTCATGGCTCATCACAGCCAGGAAATCATCCTTGGCGCGGCTGGCATGCCTTGCTTCTTCTTCGGCAATCTGGCGTGACGTGATCTCCGAGTGAATTTGATACAGCCCGCCCGCGAATATCAGGAACAAAACCAGGGCTACACCATAAATTGGCAGGCTGTATTCCTGCCTGAGTACTGCCATGGCTTCATGTGGCACATGGCTGACAGCCTTCAGGGTAATGTTGTGCGCAGGGGTAAGGTAGGTGGATTCCTCGCGTATAGTGCGCCAAATCCACAAGCCGGAAGCCGTCTCGATCATGCCTTGCTCGGTGGCCTGAATTTGCCGCCAAACATCCGGGTGCCTTTTGCCAAAAGTATTCTTGCTTCCAAACATGAAACCCCATTCATCGGTGGGGTCAGGGGCCTTGAGCCAATAGCCATCCGTGTTCAGAAGCATAACGTCAGACTGATCGGAAAAGCTGGCTATCTGCCTGAGGAAAGCGGAGGCATTCACATTCAGGATGAAGATGCCAGCGGGTTCGCGGTTTGCGTCAAATACGCGAATTGCGAGGCGAACAGTGGGCCTGAATGGCTTCTCAATTTCGCCTTTTTCCATATTCAGGTCCAGGGCTGAAACATATAGCTCCTTCCAGCCAAGGGTGCTTGCCGTCTTGAAATAGCCGCGTGCGGATTTGTCCTGCAAGTCCGCATCCTTAACAATCGTCGGGCTGCTGCCGCGCGGCCTGTCTACACGCACAATCTCCATGCCTGTTTCATCCAGCCAGCGGCCTTGAAAATAATTCGGGTTGCGCATCAGCATGCTGCGAAACGCGTTTTGTATGATGCGTTTGCTGCCCGGTGTTTGGGCGTTCAGGGCCTGCAATACATCAGGCTCTTCATAACCAATGCTGTGCAGGTGCATGGCGGGCAGGGAAAGCGCGGCGCGAGTGTTTGATACCGCCAGTTCAAGACCAAGGGTGTTGCTGGACCTAAGGTCTTGTATTTCGGTTTCGGTGCGTAATTTGGCGGCATAGAATGCACCGACTGCAAAGGCCAATGCGGCCAGCAAGAGCCAAATCAATATTCGCCTGGTCCAAGGCTTAAACGTCAAATAATTGTCCCCCATCCAGGATTAAAATCGGACCTCGGAACAAAATCACCAGAGAAAAACTATCACCCTATTAGGGTATATAAAGAGTAAATATTACCAGCGTTATTTGAGGCTGCGGCCCCTTTTTGATGCCCGCCTGAAGAAGCGGAGTGTGGCGAGACAGGCGTTGGAAAATGTCTTTTTACCACAATATAGGGCTTTGTAATAAGGCTGTAACACTGTATCTTGTATCTATGACCAGTCGGAGTTGAAGTCCCAACCTGTTTGAGGGGCGGTGCCGATGGTAGGCGTCGGTGCCCTTTCCGGCCTGTCGGGGGGATATAGACTATGGGTGTTCATTTTACGCCCCACTTGCCGTCACCGGACAGTTGTCCGGCACTTGTGCTGAATGCCGATTATCGGCCGCTCAGCTATTATCCGCTTAGTCTCTGGAATTGGCAAACGGCCCTCAAGGCCGTTTTTTTGGATCGGGTATCCATTTTGTCCAATTATGATCGCCAGGTGCATTCACCGTCCATGGCGATGCCACTACCTAGTGTGATTGCGCTCAAGAAATATATCCGGCAACCCAGATATCCGGCATTCACCCGTTTCAACTTGTTCCTGCGCGATGAATTCACCTGCCAATATTGCGGATCAAAGGACGAACTGACGTTTGATCATGTGATCCCAAGAAGCCAGGGCGGCAGGACAAGCTGGACCAACATTACGGCAGCGTGCGCGCCGTGCAACCTGAGGAAGGGGGGGAGAACACCCGAAGAAGCGCACATGTTCCCGATGCGGAGGCCGACAAGGCCAACAGCCCATGAACTGCATGAACATGGCCGCCAGTTCCCGCCGAACTATCTGCATGAAAGTTGGCGGGATTTTCTTTACTGGGACGCCGAACTGGAGCGATAGAAACTGTCTGTATGAAGGGCATTGGATCGGGCTGCATTTTGTGGGCTCAATCTTTGTAATTGTTATTTTAACAAGAAATTGAATAGCGGCCACGTATCCCCTACAGTGTCATGCAGTTAGGCAGATTATTGGGGGCGATGTGTTTAGGTTGTTTTTGAAGGCGCTTTTGGGGCTTGCGCTGTCTGTAGTGTTTGGCGCAGCAAGCCAGGCAGAAGACTATAGCCGATTTATTTCTCACGAGAAAATACCAACCTGGGTTCAGGATATCGAGTATGACCCTGAGGCGCTGACAGGCAAGGCGACAAATGGTGCCGCATACCTTCTTGTGGACTTTCAAACTCGCCAGAAACCTGAGAATGACGATTCATTCGAAAGATTTGTCATTCGTGTTCCTACCATTGAGGCGGCTGAGGAAGCTTCTCAGATTTCCATCAATATTGATCCCATCTATCAAAATTTGATCTTGCATCATATCCGGTTGGTCAGGGATGGGGAAATTGTTCAGGATTTGAACCTCTCTGACATAGAAGTGTACCGGGTGGAACAGGAAGCTGATCGCCTGATCTATAATCAGGATATTACGGCTTCCTATATCATGGCGGGGGTAAGGGAAGGCGATATCATCGACTATGCCTATACCAAAGTTGGAAAAAACCCATTTTTTGAAGGCTATATAGGGGAACGTATTCGCTTTGAATATAGCACGCCGATAGGGCGGTTTTTCTATCGGTTTTCTGCGCCCGAAAATCAGCAATTGTATGTAACGCCGGTTAATGACGCGCCTGACCCAGTTCGTGAATTGGCTGGCGGCTGGCAATCATATCAGTGGGATATGGTTGACATTAAAGGCCTGAATACCCCTGACCATTTACCTGAGTGGTATACGCCTTTTGCAGGCGTTACGATCAGTAACTTCAATGATTGGCGTCAGGTTTCAAGACTGGGGGCTTCCTATTATGCGGTGCCCGAGGAAGTTTCCGCTGAGCTGAAAGCCGAAATTGCGAAAATCAAGCAGGAGTTTGATGGCAAAGAGCAGCAAGCCAGGGCTGCGCTTGAATTTGTGCAACGCCATATACGGTATTTGGGATTTGAAGGCGGCATCGGTGGATTTGCGCCACGGGATCCTTCTGACGTTCTGCGCAATCGGTTTGGCGATTGTAAGGACAAGACGCGGTTGCTGATGACCATGCTTGCAGGCCTTGGAGTGCAGTCCAAAGCCATTCTTGTTGATACAGAAGAACAAACCCATGCGTTTGATCGAGGTGTATATGGGTATGCCTTCGATCATGTGGTAACAGCGATCGAGCTTGATGGGGACTGGATATTTGTGGACCCAACACGGTCCCGTCAAATTGGTGAATTTGAAGTCATGAGCCGGGCGAATTTTGGTCGGGGTCTACCTGTTTCCGAAGGTGGCGATGATATCGTCTCCATGGACGTTGCTGCCGCGGCACCGCAGACAAGCTCACAGGTTACCGAAACATTTGACCTGAGGTCCGACGACGGATCAGCGAGCCTTGATGTGTTGAGTGTTTATCAGGGTGATGAGGCTGACAGCATTCTCAGGAAGATAACCCGGAACGGGATTGAGCAACTTCAGCAGGATTATCTTGAATATTATCAGCGCAACTATCCTTCAGTCACGGTGAAGGAACCCATGTCCTATGAGCAAGACAGGGCAGCAGGCACGGTCACGCTGCGGGAAGCCTATCAGCTTGCTGATGCATGGACTGTTGACGAAGAAGAAGGTAAGCAAACCTTAAATGTGTCGCCCTATATGGTGACCGAAATTCTTCCCGACCCGGTCAAGGTTGGACGTAGCCATCCATTCTCACTGGATGGGCCAGACAGGCGTTTCCAGAAATATGTCTTCCTGCTGGAGGGGGACTGGAACTTGCCGACTGAGGATATCGTCATTGAAAACGACTATCTCAAATATGAAGAACTGGAAACCTATGAAGACGATATCTACACCAAATCATATGACCTGACGCTTACCGCGGATCACATTCCCGCCAGCCGATTTGAAGCAACCATGGCTGATATTGACCGTATCGATTCCAATATCGGGCTGGAATTATTCAAGCCATTGGAAACAGGCGGCGCAACCGGCAAGGCGGCCGCACCAGATCTATCCCCAGAATTATATGAGGCGCTGGGGTGGATCGTGATCATCCTTGTGGGGCTGTTGCTGTTCGGGGCAATCGTGCATGCCATTCGCGCAGATAGCGAATGGCGCGAAGATGGCGTGTTTTATCCTGTCTCCCTTGCCAAATTTCTTGTGATGGTTAGCTGCACCCTTGGTATTTATCTGTTTTTCTGGACTTACAAAAACTGGCAATGGTTCAAGCAGGTTCGGGGCGAAAAGCTTAGCCCTCTGATCCGCGCTTTCTTCCTGAATTTTACCAATTTCAGCCTGTTCTCGCGGTTTGTGAAAGAAGAAAGCAGTTGGCAAAAACAGGCCTGCCGTTTCGCTCCTTTTGCGGCGACAATCATGTTTGTCGCGATGCTGGTGACTAACCTCTCGGATAAATTTCCCGAGTTGCCGGGCATATTCGATTTTTCCATCATTCTGGCAAGCCTGCTCTATATTCCGCTTGTCCTGCATATCAGGGCATTGAATGCAGAAAATGCAGAAGTTGTGCGGCTGAATTCCCGCTTTGGCTGGCACGCCATTTTTGCTTTGGTCGTGTTTGCGCCCCTTACGGTTATGGCTGTAGTCGCCAGCATTCATAAAGAAAATTTCTATGTTGTTTCTGCTGCACGCCTGACCGGTGCCGAAGTCGATTTTATGCGGGAGGCTGGTGTTCTCGAAGACGGCGAAGGGCTGGAGCTATTTTATTCTGCGGCCATGTGGGGCGTTGAAACAGATGGTAACCTGCTTACCACAGATCGTGTCATCAGCTATTGGCTGGACGGTGTCGATATCCAGACAGAATCCGCTAATTTCAATGACATCGAAAAAACGTCCTTGCAGACTGCGGGTGCGTTTGAGGATGCAATCCTGACAGTTCACCTCAAAAGTGGCGGCAGTTTTGAGCTGTTTCTGAGCGAGGAGGCCGATGGGCATTTGAAATTCCAGCGGGCCTTGAACAAGAAACTGGCGGGCGGCTAGGCCTCTCGTTCAATCCATGTACGGGCCGCGAAGGGCAGGGGTTTATGCCTCCGTATCAGGTGTGGGTGCCTGAACAAAAGGAGGCCACATGACAGATATTGCCGCCGTCGGCGGGCAGGGCGGTTTTCGCCCGCCGCCGCCCAAACCGCTTTCGGATGATCAGAAAAACCTGATCAGCGAAACCCTTTCAAACTATGACCCTGATAACCTGACAGCCGAGGACGCGAAGGCGATCGCAACCACCTTCAGGGATGCCGGCATCCAGCCGGGTAAAGAGCTGGCCAGCGCCATGGAAGATGCGGGCTTTGATGCCCGTGAAGTGGGCGAGTTGGCTGGTGTGAAGCCGCCCAAGGGCCCGCCACCACCCCCGCCGCAGGGGCAGTCCCTCAATACCGAGGGCCTGCAGGCCATTGAGGATATTCTTGAGGATTATGACCTCTCAGACCTGTCAGAAGAAGATGAAGAGGAAATTCTCTCCGCTTTTGAGGATGCGGGCCTGATTGGCAAGGAAGGATCGGTCTTCAATCTAACCGTTTAAGGGAGTGCCTGAGTTCTGAGTTGGAAAGGCGGTCCGTGCCTGGGCCGCCTTTTCTATACTCTCTTCGAAATCCAGATGGCGGCTTTGCAGCCTGCCTTGATGGCGGCGGAAAGAACCGGATAGCCGGGGGCTTCCTCGGCGCCGTGCTCTTCGGCGATCTTCTTGTGCTCGACTTCCTCGGCCTGAAACTTTTCGATCACCTCTTCCAGTTCCGGGTCCTGGCCTGCAAGCTTGTCGCGCTGGTGCTGGTAGTGATCGTCGATCACTTCCTCTACCGCCTGCGTGCAGGCCATGGCGGCTTTCTCGCCCATCAGGGCGGTGGTGGCACCAAGCGCGAAGCCAGCCACATGCCAGAAGGGCGCCATGATGGTGGGGCGCACGCCGCGCTCTGCGATCATCTTGTTGAAGGTGGCCAGATGCGCTTCTTCCTGCTCGTGCATATGCTTGATAAGGCCTGCCTTCGGGTGATTGTCCCCCAATACGGCGCGCTGGCCCGCATAAATCCGCACAGCGCCAAACTCGCCTGCATGGTCCACGCGGATCATGCGCTCGGTTTCTTCGGCCAAAGTGCGGTCCCCTGGCAGGGGGCGCGCGGGTGTGTCTTTTTCAAGCGTTGGCTTTGGCAGGTCTGTTGCGGTTTTGGCCATGGTCACTTCCTAGGCATTTGTAGCTTTTTTCACGCAGAAGACAGTCATGCCCAACGCGATCAGGAAATTATAGCCTGCCATGGAAATCCCGAAAAGGGACCATGCTATTTCGTCGCAGCGAATAAGCGGCGCATCCATGATGGATTTCAGCGCGTCGTTTACATTGTCGGTGATATCCACATAACTGGAGCATGTTGCCAGCCCCTCCCACCAGCGCTGTTCAACGCCAAAATGGAAGCCCGCGATGCCCGCGTCTGTCAGGAACAGAAGCGCCAGCAGCACAAGGATCAGCTTGCGCGGCAGGCTTTTCAGTGCGGTGCCAATCAGGCTGATGGCCATGATGCCCATATAGGGATACCGCTGCCACCAACATAGATCACACGGTGGGTAACCGGCTAGCTGGAAAGCGAAGGCGGACCCAAGAACCACAGTAGCCACAATGCCGGCAAACAGCACGGGATCGCGGTGAGGCAGGGATGTCAGTGATGTGCTCATGGGGCGTATCCTACAAAAATTTCAGCGCGACGAAACCCAAAATCCCCAAGACCATAAAGGCGGTGGTGACAAGGCCGAGGCGTTTTTCAATAAAATCGCGAATGGGTTCGCCAAACTTCCAGAGAAGCGCGGCCACCAGATAGAAGCGCGCCCCGCGGGCCGGGATGCTGGTCAGGAAAAACACAAGCGGGTTCATGCCCACCACGCCTGACGCGATCGTCACCACCTTGAAAGGCAGGGGGGTAAAGCCCGCCACCAGCACAATCAGGATGCCATAGTCGGCATAATAGCCCTGAAAGGCTTCAAATTTTTCGGCATAGCCATAAAATTCGATGATGGGTTTGCCCACGGTTTCATAAAGCAGCGCCCCGATCAAATAGCCCGCCACACCGCCCAGCACACTGGTAACCAGCGTGATGGTGGCCAGCCGCCAGGCTTTCAGCCGGTTTGCCAATATCATCGGGATCATCATGATATCGATGGGGATCGGGAAAAAGCTGGATTCGGCAAAGCTGATGGCGCCTAGCCATTTTTCACTGGCAGGACTTTGGGCTTTTTCCAAAGTCCAGTCGTATAGTTTTCTCAGCATGTGCCTGAGGCTCCCGAGGTTTCTTTCCCAATTTCTTACCAACGGGGTGGGGGAAACACAACGGACAAGCCGCCGCACACACGATTAATTTATGGTGTAGGCATAATGCGGGCATTGCGCGCTTGACGGCGCAAGAAACGCGTATATTATGCGCGAGCTTTCTACCGCAGATTCTATGCGCAGTGCCCCTGTGGCGGAATTGGTAGACGCGCGGGATTCAAAATCCCGTTCCTTCGGGAGTGTCGGTTCGATTCCGACCGGGGGCACCATTTCCTTTCTCTGATAGCACTCAAATGTTTGCTGTTCCCATATGCGCGCTGATAGTGTGTTATCGGCAGGGGAAATGGTGGGCACGTTATGACCGATACATCAGATGAATTCGAGGATGCCATGGCGGCCGAGATGCTCTCGGCGCAGCAATCTTCGCGCCTGTGTCAGGCGTGCGGGCAATGCTGCACCGGGGTGCTGGCGTCTTATGTGAACATCAGCGCGAAGGAAGCCAGTGCGCTTAAGGGCACGCCCATAAAACCCTATGTGAACGACAAGGAAAAGCTGGTGTTTGATCAGCCATGCCCGGCCTTCTCAGGTGGCGGTTGCAGCATCTATGACAAACGCCCCGGCGTGTGCCGCAGCTTCCTGTGTGACCTGACGCGCGGCGTGATGAACGGCAGTACAGCGTTCGAGGAAGCGATGGACCGTGTGGCGGCCCTTCGGGCGCAGGCAGACTGGCTGCGTGCCCATGTGCCCGCGGATATGCCTGCCCGGCCCAGGCAGGCGGGCGGAAAACCAGCCAAATCAGGGCGCGGCATATTGGCGGCCTGGCGGCAAGACGGGGATGAAGCAGGCGCTGATGCAAGTGACCACCCCAAAAGCCTGTGGCTGCTGCTTGGTGATTTGCATGCGCATTTCACCCGCAAGCAGCATAAGGGTGATTTGGACGCAGCCGATAAAGCCTATATCGCGCGCGCTTTTGCCTTTGCCAAATTATGCGATCACTATTTCGAGAAAACGCCGCACCTCCGGAAATATGCTGAACTGGTGCAGCGTTTCTAGGCAGTTGTTATTGTGCCTCTGGCGGCGGGCAATAACGCTGGCCCTTGTCGAAAATGATTTTCCATTCGCCATCTGCGTTTTTGCGCCATGTTGAATGGAAATAGGCAAATATCCGCCCATCTGGCGCGGTTACGGGCCCGGTGGAATGGGCCAGTGTGCCGCTATCCAGCACCATTACGGTTTCCGGCTTCCAGGAAAAGGGCGCGGCTTCCCGCTCATACAGGCCTTTCCAGCCTTCGGCCACGGCGTCTTTGCCGCGCAGGGCCTGCCCGCCACTCCAGAACACGGTTTCAGGATCAAGGAAGCTTTTGAAGGCTTCGAAATCCCGGTCGGCCATGGTTTTGGCGAAGGCGGTTTCAACGGCTGCCACTTCCACTTCCATAGCGGTAGGGACATGCGCCGGGGCTTCGGCGGATTGGGCGCTGGCGGTGGCCGATACGCCTGATGTGGCCATCAGCGCGGCAAGGATCAGATGTTTCATTTTTGTGCCTCCTGTCGGGTGGCGGGCGTATCCCGCCATGTGATGCTGGCGATTTTCCAGCCATCATCTGTTTTCATGATTTGGAATGTCTTGCAGCCCACACCATCCGCAACTGCGCCGTGCATCAGCCCGCTTTTGCGGTACCAGCAAAGCCGGGTGGCAAGACCGTGATCGATCTGTGTCTGGCTTGTGGTTTCTTCCTCGAAAAAATCCACGAGCGCCCCCGTGTCGAACAGGGCCTGACGGGGTGCGATGAAGGCTTCAACCGTCATGGTGTCAATGCCAGTGTCTGATGCCTTGAAAATGCGCGCATCAGCGAGGAACAGGGGGCGCAGGGCCCACAGGTCTGGCGTGTGGGTGCGGTTATCGAAACAGGCGAAAAAGGCGGCGACAAGCGCATCGATTTCTGCCTCGGTGGCATCGGCGGTGTTGGGCTTGGCAGGCATGTCAGGGGGTTTCCTGCTTGCGCCCAAGGTGGGCGTCAAGTGTGGCCAGAAGTTCCTCGCTGGCGGTTTGAATGGTTTTGAGCACATCAAGCTGGATGCTCTGCATCACAAATTTGCCGCGAAACGCGGTTTGAAGCTGGCGGTTGCCCAACAGCTCCTCGTTGGTGGATACAAGCTCGCGGAACCGGTACTGGAAGGTGAAGCCCATGGTGATGTCCTGCGCATAGCTATAAGAAGTCTCAGTTTGCTGGATGGCCTCCATATAGGCGCTTTCATATTGCAGGATCGCATTCTGGATTTCCCGTGATGCGATCAGGTCCAGCTTGCCACCCTCCACCAGCCGCCTGAGCGCCGCCGGGCGGTGGCGCGGCCCCCAGAAGCTATAGATATTGCGGTGGGCCTGATCGAAGGCCGTGCGATCCTCTTCTGTCCAGCTTTCCTTATAAAGGAGGCTGAGCGCCTGTGCGCTCGCACGAACTTTCTCGTCGGAATCAGTGATCTCGGCGGCTCTCTCCCCAACCTCTTCCCGAAGCTGATCACGCATGAATTCAAGGTAATAGAGGCCCTCGGCTGCATCCTTGCGGGCCTGGTTCCAGTCGGTTACCTGCAAGCCGATGAAGATACCGCTGATTACCACCAGCACATCAAGGCCAACGGCGAACCAGTTCTGATCCGATACATGTTTCATGAACCGCCTGAGGATCATGCGTTTTCCTCCCCTTCATTGGGAAGGAAGCCTAGCGCCATTTCCGCGGTCTGTCTAACCTCGGGTTACAGCGCTAAACGAAATGCCGGGACGGGGCGTGATTATGTCAGGTTGGCTTCCTGAGCACCATGAAAACACCCTGCTTGGGGTTCGGGCGCCAGTTATAGTCCACCTCAAATCCTGCATCGCGGAACTCCTGCTCCAGCTGTGCGGCGGTGAAAAACTCCACTGTCTTGGGCGCAAAGCCTACCAGCCGCATCACGGGCAACAGGGGCTTCAGGAAACCAAGGGCGTCTTTCAGGCAAGCGGTGCTGGTAATAAACAGGCCGCCCGGCGGCAGCATCCTGAAAACGCGCTCAATCACCTCTTTGCGGTTTGTTACCAGATGCAGGATCGAATGCGCCATCACCATGTCGATGCTCTCGTCCTCGATTTTGAGATCGTCAATCGCCGAAACTTCAAAATCGACATTCCGGATATCCTGCGCAGCGGCCTTTTCCCGCGCGATGGTGATCATATTTTCGGAGATGTCAGTGGCCCGGATGTGTTTCACATGCGGGGCATGCAGCAGCGCCGTGGTACCGGTGCCGCAGCCAATCTCAAGAACCTTCATTTCGGGTGTGAAATGACCTCGCGTGACCTCAAGTTTGTGTTCATATGATACCTGATCGGCAACAGGCGATTTTGCGTATCGTTTGGCGACACGGTTCCAGAATTTTGCATCCTGATGCATGATGTTCCCCCATCTGCTGTCAAATTGGCCGTTCCGGTTGATTGAATAGCCATTGGCCTGAAAGCATATGTAGGGATGATGGCCTCTTTATGAAAGGGGTCAGGCTTTACCTTTTCCCTGCCGCCATAATTTCAGGCGGTGGCCTACGTCCACAATCGCTTCGATGGCGGGTTTCAGTTCCTGCCCCAGCTCTGTCAGGGAATATTCCACAGTAGGCGGCGATGTTGGCATCACTTCGCGGTGCACAATGCCTTCGGCCTCCAGTTTTTTCAGGCGTACGGTCAGCATCTTTGATGAAATGCCAACAACATCGTCCTTCAATTCGCTGAACCGCCTTGGCCCGCCGCTGAGATGCCAGATGATGTTAGGAGTCCATTGCCCACCGATGACCGCAAGGCATTCACTGAGCGGGCATTGAGGCGGGGGCACATCCACTGAGCTTTTTCTGCGGGCTAACATGGTGAAGTAGGTCCTTTTCAAAACAATATTTAATATCAACAGGTTACTGATCGGTACGGTAGTTACCATGTGGTAACTTCTGAATTCATGGTTACCTATTGAAACTTACTATGCCGTGGTTATCTCTGTCCGTAAAGCAATCATGCTGCTTGTTCAGGGAAGGAAATATCCATGTGGCAGGAAAACCGCGTCACCAAGGCGCTGGGCATTCAATTTCCGATCATTCAGGGGCCGTTTGGTGGCGGCTTTTCAAGCGTGCCGCTTGTGGCCGCCGTTTCTAACGCTGGCGGGTTAGGGTCCTTTGGCGCCCACAACCTGACACCCGATGAAATTTTGGCAACAGCAGCCGAAATCCGGAAGCATACAGACAAACCTTTTGCGCTCAATCTTTGGGTTTCAGTTGTCGATGCGGGCGGTGAAGGGCTCGATGCAGAAGCCTACAGAAGTGCGCTTGATTATTTCGCGCCCCACTATGAAGCCCTTGGCCTCACCCCTCCGGGCATGCCGGAAAATCACATTGAAAATTACGAAGCCCAGGTGGAAGCGGTAATTGAAGCCAGCCCTGCGGTTTTCAGCTTTGTGTTCGGAATTCCGAGTGCTGATGTGCTGCGGCGGTGCCGGGAGGCAGGCATCAAGACGCTGGGGGCTGTAACGACGGTTGACGAAGCGCGGGCAATGGAAGCCGCGGGTGTAGACATCGTGTTGGCAACAGGGCCGGAAGCGGGCGGACACAGGCCCTCTTTTATCAAGCGGGCCGAGGAAAGCCTTGTGGGTACGCTGGCGCTGGTACCTGCGGTGCGGGATGCCATTTCGCTTCCGCTTGTGGCTGCGGGTGGTATCGCCGATGCGCGGGGTGTGGCGGCGGCCATGACGCTTGGCGCCGATGCTGTGCAGATGGGAACAGCCTTTCTGGCGTGTCAGGAATCGAACACCACAGACGCGCACCGCCAGTGGATATTTGAAAGCAAGGCCGAGGACACCACTCTTTCGCGGGCCTTCACCGGGCGCCTCGCGCGCTTCCGGCGCAACAGATTTACCAAGGAGACCGACAAGGCGCTGCCTTTCCCTTTGCAGGCCTGGTTCACGGGGCCAATGAAAAAAGCAGCGCTTCAGCAAGGCAATGCCGACCTGGCTTCCCTTTATGCCGGGCAGGGCGCGCCGCTGCTCACCCATAAACACGCGCAGGATCTGGTGGCCAGCCTGATGCGCGATGTACCGACTTACCTTCCGAATTCCAACCGCTGATCAAAGGAGACAATCATGTATCAGCTTTATATTATGCCGGGCGCTTGTTCGCTTGCGATCCATACCCTTCTTGAAGATATGGATGTACCATTTGAGCTTATTGCAAAGGCGGACACGCCTGACTATGAAACCGTGAACCCGCTTGGCACGGTGCCTGTGCTCAAGGATGCAGGCCTGACCTTGCGCGAAGGCGCATCTATCGCTCTCCATCTTGCTTCCAAGCACGAAACATCCTTGTTGCCAAAGTCCGGTGATGCCCGGTCGCGCGCAGTTGATGCCCTGATGTTTGCGAATGCGACAGTACACCCCGCATACAGCCGCATGTTCATCGCCAGTCGCGCCTTTGAAGACGAGACAGTTAAAGCCGCGGCACTTGAAGTGGCGGCGGCGCAACTTGGGCGCCTTTGGACACATATCGATACTGTGCTGGAAACGCAGAAATATCTTGCGGGTGATGAACTGACAATCGCTGACGTGATGCTGACAGTTTATGCCAACTGGGGCCAGTTCTTCCCTGTTGATGTGCCGCTCGGCGCCAATGCAAAACGACTGATCGCTGATGTAAACGCCCATCCAGCCTTCAAGGCAGCGCTTGCCCGTGAAGGCGTGGAATATAAGGCTGCCGCGTAAGGCAGGCAGTTGGGCCGGGGTGCGGTGTATCCCGGCCTTTCCTTTATAATGTTCTTGATTTGTTCTTTCTCTTTGCCATACTGGCTGACCACGACAATGGAGGATCAATATGCTTAAGGGAGGCTGCCACTGCGGTGCCGTCTCCTTCGAGGTGAAAACGTCACTTGAATGGATCACAGAGTGCAATTGTTCGGCCTGCCGGAAATTGGGCACAGTATGGGCACACGCAGACGAGGGTGAAATCAATGTCGATATGGCCGATGGGGCAACCCTCAGCTATATTTGGGGAGACAAGACGCTGGCTTTTCATACCTGCCGCACATGCGGTTCAACAACGCATTGGACCAGCCTGAACAAGGCGGAAAGCACCAGAATGGCTGTAAATGTCAAGTTGGTCGATCCTTCTGAAATCAGGGATATGCGGTTGCGGCATTTCGACGGGGCGGATAGCTGGCAGTATCTGGACTGACCCTAGATGTAATCGAAATCTTCCTGTGGCGTGTGTATTTCGGGCGCTACGGGATGAATAGGCAGGGTCAGTGTGATAATTGTGCCCTTTCCCTTCTCGGACTCCAGTTTCATATCACCTTTCATCAGAAGCATGAAATGTTCCACAAGCGGCAGGCCAAGGCCTGTGCCTGTGCCTTCGTTCTGTACATACATCTGATCGCTGACTTGCGCGAACGGTTGCATCGCCAGCTCGACTTCGCGTTTGCTCATGCCGATGCCAGTATCTCCGACGACAATTTCATATTGATCGCCAAGTTCTCTTGCCGTGACCGAAATGGAACCGTCAGCCGGGGTGAATTTCACTGCGTTTGATACCAGATTGATGATCACCTGCTTCAGGATGCGTGGATCGGTGGTGATTTCGATCGCCGGACTGATTACCGTGAGTTCCAGATTCTTGCGTTCGATATGCGGTTTGCTTGTTGCCACCGCAGCTTTGATAACCTGATCCAGGTATGCATCATGCAATTGCAGTTCAAACCGGCCTGCCTCCAGCTTCGATAAATCCAAAATGTCGTTGATAATATCCAACAAATGTTTGCCACTTTCGCAGATATAACCGAGATATTCCTCAGTTTGCTGCGGGGTAACAGTCATGTCGTTTTGCAGCATTTCAGAAAAGCCGATTACTGCATTGAGGGGGGTGCGAAGTTCGTGGCTCATGCTTGCGAGAAACCGCGACTTGGCAATGTTTGCAGCTTCTGCTTGTTCCTTGGCAAATGTCAGCTCCATGGTGCGTTCCACAACCATTTGCTCTAGCCTGTCTTTCTGTTCTTCCTGCAATTGATTATGGACCTGCAGTTCCTTGATCATGTCAAGGAACGCGCTTTGCAGGATGGTCAGCTCGTCATGGCTTTGGCGCACATCTGTTGCAGATATTTCCTCGATCAGCCCGTCATCCAATTGGCCCTCAAGGCCACCTCTTTTGATCTTTTGCGCAAGGGTGGTGAGACTTTGCAGCGGATTGATCCACCGACGTAACAGGAAAGTAGCCAGCAGCAGGCCGATAAGCCCCAAACCGGCGGCATACAGGCTGGACTGGCGTACAAGTAAAGCCACCTGATTTTGAACGCGCTCGGTAGTGACACCCATGTGCACCACGCCAATCAATTCCCGTTCGCCCGAATTACTTCCGCCAGCATCTGGCTCGCTTAAAACATCGTCTGAGAAAGGATCCTCCTCGGACTCGGTCAACAAATCGCGCCAAATCGGTGCCCCGATATGCAGGCCAGCTTGCAAAATAGCATTGTCCAATGGCTGATCGATGCTGTCATGGTCAATGACAGTAACACCGGCCCTTTCCACTGTATGGTCTGCAACCAGCTTGTCGACGTCGTTTTTGGAAGCTTCCGGCAAACTAATGATTGCTGATCCGTCAGGCCTTAGCACGCTGATATAGCGAATGTCGGGGTCCAGCAGATAGGGACGGAGGGTTTGCTCGAGCAACAATTGATCCTCAACCAACACCCCTAACTTGGCGTTTTCAGCGATGCCGGTTGCGGTCGCCCTGCCGCGCTGCTCAAGGTCGGCGGAGAACAGCCGTGCGGATGTGGCAGTAAATACAACGGCAAGCAGTGTGCCTACAGCGATCACCAGGACGGCAAGAAAGATGTTGGCCCGTTGGGTGACGGTGAGGTTGCGTGCGAACCAGCTCAGGCGTTTTTTTGCTTTTTGCTCTGGCATCAGCGCATCACCACTTTCATGCCATTAGGGGCCTGCGCCTTCACTGATGGGGTTTGCTTCATTGCAGCTGTATTTATATGAAGCTGATACAAGGATGGGTCGTTCAGGCCGGTTGGCAGGACGCCCGTTGAGAGATAGGCCTGAATGGCTTTCCCCAGCGCTTCACCTAGTTTCTCCGAATCGGGCATCACGGCAGACAATATGCCCCGCCGCACTAGCGACCCGGTATATCCCATAGTGGGTATCTGGTTTTCCAAAGTTAGTTGAAGAATATAGTTTATTGTATCGGCATTTACTGCAACCCGATCCCGAATGAACAGCAAGGCATCCATTTCCTGGATCGCGGTGCGCAGGCCAGTGGGCACATCGTAAGAATGTTCCACATAGTAGAATTTGATCTGCAGGCCATATTTTTTGGCGGCTTCACTCGCTTCGGCCTTGAAAGGTTCCAGTTCTTGTCGTGTCGCCAGAAATCCGACATTTTTTATATCGGGCGCCATTGTCCGCAAGGCTTCCAGTTGAAGCGCTAGTGGCGGCCTGAGGGCAAAATCAACAAAGGGGGCGGTGTTTTTGGGATCCCGTGCCTCACGATTGGTGAGGCTGTAAAATATAGGTGTGTTCCTGAACTCATCAGCGATAATTCGAGTAGCAGGCATCCCAAGGGTTACGAGAAAATCTACCTCGCCCGCCGATTGGCGGCTTTTCAATTCCTCAACGATCTGCCGGCCAACGGCAAAACTTTTGGTCATATCCATATATTTGACAGGCCGACAAAGAGCGCAGTTGCTGTTTACGGCCTGCGCAATTGTAAGCGAGTCCGCGTGTTTGTCTGTGTCAATGATATAGACACCGGCCGCTGACGCCTTCGTGGCAGCTCCACCTGCAACCAGAAAGCTGGCAAATGCATGCAGCACGTACGCGAGCAGAAAGGCAGCCTTCTTGCCCATCACCATACTGCCATTGGATATTTTTCCTGTCTCAATCCGCAAAGTGCAACTTTCCTGCACGGCTCCAGGAGCTGTTTCACACATATTGCTCATTTGGAAAGAGTATCAGGGAATTGGTTATTAGCCGGTTAAGGATATCGGACTATGTTATCTGCAATATACCTTCACCCCTGCAGGGGGAGAAAGTTTGGGACGGGGAGAATGACCAAATGAAATTCTTGCAGATAGCGGCGCTGGTTGCCGGATTGGCCACCACAGGGCCGGGGATTTTGGCCACGGAGGTGCCGGTGGCCGCACCAGAGACCGTAGGGCTTGCTTCCTCGGGGCTTGATGCCATTCGCAGCCACTTTCAGGCGCAGGTAGATGGGGGCAAATTAAGTGGCTTGACCACATTGGTGTCCCGCAAGGGGAAGGTGGTCCATTTTGAGGCCTATGGGCGTGCCTCGCTTGAGCAGGCTACATCGGTTGAGAAAGATTCGATCTTCCGTATCTATTCGATGACCAAGCCGGTCACGGGTGTAGCCCTGATGATGCTCCATGAAGAAGGGTTGTTTGGTCTTGATGATCCAGTTTCCCAATACCTGCCCGAATTTGCCGCGCCAAAAGTTTTCAAATCCCAGTCAGAGGACGGAATCGTTGAAACAGTGGCCGCGCATCGGGAAATCACCATTCGTGATCTGATGCGCCACACCGCCGGCCTTACATATGGTGTGTTTGGTGATACGCCGGTGGACAGGCTCTATAAATCTGGCGGTGTTCTGGAGGCTGGCCTTGGCCCTGAAGAGTGGATTAGCCGACTGGCTGCCCAGCCTCTTCTTTATCAGCCGGGCGATGCGTGGGTTTACAGCTTTGCTGTAGATGTGCAGGGCAGGTTGGTGGAGGTTCTGTCAGGTATGTCCCTGGATGCCTTCTTTGAAACACGTATTTTTGCGCCGCTTGGTATGGTGGATACGGGGTTCTATCTGGATACTGAGAAAGCTGAGCGTCTTGTTACCATGTATTTCCGGAAGGATGATGTGCTCACCCCAACCAATGATCCTTACTTTCCAGACTTCACTAAAAAGCCGGCAAGCTTCTCAGGCGGCGGCGGACTTGTCTCGACAACAAGAGATTATTGGCGTTTTGCCCAGATGCTGTTGAACGGCGGGGAACTTGATGGTGTTCGTATTCTGAAACCCGAAACTGTGGCCATGATGACCACAGATCAGTTGCCTGAAAAACTGGATGGCATTGCGGGCGGCCAACGCGGTATTGGCTTCGGGCTGGATCTTGGCATCGTCAAGGATGTTGGCAAACGTGGCGGCTATGGCCGGGAAGGTGAGTTCTTCTGGGGTGGCATGGCCAACACCATATTCTGGGTAGACCCAAAGGAGGAATTGGTGGCCATTTTGATGACCAATATCCTGCCACAGGGCCTGTATCCGCTTTCACAGGATATGCACCGGTTAGTGTATCAGGCATTGGGTGCTGAATAAAACAGCGGGGCCGAATGGGTCCCGCCGCCAAGTGCTTTGCTGCAATTGAATTATCAGTCTGCGATTGAAAAACTGAAGCGATATTTCACTCCAGACACTTTCTGTGGGATACCGTCTATTTTTTTGGGCCTGTAGATGAACGTGGCCGCAGTTTCTACTGCGGTCTTTTCGAAATAACCGCTAGGGTTGGCTTCAAGTACAATAATTGATTCTTTGTCCACGCGTCCGTCAGGTAGGACGGTAAGCTCCACCAATACATAACCTTCAATCTTTTCTTCAACGGCCTTGCGTGGATACACAGGCTGCTCCCGCTTGACAGGGAGATAGGCTGTTTCGCCTCGAGAATCAGTTTCACCAGATGCTGGTTTGTCAATCGTGTCATTCCCTGCATCTACAGGCGAAATAGTGTCGCTGATATCAGCGCAAATAGGAGCTGCATTTCGGGCAATTTCTATTGCATCAGCCTTTGGTTGACCCATTTCTATTAGTATTCCTGCTTTCAAGCGGCACCAGCGTGGGTGAGGATCCGCTATCAGACGATCCTGGACTATTTGATCGACTTTGACTTTGTTGCCAAGCTCCCAGTGCGAGGACACCATCATCTGATACCAACTAGCTGGGACATACTGGGTGGAATGCTGAGCAAACAGATTGATCGTTTTGTCCAGATACTTGAGAGCGAGATCATATTCCTCCCGCACATAGTGTAGGTTTGCAAAATATTTGAGATGCTTGTACCCGGTTAACGAGGCATCGGCCCGGCTCTCCCAAGATTTTGCATAGTGCAACGCTTTATCATATGACTTTTCAGCATAATAAAGCTGCGAAAGTCCATAGAGGATGCTTATTTCTAGCGCTTTGGGAATAGAGTTCGAGAAGGTGAGGATTTTTTCGTAGGCCTCGATTGTATCGGCTGAATCGTCCTCTGCAAAAGCCAGCATTGCCTTCAATTGCCATGCAACCGCGCGCTCGAAGTCATTAATTTTCTTCTGGGCTAGCAGCGTTTCCAGAATAGCGTGGCTTTTCGCATATTCCTTCTCAGACAATGCTTCCTGCGCTTTTTGCATCTGTTTGTGAACAGATCGGGACATGGCAGGAATTTTTCTGACATCGTTATCTAGAGCATTGGCGTCGCCTTGGGGTAGCCCGGCTACCAAGGTACAAACAATTATGGTGAGTTTGCCTAATGTTAGAAATTTTTGTCGCATTTTAGCCCCCAATCTCCAAACCTCGTAAACGGTAAACTAGCGCGACTTAAACCTCGTGCAAAGAAAAACAGCGGGGCCGAATGGGCCCCGCCGCCGCCGTGGGTGGTGTGACGCCTATTTACTCGGAACTGACGACCACGGCTATCCTGTCTCGGCCCATCCCGGCCTTTAATGCCTCGTCATAGATACGAATGAACTGCCGGGTATGAGCATCCTTGTGGGTGGAGACCACCACAGGCGCTTCTGGCCTTTCTGTGTGCTCACGCTTGATAATCGGTTCGATGGACCAGGGATCAATCAGGCGTCCCGCATGGAAGATGTGATTGTTGGCGTCCACCTGGAAACCTATCGGTTCATTGGGGGACGGCGGACCCGCAGGCGGCTTGCCCGGGAAGTTCATTTGCAGGCCTTTCTCGCTGACAAAACTGGCCGTCACGATAAAGAAAATCAGCATGATAAAGACAATATCCAGCATGGAGGTCATGTCTGGTTTGGCCTCTGCTCGGAAGGGTTTTCGGTTTCGTCTCATCTGTTCCTCCTAATCTTCGATATCAAAGACCATACGGAAGCGAACGCCGTGTGAAGCCTTGGGCTGGCCATCGACCACCATTGGTTTGTATTTAAACTTGGCAATAGCAGCGAGTGCCGATTTGTTGAATGTCGTTGCCGGTTCAGCATCAACGACCACGGCATTCTCCACATCACCATATTCAGTGACCGTGAATTCAAGTAAGACCCAGCCTTCGGTACCATTCGTGAGTGCTCTATGTGGATAGGTAGGGATAACGCGCACGATCGGAATTTTGTCACCGTCCGAGAACTCAATTATGCCAGTTCGGTCGCCACGTATGTTGGGCTGCGGGATTGGACCGGGATGTATCGTAATACGGTCTGGCTTCAGTTCTGATTTTTCAACCGGTTTTGTGTCCGGTATCTCCTGGACGGGAGGTGGCGGTGTTACGCGATCTATTTCCCGGACATCAGGTGTTTTCAGCTCTTCGTATAGTTTGATGGTGAAAATGGGCTTTACTGTGTCAGCCAAGTCCACAATGTCAGACGCTACAAGCCCTTGCATAAGATAGAACAGCGCGAAGGTGCTGGCTGTGGCGCCTGCGGTGATGGGCAACATCCGTGAGGGGTTTGTGTTGATGATCATCCTAGCCTCCTTATTGTTACAACATAACAATAACAACATTTTTTGGTATTGAAAAGTTATAATATAACCATTTCAGCTTCAGCCCGAAATGAAACAGGGGGCTAGTGGGATAGTTGAAAGCGGATCAAAACGCGTCTTTTGGATGGCAGGGTCTGTTCACCGTCCACTATTGGGGAGGGGAATTTACTGACCTTCATAGCCATGAGCGCGGCTCTTTCGAGAGATTTCGAAGCTGAGGCCTTAAGGACGGTCGCTGATGCTACCTTGCCGTCAGGGAATAAAATGACTTCCACAAGGACTTCGCCTTCACGTCCCAGCTCTATCTGGGATCGAGGGTAAGTGATGTCCAGCGTTGGGACGCGCCATCTACCTTTTTCAAGGTCTGAATAGGATATTTGATAGTGCGTGTGATTGATGTGCTCCCCTTCTATCCGCGCAACTGTTCCTTTGAAGTTCGGTTTGAATAGGCGCGCAATTTCTGTCTTGTGAGGGTAGGGGAGCCAGCAGCCTTCGCAACAAACGATCCTGGTATCGGGAGGCGATTTTCCGTCGGGGGGAAATTCCAGATATTGGGTTTGCCTAGTAGGTATTTTCGGCATTGTGATCAGATGTGGCCTTTTTGCCTCGACCTTAGTCTCTTGGATCAGGGCTTGAGCCATCCAAAAGAGGGCAAACGTAACCACAATCGAGATAGAAATGATACCAATCTTCTTGAGCATGTTGGGCACTTTGCATTGTTACGATATAACATAATATATCAAAATATATAAGAACGTACAATACTGTTTGGGGTGGTCATATAGCCCGGAACGAAAAACGGCGCCCCGAAGGACGCCGTTCTTATTCTCTATAGAAAGGGCGATTAGCCTTTCAGCATCTTCTCGCGCTCTTCCTCGGCACGGAGGTAATCTTCCCACTGGCCAACCATGCGCTTGTCCTTGCGGTCCGTTGCCAGGCGTTTCGCAGATTTGAAGGCATCACGAGCTTCCTTGAAGCGCTTCAATTCTGTCAGGGCCTGACCACTTTGCATAGTGGCGGAAAGAATACGTTCCTTGGCTTTGTCAGACTTGTCGTTCTTGAATGCAGTTTTCACACTATCGAAGGATTCGATCGCATCCTTATAGTGCCCAAGCTGCATCTGCACCTGACCAATCTGGAACCAGAGATCGCCGTCCTTGTCACCGGATGCTGCTTTCGCGAGAGGGGCCAAAGCCTTCTCATATTCGTAAGCCATCATGTAACATTGGCCGAGAGTCTTCTCGTTTTGTGCAGTCCGCTCAACACGATCTTCCTTGAATGCTTTTTCAAGAATCCACGCGCATTTAATTGGCGCACTACGAGCCAGTTGGATTTGGGCAACGTTCACAAGCTGCTGTTCGTTATCGTCCAGGAAGCCTTGCTTGTAAGCTGCTTCCGTGAGCGAGTAAGAAGTCTGCTCCTGACCAAGTTCCTGATAGATACCAGCAAGCTGGGTCCAGTAACGTGGCTTCGGCCAGTTGATCAGCAGAATTTCCAGAACGTCCCGTACTTTTTCGAACTGTCCAAGTTCCCAGTGAGCGGAAAGGGCAAGGCCATACCAGCCTTCTTTCACTTCCACTGTATCCAGGCTCTTGGCTGTATCGATCGCACGATAGATATACTCAAGTGCTTTCGGGAAATCATTGCGAACATAATGCAGGTTCGAAATGAAGCTCAGATGGCTTACACTTACGAGTGTCGGATCAACACGGTCTTCCCACATGTTTACATAACGAAGCGCGTCGTCGAAACGCTCTTCCGTGTAATACAATTGGGCGAGACCATAAATGATGCTCAACTCCAGTGCTTCAGGAATGGAATCTGCATAGGACAGAATCCGCTCATAGGCACGGATGGTTTCATTTGTGTCGTCTTCTTCGTAGGCGATCATTGCCCGAAGCTGCCAAGCAACGGCGCGCTCATAGTCGTTGAGACGTTTGCGCTCCAGAAGATCCGCAAGAATCTCCTTTGCTTCGCCATAGGCCTTGAGGTCCATCGCTTCCTGCGCTTTCTGGATTTGCTTGTGCGCGTCCAGGGTCATTGCAGGAACCTTACGGGTTTTAGCCTGTGATTTTTGCTGTTCCGCCTGAGCGAAAGCAGCTTGTTCACCAAAGAGTGGTGTACCTTCCGGCATAGGTACGGCAGCAAGGATAGCCGCCGCAGCCACAGCCATAGGAAGGGACTTGATGGTCTTGATCATGCTCATGACTTTCTCCTGTCCCCTCGATTAATCGGCAAGGCCAAAAGTGAAGCGATATTTCACGCCGGTCACTTTTTGCGGTTTGCCATTCACAACCTTCGGCTTGTATTTGAACTTCTCTGCAGCCTTCGTTGCAGCGCGTTCAAAATAACCCTTAGGTTCGGCCTCGATAATGATGATGCTCTCAGGCGGTACGGTACCGTCTTCATTCACCGTCAATTCCACGATAACGTATCCTTCGATACCGCGCTCCTGAGCACGCCGTGGGTACTGAGGTTGCACACGAACAAGTGGCAGATAGTCACCATCCTGGCTTGGGCCAAGATCGATGGAACCAAGGTCAACACCTGACCCTGCGTTGGCGCGGCCGATAGACAAGTTCATCTTGTTAGGGCCTTGCACTTCCACCTGTGGCGTATCCATTTCCGGTGGTGGGGCTTCCACTTCCGGCGGCTTTTCCACTTTACGCTCCATGCGCTGTGGTGGTTGTTCATCGATATCTTCTACAACATCAATGAAACGTACTCTTGTGCCTTCATCCAGTTCAACTTCCTTGTCGAAGTTAACCAGTGCCTGCATCAGAAAGAACAGGCTGAAGGTTACGCCAGAAGCGGCAAAGAGAGCAGTTACTAATCTTGCAATCATGAACTTTGCTCCGCTGCTATGGCTATGGTTGGAACGCCAGCTTCGCGCACGGCGTCATACACTTTCATTACCAGACCGGCTTTCGCTTCTTCGTCTGCCTGAATAGCTACAGTCCCTTTCGGGTTTTCACTGTGTAGCTTTTGAACCGCAGTTCTGAGCGCATCAAGCGCCACTTCCTCACGGTTGATCCAGATTTCATCCGACGGCGTTACAGCAATCAGAATGCTAACTTGCTTCTGAGAGATTGCTGTTTCAGCCTCAGGTTTGGTCACCTGGATCCCGGCTTCCTTCACGAAGACCGCGGTAACGATGAAGAAGATAAGCATGATAAACACGATGTCGAGCATCGGCGTCATGTTGATATCCGCTTCTTCTTCCTGGTTTTGTGCGTGGTCTCGCATTGTTTTCTCCACTATGCCCCCTAAGGGGCTGCCCTTGAGGCGGGGGCCATGCCCCCACCGGCTTTACTTCTTGGGCGTCATCACCACTTTGTCAGCACTGATCCCGATAGCCCGCGCTGCGTCATAAATCCGCAGGGAAAGGCCGAAATGGGAACCTTCAGCAGCCTGAATAACAACCGGTGCCTCCGGACGTTCCACGCTTTCTTTCTTGATGATCGATCCCACCGACGAGACGTCTACATAACGGAAGTCATGCATAATCCGGCCGTTGTTATCGACAATGAAAGCGATAGCGCGTTTATCATCATCCGGTGGCGGAGGATCGTTTTGGGTATTGTTATCCTCCGGTTTGTTGATCTCCAGACCAGACTCTTTGACAAAGGTAGCGGTAACGATGAAGAAGATCAGCATGATGAACACGATGTCGAGCATCGG
>JABXIS010000096.1 GCA_013372975.1 Alphaproteobacteria bacterium
GGCATGGGCGAACCGCTCTATAACTTTGACAATGTGAAGAAAGCGCTTGAGATTATCATGGACGAGGAGGGCATTCAGCTTTCCCGCCGCCGGATCACGCTTTCTACGTCGGGTGTGGTGCCGCATATGGAACGCTGCGGCAAGGAAATCGGTGTGAACCTGGCGGTAAGCCTGCACGCCGTTCGCAACGATGTGCGCTCTGACATCATGCCGATCAACAAGAAATATGGCCTTGATGAAGTGCTGAAGGCCTGTGCCAACTATCCCGGTGCCCACAATGCCCGCCGGATCACGTTTGAATATGCCATGCTCAAGGGCGTGAACGACAGCGATGACGATGCACGCGAACTGGTGCGCCTGATCCGCAAATACAAGCTGCCTGCAAAAGTGAACCTGATCCCGTTCAACCCATGGCCGGGTACGGATTATGAGTGTTCTGACTGGAACCAGATCCAGCGTTTCTCGGATATTGTTTATGAGGGCGGCATCTCTGCCCCGATCCGCACCCCGCGCGGGCGCGATATCATGGCGGCCTGCGGCCAACTCAAATCAGCATCCGAGAAAAAATCAAAGGCAGCTCTGGCCCGCGAAGCCGAAGCGGCCGCAGCCAATGATCAGGCATCTGAGCCGCATCACACGTCTACTGGCCTGACCTGAAACCAAAACCGGTTTGAGGCGATCAATAGATCGCCTTTTTAGCCCTGAAACAGGGCCAGGATCGAACGTGGGGTCTGGTTGGCGATATTGAGCGCAGCGATACCCAGCTGTTCCTTGATCTGCGCTGCCTGCAAGTCGGCGGCGGTACGCGCGAGGTCCGCGTCCACCAGCCTGCCGATGCCACGTTCCACCACATCATGCAATTTGGTGGCAAATTCCTTCTGGATTTCAAGGCGCCTGGACGCCGTGCCAAAGTGAGACATGGCAAAATTGACATTGTCGATGGAGTTGTTGATCTCATCCATCGAATAATTCGAATCGTCAGTCAGCGTAATGATCGCGCCACCGAAGGACAGGTCCTGGTGGTCAAAGTCGATGGTGTCTGATCCATCGGAATTGGCCAGTGCGCTGATGATGTCATTGCCGCTATCGATCAGGTTTGTGCCGTTGAAATTGGCACTTGATATAATGCTTTTGATCTGGTCGCGGTAGGCATCCAGTTCCAGCGTGTAAGCTTCGGCTGCTGCATCATCATCGTTCTTTTGGGCACTAATGAGGGACGCCATTTTGCCCTTCATTTCGATCAGAATGTCGGAAATGGTTTGCGTGGCAACAACGGCCACATCTACAGCGATTGTGGCGCGGTCAAGGCTGTCCAGCGAGGCGCTCAGGCCTGCAAGGTCGCCACGCATGCGTTGGGCAATGGAATAGGTTGCAGGATCGTCTCGGATCGAGCCGACCTTGTATCCGGTTGCAATACGTTCCTGAAGGGTCTCGAGCCATTTATGATTGGCTTCAAGATTACGAAGCGCGGAAAGCGCACTCGTGTTGGTATTTATGCTCAGCATGCCAGTTTCTCCAGCATTCGACCCGCCCTTTTGGCGAGCCACCCGTTAGGGCACCCACTGACTAGAATACAGCAAACCGATGATTGTAACAAGCTGCAGAAAATTTAGAATGCTTGACAAAAACTGCAGAATCTGTTGTTTACCGCGCCGTGAATCGTTAGATTTTCTGCATTCCCAAAAGAGAAAGCATGTTCGTCGAAGCGATTGACCAGTGTGTGCCCCGGGCACATACTCGCTTAAACCAATTTAATTTCTGGAGTTTTCGAATGTCGGACAAGATCAACAAGGTAGTACTGGCCTATTCCGGTGGCCTAGATACCTCGATCATCCTCAAGTGGCTGCAAGTAACCTACGACTGTGAGGTAGTAACCTTCACGGCCGATCTGGGTCAGGGTGAAGAGCTTGAGCCGGCACGACGAAAAGCCGAGATGCTGGGCATCAAGGATATTTTCATTGAAGACCTGCGCGAAGAATTTGTGAAAGACTATGTCTTCCCCATGTTCCGTGCCAACACGGTATATGAAGGGCTGTATCTTCTGGGTACATCGATCGCCCGGCCGCTGATTTCCAAGCGCCAGATCGAGATTGCTAAGGAAGTGGGTGCTGATGCGGTATGTCACGGTGCTACGGGCAAGGGTAATGACCAGGTGCGATTCGAGCTCGGCTATTATGCCCTTAACCCGAATATCAAGGTGATTGCCCCTTGGCGGGAATGGGACCTCAATAGCCGGACGGCGCTAATCAAGTTTGCCGAAGAACACCAGATTCCGGTCCCTAAGGACAAACGCGGCGAGAGCCCCTTCAGTGTCGACGCAAACCTCTTGCACACTTCATCAGAAGGAAAGGCGTTGGAGAACCCGTGGGAAGAGGCTGAAGAATATGTCTACAGCCGCACGGACGACCCACGCACGGCACCAGACGAGCCTGAATATATCGAAGTGGAATTCGAGAAAGGCGATGCGGTTGGCATCAACGGTGTAGCCATGAGCCCGGCAACATTGCTTGAGCAACTGAACGCTTACGGCAAGAAACACGGAATTGGCCGCCTTGACCTTCTTGAGAACCGTTTTGTCGGCATGAAATCCCGCGGCATATATGAAACGCCAGGCGGTACGATCCTTCTGGCGGCACACCGGGGTATCGAGCAGATCACGCTCGACCGCGGTGCCATGCACCTCAAGGACGAGATTATGCCCAAGTATGCGGAATGCATCTATAACGGTTTCTGGTTCTCGCCAGAACGCGAGATGATGCAGGCGCTGATTGACAAGAGCCAGGAATTTGTGGCGGGTACCGTGCGCCTGATGCTCTTCAAGGGTGCCGTGCATGTGGTTGGCCGGAAAAGCCCCTACAGCCTCTATTCCATGGAGCATGTGACGTTTGAGGAAGACAGTGTCTATGACCAACGCGACGCTGAAGGCTTTATCAAGCTGAACGCACTTCGCCTGCAGCTTCTGAAGCGGCGCGGCAAGGTTACTGAGCCACCGGCCTACGAGTAGGCCGTCTGGGGTGAGCCCCCAAGATTTCAGATACCAGCATTGCAAAACCGGGCCTTGACCAACGTCGAGGTCCGGTTTTTCATGTACCTTCTTGAAATGGCGCCGCTTTGACGCACTTTCACGTAACCAAGCGGAGAAAGATACGTGGCTGAAATCTTCACCATCATTGCGCCGGTTTTCATCATTATGATGCTGGGCTTCGGGCTTGGTAAAACACGCCTGTTCCCGGAAGGGTCGGCTGGTATCCTGATCACTTTTGTCTGGTATGTGGCGATCCCGGCACTGCTGTTTCGTTCGCTTGCACCCAAGGCCCTGCCTGATGCATCGGAATTGCTTCTGGTAATGGCCTACTATGGATCGCTTTACGCGGTCTATATTCTGGCCATGTTGCTGACGCGGGCGCTGTTTGGCCTGACAACCGCCGAGCAGGGCACATTCGCTTTTGTCACCTGTTTCGGCAACGCTGGTTTCATCGGTATCCCGATTGTAGAAGGTGTGTATGGCGAAGAAGGGGTGCGGCTGTTGTTGATGCTTGTCAGCTTCCATTCGCTCACGCTCCTGCCGGTGACCACCATGGTGGTCGAACGGGCGCTCAACCAGGGAAACGGCACCAATATCGCCGCCCAGACCTTCAAGAGTGTGCGCCAGAACCCGATCATCATTGCCCTTGTGGTTGGCCTTGGCTGGTCGGCACTTCAAATTCCTGTGCCGCATTGGCTTGATAAAGTGCTGGAATTGCCGGCAAGTGCCGCCGCGCCTGTGGGGCTGTTTGCAGTAGGCCTTTCGCTGGCCAGCGTGCAGATCGCGGGTAACATCACCCACGCCCTGTTGGCGGTGGCGCTGAAACTGGCACTTTTGCCGCTGACTGTGTTTGTGGCCACTTATTATCTATTGGAGCTGCCTGCGGTCTGGAGTGTGGTGGCGACGCTGATGGCGGCGCTGCCAAGCGGCATGATACCCTACAGTTTTGCCACCAAATACGGTATTGGTGCCAGAAGGGCCGCAACGGCCGTTCTGATTTCGACAGGTTTGTCAGCCCTGACCCTGTCGGTGGTGTTATATTTACTGAAAACGGGAGGCCTTTCATGAGCATGATCTGGCAGGTGTATTTGTCTGGCGAAATTCATACCAACTGGCGGGATGAAATCGCTGAGGCGGTGGAAGAGGCCGATTTGCCGATCGTACTGATGGCACCTGTGACTGTGCATGAGGATAGTGACGATTGCGGTGCTGAAATTCTGGGTGAGCCGGGCAGTGATTTCTGGCGAGACCATATGGGCGCGAAGGTGAATGCGATCCGTACCCGCACCATGATTGAAGCTGCAGATATCGTGATCGTTCGGTTTGGCGAAAAATATCGCCAATGGAACGCGGCCTTTGATGCGGGTTATGCCGCTGCGCTTGGCAAGAGCTTGATCGTGCAGCACCCACCCGAGTTCACGCACGCCTTGAAGGAAGTGGACGGTGCCGCCATGGCCACCTGCGAAACCGTGGATCAGGTGATCGAGATTTTGCGTTACGCCACCACCGGTCAGTTGAACAGGGACTGATGTGATGAAGCTCTATTATTCCAAAACATCGCCCTATGCGCGCAAGGTGCTGCTGCTTGGCAAGTCACTTGGCATGGATATCGAAGTTGTGTTGGCCAACCCGCTGGATAATGGCGAGGCCCTGATTGCCGCCAACCCGCTTAACAAGGTGCCTGCCCTGGTGCTGGATGATGGGCGATGCCTTATCGACAGCCCGATCATATGCGAGTTTCTGCTGGATATGGCCGGGCGGCCCCGTTCCGGCGATGATTATTTCGACAATCTGCAAATTCAGGCCATCACCGATGGCATACTGGATGCTGCCCTTGCGCTAGTAATGGAAGGGCGCCGCGACGACAGCGAAAAATCAGCCTATTGGCAGGATCGGTGGCGTCTGGCGATCAAGCGGGCACTTGCGCATCTGGAACAGCGTTGGCTTGACAAGCTCCATAGCTGGAACAGCGCTACGATCGCAACCGCCTGTACGCTTGATTATCTGTTATTCCGATTGCCTGACGTTACGTGGCAGGACGATCATCCTGCCCTTGCCCGTTGGTTTGGTGAAGTTTCTGGCAACGCGGACTTCCTTTCGACCAATCCGCGCGATGCCTAGTCGGCCGCCAGCTCGAAATGCATGGGCTGGCCTACCACATCGATACGGGTGATCTTGCGAGGCAGTGATTTTGTGACATAGAGCACATTCTCGGGGCTGCCGCCCTTCAGGTCCACGATCCAGGTATCGAAGGTGCCTGCCGGTGTTTCGGTCTCTGTGCTGCCGCGTACGCTGATGGTGATTTCTTCACCGCGGTTCGCAAGGGTGTTGAACCAAGTGAAGCCAGTTTGAAACTCTTCATCAAGGGGCAGCGCTGCTATGAAGCCGATCACCGCCATGCGAAGGGGGGCGATGGTATCTTCCTGAAGATCGATATCACGAACCGACCGCTCGCCGCTGCGCACGGTCACAAAAGCGCCCTTGCGCCAGCCGTTCAGCCACTTGAGGTCAATATCCATGCTGTTTTCGCCGATGGCGAAATCAATGGCTACGCTTTTGGGCAGGAGGCTTTCGCCGTCGAGCCAGGCTTCGGCCGTTTCCACGATGTTGGGCTGCATTTCGGTGCGGTCCCGCACCACATAGTGGCCGTTTTCCTGTGCCCAGCCATAGGTCATGAAACCCGCTTTTTCACCATTCTGGATCAAGGTCATTGTGAAGGTGCCAAGGTCGGCGCTGCTCATATTCACTTGATCGCGCCAGTTGGCAGCGGAAACAGATTGGCTCGCAGTGCCAAGCAAAAGGCAAAGGGCGGCTGTGGTTTTGTTCATCATGGCACTTGTCCCTAGTTTGGTGTTTGGGGGAACACTAACGCGTGTGTGGCGCCTTGATAAGCTGACAGTTGGTTTATCAAAAAGGCCGATGGGAATGCCGCCGGCCTGATATTTTTTCTGGTTTATTTGCCTACCTCTGCACGCTGGGTGTCGCGGGTATTTTTGAACTCGGTTCCCTCACGCCAGTTCGGCCATTTGCGGCTGTCTACCAACAGGCGGCCGGTGCCATAATAAAGTTCCAGATCTTCGATGGCGCCTGTGAGATCCCAGTCGTCGCGATATTCGTCTGATGGCGAATGATAGTGTTTGTCCAGATATTCAGCCATCAGGGCGTCCACATAGGAGCGGCCCTTCTCGCGGTGCTCATAGCCTGAATTGGGATAGAGCATGGGCACGCCTTTCTTGGACAGTTCGAAATGGTCAGACCGATAGAAATAGCCCTTTTCCGGTTCTTGATCTGCTGTCAGTACGCGATCCTGCCCCTTGGCTGATTGTTCCAGATAGTCGTCCAGTTCTGAGTTTCCGAGCCCGATAACGGTGACATCTTTGGTAGGGCCGTAGAAATTCAGCCCGTCCATATTGATGCCGCCAACGGTTTTGCCAAGCTCGAACAGCGGGTGTTCAGCATAGTAGGCTGAGCCCAGAAGGCCCTGTTCTTCTGCAGTCACGGCAAGGAACAATATACTGCGCTTGGGCGCCGGGCCGCTTGCGTAGGCGCGGGCAAGCTCGATCAGCCCGCCTGTGCCGGTGGCGTTGTCCAGTGCACCGTTATAGATGCCGTCCCCTTCCTGGGTTGGGTCCGTGCCGATATGGTCCCAGTGGGCCATGTAAATGAACAGTTCGTCTGGTGCCTCTGTGCCTTCCACATAACCTGCCACATTGCGGCTGTTCAGGTGATTGACGTCAGACCGGAAGTAGCTGGAGAACTCTAGGTTCATGGGTACCGCCTTGAAGCCCGGTTTTGCGGCTGCGACGGTGAGTGCATCCAGATCAAGGCCCGCCAGCTCAAAGAGCTTGTGAGCGCTTTCGTTGGTGATCCAGGCTTCCGCTTCAGAGAAGCCGGTGCCCTTGTCTTCGCGCACAAGGCCAAACTGTGGGCCCGTCCAGCTGCTGTCTACGGTCATCCAGCCATAAGCGGCGGGTTTGGTGTCGTGAATGATGATGGCAGCTGCAGCACCCTGCCGTGCGGCTTCGTCAAATTTATAGTCCCAGCGGCCATAGTAGGTCATGGTGTTGCCAGCAAACAGCTCAGGATCTTGCGTCGCAAAACCTGGGTCGTTCACCATGATCACAACCGTTTTGCCCTTCACATCCAGGCCTTCATAATCGTTCCAGCCACGTTCGGGTGCGTTGATGCCATATCCCACGAACACCATGTCGCTTTCATGCACTTCGCTGTCATTCTGTTCGCGCCGTGTCCACACCACATGGTCAGCACGGTACTGAAGTTTCAGCTCTCCCGAAGTGCCCTTGATGTGCATCTCTGGTGCACCTTGTGTTTCGATGGAAACAAGCGGTACCGCCTGTGTATAGCTGTCGCCATTGGCGGGCTTCAGGCCAGCGTCGCGGAAAGCGGTTTCCAGATATTGCACAGTCAGCTCTTCACCGGGGCTGCCAGGTGCCCGGCCGCCAAATTCATCTGACGCCAGAGTGGTGATATGGCCCTTGAGGGCCTCGGTGTTCATGGCGTAAGGGGCCGTTGCCTCTTCCGCCTTCTGGCTTTCGCCGCATGCCGCAAGCGCCAGCACCAGAGCGCTTGTTAGTGCAAAATTCTTCATGGAAAACTCCCCGCATTCAAATTGCGAGGAGAGTGGCGAATAGCATGCGCGCTGTCAATGCGGCAGGTGGGTTATCCAACGAAAGTGTTGCGGAAACCATCAAGGATGAACTGCGCGGCCAAGGCGGCAAGAATAACACCAAGAAGCCGGGTCAGGACCGCATTGACGGTTGGGCCCAGCCAGTCCATCACCTTGGAAGCAGTAAAGAAAACGACGAGCGTGATCAGCATCACCGCCGCTAGTGCCGCAAGGATTGCTGCCTGCGCCACGAAGTCATCTTCATAGTTGGACATGGTGAGCATGATGGTGGCAATGGCGCCCGGCCCCGCAAGAAGTGGCAGGGCCACGGGAAATACCGAAATATCCTCGAAATATTCGTCCAGCTTTTCAGCTGATTCCTGTTTCCGTTCGGTGCGTTTCTCGAACACCATCTCAAGCGCGATGATAAAGAGCATGATACCGCCGGCCACGCGCAGGCCGTCCATCGAAATACCAAGGGCATTCAGGAATGGCTTACCTACAAGGGCGAAAAACACCAGGATCAGCGTGCCAACAATGGTGCCTTTGATGGCCATGGCGCGCTTGTGAGCGTCTGTTGCACCTTGGGTAAGGCCCGCAAATACAGGGGCGATGCCGATCGGGTCCACAATCACAAACAGGCCGATAAAGGCGGCGATGAAGGCTTCATACATGGTAATCGCTCCTGATTGTCGCGGTTACCAGCCTGTTTGAAACACAGAACCCTGAAAGGCTGGCATTCTTATAGATTGTCGGCGTTAAAGTGTGTCCGGGTCAATATTGTTCTGCCGGCAGGTGGCTGTCACGGTATTTTTGAGGAGACAGGCAATTGTCATCGGACCAACACCGCCGGGCACGGGGGTGATCGCGCCGGCGCGTTCGCTTGCACCGGCAAACTCAACATCACCTACAAGACGGGATTTGCCCTCACGGCGTTCGGGCGCGTCAATGCGGTTGATGCCAACGTCAATCACGGTGGCGCCTTCCTTGATCCAGTCACCCTTCACCATTTCAGGGCGTCCTACTGCTGCCACCACAATATCGGCGGCGCGCACTTCCTCAGCCAGATTTTGCGTGCGGCTGTGGGCGATGGTCACAGTGCAGTTGGCATCCAGAAGGAGCTGGGCCATCGGCTTGCCAACAATATTGGAACGACCAACCACCACGGCTTTTTTGCCGCTCATGTCGCCCAGCGTGTCCTGCAACATCAGCAGGCAACCAAGGGGCGTGCAGGGCACCATGCCCTTGCCGCCCGTGGCCAGAAGCCCGGAGTTGATCACATGGAATCCGTCCACATCCTTTTCAGGGCTGATGGCGTCAATCACCGCTGCCTCGTTGATGTGTTTCGGCAAGGGGAGCTGTACGAGAATGCCATTCACGGCCGGATCGGCGTTCAGCTCATTCACTTTTGCCAGCAGGTCGGCTTCGCTGGTGTCGGCGGGCATTTCAAAATGAAAGCTGTTCATGCCGGTTTCAGCGGTTTGTTTTACCTTGTTGCGTACATAAACCTGGCTTGCGGGGTCTTCTCCCACAATCACAACGGCGAGGCCGGGCGTGACATCGTGCTTGTTCTTGAGGGCGGCGACGTCGTGCGCAACACCGTCGCGGACAGTGGCTGAAAAAGCTTTGCCGTCGATGATTTTTGCGGCTGTTTCGGTGGGCATGGGGTGTCTCCGTCGGTGGTCGCGAGACAATAGGCTTTAACCCAAAAGGCCCAGCTCGCGAAGCTTTGCGTCGAGCGCATTAATCAATTCGTCCGGGGCGCCTGCAAACAGGATCGTCTTATTCCGGTTCTGGTCCCCCGCTATAAGCTGAATGGCGGTTTTGGGCAACCTCAGTTTTTTGGAAAGAAGCTTGATAAGCGCCGCATTGGCTTTTCCGTTTTCAGGCACGGCTGTCACGGTTGCACGCAGGCGCGGGCGACCATGTTCGTCATGGTCGACCCTGTCCAGATTGTCTTTTGCCGCTTTTGGGGTTAGCCGGACGGAAACTGATATGCCGTCTTCAACTTTATTCAGAAGATCAATAGCCATAAACGTCAAATATCGGCGCGATCGAGGTGCGCAGGAAGATCCTGACAGCCTGGATAAGCAGAAGAACCACGATAGGGGAAATATCTATTCCGCCCAGATTTGGCAGCAGCCTGCGTACAGGGCCATTCATCGGCTCAGTGATGGCATAGAGAAAATGCATCAAAGACCTGACAAAAGGCTGATATGTATTGATGATGCCGAAGGCTGTTAGCCAGCTAATGACAACCTGTGCGATGATGAAAAAAACCATGATTCCAAGGGCGGCATCCACCAGCCAAAAAAGCGCCGTCATGTGTTCTTAATCTCCTGCCGTAAGTTGGCCAACGGGAAGAGGCCAAAATTGTCACACTAATTGCAAGAGATGTAGGGAATATTGCCGGGAAATGCAATTGAACGGCAAAAAATACCCTGCGAACTCGAGTCGTTTGTACCGGTTTGGGACTTCATGGGGTAAAAGTTGCCTATGGCGGCAAAAATTGCCGACCAAGGCCTTGGCAGAAAGCTGGTAAGATAACGCATGGCGTTCTTTGGTGGCACAAGTTTTGGTGGTTTGTTTGGTCCGGCGCAACAGCAGTCGTTTCGGCCTCAGATCATTGGTATCGATACGTCGCTGATCGCGCTTCAGGTTGATGCGCAGATCGCCCAGCGCCAACTTGCCCTTCTTTCGCCAGCACAGCGCGATGCCTATTCGTTCAGTGATCGCGGCGACGCGGTGATCCCGCCGTGGCAGTTGCCAGAAGAAACCAAGACGCTCAATCAACAGATCAGGGAAGTTCGCGCCCTTTCAAAATTTATCGACCTTAAGGACGATTCACTGGACGCGGTATCCAGTGATCCTGACAAGAAGGCGACATTCGCGCTATATAAAGCGCTGGAAAATCTACGCATTCTTGCTGATTATGCGTCGCAGGACAGCACGTCTGTGTCTTCTCTGGAGCGCCTGAATGAGCAGTTCCAGTCGGGCCTTGAGGAAGTGCGTGCGTTTCTTTCCACTGCAGAGCTTGAGAAGCTGGACCTGTTTCTTGGTGACAAGGAATATAAGACGGAGGCGGTGACGCGGCTTGGCAAAAACCAGACCGAAACCAACGGGACCTTGATCAACAAGGACCCTAACGCCGCCATTGACGGACTGGTTGGAGACGAGGTCTTCACCATATCCATCACCAAGAACGATGAAACAGATGATATTGAGATCGATCTGGCGAACGTGACGGGTGACTTGAGCCTCAATAACATTTCTGACTATATCAACACCCAGATCGAGGCGCTGACAGCGACTGATGATAACGGTGATGATTATATCAAGCACAATACCCGGTTTGATGTGCGTCGTGACGGTGATACGGGAAAATACAGCCTGCAGATTGACGGGTCTATTACCGAGGAAGTCAAGCTAACCGCTGCGGTAACAACGCCAACACTTTATGTCGCTTCGTCAGTTTCGCAGCTGGATGATGAATTTGCGGTCACTAGCCGCATCACTGAAATCAACAACCTTGATGATACTTTGACACTGGATGACGTGACGTCTTTCGCTGGCATAGACTATGCGGCGAGTGAAATTGCAGAAAAAGTAGCCAAGCAGGAAGATGACGACCTCGATCCCAAGATTGCCAGTTTGCGTGACAAGATGCTCGCTGACGCCAAGGTGGATGTAACGGGTGATGACAGTGACGATGACGACGACGATGCCGTTGACAACGAGTTGTCCATCACCAACGTTAACAGCGATTATCAGGTAAACTCCGATACAAAATCCAGCCGTGTCGCTGTGGATAGTGAGGGCGGTATCTATGTTGTTGGTACCTCTTCAGGCAGCTTTGGGCATCAGTTGAATGTCGCATCCGAGGAAGATGTTTTTCTCACCAAGTTCGATAGCGAGGGCAATGTCGTTTTCTCGCGGCTTCTGGGTGTATCGGGTGACGCTGATGCGTATGGGATCACAGTCGATAGCGAAGATAATGTTATCATTGTTGGCAAGACCGACAGCGAACTTTCCACGGCTGACGTCATCGACAATGATGATACGCTGAATACATCAGACGCCTTTGTCACCAAAATCAGCAAACGCGGTGATGAAGTTTTCCGCTATCAGCTCGATACATATGGAGAATCGGCCGCCTATAGCGTTGCCGTTGATTCCAATGATGATATCTGGGTCGGCGGTTATACCAAGTCTGCGATCAGTTCCACTTCGGGATTCACAGGCGGCAAAGATGCGCTTGTGATGAAGTTTTCGGGCACAGATGGCACGCTTGAGGATTCCACGGTCTTTGGCACTAGCGGCAATGATATTGTTAAAGGTATCGCTGTAGACGGAAATGACAATCTGGTTCTGGCAGTTGAAGAAGACGGAAATGCGGTGGTCTACAGATTGGACACAGCTGACCTATCAGATACTTCCAATAACCTCGATTTTGGCAGCCTGGGCACAGGTGGCTCGATCCAGGGCATTGCGATCGATAATGACAACAACGATGTCTATATCGCAGGTGTAACCACGAATGCAGCGCTGGATGCTGGCGGGTCTGCCGGTATTGAAGGCACGGCTAATGGCGGCTTTGAAGGTTTTGTCAGCGGCATCAGCTTGAACGGCCAAAGCAATTTGAAAGCTGAAAACACCACATATCTGTCCACGAGCGGGACCGACCGGATTAATGACGTGGTTGTCGTGGACCAGGTTGTATATGTGGCGGGGTCGACAGCCGGTACTTTGACAGGCGAAACATCGCACAGCTCTGTCGATGCCTTTGTTGCCAGGATTGATGGCAAGAACGGCACACTTGAAGATGTAGAGCAGTTTGGTGAGGGTCTCTCCAAATCTGCGGTGGGAGGCCTTGCGTTTACCACACAAGGCAACTCGGTTCTGGAAACCCTTGGGCTGCCAACGGGCACCATTGAAATCGATGAAACGCTTGACGTTGAGACCCAGACAACAGCCCGCGAAGGTGATTTCTTCTATATTTCCCTTGATGGCGGTACCAAGAAGAAAATTACCCTTGATGAGGGGGATACGTTTGATGACCTGGCTCGTAAACTTCGGATCGCTGGTTTTGGCAAGATCGACGTAGATGTTTCGACGACCTCAGAAGGCGACAAGCTGACTATATCCACCCTTGATGATGGCGTTTCTATTGATCTTCTGCGCGGAACCGGTGACAGAGATTTGTTGGAACGCATCGGCCTGACCGCCGGCAAACTATTGCCCAAGAACGAGGTGTTCGGGTTTGGCGAAGACGATGAAGATAATGACGGCACGGACCCAGACAACCTGGGCGGTGCGTTCGCTCTTGGTCTGGGTGGGGAATTGCACATCAAGGACAAGGCGACAGCCAAATATGTTCTTGGATTGTTTGATGGTGCCATCAGTTCGGTGCAGCGTGCCTATCGTTCACTCGATTACAATCCGCTTAAGGCACTGATCAAAGAGGGCAATTCTGCAAGCGGTCCTGTGCCTCAGCATTTGCAGAACCAGCTCGCAAACTTCCAGACCGGTTTGGCGCGCCTGCAGTCTGGTGCATCGTCACCTACGGTAAGCCTGTTTGTCTAAGATTTCCGACCACAACTGTTTCGGCCAATAAAAAAGCCGCGCAATGCGCAGCTTTGTCTGGAGAACCTCTCTCGGCGGGGTTGGCGGGAACAGGTGCACGATTGGGGGTCGAGTAAATAAATTTACCCATTCCCGCACCCCTGCTCGAGAGGTATAGTAATATATACAAGAGCTGTGCCAAAAAATGCGCGAAAAATAAAATCTATATATTACAAGCGCTTAGTAAATTTTTGGCGGCAACGCCGCCATTTACAGCTTAACCGTTGTCGCAATATGCATCATTTTTGATGCAAAAAGCAATTATGATGCAAAATGCATCAATTGTATTTTTCTGGTTCAGATTCAATTCAGGCGGCATACAATAGGGTGTGGTGATTGTTTCTGATTATTGGCCTGATTGTTGGCCTGACTGTTGGAAGGGGATAGCGAGTGCAGTGGCTGAAAATATGTTTCGTGGCCTTATGTTTGGGTGCAGTGTTTTCATATCCCGCCTGGTCCTTGCAGGAGGACGAAAAAGCGGCTGCGGTCGGCAAGCCGAAGATCGAAATGAAGCCTTTCAATTTGTCACTGCTGAACCGCGGGCGGGTAGAAGGCAAGCTCACTTTGTATCTTGTCTTGCTGATCGAGGAGGGTGGCGCCCACGAGAAAGTGCGGCTGCGATTGCCGCAAATCCGCTCGGATTTTAATAGCGCATTGACCGTGTTGGCCAAACAACGTTTCAGCGTTTCCAGGCCCGTTGATCCGGATGTGGTGAAGGCCTATCTCACGCCCTATGTGGATTACCGTGTGGGGGCAGGCGTGGTGTCTGTTTTTGTGAAACAGGCTTTGATTGAGCCCGCTTAGGTGCGAGGCGGTTGGGGCAAGCTTAACTGTCCCATATGTGTTTAATGGGTAACACCTTGGAACTATAGGTTTAATATTTCTGGCTAATTTCTTGACGCTTCGTGCAATCGTCCTATCCAATATACATGGGAAGGACTTTGTAGTTTACATAACTCACGGAGGGGAGACATGCGCCAGAACCGCTTGTTCAAATCAACCGCGCTATCAGCCGGTTGTCTTGCTCTATTAGCCTCGACAGTCGCATCCGCACAGGATCAAGACAACGATGAAATGACCATCGAAGAGGTTGTTGTTACAGGTACCTATCTTAAAGGTAAGTCTCAATATAATAGCCCATCACCTATTGCGGTGATCGGATCTGACAATCTAAACCAGATTGGCGCCAGCAATGTGGCTGATCTGGTGCAAACGCTTACCATCAACAATGGTGCGCAAAACAACCCGGATGCCTTTACGCAGAATGGCACCACAGGTACATCCAACTTCAACCTGCGCGGCTTGGGTGTTGCCTCGACATTGGTGCTGCTGAATGGTCGCCGCCAGGTGGTTGCCGGTACAGTAACAAATGATGGCATCGCTTTTGTCGACACCAGTTCGCTTGTGCCGCAGATCGCGGTGCAACGGATCGAAATCGTAAAAGACGGTGCGGCCGCAATTTACGGTACAGACGCTGTGGCAGGGGTTGTGAACTTCCTGACCGACGATAATTTCGAAGGTGTTGAAGTATCGGCAAAATACCAAACCCTGACAGATCAGGGTACGCAGTCAGACCAGCTCTATCAGGCGAAGTTCGGCTGGGGTAATGACGACATGCACTTCATGGGTGCGTTCAGCTATTATGATCGTTCGCCACTTACGACAGAAGAACGCCGTTTGAGCCAGCCTGCGGATGATACATCTGCGCTGGGTAACCCGGGTGCATTTTTCCTGCTGGGCCAGATACCGGTGATTGACCCGACTGGTTGTACAGCTCAGGGCGGTTTCGAGCAGCCTATTGGCGGCACGGCACAGGCTGCGCTTGACAACTTTGGTTTGCCGTTTACGGCGGGCTTCTGTGGTTTTGATTTCGGTGAATATTTCAACCTGGTGCCTGAAGAAGAGCGCAAGCAGGCTTATGGCGTGTTTTCCAAACAACTTGGTGACGGCCATGAGTTGCGGATCGAAGCTGCGTGGGCCGATACCGAGGCTATTCGCGGTAATTCGCCTACGTTCCCATTCTTGCAGCTGACATCTGCCATTGTTCCGTCCTATCACCCGGGGAATGTTTTCGGCGCTCTTCCTTTGTCGCCTGTCTTGTTCTTCGGTCGGGCTATTGGTAATGGCGGCGACGTGTCACCGAACCTCACTACATCTAAAACGTTCCGTGTAAGTGCCGAGGTGACTGGCGATCTGAACGACAACTGGTCGTATGATATCGGTTATACGATGGCCAAGAACAATTATGATCTGGCAACTGAAGACACAATCACCGCGAATTTCCGCAATGCCCTTCTGGGTTTCGGCGGCGAAAGCTGTGATGCTGGCGCGGGCGTGCCGGGTGAAAACGGATGTCTGTTCTATAATCCGTTCTCTACCAGCTACAATGCCCTGCCAAACAGCCAGGAAGTGCTCGATTATGTGATCGGCACCCAGCTGATTGAAGGGAGCTCGGACCTGCATGTGATTGATGCCGTCTTCTCCGGTACCATCGGCAGCCTGCCTGCCGGTGACATCGGCCTTGCGATCGGCATCCAGAACAGGGAAGAGCGCTGGGGTCGAGATTATGACGATATCTCCAACGCAGATGGTTTTGCCTTCCTGATCGGTAACCAGGATTTTGCCCAAAGCCGTTCCGCATTCGGCATCTTTGCTGAAACGCTGGTGCCAATCACAGAGCAACTGGACCTGTCTCTTGCTGTCCGCCATGAAAAATATGGCAACTCAATTGGCAGCACGACCGATCCAAAAGTGTCGCTGTTGTTCCGCCCACATGATAGTCTTGCGCTGCGCGGCAGTTATTCCACCAGTTTCCGGGCGCCTAGTGTGCTTCAGGTTTCGGGCGGTACAACGTCGCTTGAGCAAGTATCCGATCCGATCGGTGGTGGCACTGCCTTTGCAGCAGTTCGCTCTGTTGCACCGGAAGGTGGCCGTGATATCAAGCCGGAAACGGGCAAGGCCTGGAACTTTGGTGCATCGTACCAGGGTGATAATGGGTTGTCGGTTGATGTGGATTATTGGAACTACAAGTTTCAGGACGTGATTATTTCGGAAAACTCGCAGGCTGTGGCCAATGCGTTTCCGACAGATCCCACACGGGTTCTTCGTACTAACGGGGATACCGGCACGATCCTGATGATCTTTGTAGACTTCCTCAATGCCTCAAAAGTGACGACACAGGGCTTTGATGTGAATGCCAGGTATCGTTTTGATACTGACTATGGCACATTCCAGCCGTTCTTTGAGGCAACACATGTTTTGAAGTATGAGCTTGACGATCCGCAAGCCGGCGTCGTGGACGGAGCGGGCAACCGTAACTTCGCAAACTTTGGCAGCCCAACGCCAAAGTGGCGCTTCAATACCGGTATGTCATGGGCGAATGATCGCCACGACGTTCGCTTTTATGTTCGCCATGTAAGCGGCATGAATGATGACCAGAACGCGGGCAGCACAATTGGCAGCATGACCACAGTTGATGCGCAATATACGCTTAGCCTTGATGATTTGTTCGAAGGCGCGGATGGCACGAGCATTCAGTTTGGTGTGATCAACGCTTTCGACAAAAAACCACCTTATGTTTCCACAAACGGCGGGTACGAATCTCGTACGCATGATCCTCGTGGACGGATGGTTTACGCGAAATTGTCAGCTTCTTTCTAGAAGGCTGGATCAAAAAACGAATAGATTGGGGCGGCTTTGGGCCGCCCTTTTCTTTTGCTTGTTGCCCGGCCCGCCAGGCGCGCAAAAAAAATCACCGGAATCGACAATCAATGAAGGCCATTAAAAACAGACACTTGCGCGAAGTTGACGCTACGGAAACTTAGTGCGGGCGTGCCACATGGCTGTTTTCCAAGGGTTTTTACTGTTGTGCCGATGCTACACAAACATGTGTTTGGTGCAGAAATTCATGTTGAATCGCTTGACGTTAACGTCAATCAAGAGGCACTATTCATGATGAAACCGGAGCCAGTGATGGGCAATGTTGACGGAAGGGTCAAAAGATGCCGGAAGCGGTTTCGATTGTGGGAGGAAATTGGGAGCACACAGAGCGGCAATCTCTATAAGCCGTCATCCGGACTTTTTCCCAAAAGAGCTGTGCAAGCAATGAGGAGCCTTCGGTACTGAAGCCATAGATTTCCATACGTTTTCATTCGTGAGGGCCGGATCGGGAAAGCGTATTATTTTTGGCAGCAGCATCACCGGAGGGAATGGGAAGGAAAACAATGAGCACTTTCAAGGGGCGCCACAAGCGCGCGCATTTGATGACATCCGCCGCGGCGGCTGCTGTCATGGTTGGTACATCATTTTCTGCCGTCGCGCAGGATAGTGATTCAGACTTTACACTCGAAGAAATTTTGGTGACTGCGCAGAAGCGGCCACAAACGCTGCAGGAAACACCAATTGCGGTTTCCGTAACTGATGCGGCGACGATGGAAAACGCCCACATGCTGGATATCTCCGACTTGCAGTCGGTTGTGCCGTCCCTGCGTGTTTGGACACTTCAGACTTCAACAAACACCAACTTCGCAATCCGTGGTTTTGGTAACGGCGCAAACAATGCGGGCATCGAGCCATCAGTTGGCGTGTTCATTGATGGCGTATATCGGTCTCGTTCCGCTGCACAAATCGGTGACCTTCCGCGCATGGAGCGTGTGGAGGTACTGCGTGGCCCACAAAGTACCCTCTTTGGTAAAAACGCTTCCGCAGGCGTTATCTCGGTTGTGACTGCGGCACCTTCATATGACACTGAGGGTGGTGTGGAAGCCTCTTACGGCAATTACAATTCTCGCCAGATTAAAGGCTATATTACCGGCGGTTTGTCCGAGACTTTCGCTGTTAGCCTGTCCGCTGGTGTGAACAAGCGTGATGGTTATATCGAAAGCCTTACTGGTGAAACCGAAGACATCAACGACCGCAATCGCTGGCAGGTTCGTGGCCAGGCACTGTGGGAGCCATCCGAGGATGTGTCCTTCCGTTTGATCGCTGATTATAACAAGATCGACGAACTGTGCTGTGGTGTAACCAACATTTTGAACGGCCCGACTGCCGCTGCCATTCAGGCGCTGGGCGGCATCGTTCTGGATGATAGCGATCCGTTCCACTATACCACGCCTATCAACGAAACGCCGGTCAACGAAGTGAAAGACTATGGCATTTCCTTGCAGGCGGATGTGGACTTTGAAGGCTTCTCGCTGACGTCCATTTCGGCGTTCCGGAGCAATGACAGCCTTAACGACACTGAGCCGGATTATACCGGTGCGCCGATCCTTGATAGCGCCTTCAACGAAGCAAACATTGATACTTACACTCAGGAAATCCGCCTTACGTCCACGGGCGTGAACAAAGTTGACTGGATGGTGGGTGCATATTTCTTCAAGGAAGACATCACGCAGGTTCAAGGCCTTGATTATGGCGTGGCTGCACGGCCTTACATCAGTTTGCTGGCAAGTGGTGGCACAAGCGCTACGCTGTTTGATGATCCATTCCCGGGCTTTGGTGTACCAATTGAAACCATTCTTGGCATTCCATACGGGTCAGCCTTCTCTGGTGACACTCAAACACGCGAGACATTCACGCAGGATAACGATGCCTACTCTTTCTTTGGCTCGGTTGACTTCCATGTCACAGATCGCCTGACGGTAACTGGCGGCCTGAACTATACCAAAGACAAGAAAACGGTAACGGGCAGCACGGTAAACGGCGATACATTCTCATCTGTAAACTTGCAGAATCAGTTCTTTGGTGCGGCTTTCTTCGGCCAAACCGGTCTGGCGCCAACACCTGACAATATTGCCTTGATTGAAACCGTTGCACCCGGCACGTCTGCTGCCATCAATGCCGCGATCTCGCCAATTGTGACAGGCTTTGGCCCACTGCAGTTCCAGCCTCAGTTCCTGGCGTATCCGAACTCTGTAGAGAACGGCAAAACCAACGACGAGAAGCTGACCTGGACCGCGCGTGCGTCCTATGAAGTGAACGACAACCTGAATATGTATTTCAGCGTTGCCACTGGCTTCAAATCCACCAGCTGGAACCTGTCACGGGATTCCCGCCCGTTTGCAGTGGATCAGGCAGCGCTTGCAAGCGCGGGCCTCACCCAAGTGAACCAGACTTATGGTACGCGGTATGCTGATCCTGAGAATTCGATCGTTTACGAGCTGGGTCTGAAAGCCCGCTACAGCAAAGGTGCAATCAACATTGCGATCTTTGACCAGACGATCAAGGACTTCCAATCCAATATCTTCCAGGGCACAGGCTTCGTACTCGGAAACGCAGGTAAGCAGAAAACCAAAGGTATCGAGGTTGATGCTACATGGGTACCTTCCGAACAGTTTGAGCTTCGCTTCGCAGGGACTTTCATGGATCCTGAGTACGTAAGCTTTGAGGGAGCACTGGGGCCAAACGGCATCACTGACCTTTCTGGCGAAACACCAGCAGGCATCCATAAAACCAGCATGACAGTGGCAGGTACATATTTCTTCGATATCGGCGAGAATGTATCTGGTTTCCTCCGTGGTGACTGGCAATATGAAAGCAAGACCCAGGTGGTGGACAATATCGCGGGCGTAGACCGCAGCGTGAGCATGTTCAACGCAGCCCTTGGTTTTGAATGGGAAAATGGCCTGAGCGTAAATGTTTGGGGCCGGAACCTGTTCAACGATGAGTTCTTCCTGAGTGCCTTCCCGGGTGTGATCCAATCCGGTACAGTGAACGGCTATGCCAACTCACCGCGTATGTACGGTGTAACTGTGGGCTACAAGTTCTAGGAAATTCAAAAACCGATGGAAGAGGGCGGCGATTTTGCCGCCCTTTTTTTGTGCACAATCATCCATTTATGACATTTTCATTACATTTTTATGACAGGCTGTTATAAGCCCAAAAAGCTTGAGCATTGGGCAAAAGAAGCATGCTCGGGTGGGTAACAAAACAAAGGGGTTCCCATGGTGGATCAGCATCCGGTCAATAAAGACCTGAAAAAAGTCCTGGCCTTCCGGGAAGGGGCGGTAGAGACAAACAAATCCGTTACCAATCTTGGCATTGCAATCGTTTTCCTTGTGTTTGTGTTGATCTACACTGCTATGACGCAGACCGAAGGTTCAACTGGTATCTTCGTGATCGCCGCAGCGGTGATCGGTGGCTATATGGCGATGAACATTGGCGCCAACGATGTAGCCAATAATATTGGCCCAGCCGTGGGCTCAAAAGCGCTCACCATGGTAGGAGCACTCTTTATCGCAGCGATCTTTGAGGCTGCGGGTGCAATTATTGCTGGCGGCGATGTGGTATCCACCATTCGCAAGGGTATTGTTGATCCGGCGGGCATGGCCGACGAAATGACTTTCATCTGGGCCATGATGTCTGCGCTTCTGGCAGCTGCCCTGTGGCTGAACCTTGCCACATGGGTTGGCGCACCTGTCTCAACCACTCACTCGATCGTGGGCGGCGTTGTGGGCGCGGGTATCGCGGCAGCGGGTGCGTCCAGCGTCGCCTGGGATAAAATGGGTGCCATTGCGGCAAGTTGGGTGATCTCTCCTCTGTTGGGTGGTGTGATCGCAGCCCTGTTCCTGCTGTTCATCAAGAAAATGATCTTGGCGAAAGACGACAAGCTTGCGGCCTCGGAAACCTGGGTGCCTGTGCTTGTTGGCATCATGGCAGGTGCCTTCTCCATGTATCTGGTGATGAAGGGCCTCAAGAAACTCTGGAAGCCTGATACAGCCATGTTGTGGATGATCGGTTTTGGTGCTGCGGCACTGGTTTGGGCAATCACCAAACCGCTTGTGAAGCGCGCCGCGGCCGGCCTTGAAAACCGCCGCAAGTCTGTTGCGAAATTGTTCACCATACCGCTCATCTGCTCGGCTGCGCTGCTGTCGTTTGCGCATGGTGCAAACGATGTGGCAAATGCGGTTGGCCCATTGGCTGCGATTGTGAGCGCTGCGGGGCATACGGCGGTGGGAAGCGGAAAGATCACCCTCCCTTTCTGGGTGATGGCGATTGGCGCCATCGGGATTTCTCTGGGCCTGATGCTCTACGGCCCAAAGCTGATCCGTACGGTGGGCGAGAAAATCACCAAACTGAACCAGATGCGTGCTTTCTGTGTGGCCTTGTCGGCCGCGATTACAGTGATTGCCGCAAGTTGGCTTGGGTTGCCTGTGTCCTCCACTCATATCGCTGTGGGTGGTGTATTCGGTGTTGGCTTCTTGCGTGAATATCTGAACAGCCGTGAAAACAAAAAACGCCGTCTGACCCGTTCGGAGGAGGTGAAGATTGCCCACCGCCGGCTGGTCCGTCGCCGGGAGGCACTTACCATTGCTGCGGCATGGGTGATCACAGTGCCGATTTCGGGGCTATTGTCCGCAGCATTGTTCTTTGCAATGACGCATGCGTTCTAAAGCACAGTAAACCTGTAGTGAAATTGATGAGGGCGGCCTTTTGAGGCCGCCTTTTTCTATGCACTGATGGGGTGTCTTGGATCATCGGGCAGGCGAGACAGAGAAAAAGCAGCCAGCGCACAGGCACCCATCACTAGCGCAAGGGCAATGGGCGTTTTCTCGGGCAGTGCGCCGACCGCCGCGGATGAAAGAAACGCGGCCAGGAACGTCAATGATCCTGAAAGGGCTGATGCTGATCCTGCTCTTGTGTCTTCTGTGGCGAGCGCACCCGCCATGCTGTTTGGCATCACCATGCCAAGGGACGCAATAAAGAAGAACATGGGGGCGAGGAACAGCCAAAGAGGGGCACCAAGGGCCCCTGCCGCAACAAGCGCGATGCCACTTGCAAGCAGGACCATGAAGCCCACCCGCAGTATGGCTGGAAAGGCGTGTTTGGCCAAAAGGCGCCGGTTCAATTGGGTCAGGCCAATCAGGCCAAAAGCATTTGAACCGAAAGCGATTGCGAAGAAGGTGGGCGAGGTGCCGAAATAGTCCTGCACCACAAAAGAAGCTCCGGCGATATAGGCAAACATGCCCGCGTTAGCGAAGCCACCGGCCAGCGCATATTTGAGGAATGTACGGTTCTTGAGGATATCAGCATAGGTATGCAGCGCGCGGCCAAGCCGGACACCACTGTTGCCTTCGTGCGTTTCTGGCAGAAAGATCACAATCCCCGCCAGTGTCATAAAAGCGAAGCCGCCTATGATATTGAAAATCCAGGGCCAGCCCAGATATACCGACACCACGCTTCCCGCCAGTGGCGCCAGAATGGGTGCCACGCCCATGATGGCCATCAGGAGCGAGAAGAAACGCGCACCTTCCTTTGGGTCGAACAGGTCTCGAACGATGGCGCGCGCGATCACCGCACCAGCGCAAACGCCCAGCGCCTGCAGGAAGCGATATAGGATCAGTGCATCAATGGATGGGGCAGTGGCACACAGGAAAGAGGTAAGGGCGGCGATCAGCAAGCCGCCTATCAGGGGTTTCTTACGACCGTATTTATCGGCCAACGGGCCATAGATCAGCTGGCCCAAAGCAAGGCCAATGAAAAAGGATGTCAGGGAAAGCTGAACGCCCGTAGGCACAGCGCCAAGGTCATCCGCAATGGCCGGGAAGGCGGGCAGATACATATCAATTGCCAACGGGGTCATGGCAGTGACGCTGCCAAGGATGAAAGCCAGTCCCAATGTATTGCTGCTCTTCAGGCGCATAAATGTCTTTCTACTTTCGGCGTTTCACTGCCCGACAGAATTATGCTGCCGGTGCATCTTTTGGGCTAGGCGTATTGGCAACCTGATACCTAAGCCTAGTGGGCCTGCTGCCAGTTCTGGCCGGTGCCGCAATCCACCACCAGCGGTACGGTCAGGTCCAGGGCGGGTGCACAGGCATCTGCCATGGCCTTTTCGATCACAGGGATGGCGTCTGCTTCCCGGCCATCAGGTGCCTCAAACACCAGTTCATCATGCACCTGCAGTAGCATGCGAACATCCGTGAGGCCTGCTTCCTGAAGGGCTTCCGGCATACGGATCATGGCCCGGCGGATGATATCGGCGGCTGACCCCTGGATCGGCGCGTTGATCGCCGCGCGCTCGCCAAAGCCGCGCTTCATGGGGTTCTTGTCAGCTAGGGCAGAGATATGGCATTTGCGCCCGAACAGTGTTTCCACATAACCATGTTCTTTGGCGAACTCGATGGTGCTGTCCATATATTTGCGGATGCCGGGGAAGCGCTCGAAATATGCATCTATATAGCCTTGGGCGTCTGTGCGGCTGATGCCAAGCTGGCGCGCGAGACCAAAGGCGGAAATACCGTAAATGATGCCGAAGTTGATAGCCTTCGCCTGGCGGCGGACCATAGGGTCCATGCCTTCGATCGGCACACCAAACACCTCGGATGCCGTCATGGCGTGAATGTCTGTGCCGTCGGCAAAGGCCTGTTTGAGGGCGCCGATATCGGCAATATGTGCCAGCAGCCTGAGCTCGATCTGGCTATAGTCTGCCGCGATCAGGATATTGCCGCTTTCGGGCACGAAAGCCTGCCTGATCTTGCGGCCTTCTTCGGTGCGGATCGGGATATTCTGCAGGTTCGGGTCATTTGATGACAGGCGCCCTGTTGTGGTGCTTGCCAAGTGGAAACTTGTGTGCACGCGGCCTGTGCGGCTGTTCACTTCGTTCTGCAGCGCGTCGGTGTAGGTGCTCTTCAGCTTCGCAAACTGGCGGTATTCCATCACCTTCGTGGGCATCTCGTGCCCTTCTGCAGCCAGTTTCTCAAGCACATCCACATTGGTTTGCCATGCACCTGTCTTGGATGATTTCTTGCCACCCTTCAGGCCCATCTCGTCAAACAGGATTTCACCTAGTTGTTTTGGCGAGTTTACGTTGAAAGGCCTGCCTGCCATCTCCTGGATTTCATCATTCAGGCGCTCGATGCCGATGGCAAACTCGTTGGACAGTTTGTTGAGAACACCCGTGTCTACCTTGATGCCTTCGCGCTCCATGGCGGAAAGCACGGGGACGAGGGGGCGTTCCAGAGTTTCATATACGGTGGTGACCTTCTCCGCTGCCAATCGTGGTTTCAGGATTTTCCAGAGCCTGAGCGTGATGTCGGCGTCTTCTGCGGCATAGTCAGTGGCTTTATCAAGCGGCACTTTATCGAAGGTAATCTGGTTTTTACCTGTGCCTGCCACTTCCTTGAAGCTGATAGGGGTTATATCCAGATGGATGCCAGCCAGCTCGTCCATGCCGTGGCCGTGGTTGCCTGCGTCGAGTGCATAGGACATCAGCATGGTATCGTCGATCGGGTGCAGGTTGATGCCTTCGCGTGCCAGGATCGACATATCATATTTGAGATTTTGCCCGATCTTGAGAACCGACTGGTCTTCAAACAGCGGTTTGAGCGCCGCAATAACGTCGGCTTTCGCGATCTGTTGGGGCTTCTCGGCCAACAGGTCATCGCTGTTGGCGCCATGGCCTACAGGAACATAACAGGCCTTGCCCGGCTCCACGGACATGGAGATGCCAACAAGGTCTGCTTTCGCAGGATTGAGGCCGGTGGTTTCCGTGTCCACAGCCACATAACCAATTTTATGGGCGGCTTCGATCCAACGCGTGAGGGCGGCCATATCGGTTACGCACTCATATTCGGTTTTTTCAACCGTTACGGCTTCATCAACCGAATCTTCAACAATTGCGCTGCCACCCCATGCGTGAGCGACCTTTACTTTAAGCGAGCGAAAGTCCTGTGCCTCTAGGAATTCGATCAACGGGCCAGCTTCAGGTGTGGAAAGCGCGAAGGTATCGATGGGAACCTCTACCGGCACATTGCGGTCCAGCGTTACGAGCTGGCGGCTAATGCGAGCTTGGTCGGCAAATTCGATCAGGTTTTCGCGGCGTTTGTTCTGTTTGATCTCACCTGCGCGCTCCAGAAGGGTATCCAGATCGCCAAATTCGTTGATCAACTGGGCCGCGGTTTTGATGCCGATACCCGGTACGCCAGGCACGTTATCAACACTGTCACCGGCGAGCGACTGCACATCCACAACCTTCTCAGGCCCTACACCGAATTTTTCAGGCACGTCATGGGCTTCAGTACGCTTGTTCTTCATGGTGTCGAACATATCGGTGCCCGCATCCAGAAGCTGCATCAGGTCTTTGTCTGAACTCACAATCGTGACATCCCATCCCTTGGCGCGGGCATGGGTGGCGTAGGTGGCGATCAGGTCGTCGGCCTCATACATGTCCATCTCGATGGACGGCAGGCCAAAGGCGCGTGTGGCTTCGCGGATCAACGGAAACTGCGGGATCAGATCTTCCGGCGCCGGGGGGCGGTTGGCCTTATAGTCGGCATAGATATCGTTCCGGAAGGTTTTGCCTTTGCTATCGAAAATGACCGCCAGGTGGGTTGGCTGTTCGCCGTCTTCCAGGTCCTGCAGCAGCTTCATGATCATGTTCGAAAAACCGAACACAGCACCCACGGGCGTACCATCCGCGCGGGTGAGCGGGCGTTTCGAATAGGCCATGGCATGATAGGCCCGGAAGATGTAGCCGGAGCCATCGATCAGATAAAGGTGCTGTTTGTCGGTGGCTGCGTCTGGCATAGGGAATCCCGGGTCAAATATACTTGGCGGTCAGATAAGAAAAAAGGCAGTCAGATCACTAGGATTTGTCTGACGGTCCGCCTTGCAAGATGTACAGTCGATCACAATATGGGCATTCGACTTTGCCTTCGTCATCCATCGTCAGATATACACGTGGGTGACCGAGGGCGCCTTCGTCGCCGTCGCAGGCAACTTTTTTGGTTTCAACCAGTTTGGTTTCAGGTGTGTCTACCGTCATGGTATGTCTCTTTTGGCTTTGAACTATACGGATTTGCCCCAAGACAGATGGGGTTTAGCTCTATATAACCAACGCGGTGGCACCGAACAAGCGGCAGCATGGCACATTCGCCGATTTAACGGTAAAATCGGCACAAGAAGTAACACAGGATCGGTTTTGTGACAAAAAACGCAATCGAAATCAGAGGCCTTAAGAAGGTTTACGGCGGTGGGAAAAAGAGCGCGAGCAAGCTGGCGCTCAAAGGCATTGATCTGGATATTCCGCAAGGGTCCATGTTTGGCCTTTTGGGCCCCAATGGTGCCGGTAAGTCCACCACCATCAATATTCTGGCGGGCCTTGTGAACAAAACCGAGGGCAGCGCCAAAATCTGGGGTTTCGATATCGATGATAACCCGAGGAATGCGCGCGCCAATATCGGTATTGTGCCGCAGGAGCTGACCTTCGATGCCTTCTTCACCCCGCGCGAGATGCTTGAAGTGCAGGCTGGCATGTATGGTGTTCGCCCTGAAGAACGCCGCACCGAAGAGCTGCTGAAAGCGGTTCATTTGTTTGACAAGGCTGACGCCTATTCCCGTACCCTTTCGGGCGGGATGAAGCGGCGCCTGTTGATTGCCAAGGCCATGGTGCATAACCCGCCAATCCTTGTGCTCGACGAACCAACGGCGGGCGTGGATATCGAACTGAGGCAACAGCTTTGGGAATATGTGCGCGAATTGCATGCGCGCGGCACCACCATTGTTCTTACAACCCACTATCTTGAGGAAGCGGAAGAGCTGTGCGACACAATCGCCATCATCAACCATGGGGATGTTGTGGCGTGTGAGCCCACGGATCAGCTGTTGAAGCGGATCGATGAGAAAGAAATCGTGATCTCCGTGTCCGAGAAACTGACGGAGGTGCCAGCCGCACTCCAGCCTTTCAACAGCGATGTGCGCGGTGATCACAAGCTGGCGGTACAGATCAGCCAGGCATCAGCCAACGTGGGGCAGGTGCTGGCAGCAGTGCAGGAAGCGGGCCTGACAATCACGGACATCTCCACGAACGAAACCGACCTTGAGGATATTTTCCTGCAGCTCACCAGCAGCAAAGAGAAGGACGCAGCAGCATGAGACGCATCTATGATGTGGTGATTGTAGGGTCTGGTGCAGCGGGGCTGACAGCAGCCCTCAAGCTGGCACCCCATATGCGTGTGGCTGTCTTGTCGAAGGGTGAGATGTCTGGCGGGTCAACCCGCTGGGCGCAGGGCGGTATTGCCGCTGTACTTGAAGCCACCGATTCGATCCAGAGCCATATTGACGATACGCTTATCGCGGGCGCTGGCCTGTGCGACGAAGACGCTGTTCGTTTTGTAGTGGAACGTGGCCGCGATGCCATCGAGGGCCTGATCAATCTGGGTGTGGAGTTTGACAAAGCCAATTCCGTTCATGAAGACGGCTATGACTATCATCTCACGCGCGAGGGCGGGCACAGCCACCGGCGTATCATTCATGCGGCGGATGCCACCGGAAAGGCGGTTCAGAAAACCCTGAACCAGCGCGTGCTCGATGAGCCCAACATCGATGTGTATGAAAACCATATTGCGATTGACGTCATCACCAACCGGCACCTGAAGAACCCCGGCAGCTACAATGATCAGGCACATGGCGTTTATGTGCTCAACTTGGATAAGGGCAGGGTTGAAACCTTCTCTGCGCGGGCGACGATCATCGCATCAGGCGGCGCGAGCCGTGTGTATCTCTATAGCTCGAACCCGGATGCATCCACCGGCGACGGCATCGCCATGGCGTGGCGCGCGGGGTGCCGGGTGACCAACATGGAATTTAACCAGTTCCACCCCACCTGCCTGTATCACCCGGACGCCAAGACCTTCCTGATTACCGAGGCCATGCGCGGCGAGGGTGCTGTGCTCAGGCTCAAGGACGGTACGCGTTTCATGCCGGGATATGACAAACGCGAGGAACTGGCGCCGCGTGATATTGTGGCCCGCGCTATCGATAGTGAGATGAAGCGCACCGGTGAAGAATGTGTGTGGCTCGACATCACGCACAAGGATGCGGATTTTGTGATCTCGCATTTCCCCACAATCTATCGCCATTGTCTCACGCTCGGGATCGATATCACCAAGGACTGGATCCCTGTGGTGCCGGCGGCGCACTATACCTGCGGCGGTATCCATGTGGACATGAAGGCCCGCACGGGGCTCGATCGGCTGTATGCGGCGGGCGAATGCGCCCATACCGGCCTGCATGGTGCCAACCGTATGGCATCCAACAGCTTGCTGGAATGCCTGGTGCTAGGCCACGCGGCAGCGGAAGACATCCTCGCGCATATCGATGACTTGCCCTCGGCCGCCATGGCACGGGATTGGGATGAAAGCCAGGTCACGGATTCGGACGAGATGGTTGTGGTCACCCACAACTGGAAGGAACTTCGTCGTTTCATGTGGGATTATGTAGGCATTGTGCGTACAGACAAACGGCTCGCGCGCGCCAAACGGCGGGTCGATTTGCTGGCGGCTGAAATCCAGGAATATTATGGCAATTTCCGCGTAACCGCTGACCTTCTGGAGCTTCGGAACCTTGTAACAGTGGCGGACCTGATTGTCCGGTCCGCTCAACAGCGTAAGGAATCGCGGGGCCTGCATTTCACGGCAGATTATCCGGAGCTTTCAGAAGATTTGCGTGATACCACGCTTATACCGTTTGGTCATACCGTCACCGACCGGGTGGCCTGAAGCGTGAAAAAAAGCCCCTCGTTGGAGGGGCTTTTGGTATTCAGCTTTACTGAAGTGCCCACTCAAGTGGCAACACCAGCTTCAGGTCTGTTTGCCCTTCAGGCAATGGTGGAAGCGGATTAAGGCGTGCTACCAGCTTGGGGATTTCATTGTCGAGGATCGGCTGGCCGGTTGGTTCTACCACTTCATGCGCAGTGATGGTGCCGTCGGCGGAAATCACAAGGCGGATTTTTGCTTTGCCCTCGATCTCGCGCAGTTGGGCCGAGCGTGGATATTGCTGTTTCTGGGCGACGGCGCGTACAACTTCTCTGCGCCAGTCAGTCATGTCTGAAAAGGCAACGATGGGTGTGGAGACGCCCACAAAAAGGGTTGCGGCCACAAGAGCCAGCTTAAGGGAGGATACTCGTTTCATTATCTACATACTCACTACAAGGAAGCTTGGGGAGGCTTCAGAATAAAGGCCAATTTGGCCAAAGCTTGTCCAGAAAAATGGCCCTCACATCAGTGAGAGCCATTTCCTACTCGGGACGAATTATAAAATTACTCGAAACAAAAATTCTTAGTTCAGCGTCCAGTTCAGCGGCAGCACAAAAGTGAGGCCGTCTTTGCCAGCAGGTAGCGCTGGAAGCGGGTTGAGCTTTTCAACAAGCTTTGGAATCTCGTCGTCCAATACTTTCTCGCCAGTTTGCTCCACCACTTCGTGGCTGGTGATCGTGCCGTCAGCAGTGACGACGAGGCGAACCTTAGCCTTGCCTTCAATTTCACGTGCAATCGCAGAGCGCGGGTAACGCTGGTTTTTCGCGACAGACTTGATCACGGCACGCTGCCAGGATTTCATATCGTCCGCGGCTTTAGCGGCAGGCGTCACAGTGGCGAAGGCAAAACCGAAGGCAAAAGCGGCAACCAAAAAAGTGCTAAATTTCTTCAACATGTTTCCATCCATCATTCTTGAATGTTTCTTTTTCGCGGCTTCAAACTGATTGATCCTCTACGCCACGCTGATCTTGAAGGTGTTTATACAGACAGCCTCTTAATCACTGGTAATGAAAAAGCTAAAATTTTAGCTATCTGTAAAAATATCGTATAACGCATTGTTTAGATTTATTTTTTTGTTTTTGCTGCACCCTGTTTTTGGGGTTTTCGACGCCCATATGGGGGTGTCTCTGACGTTGATTGGCTGTTTTTGTATACAATATTCATTTGAATGGGACGCCGTTTGGACTTGCAGCTGATGAAGGATTATCGTGCACGGCGGACGCGGACCAAAGCTTGTATTTGCACTTGCGCTGGCGGGTTTGCGCGTGTAGTGTCCGCGCCGTCCAACCAGTGACATGCGCACCCGTAGCTCAGCTGGATAGAGCGCTGCCCTCCGA
>JABXIS010000088.1 GCA_013372975.1 Alphaproteobacteria bacterium
CCCAGTTCAGGCAGATGCCGCCCAGATGCTCGCGTTCGACGCACGCCACTTTCATGCCCATCTGAGCACCACGGATAGCGGCTACATAACCACCAGGGCCACCACCAACTACAACAAGATCAAAACTCTGGGTCATCGTTATATCCGTTCGTGTTTTTCTTTGCGTCGCGGATCATCTATGCCACCTGTGTGGTCTGTCTCCGCCTTTTCAATTACGAGTACGCTGCATTCCTTTGGCGCATAGGGCTTGTGCTCAACGCCCTTTGGCACAACAATCATGTCGCCCTCTTCCAGCCAGACCTGGCGGTCCCGGAAATCCATGCGGAAACGACCATCAATCACGAGAAACATCTCATCCTGACTATCATGGGCATGCCATACAAATTCGCCTTCAAGCTTCGACAAAAAGACATGATTGTCGTCAACATTGGCAATGACATGGGGGGTCCACTGGGCACTGAAAAGGCCCAGTTTTTCCTTTATCTTGATTGCTTCCATGCCGCCGTTTCCTAAAGAAGCATTGTGATCGGGTCTTCGATATAGCCCTTGAATGCCGCAAGGAACTCTGCACCTACAGCGCCATCGATTGCACGGTGATCGCACGACATGGTAACGCTCATCACAGTGGCAACCGCAAGCGCGCCATCCTTCACCACTGGCCGTTGCTCACCAGCACCGATCGCCAGAATAGCGCCCTGTGGCGGATTGATCACCGCACTGAATTCCTTGATGCCGTACATACCAAGGTTGGAGATGGAGATAGTGCCACCGGCATATTCTTCCGGCAGAAGCTTGCCTTCACGGGCCTTGCCTGCAAGATCCTTCACATCGGAGGAAATTTCGGCCAGGCCTTTCTGGTCTGCGCCACGCACAACAGGGGTCACGAGGCCGCCTTCAACCGCGACCGCCACGGAAATATCCGCGCGCTCGTACCAATACATCTTGTCACCAGCGAACTGGACGTTAGCCGCCGGCACTTTTTTGAGTGCAAGTGCGGTTGCCCGAATGATGAAATCATTCACGGAAAGCTTCACACCGCTGTCAGCCAGCTTCGCGTTCAACTCTTTGCGCTGCGCCATCAGTTTATCCAGCTCGCATTCAATCGTCAGGTAGAAGTGCGGCACTGTTGTTTTGCTCTCAGTCAAGCGCTTGGCAATAACCTTGCGCATGCCAGAAAGTCGCTCTTCGCGGAATGGAATATCGTCGTGCGGACCATATTCTGGCACAGCCACAGGCGCTTCCACCGTGGCTGGTGCCGAGGCTGCTGCGGACTGCGCAGGTGCTGCAGTTGGCACACCACCTTTCACCGCAGCTTCCACGTCGCGTTTTACAACGCGGCCATGCGGGCCTGTCCCTTCAATCGAAGCAATATCAACACCTTCCTGCTTGGCGATACGTTTGGCAAGCGGGGACGCCTTCACACGGTCACCCGTATCAGCAACTGGCTGAGGCGCAGGAGCGGCTGCGGGCGCAGTAACCGGGGCTGAGGCTTCCTTGGATGCCAGCTCTGCCGCTGGCGCAGGCGTGCTTTCAGGCTTCGGCGCATCAGAAGGTGTGCTCACGTCAGAAACATCTTCGCCTTCTTCCGCTAGAAGCGCGATGATCTTGCCCACCGGCACATCGTCAGTACCCTCTTCAACCAAAATTTTGGCCACGGTGCCGTCGTCGATGCTTTCGACTTCCATGGTGGCTTTGTCTGTTTCAATCTCGGCGATTACATCGCCAGATTCCACCGTGTCGCCTTCTTTCACCAGCCATTTGGCAAGCGTGCCCTTTTCCATGGTTGGCGACAGTGCAGGCATAAAAATTTCAATAGCCATATCTCGTACCTCTGATGTTTGTCTTGCCAAAGCCTAGACAAACAAGCCCTTCTTCTTTGGTTGTTTTTCCTGCTTGTGCGGTAGGTGACCGGTATATTCTCCCAAGCACATCAGGATAAAAATAGACGTCCAGCCTGACATTCCCAACATGCCAGACGCTATCACGCCAAGAAAGATAAACGCCAAGAATATACGTCCAAATCTTGACTGATTAAGCGCCGATATTACTGGAATTTCATCGGGTAGCATCGGAATGAGAACACCACCTAGAACCAGAGTGGCAACCAATCCGAACACGTACCACCCGACAAACGCAGCAGGTGCAAACAACAGTAAATCAGCTGGAAAAATGGGGAAGGCCGCGATAACCAAACCCGAAAAGACGACTGCAATCACCGTAAACAGGGCTGAAGGCACCAATGGCGCTCTCAGAAGTGCGTCCTTACTGAATTGGCTCGAGATCTTCTCCAACAAAACCTCTACTCCGCGTAGCAAACCGCTTTGGCGGCCCTGATGATATCGTCTGCGCTCACAACCGCCGCTTTCTCGAGGTTGTTGGCATACGGCAGAGGCACATCGACACTGTTCACACGCGTTACTGGCGCATCCAGCCAATCAAACGCCTGTTCCATCAGTTGTGCGGATACATCTGAAGCGACCGAACATTGCGGCCAGCCCTCTTCCGCTACGACGCAGCGATTGGTCTTCTTCACGCTTTCGATCACTGTCTCGATATCGAGCGGGCGAATGGTGCGCAGGTCAATCACCTCGGCACTGATCCCCTCTTCCGCCAACTTGTCGGCAGCCTTGAGGGCTTCGCCAACAGTGATGGAGTAAGAAACAATCGTCACATCAGCCCCTTCACGGAAGATACGTGCCTTGCCGATTGGCAGCACGTAATCATCCAGTTCAGGCACTTCGAAGCTTTCGCCGTACATCAATTCATTTTCGAGGAACACAACCGGGTTCGGATCAAGAATTGCAGCCTTCAAGAGGCCTTTGCTGTCAGCCGCATCATAAGGCGCGATCACCTTCAGCCCGGGTACATTCGCATACCAAGAAGCATAATTCTGGCTGTGCTGCGCACCCACGCGGGACGCTGCACCATTCGGGCCACGGAACACAATCGGGCACTGCACCAGACCACCAGACATATAGCGCGTTTTTGCCGCCGAGTTGATGATGTGGTCGATCGCCTGCATGGCGAAGTTGAAGGTCATGAATTCGATCACGGGCTTCAGACCCGCGAAAGCAGCACCGGCACCAAGGCCGGCAAATCCATGCTCTGTGATCGGCGTATCGATCACGCGCTCTGGACCAAACTCGTCCAGAAGGCCTTGGGTAACCTTGTAAGCACCCTGATATTCTGCCACTTCTTCACCCATCACAAAAACGTCGCCGTCTTTGCGCATTTCTTCTGCCATGGCGTCTCTGAGAGCTTCACGCACAGTCAGTTTCACCATGTTGGTGCCTTCCGGAACTGCAGGGTCGGCAACAGCTACGCTGACAACAGACACAGCGGTTTCCTTAACAGGTACTTCCGCCTCTTCCTGAGCTGGCGTAGGCACAACAGCCGCGTGTGAAGGCGCCGCATCAACGTCAGCTACGTCTTCGCCCTCTTCCGCCAATACAGCAATCAATTGACCAACAGGAACATCATCTGTCCCTTCAGGCACCAGAATTTTCGCAACAACACCATCGTCGATGCTTTCAACTTCCATGGTTGCCTTGTCAGTTTCGATCTCGGCGATCACGTCACCGGATTCAACATTATCGCCTTCTTTTACAAGCCATTTGGCAAGTGTGCCCTTTTCCATCGTAGGAGAGAGGGCCGGCATGGTAATTTCAATAGCCATGAGGTGTCTCTCCCTTACGCCAGCACATCAGTATAAAGTTCAGAAAGCGCCGGTTCCGGGCATTCCTGTGCGAAAGTTGCTGCTTCAGCCACAACCGCTTTCACCTTTTTATCGATTTCCTTGAGGCCTGCCTCATCCAGGATCTTGGCATCAAGAATGCGTTCTTTGATCTGGTCAATCGCATCGTGTTCGGCGCGCATTTTCTGCACTTCTTCCTTGGAGCGATATTTTGCCGGATCAGACATGGAATGGCCGCGATATCGATATGTTTTCATCTCAAGAATGAAAGGACCATTGCCATCGCGGCAATGTTTCACTGCTTCATCCATCGCCGCACGAACCTCGAGAACATTCATGCCGTCAACCTGTTTGCCGGGAATGCGGAAGCTTTCACCGCGACGATGCAGCTCAATCTCCGAAGAGGAACGATTAACGCTGGTGCCCATCGCATACTGGTTATTCTCGATGATATAGATAACCGGCAGGTTCCAGATACGCGCCATATTGAAGCTTTCGTATACTTGGCCCTGGTTCGCAGCACCGTCACCAAAATAAGCAACGCCAACATTGTCGGTCTTGCGATATTTGGCAGCGAATGCCAAACCGGTACCAAGCGAAACCTGCGCGCCAACGATGCCGTGACCACCATAGAAACCACGCTCAGGATCAAACATGTGCATGGAACCGCCTTTACCGCGTGAGCAACCGCCAGAACGGCCAGTCAGTTCTGCCATCACTGCCTTGGGATCAGACCCTGCCGCAATCATATGGCCGTGCTCACGATAGCCGGTAATTACAGAGTCGCCGTCCTTCAGCGCCGTCTGAATACCAACAACCACAGCTTCCTGACCAATATAAAGGTGGCAGAAACCACCGATTAGGCCCATGCCATACATCTGCCCCGCCTTTTCTTCGAAACGACGGATCAAGAGCATTTGCTCATAAAATTCAACGAGTTCGTCATTCGACGCATTATATTGCGCCGGTTGCTTTGTACGACGGCGCGCCGGAGCGGTCGTCTTTTTGGTGCTTTTTTTCGTAGTCATCTCGGCCTTCCAGAAAAGGTCGCAGGCAGGATCGCCCGACACTCAATGCAGTAGATGCATATGGATACAGCCGAACACCCTATTTTGCAATAGGATTTAAACTATTGAAATATATAGATATATTTTGATTAACTTGTTTTAAGTTAACTAATGCGATGCATCAGAAACAAACACGACTATTTCATCCGGGTGAGTAAAACCAAGGCGCCGACGAACCTGTTCTTCAAGCATGTCCGGGTCGATTGCGCTGCCACTCAATGAAGCAGTGCGCGCCTCCAGCATGTCACGCTCCGCCCTAACCTCAGCAGCCAACACAGCAAGCTCCTGCTCCTGCACTTCAAGTTGCTTCAATGCAGCAAGGCTGTTATCGCCCTGAAATGCATGAAATGCAAAATAGGCAACCAAAAAGATCCATACACCGGCCAACCAGGCCTGGCTAAGATGACGTGATATTTTTCCGACTCGCTTCATGATTCGAATCATCTCATAAGCGAATCAGGCGTGCAAGCTAAAAAATGCCCGAAAAACAACTTTTTTCGTGCAGAATCAGAATGATAGAAAAACGCCCCTGCCCGATTCTAGCGGGAAGAGGCGCTTTGTTATTGTCAGCCTGGATCAGCCCTTCAGGATCGAGCGACCGGCATAAACAGCGGTGCTGCCCAGCTCTTCCTCAATACGGATAAGCTGGTTATATTTCGCGAGCCTGTCAGAGCGCGCCAGTGAGCCTGTTTTGATCTGGCCACAGTTCATCGCAACGGCCAGGTCAGCAATGGTTGCATCTTCTGTCTCGCCCGAACGGTGTGACATTACACTGGTGTAACGCGCACGATGCGCCATCTCAACAGCCTGCATGGTTTCAGCAAGCGTACCAATCTGGTTCACTTTCACCAGGATGGAGTTCGCTACCCCCTGCTGGATACCATCTGCAAGGCGTGCAGGATTGGTTACGAACAAGTCATCACCAACAAGCTGTACCTTGTTGCCAATACGATCTGTCAGCATTTTCCAGCCTTCCCAATCGTCCTCGGCCATACCGTCTTCGATGGAGATGATTGGATATTTTGCAACGAGATCGGCGTAATATTCCACTAGGCCAGCGCTATCCAGCTCCTTGCCTTCACCTTTCAAGATGTATTTGCCATCCTTGAAGAACTCGGTAGAAGCAGCGTCCAGAGCCAGATAAACGTCTTCGCCAGGCTTGTAGCCCGCGCTTTCGATAGCATTCATGATGAAATCAAGCGCATCCACAGTACCATTCAGGTTAGGCGCAAAACCACCTTCATCACCTACCGCTGTGTTGTGGCCCGCTGCATGCAGCTTGTCCTTGAGTTCGTGGAAGATTTCGGCGCCAATACGGATGGCGTCAGTCACGCTATCTGCATTCACTGGCATGATCATGAACTCTTGCACATCGATCGGGTTGTCGGCGTGCTCACCACCGTTGATGATATTCA
>JABXIS010000070.1 GCA_013372975.1 Alphaproteobacteria bacterium
ACCCGTAGCTCAGCTGGATAGAGCGCTGCCCTCCGAAGCTTAAAAACCGCTTCAATAATATCTCAATAACTTACCTATCTACAATTACTTACGCGATCTGCGTACTATCTCCTATTTTGCGATTTGTAGTGGGTTTGGGGCTTGTTTGGGGGTCGTTTTGGCAGCATTGGCAGCAAGAAATACTTCCACATGTATGTTGCGGGAGTTACTGGTAGTCCCTGATGATAGTTGAAATTAGTTAACTGGGGGCGCTTCTATGGCTTGGGGTGAATTGTTCGACGTAGTTGTAGCGGTAATAGCTTCACTTGGTGGTGCTAGTGTTTTTATCTTTGCTCTTTCCAATTGGTTGGGAAAGGTCTGGGCTGCAAGGCTTATGGAGCAAGAGAGGGCTAAATATGGGATGGAAATTGAGAAGCTAAAGAGCGAGCTTACGCTTGATACCGAAGCATATAAGATGAAGCTGAAGAAATCTGAGTTTTTGTTTCAGAAGGAATTTGAGGCCGCTTCTGCGTTTGTTGCGCTGAAACAGAAACTCAGCCCAAAGGTCCGTTTTCCCAATATGGATTACCATGATGCTTGCGATGATGTTGCTCGCGAATTTTCAAGATATAGTCGGGCCGTCTCCGAATTTCTAACTATACATGGCGCTGTGCTTTCACATGAAGCTAGAGAGTTGGTTCAGGAAATCCTGAGCATTACAGACTATGGTAAGTATGAGATCGCCGAAAACGAAGGGACGGTCTCAAATGAAAGCAATAATGCGGCTGATACGTTGCTCACGAAAATGAATGACCTCGAAAAAATGCTAGTCAATAAGGTGGTTGATCAATCGGTGGTCTGATTTTTGAGCGGCACACAGTATTGAACGAGAGCCTATGATCGTTTCCTGGCAATGAATTTTGTAAATTCTGAAAAGAACTGGACAGGATCAACGCCAATTGCTGTTGTGATGAGTATTAGCTCTGTGACATCAATGCGCCGTTCCTCGCGCTCGTACTTCGTCACATAACTTTGCAGCTTACCAAGCCTAGACGCCAACTCAGCCTGCGTGAGGCCAGCCTTCTTGCGGGCGGATTTAAGCCGCCTACAGAGCTCTTTATTTTCAGCGGTATGTAAGTATCCAGAACTCATGCGGACCCTAGTGACTTAATGGCTTGCATGAGCGGTAACCCGATATAGAATAAAACCTATAACGGGTTATTTTGGGGAGTGAGATGAAACGCACGATAATTGCAATGATGCTCGTAACAACGCCAGCATACGCGGATGGCCCCTTCGGTATTTCTGCGGGCAGTTCACTTCAAGATGTTGCTGCTATTAGCGATAAGCCCGGCGAGAACGGTTTCATAAAGCTAGCGTCGGTTCCAAGACCTCATCCTGACTTGTTCGACTATCAGGTAAAGCTCAATGCTGCGGGCAGGGTTTGTAGGATTAATGCAGCGAGGGAAGGTGACGACCTTATTTCCGCAAGATTTCTCAGGGAGAGAATTAGGCAGCAGATAGCGGAAAAATATGGCCCCTACGAGAGTAAAGATGGGCCAGTAGAGCTGGCGGCGGTAACGCAATTGATGACTTTCCCCGTCGGGGCGTCGTCTACCACCTATATCTGGTCGAAAAAGAGTAGAGCTGAGCTTGCAGAAGATATTGGTAAAATTTCTGTGTTGGAATTTATCGTCGGACTTGAAAGCGACATTATCTCAGTGAGTTTCGATTTTAACGGCGATAATAGCTGTGACGATCCATCCAATCCGTTCTGACTAATCAGGTACAGTAAACAAACATCTCTGCGACTATCGCATGGCACTTTTGCTGTTATGGATAGATATTCAGCCGTTATTGGCATTTACGTAAAAAAGTCGCTGAGATAGGCCTGTTTGTATACCGCTTATTCCGGCATAAATTAAAGCGACACAGCCAATTTAGCTTTTACATAAAAATGGTCACGTCATGAGCCCTATTGGCTACGTTAAAAACGGTAAACGACCTTATTAGCGATAGAAAGTATTAGAGCGGCTCACCCGGACCGCTCTGCGATAAACTGATATTATACAATTTAAAGCTACGCATGTGTGTGAGCTGCAATCAGCCATTAAGTTGGGCGAAGCGTTGGCGATCAGTATACTTCCTGAGATTGCTTGGCGTCCAGTGCTTTAGAATAATTAAAATCTACCCAACTTGTGAACCAGAGCTGCTTCTTTCCGCGACTGTCCTTAAAATTGATAATGTCACTGGCGAGCTTTGCGTCGACAACCCCAAATGCTTTCAGTGCCGCTTTCTTGGTGTCCTCTGCAATATAGGGACAGGTACACAAGTCAAACAGAAGCATAATGAGCTCTCCGTCTAAGAAGCGCGTCTCGTTTGCATCCAATATACGATTTAAAGAAATCTGCTCCAGCTCCAAACGGAGACCTTCATACTTCGTCTTATTCCGCATATAGAATAATGCGACCGTCAACATGAAGTGGCTAAGAGCTTTGTTTGCTCCTGTAGCCAATGCGGTATCAGATAACCCAAGAAACCGCCTCAATAAACTTTCTTCCAGCCAGAAATCTTTACCTAGCTCAACAAGCGTAACTAACAGATAGAGTTCCTCAACCTGCACATGTTCGTTTGAACGGCTGCGCTTGAGGATCATTATGATTTCATCATAAATTAATTTGGAAACGTTGTTCTGATGTTCCTCCGAAAAGCCGGATAGGAATCGCTTTACAATGTTGAATATCCTACAAGCCCGAACCGTGAAGTTTACTTTCGGTTCGACTGAAAAGATAAAGAAAACAAACTCCAAGATCTGACCCGTCGCCAGCACAATCTGTTCGCGCAGCTGATCTGTTTTCTCTACCTTTCCAAATTTCTTAAATACGGAGCGGCACTTTCTCTCAACAACCGCTAATGTATAATTTAGGATATCTGAGTATCTGACCTGTGTAGTTCTCAAAATCGCCTTGAAGTCGGTGATTAGCTTACCCCCACTAACGTGTATTTTTCCGAATGTTAGAACCTCGCCAGTTTCTGGGTCGATTTTCTCTTCAGCATCAAGGTGGACACGGCTTTCAATTAGCCTCGCAATCTGATCCTTAGCCATCGTGATATTTGTGATGATTGGTTTGGAGAAGCGCTGAGCTTTGGCTGGGTTCAAGTGCATTTTGAACTCCTTTAGAGCGTGCTGAAACTCCGTTACGATTTTCTGCTCAGCCTCATCTGAGTTGGCGAAGATAAAATAATCATCAACATACCTGAATACTTCGTAGTCTACTTTATGCGTCAGAGACTTATCTGGCTGTGAGAGACGGTTTTGAACTTCGCGATCTATATGCTGCAAAATCACTTCAGCAAAAATTCGAGAGAATTCGGAACCGATCAAAATCCCGTTGGTCTCGCCTCTATTCATAGTCTGCATTAACTTGTCGAATTTTCCGGGAAAGGTGTTGTTCGACAAAGGGATATTTTGCTGCACACGTTCCTTACCATAGATGGCCCAAGTGATAGTGTGTGTGTATATGCTGTCGAAGCACTTACTTATGTCCATCTTGTAAAGGCGGTCATATTTTTTTTCACATCGATGGTATTGTGGTGACTCATAAAATTTATGAACGTTGCTTATGGTCGCGTAGGAAAAGAAAGACCTAAGGTTTTCATACTCACGACCGTCTTGCTCTACTAAGTCTTCTTCACTTCCCAGTTTTTCGTAATGTGTCCGATCTTTCACGTACTTACTGGAGGCCACCCTAGCGGGATAGCGAATTGAAAATTCACTTTGTGAGCAATAATATAAAATCAGTTCCTTCCAGTCGTCATAGAACTCTACAACCTTCATCTGGCTTCGCGGATGTGGGATAGAAAGCTCACGAAACTCATTCTCTTTATGAGCAATTTTGAAGCCATATGGTCTAAGGAAACGTGGGACTTCAGCGCCATATTTACTTGGCTTACCTCCACACTTATAGACCTTCACAGTAATAGGTTTTGAGCCAAGCAATATAGTTGAATCGGACAGCCTTTTGGGCTCTTTAGGCAGGGAAAATAGTAGGTGGACAATCTCATCAAGGGCGGCATCGCGCTTCTTCCATCTAATTTCTGTGCCAGAGAAATGGACTAAATTTTCTAAGATGAACTTGTACAAATGTCGGTTTGAGACAGTTATGGGCAGCTCGTACGGCAGCATGTCTGAAAGAAGAGCCCGCTCCTTTTGATATGCTAGTCGAATTCGTTTTTTAGCCATGCTTCCATACCCTTACTATCTCAGCCAACTTAGTCGCAGAAAACTTATGGTATCTTCGTGTCTGAAACCCATCCACAAAGGTGTGCTTTGTGATTTTGTTGGCTAAGGCTGCGTTTGAGAGCCCGCTAGCTTTCTTGCTTAGGTGTAAATCCAAAGCCTTCAAGTCAGGAAACCCATCACTGTGGAGCAGCGAGTTAGAGAAATATATGCCTGCCACGACATTTTTTTTATTGTTTACCAACCTTGTGTTTCCTGTCAGGAATTTCACTCGCTCTACAAGAAGACGGCGGGCTCTCTTTTCGTCATATTTCGATTTTTTCAGGTAGTCAGCAAACACGCGATCTATTCGATCTTCGTATCTCTTTTTCTTCGCTGCAGTCATGGTTAGTTCGATCTTGGCGTTGGCATCCAACGTGAAGCAATACCCAAGAAAATCAAATTTAACCGGCTTGAAGCCTTTGGTTATATCGAACAGGCTGGTTTTATCTCTGTTCCGATGTAGCCCGCCCCTTTTGAAAGCCTGAATTATACGTCGAACATCAGGAAGAACGCTCTTGTTTGGAGGCGGACTGAGTACCAGAAATAGGTCATCTACGTATCTTGAGTAGTAGATGACACCGGTTGCAGAGCGCAGCATTGTGTCAAATTTTCTCATATACAATTCTGCCAAATACGCGCTGATACCGATCCCCCTTGGCAAGCCACAAACTGCTCCCGACAATTCTTGATAGGAATGGAGCAGTTGCTTTATTAACTTTCTTGTGCGGACTGATAGCAACCCGTCTTCATCAAGTTTGTGCATGATGTTTTTAGTGGGGATAGACTCATAAAAAGACGTGATATCAGTTCTCAGGATATACTTGGGAAATTGATCGGCAATGAGCTTGCTGACTTGGCTGACTATTTGCTGCCGATTTGCTTGCTTAACTTTATAAACGCGCTGAAGGTTTGCTTGGATTTGCTTTATGGCAAAAAAAGACGCTACCTCTTTGTCAATTGTGTAAGTCGTTTTCCCTAGGCCAACGTCAATTTCTTTAATGCTGAATTTGAAGTCCCCGCTCTGCGCAAGAGCGCTGACTTTTTCGAGTTCTTCAGTAATTTTGAGCTCTCTCTCCGCTTCTAAAGCTTCGATCTTCTTTTTAAGCTTCGTCAGCTCAACTTTTTGAACTTCTGTGAGCGCCGCTTTCCCCTTTTTAAAAGTTCGACGCAGTCTGCGAGCTTTTTGAATTCTCTCGCTGACATCCACAATTGAAGGAAAGAACTCTGCTTCTAGATAGCGACCCTTTCGGTTTTCCTGATCAAAAATTTTTCTGAAATTCCTTTCGGAGAAAGCTTGTTCAAACATTTTTCCCTCTCACGGCCAAAGCTCAGAAATTTTCGACCAAGAAGAACGTTGCTGCAAAGTATAAACAACTTCAGATGGTCTATTTGACGATTATGTAAATAATAATGTTACCTAGACTTGCACAATAGATTTTCCGTGTACAGGTCTGACATAGCAAACATTAAATACGTTTACGGATGTTAGATCATGAAACCAATCATTGCTTATTGTCGGGTCTCCACCTTGGGGCAAAAAAGATCAGGGCTTGGGCTTGAAGCACAGCAAGAGCGCTGTGAAACATTTGCCGCAGCAAACGGCTTCGAAATAATCGCCTCATATCAAGACGTCTTATCTGGTGGTGGGTACAATGCCCTCAATCACCGCCCCGGCCTCGCACACGCGATCACACAAGCGCGCAAGCTTAACTGCCCAATCTTGGTTGCGAAGCTTGATAGGCTATCCCGCAACGTTGCTTTCATCTCTCGTCTAATGGAGGAGAAAGTGCCGTTTGTCGTTTCAGAGCTAGGGTTGGATGTGGACAGCTTTCAGCTACACCTCTGGAGCGCATTGGCAGAAAAGGAACGCCAGCTTATCTCAGACCGTACTAAGGCCGCATTACAAGCGGCTAAGAAACGGGGCGTGAAACTTGGCAACCAAAAGAACCTTAATGAGGCACAAATCATGGGGCGTGCTGCTCAAGCACAGAAAGCAGATGCCTTTGCCAGAACTATAAGCCCCGTTATCGACGAAATCCGGTCCGCTGGTATCAACACACTGTCCGGCATCGCATCGGCGCTCAATAGGCGCGGTATCGCGACGGCACGGGGTGGGCGTTGGGCAGCTACGACAGTCGGCAATGTTATCGCCCGCGTCTCTTAGGTAGGTTCAATTCATCGCAATGGATTTCCGAAAACTAGCGCATAAATCTAGACCCCCAACTATCTCTATTTCTACAAAAAATTTGAGCTGTATTTCCCGATGATAAGATAGTCTCCTATCGCCTTCGGCATGAGAATGTGAGAAAGGATGTTTGATGATGCAGACAAGTAGAGGGGCTCAATGGTTGGTATTTGATGGAACTGCTACTTGCATATTATCTACCTAAGAAGCTTAAGGATAATCTTTCAGAGATTGACATCCTTCAGTCAGAGCATATGGAAGCTTTTTGGGAAAGCCACGCCAACCTAGTTAGGTTGGGCCTCTCTTCGTTGGATGCTGGCGTGCTTCTAGTTTCTCTTTCGGTAGTTGATAGCTATAAAGCCGCGCTTCCCGCGTTAGCGAGTAGGCGAAGCCATTTCCAGAGTATTCGTAGGTTTGAAGGCGACACCCTATCGCGGTCCCTTCGGGCGCGTATATCGCAAGTCTATAGCACCCAGTATCTTGATCTCTATATCAACCTGCTATTTCTCCACGTCAAAATGGCTATCAATAAATCTTTCGTAGATGCGGAAATGGGTAATGCATTCGAGCCATTCATTGGAGTAGTTGCTGTCCTTGGCGTCAGCACGTCGGATACACATGGACCTGAGGTTACGCGACGCCGAGCAATTCAGGATCGCTTGCGTCGGTTAGAGGCATCTTATCCAAGCGCCAATTTGCAAGCGGCATCGCAAGGTGTTTTCAACAGTTTTAAGCGCCTTTTTTCGGACAGGGTCCGACTCCTTCTATCCAGTCAGAAACTCTAAAATAGCTAAGTCATTGGTTCACTGAGCGCCGGGAAACCGGCCCGAGCCCAAGCAAGCTGAATAAGAAATATGATTGGAGCTAAAAATGCTTTTTTGCGCCCGAAACACTGAGATCACAGCAGAGCATATATTCCCAGATGCGATAGAGATAAGTTACGGCTTTCCAGTTACTCCACAGTTCAGGGCTATCAACTTCAAAGATAGCTTTTGTGAGTTTCTAGAACAGCGAGATAATATCTCACGGGTTAACAAGTTGCGGCGTTCGTTCAGGCTAAACACAAGTCTTCTCGATAGCACTATTGAGTTTCAGCTGAAATTTAATCGTGCATCTCGAAACAAACCGCTCTTTATCACCGCCAAGATAAACCCTGTTGGTATCCACAATAATCTGGAAGGATATCGGTTAAGGCGCTCAAGAACCGATGAACAGCCGTTCGTGGCGGCTAACAACTATATCCGGGCGTGTGACCCTGTATCGTCCAATGATCTGCAAGACTTGGCTCATTTATGCGTTTCCATTCTAAACTCAGAGCTCTGCGAAGTTGTTGGAGACTTTTTTGCGGAGAATGGTGGAATAACAATAAATGGCGCAGATGTTTATGTCCGTCTAGTTGAATTGGCGACTGATATGGTTGATGTAAACCCTACCGCAGTAGTCGATTTATTGGAGGCCAATTTCCCTTCGGTGTTTAAGACCACCATAAAGCGGAAGTTTCATAGCTCATTCATGAGAAGCGGAACTGAGCGAAACGTCAAGTTTGTGGAAGGGCACCATAGCAATGGCATTCGAGCCAAGGGATATGAGAAAACCAACCGCCGATTTCGTGCGGAACTTCAAATAAGTAGCAAAGCCTTTCGACGGTTAGGGCTGCAAAATCAGTTGATGGGGGAGGAGTTTTCGGATTTCTTTCAGTCGCTCTATCAAGTCGCTATTCCAATTTTTCGGCAATTCCTTACCCCGCTAGAAGATGTGCATGACGACATCTCAATATATTCTGACATGGAGTTATTGGCGGAAATGGTTGCAGGGTGTCAGCCTAGATACGCTGCGGCCTTCATTAACCGTCTAGTGAGCAATGGAAGCATCCCATGGAACTATGCCCAAACGCTTCGTAGTCGCTTGGTGCGAATAGGTGTGATGGAAAGGCCCAGCAGGGGCATCTATCGGGCAACCGTACCATACAGAAGTGCTCTTCTTAGATTGAATGAGGTATTGAATTCTGTCGATGAGGCGGCGTAATGGGTACTGTTTTCAAACTAAAAGCTGGCCCGTTTGGTGCTCGCACTGGGTTGCTAACCTATAGCCAAGCTGCCCTAATGCTGCGCATGTCTGAGGATACATTGAGGCGAATTCCCACCGCAGAGCTACCTCGCTACAAGCCGGGAAAGACAGTCTTGTTCGATATTGATGATGTGAAGCAGTATCTTCGTACCTACAAAAAAATATCCCATATCGGGGCCGAAAAAGTTTCACTGGAACAGCGCAAACTCATAGAATTTTGTGCAGATAGTACGCGGTCGCGTTCTCTTGAAAGGAGAACGAAATGAGCAAGTCAATTTGCATCAACCGCATACGCATCCGGCCCTATCAGCGAAAGGGTTCAAGCACCCTTCGCTGGCTTGCTGATATCCCACAGGATATGGCAGGGGGTAAACGGTGCCGGAAGTTCTTTGACAGCGTGAAAGAGGCAAAGGATTTTGCCAATAGCTACTCAAGTCGATTGTTCAGGGGCCTGAACCCGGTGAATGATAACGGTACTCCCCGGATGACTTTTGACGAGTTAACGAACAATTGGCTCGAAAACCAAATCCTTAGGGTGTCTATCGGGAAGAAGAAGCCGTCCTCTCTTGAGACAGATCGAAATCGGCTGAAGAAGGTACTACCCCGGATTGGCGGGCAGTATTTGGATGGCTTCGATACGGAGCTTTTGGAATGGTATCAGGTGCAGCGTTTGGGTGACAATGTGTCCCCTGATACCGTCAATTCTGACATCAAATTGATCAGGAAGGTGATGAACTGGGGTAAGCAGCGCAAAATAGACTGTGCTATGCCCCCAATTGAGCCCCTACAGCCCGAAAAGCGGGAAATGTATATTCCTACTCCTAAAGAGATGGAGCGAGTGCTTGCAAACGTCTGCAAGAAGACACGGCTAGTAGCTAGGTTCATTTTGGAAACGGGGTGCCGGGCAGGGGAAGCTTATAACCTCAAATGGGATCATTTGGACTTGTCCAATTTGGAAGCATCAATTCGAGCCGGAGAAAGCTGGACGCCAAAAACCAAGCATTCCGCCCGAACTATTCCTATCAGTCACCAGCTTGCTGATGATCTGTCGAGGCTTCCAAAAGTATCCGCCTATGTATTTCCGGGCAGGGTTCCCAAAAAACCTCTCACTAGTATCCGAAAGGGACTGGCAGCGGGAGTGCGAAAAGCGGGCTTGATACATAAAGGCCAGCCTGTGCATCTGTGTGTGCATGACTTGCGAAAAATAAATGCAAGCTGGCGTGCTATGTCGGGGGTGCCAGAGCGGGTGCTTCAGGACCTATTAGGGCATGCTCCGGGTACATCAGTTACGAACAAGCATTATGTCTTTACTAATGAGGACGCAAAACGGAAGGCTGTGTTCTCGATAAATGCATGTGCAAATGATGCCTAACTCCTTATTTTGGCAGCATGCTGCCAAAATAGGTTTCTAAGCCCTGCTTGTTGGGATGTTATACTACCTGTGGAGGGCTGAAGCCCACTTAAGGCTTTGAATGGTATAGATTATCGATATAACGATAAAATATCGTTGCCTACCAATGGGTTTGTGACTATGTTGCCGCCCGTGTGGCAGGGAATTGCCAAGCATTTCGGACATTAACTACGTCCCATGCGCACCCGTAGCTCAGCTGGATAGAGCGCTGCCCTCCGA
>JABXIS010000076.1 GCA_013372975.1 Alphaproteobacteria bacterium
GACAAAACGCGGCAAACATGATGGTGACGATATCCCCATGTGTGGCGTGCCTGTGCATGCGTCTGAAATGTATCTTTCCCGCCTGATCCGCAAGTCTTTCAAGGTCGCTGTTTGCGAACAGACAGAAGACCCGGCAGAAGCCAAAAAGCGCGGATCCAAATCAGTTGTCCGGCGCGAAGTTGTGCGGCTGGTGACACCGGGTACCATCACAGAAGAAAACCTTCTGGATGCGCGGGCCAGCAACTATCTGGTTGCCCTTGGGCAGGCGCAAAGTGATCTGTCGCTGGCTGTGGTTGAGATGTCCACTGGGGACTTTTTCATCCTGCCCACCAAAGCTGGCAGACTGGACGCTGATCTGGCGCGCCTGAACCCAGGTGAACTATTGGTGGCAGAAGGCGCCATGAGCGACGAGAAAATCGCCCCGGCACTGTTCGATTGGCGCAGCGTGATCAGCCCGCTGGCAACCAACCGTTTTGACAGCACTTTTGGTACGCGACGCCTTCAGGACATCTTCGATGTAGCGACACTGGACGGCTTTGCCTCGCTCACTCGCGCAGACCTCGCAGCCGCTGGCGCACTTGTTGACTATCTGGACGATACCCAGAAAGGCAAGATGCCAAGGCTGTATCCGCCCAAGCGCCTGTCCGCAGACGGTACCATGATGATTGATGCCGCCACGCGCCGCAGCCTCGAGCTTACACGCACCCAAACCGGCGAAACATCCGGTAGCCTCCTGAGCGTTATCGATTGCACCCTTACCGGTGCCGGCGCACGGTTGCTGGCTAAACGGCTGGCAGCCCCGTTGACCGACCCTGTGCGCATCAATGAACGCCTTGATGCTGTCGAATATATGCTTGAACGCACCGGCCTGCGCTTTGACTTGCGGGCGGCCCTCAAGGCAGCCCCCGATATGGAACGCGCGTTGGCCCGCATTGCCCTGGGGCGTGGTGGCCCGCGGGATCTCATGGCCATCAGGGTTGGGCTCGAAGCGGCAAAAACCATTGAACATCTACTAACTGGGCCCAAGGGCGCGCTGGATGATATGGCCGAACTGATTGCCGACGCGGTCAGCGATCTCGGTGAACATGAAGCACTGATTGCGGAACTTGGGCGGGCACTGGTTGAAGAACCGCCCCTGATCACCCGCGATGGCGGCTATATCGCCAAAGGCTATAACGAGGCGCTTGACGAATATCGGATGCTGAAGGATGAAAGCCGTCGCCTGATCGCGGGGCTTGAGGCCGACTATCAGTCCCTGACCGGTATCAATAGCCTGAAGGTCAAGCATAATAACGTGATTGGCTATCATGTGGATGTCACAGCCAAACACGCCGACAAATTGCTGTCAGCACCGCTGAATGAAACCTTTATCCACCGGCAAACGCTGGCAAATTCTATTCGTTTCTCGACAAGCGAGCTTTCAAAGCTTGCTGGCAAGATTTCAGAGGCAGGCGACCGGGCGCTGGCACTTGAACAGGAACTGTTCGCAACACTGGTTGCTGCCGTGATGGAGAAGGCCGGGGATGTTTCCATCGCTGCTGAAGCCCTTGCAGGCCTTGATGTAGCCACAGCTCTTGCAACCTTGGCAGAAAACGAGCGTTACACCCGCCCAGATGTGGACGACAGCCTTGCCTTCGACGTTAAGGGCGGTCGTCACCCTGTAGTGGAAAAAGCGCTCAAGTCCGCGAGCGATACACCCTTTGTTGCCAACGACTGTGACCTTGGCCCCGATGACAGGCTGTGGCTTATCACGGGTCCCAACATGGCAGGTAAAAGTACTTTCCTCAGGCAAAACGCCCTTATTGCGGTACTTGCCCAGATGGGTGCCTTTGTCCCTGCAGAAAACGCCCATGTCGGTGTTGTTGACAGATTGTTCAGCCGGGTGGGGGCATCAGATGATCTCGCACACGGTCGTTCAACCTTCATGGTTGAGATGGTGGAAACAGCCGCGATCCTCAATCAGGCCGGGCCACGTTCCCTTGTGATCCTTGACGAGATTGGTAGGGGCACAGCCACTTATGACGGCCTCTCGATCGCATGGGCCGCAGTTGAGAATTTGCACAATATCAATCAGTCCCGTGCCTTATTCGCAACCCACTATCATGAACTGACCGCCCTTAAAGAGACTCTTGATGCTGTTTCCCTGCGCTCGATGAAAGTGCGTGAATGGAAAGGCGAAGTGGTGTTCCTGCACGAAGTTGGATCAGGTGCAGCAGACCGTTCCTATGGTATTCAGGTGGCCAAACTCGCAGGCCTGCCACCACGCGTGATAAGCCGCGCCCGCCAGGTTCTGGATCACCTGGAAAACAGCGACAAGGGCGACAAGGCGACGGGCCTTGTCAATGATTTGCCTCTTTTCCAGACTACACCATCTTCATATTCACCGGCACCAAGTGGCCCATCAGAAGTTGAGGAAAAACTGGGTGATATCAACCCGGATCAGCTAACGCCCAAAGAGGCGCTCGACCTGATATACGCCTTGAAGGACATGTTGCCCCAAGACCAATAGGATCACCCGAGGAAGCTACATGACCGCAATTCGCAATCGTCGAGCCATCATCAACCGCAAGGAGCTTGTGGTTGCGCTCAACAGGCTGGTTGAGAAGAGAAACCCGGCTGACTGCCGCCCGGAAATTGTGAAACTTCTGAAAGAAGCCCACACGCGGGGCTGGCAGGAAGTTAAACGCCGCTTTGATGACGAAGCAGAGAACGGGCGGACGGCTGCAAAATCATTGTGTTACCTGATGGACCAGCTGTTGCGAACACTCTATGACTTCGCAACCGAACATGTGTATCCGCTCGCCAACCCCACTGCCTCAGAACAATTGTGCCTTGTGGCCACAGGGGGCTACGGCAGGGGTGAGTTGGCACCGTTTTCCGACGTAGACCTATTGTTCCTGATCCCTTACAAATCAACGCCCTGGGCTGAGAATGTAGTTGAATATATGCTCTATGTCCTTTGGGATCTGGGCATCAAGGTAGGCCACGCCACGCGCACACCCGAGGAATGTTCCCGCCTTGCCAAAGAAGACCTGACAATCAGGACGGCGCTTCTGGAATCCCGCTACCTTTGGGGTGAAGAACAGTTGTTCCACAAAGCAGCAAAACGCTTCATTCGCCGCGTTGTCGCCACCAGTGGCACCGAGTTTGTAGAGCTAAAACTTGAAGAACGCGATAAGCGTCACCAGAAAATGGGCGACAGCCGCTATGTGGTAGAACCCAACATCAAAGACGGCAAAGGCGGCCTCCGGGACCTGCAAACCATGTGGTGGATCGCTCGTTACTTATATGGCGGCATATCCCGGGACAAAATCATCGGCGATGATATGCTGACCATTCATGAAAATCGCCAGTTCAGAAAAGCCGAAAGCTTTTTATGGACTGTGCGCGTGGCCATGCACTTCATTGCCGGGCGGGCGGAAGAACGCCTGACCTTCGATATGCAGCGCATGCTGGCCGAAAAGCTTCACTATAAAGACCACCCTGGCGCTTCAGGCGTTGAACGTTTCATGAAACACTATTTTCTGGTCGCCAAACAAGTCGGGGACCTGACGCGTATTTTCTGCGCGGTTCTCGAAGAACGCCAACACAAAAGCACCTTCCTTGCCCGTTTTCGTCGCACCAAGAAGCTTCAGGATTTCGCCATTGAAAGTGGCCGCCTCACTTTTATTGGCCCAGACGACATCAAAGAAAACCCGGTCCTGATGATCAAGATTTTCGCGGTCGCAGACGACAAGGATTTTGATATCCATCCAGATGCACTTCGCCTGATCAAACAGAACCTGTCCCGCATCACTGACAAAGTGCGCAAGGATGCGGAAGCAAACGAATATTTCCTGCAGGTTCTGACCAGCAAGAAAGCTGGCGAAATCAACCTTCGCCGGATGAACGAGGCCGGGGTTTTTGGCAGGTTTGTACCTGACTTTGGCCGGGTGGTAGCGCAGATGCAATATGACATGTATCACCACTATACAGTCGATGAGCATACCATTCAGGCCATCGGCCTGCTGCCACGCATCGAAAGCGGCGAGCTTAAAGACGATCATCCGCTTTCAACCGAAGTGATCCAGAAGGTGATATCACGCAAGGTGCTCTATGTTGCCGTCCTTCTGCACGATATTGCCAAAGGCCGTGGCGGGGACCATTCGGTCTTGGGGGCTGAAGTCGCCGAAAAACTATGTCCCCGGTTTGGGCTCTCGGCTGCAGAAACAGAAACTGTGGCCTGGCTTGTGCGTTGGCATTTGCTTATGAGCAACACGGCCTTCAAGCGCGATCTCTCGGACCATAAAACCATCCTCGATTTCTGCGAACTCATCAAAAGTCCGGAAAGGCTGAGGCTACTTTTGGTCCTTACCGTCGTCGACATCCGCGCTGTCGGCCCCGGCGTATGGAATGGCTGGAAAGGCCAGCTATTGCGCGAGCTCTATTCAGCCTCTGAAGAGGTCCTCTTGGCTGGGCATGCCACCAAAGGCCGGTCAGAGCGTGTGAATGCGAAACAAGCTGAACTACGCGAGACCCTCAAGAGCTGGTCGAAGAAGGAATTCGATGCCCACGTCGCCCGCATGAATGATGCCTACTGGATCGCTGAAGGCCCCCGCACACTGGCGCAAAATGCCCGCCTGATGAAACGCACCGATGAAATCGGCTCAGCTCTAGGCGTGACGGCCCGCGTTGAACAGTTTCAGGACATGACCAAGGTGTCTGTTTACACAGAAGATCATCCCGGCTTGTTTGCGCGCATCGTTGGGGCGCTTGGGGTCGCGGGCGCTGCCATCATGGGGGCCAAAATCCACACCTCACGCGACGGCCTCGCTATGGATAATTTTGCTGTGCAGGATATGGATGGCCATGCCTTTGACAGCCGCCGCCAGCTTGACCGTCTTGAAGAAACAATCCTCGAAACCCTGCGCGGCAACGTAAAGCTGAAGGAACGGCTACAGGAAAAACGCGTCTTCGGCGCAAAGGACGGTGCGTTCGAGGTTGAACCTGTGGTGCTGATAGACAACAAGGCATCCAATTGGTCGACGGTCATTGAAGTGAATGCCAAGGACCGCCCTGGCCTTCTGTATGACCTTGCCTATGCGCTCTTCAGGCTGAAACTCTCACTCGTATCCGCCCATGTCGCCACTTATGGCGAACGCGCCATCGACGTATTTTATGTGCGCGATCTGGTTGGGCAAAAAGTGAACAACAAAATCCGCCTGCGGAACATCGAGGACAAACTCCTCAAGGCCGCCAAAGGCGAACAGATATTTACCCGCAAGAACAGACATACGGAGACCGCCGCGTGAGCTTGGCCAAACGCATTTCCACCGTTGGCGGCTTCACGCTTCTGAGCCGGGTTTTCGGTTTCATTCGCGATATGCTGATGGCCCGTTATCTTGGCGCCGGCATGGCGTCAGATGCCTTTTTCATTGCCTTCAAACTCCCAAACTTTTTCAGGCGCCTGTTTGCAGAAGGCGCCTTTTCTGTTGGCTTCATTCCCCTGTTTTCGCGAGTATTAGGCAAGGACATCACGCCTGAAAGCAAAGCAGCTGCGCTGGATTTTGCCAGCCGCGTTTTTTCCTGGCTATTGCCCATTCTGGTGATCTTCCTCGTGGTGATGGAATTTGCCATGGTACCGGTGATGCTGGGGCTGACCGGCGGGTTTGAAGGAGACGCCACCAAGTTCCACCTGACCGTGGAACTGGGCCGTTATACCTTTCCCTATCTTGCACTCATTTCGCTGGTGACCTTCTATGCCGGCATGCTCAATGCACTTGAGCGTTATTCTGCTGCCGCTTTTGCGCCGGTAATTTTGAACCTGTTCATGATTGGGGCGCTCATTGGTTTTGGCGAAACCGAAGCTGGGGCTGCCCGTGCGCTCGCGGCCGCCGTCTCCCTGTCCGGCATCGCGCAATTCCTATGGCTCCTTTTTGCAGCAAAACGCGCCGGGTTGACGATCCGTCTCACCGTTCCTAAACCCAGTGAAGACGTCAAGGAATTGATGCGCGTGATTGCGCCCGCCGCGATTGGCGCGGGAATCATACAAATCAATCTTTTGATTGATGTGCTTCTGGCAGCCAGATACCTGCCTGAGGGTTCCGTATCCTGGCTTTTTTACGCTGACCGCCTCAATCAACTGCCCTTGGGGGTGATTGGCATTGCAGTAGGCACGGTGTTGCTGCCCAGCATTTCCCGTCTGCTGGCGGGAGGGGACAAAAAGGCCGCCTTGCATCAGCAAAACAAGGCGATCGAGTTTTCCCTGTTCCTGACGCTTCCGGCGGCGACAGCGCTCGCTGTCATGCCAGCACCTGTCATCGCCACCCTGTTTGAACGAGGCGCCTTCACAAGTGCCGAAACCGCTCAAACCGCCGCAGCCCTGATGGCATACGCTGTTGGCCTCCCTGCCTACGTCATCGCCAAGGCGCTTACACCCGGGTATTTCGCGCGCAAGGACACCAAAACGCCGGTTAAGTTTGCCACAGCATCGCTTTTTGTGAATCTCGTTCTCAATCTGATCCTGATCCAGTATCTCGCGCATGTGGGGCTTGCGCTGGCGACGGCCATTGCTGCCTGGTTCAACGTGCTGCTGCTCTACGTTGGCCTTCGTCGAACACATGGGTTTTCGCTCGCCCGTCAAACACTCATCCGTATTTTCAAGATGACCACGGCCAGCCTTCTGATGGGAGCGGCCCTATGGTTCATGATGCAGGCTACCCCAGGCAGCTTCGGGACCGACAACACAACACGCATCAGCATGCTCGCCCTGTTGATCGCGGGCGGTGCCGGGGTTTATTTCGCGGCCATCGTCGTCCTCCGCACCCTGCCACTGAGCGAATTACGCCAGATTTTGGGGCGCAAGGTCTGATGCCTGCTTGACCGCACAACGCCCGCTTGCCATAAGGCTTTCTGCTCGGCGGCCCGTCCAAAGGTGCCGCCTTTAACAAATGGAGACAGACAAGTGAGCAATCGCGTATTTTCAGGCGCCCAGCCCAGCGGCAACATGCACCTCGGCAACTATCTCGGTGCTTTCCGCAACTGGGTTAAACTGCAAGACGATTTTGAATGTATTTATTGTGTTGTGGATATGCATGCGATCACTGTCTGGCAAGACCCTGCTGATCTTGTAACCCAGGTGCGTGAAGCGGCGGCCGCCTATATCGCTTCTGGCGTTGACCCAAAGAAATCCATCCTGTTCAACCAGAGCCGGGTTCCCGGACATGCAGAACTGGCGTGGATCTTCAACTGTGTGGCGCGCCTTGGGTGGCTAAACCGCATGACCCAGTTTAAGGACAAGGTTGGCAAGAACCGCGAAAACGCGTCGGTGGGCCTGTATGTGTATCCAAACCTGATGGCGGCAGATATCCTGCTGTATCAGGCGACGCATGTTCCTGTGGGCGAAGACCAGAAACAGCATCTGGAGCTGACGCGGGACATTGCCCAGAAATTCAATAACGACTTTGGCACTGAAATCTTTCCTCTCGTTGAGCCCATCATCCAGGGCGAGGGTGCCCGTGTGATGAGCCTCAGGGACGGTACAAAAAAGATGTCCAAGTCTGACCCGTCTGAATATAGCCGCATCAACCTGAATGATGATGCCGATACGCTGGCCCTCAAGATCCGCAAGGCAAAAACCGATGCGGAACTGCTGCCCGCGAAGGCTGATCTTCTGGAAGGCCGCGCAGAAGCCCAAAACCTTGTTGGCATCTATGCTGCCCTTATGGACATGAGCCGGGATGACGTGTGTGCCCAGTATGAGGGCAAGGGTTTTGGCGATTTCAAAAAAGCCCTTACCGAGGTTGTGGTGGACAAGGTAGCCCCGATTACGCATGAAATGGCGCGATTGCAGGCAGACCCGGCCTATATCGACAGTGTTCTGAAGGAAGGTGGCGAACGTGCTCAGGCCATCGCAGAACCGATCCTTGCCGAAATCAAGAAAACTGTCGGTTTTCTTGCCTAGATAATGGTATAGAACGCCGTGCTCCGGGTGCGGCGTTCACCTTCCATTCAGGCACATCCAGATAAATTGATCTCCGCCCACAAGGCTGAAGCTTGCGCTTGATAATCGCGCTGGTAAGGTAGCCGGGAACGGAGATTTATCGATATGATTCAAAAACGCCTTTCTCTGAAACCGCTGTTGATCATTGCGACGGCTATGGTGCTCTCGGCCTGCACCAACACATTTCGCAGCGATGTTGCCACATTCCACACACTGGCTCCGGCAAAAGGTGAGCATGTGTCAATCATCCCGATGGATGAGGCCAAGCGCGACAGCCTAGAATACCGGCAGTATGCCGCCATTTTGGGTAACCACCTGCGTCTTGAAGGATATGAGCAAGCAGGTGAGGGCAAACCTGATCTTGTGGTAGGGTTTGATGTCAGCATCAACGATGGCCGTGAAAAGCTTTCAACCCGGCCAAGCCTGAACGGCCCCGGTTTTCACGGGAATCTCTATTGGCGACATTATTGGTATCATGGATATTTTTGGGGTGCACATGACCCGTTTCTTGAGAAAACAGAAATTGTCGCGCGTACCGTTTATAATATGACTCTGACATTGGAAGTACGCACGCCAACAGGTGAGCTATTGTTCGAAGGCCGCGCCGAAACAGAAACCCGTAAAAAAGCGATACCCGAGGTAGTTCCTTTGCTTGCAGAGGCTCTGTTTACTGAATTTCCGGGGGAAAGTGGTGTCACTCGGCGCGTAAAAATTGATCTGGATGATACAGGGCGGTAAAGACGCCCGTAAAACATTGATAAAAGGCCCGGTCAACTGTCCGGGCTTTTCATACTTGAGGCCATCAGTAAAACAGGCTCAGGGCAACGACCGGCGTGATGGACGCCGGCGTACCATGGCTTTTCGGGATGATGCGCACACCCGCCAGAATACCCTTGGTCGCGGACCAGCTATATTCAACAGCAGGTGCGATAGCGAAAGTATCTGCCGTGCCGGACAATGTTTCATAATTCATTGCCTCCAGAATGCCCTTCACCTTCGTGCGTGCGGTATGGCTGTAGCTCAAATCGACCGCGAGGACCCAGTTGCGGGTCAGGCTATACTCCCAGCTATTGTCGATGGTGAAGGATGAGCCTGGGCTTGCCCTGCCAATAAACCCGTCCGGTGTGCCATAAACGCTGGCGTTCTCGACATCGGCGTTACCTGCAAAGGTGCGCGACAGGCCAAGCCGAGCCCGAATGATACGGCCATTCGGCGCCCAGAAGATCTCCTGCGCCAAGACCCTTGCGGTCAACATATTTGTCCCCGCGCCCAAACCGTCACCAAGGCGTTTCAGACGGTCATGACGGCCCGTGGGCATAGACCATTCAAGCGCCAGAGAGGTATCGGGCATATAAGTTTGAGAACTGTATTTGGTGAGCTGATAGCGAAGAATAAGCGACAGATCGCCCATGCGTAGGCTTGATGATGATTCCCCGTCACCCAAACGGTTATAGCCAAACACAGGAATAAGCCCGGCCGTCAGCCGGTCAGTCACACCGTAAAGCATATATGTGCGCGAACGAATGTGGTCGTTACCGCCGGACCTGACGCTATAGAGATAGGGCTCGAAATAAGAATGGCCCTTCGGCATGGATGCGGCAGACATGGTGATGACTGGGCCTGTCCACCATGCGTCCTCAAGGCTTTGACGGCCTATTTGGGGCCCTTCCTCCGCCAACAGCGGCGAAGCAAGCAGCCACCCCAGCAAAGCTGACAAAAGAAAACCAAAATAGCGTAAAATCATTTTTCGGTCCTTCACCCAGAACAAATTCAATCAGATACTGGGGAAAGCTTCTTCCAAAGAGCGTTCCGACAGCTTTGATGTCTATCACGGTATCGAGAAAAAATGTCTGGCCATTTTCGGCCTTCACAATCTCTTGACATTGGCGAAAAGATACATACTTTGAATTACAAAGTACTTTGCAAAAATCAAAAGAAGGACTGCAACGATGACAAACCAGGCGATAGAGGATAACCAACAAAACCGGTCTCCGGCAGACGATCTGGCCCTGATCCGGGAGATGATGGAAGCAGGAAAACGGCGGGTAGCCTTCAATGGCACGCACCTTGTGATCTGGGGAAGTGTCTTGATGGCAGGTTTCTTTGCCCAGTTTCTGGCGGTAAAGGGGGTTATGCCCCTGCCGATGCTGGCCATTTGGGTGCCTGTGCTGGTTATTGGCTGGGCATGTGAATTTCTGCTCTTCAGAGGAGAAGCAGAGCCCAGCGAAAAGAATTTACCAATTCTTGCGCACGCGACCAGCTGGATTGCTGTCGGGATGGGCACAATGATTTACTTTGGTATTTCCATGGTGTTTGACACCTTCGAACCCAAAGCCATCACGCTTCTGACCACCGCAATGATTGGTGCAGCCTTTTTTGTAACCGCCGCGATGACCGGCGTAAAATGGCTGAATATGGTTGCGGCTGGCTGGTGGGGGCTTATGGCCTATGTAGCGCACCTGAAAATATATGACGCAGAGATGCTTCTTGTCATGGCCGTTGCCACGGGCCTGCTCCTGAGCCTCCCAGGCTTTCTGTTACGGCGCCTTTCCCCAAGCGGGGAGTAGGGCAATGGGGGATTACGACTATAGGAACATTGACGATGTAATCCATTCCCGCGTGCGGCTCGCGATCATGTCTTATCTGATGTCAGCCAAGGAAGCGGATTTCACCGAACTGAAAAAGGCGCTCAGGGTTTCGGATGGAAACCTGTCAACCCACCTGAGCAAGCTCGAAGGCACAGGATATGTGTCACAGGAAAAGAAGTTTGTGGGCAAGAAGCCGCAAACACTCGTGTCTCTGTCACCGACGGGAGAAGAAGCTTTCAGGCACTATCTGGAAGGCCTGGCTGCGATGATTGGCACCCAGCAATAAAATAAAACCAACAAAAATCGGCCCGAGGCCACAATAGCGAGGACAAACTGAAAAGGGCTGCCAGCTGGCAGCCCCTTCTTTTTCAATAACCCTGCCAACCTACAGGCTTTGATAGATAAATCCGGCAACCTCGTTGGCCCATCCATCCATGAACTGGACAAGCTTGCCTTCATAATCCTTGAAGGGCGACATTGCCTTCACCTCTTCAAGGGTTTTGCCTTCGGCTTTCAGTTTTTCGATGATACCGCGAAGGTCAGCAAGTGTGTTCCTGTACGTCACAAGGCCTGCCTTGTTTGTCACCATGCCATGACCCGGGATCACCATGGTTTCATCATCTGCTGCGGCAATCGCCAAATCGAGCCCCTTGAGGATCCCGTCAACATCACCGCCGTTTGGTACATCGATGAAGGGGAACATGCCATTGAACATCAGATCCCCCATATGGATCACGTTGGCGCCCCGGAAATGGATGATGCTGTCGCCGTCGGTATGCGCGTTTTTCACATGAATGATACGGGTATCCTGCCCATTCATATGCAAGGACATCTCGGCATTGAAGGTAATGGCTGGTAGCGCTACATCTGGCTGCGGGTCCATCTTCATATTGAAGGCCTTCACGAAAGCCCCTTCGCTCATGCGTTGGCGAACATTGTCATGGGCCACAATCACAGCAGCATCGCCGAGGTTTTCATTGCCTCCCGTGTGGTCACCATGGAAATGCGTGTTGATCACATAACGGATTGGTGCATCCGAAATACCGGCGATCGCGGCTTTGATCTTGTCGGTGAGGGGGGCATATTGGTCATCCACAAGGATAACGCCATCTTCTCCAACAGATACCCCAAGATTGCCACCTGAACCATAAAGGGCATACATACCGCCCCTAAGTTCCTGAACTTTTATCTCAACTTTGTCCCAATCCTGCGCTTCCACCGGCGCGAGTATGCCTGTCGCCATAAGGCCTGTCGCCAGAAATGCCGAAATCTGCTTTTTCATCTTTAGCTCCCATCATCCGCATTGCGGGTTTATGGATACAGAGTGTAAGCGCTTCTGAATTCTGGTCAATTGACAGATTTTTGATGCCGGCCGATCCAAAGACGGGCCACAGCGCCCTGAAAGTGCCATCCTTATGATTTCTTCTTTGAAAATGTAAGGATTAGCCTTTGCCCAAAGGGCCCGAATTGGCTACATGAAGAAGGACATGTTTGCGCATACAGCAAGCATAAAAGACATTCAGTTGTAAGGGGGAGCGCCCGTGACCCAAAAGAAGGTCATTGCAGTCATTTTTGGTGGAAGAAGCGTCGAGCACGACGTAAGCGTGCTGACAGGCCTGCAATTCCTGGAAGCACTGGACCCCGGACGCTATGAAGGTATCCCCATCTATGTCGATGCCCTGGGCCAATGGTGGACGGGTGACGCTCTCAGGAAACGTAGCCACTATCCGGTTAAGACTGATGCCCACAAGGACCTGCGGCAGGTGCTGCTGGACCTGGCAACCCCAGCAAATGGCAGGCCGCAACTTGTCGCCTTCTCCAAAGGCCTGATGGGTGAAAAACGCAGCACCATTCCGTTTGACCTGATGGTGCCCGCGATCCACGGATCAAATGGCGAAGATGGCACCCTGCAGGGAATGCTGGAGTTTGCAGACATCCCTTACGCCGGATGCCGCACACTCGGTGCTGCCGGCACCATGGACAAATTGTTCGCCAAGGCCATCGCACGGGCAAATGGCATCAATGTGTTGCCTGAACTTGCGCTCAAGCGCCCCGCAAAAGGCACTTTTCTTGATCCGCAAACCCTTGAAGGACAACTGAGAGATACATTCGGGGATATTGCCTTCCCTTACATTGTAAAACCCTGCAATCTGGGTTCAAGTGTGGGCGTCGGCAAAGCCGACGATATGGATGGCTTGATCGCGGCGCTTATGAGCGCCTTCCGTCTCGATAGCGCTGTATTGGTTGAGCCTTTTGTGCCCAATCTAACCGAATATAATATCGCGGTACGCCGTGGCGATGATGGCGTGGTTATTACTTCCGCGATTGAGCGCCCACTGCGTGAAGCAGAGCTTCTGGATTTCAAAAACAAATATCTGGCTGGCGGCACACCCGGTGGCCCTAAACTGGATACCGGCCCAAGCGAAGGCATGGCATCCCTCAACCGTGAAATTAATCCTTCCGAGCTGACAGAGGCGCAAGAAGCGTTTATCCGATCATCATCTGCCAAGATTTTTGATCTTCTGGCGCTTGCTGGTAGCGTGCGCATCGATTTTCTGTGCAATGGAGAAACCGGCGATCTCTGGCTCAACGAAGTAAACACCGTTCCAGGCTCCTTTGCTTACTTCCTATGGGAGGCAGCAGAAAAACCACTCAGTTTCCTTGCTCTTTCTTCAGCCATGGTTGAAGAAGGTTTCAGGCTTTCGTCTGACAGGCTGGGAGCGACAGACAGTGGGGCAGGCGGCGCAACCATTTTCAGCAGCAACGGCTAAACCCGCAGTGCCCGATATGACAAAAAAACCGCCGCTAAGTTGGCATTTTGAAGAATTGGGTGAAGGGGAACAATCCTTCGTCTGGTTGCATGGTTGGGGGCAGGAAAGTGGCTCGCTTAAGCGACTTGCGTCTCTTTTTGCGGCAAAAGGCGTGCACCGCCTCTATGATCAGCCCGGCTTTGGCAAAACACCCATGCTCGAAGAAGGCGCAGGAACAGCGGACTATGCTGACGCATTGGCCAAAGAGCTGGAAGGCTTCAATGGCGGGCCATTTGTTTTTGTCGGGCATAGCTTTGGCGGACGGGTATCAGTTCAGATGGCCGCAAGGCACCCACACCTTGTGAAAGCCATTATTCTTATCGGCGGCGCCGGGCTTCAGCGTCATCGTTCTGTTGCTTTCAAATTGCGCGCCTTGGTGCTTAGGTCCTTAGGTCGTTTGGCCCGACTTTCTGACAAACTATTCAAAACCAATTATCGCGCTGCCTATGTTGAACGATTTGGCAGCGCGGATTATAAAAACGCGGGTGATCTTCGACAAACTTTCGTGAAAGTGGTCAACGAAAACCTTGTCACCGAAGCAAAGTCCGTCCGGTGCCCCGCGCTACTGCTTTACGGCGAAGACGACACGGAGGCACCGTCGGAGATTGGCCGAAAGTATGAAAACCTGATGCCGATCGCTCGTTTTACCGAACTTAAAGGCTTCAACCACTGGGATATCCTCACCCGAGGGGCTTATCAGTGTGAGGCATTGATTGGCAGCTTCCTTGAGGACATGCGCGATGCCTGATGTGATCATGGAATATATCTGGCCCCTTTTGGTCATCATCGCAGGCTTGGCCTTCGCTTTGGAACGAGGCCTCAGCCTGATGATGTTTTTCCAGCAGGAAGAATATGATGGTGGCCGCTTCCTCACATGGCATCGGGAAAATCGGGCATTTGACCGGCGCACAAGTTGCTGGCTTATATTCTCCGTTCTTGTTGGCACAGTCCCGCATCTTCCCCTGTTTGCAGACATGCGCGATATCAGCTCCACAATGCTTATGGCCGGCTGGGTACCGATATTTGCAGGGTTTGCGCATGGCATACTTCGCTCCAGGTCCATTCGGAAAGACACCAAAAAACCCCTTGTCCTCACCGCGCGGGTCAAAAGGATATTATCCCTCTATATGGGATTGTCTCTGGCTGCTCTTTTCCTGGCTGCGCTGATCGCGGAACTGGCACCACAGGGCACAAGTTACGGCTTCCAGGTGGACAAAGATGGCTTCGGCTTCACATCGATGGCATTTGATTGGGAGGGCGTAACGCTGGCGCTTCTGCTGCTTTTGTTTGTGCAGTTGCCGCCACACCTGATGGTATTGGCAAACAAGTTTCTCGAGCCGGCGGAAGAGCGTGTGAAGGCGGGCTTCAGGCAGGAAGCGATTGAAAAATTTGCGACGCTGCAACCGAAAGTGATCGCGATCACAGGGTCTTTCGGCAAGACGTCCACAAAACATATTCTTAGCCACATTCTTGGTGCTGCAGCCCCCACACTTGCGACCCCCGGAAGCGTAAATACCGACATGGGCATTACCCGCGTCATTCGCGAACAACTCACGCCGGATCACCAGTTTTTCATTGTCGAGATGGGGGCCTACGGCCCGGGATCGATCGCGCGGCTGTGCACACTGACACCGCCTGACGTAGCGCTGATCACCGCTGTGGGTGCAGCCCATTATGAACGGTTCAAAACTCTGGAAACTGTTGCCCGTGCCAAATGGGAAATCGCCGAGGCAGCATTCGCCCGTGGCGGCAAAACAGTCGTCAATATGGCAGGCATCGACGAAGCGCTGAGGGCCGAACGCACCGGTGCTGTGAAAGGCCCCTACATTATGGTGGGCGAGGGCGGTGATGTAGCCTTCAAGGGATTTGAAGCCACGCCCGACGGGCTAGTGGTCAATATTACTGAGGGCGGCGAGAATCACGCGCTTAAGGTTCCCCTTTATGGCCGGCATCAGGCAGGCAATGTGGCGCTCGCTGCAGCCACCGCCCGGGCATTGGGTTTGCCTTGGGCTGCGATCAAAGGGGCTTTGGCGAGCATGCCTCAGATCAGGCACCGGCTGGAGGTCAGCCGCTCAAAAGGCCAACCGACCATTATCAATGACGCCTACAACTCCAATCCTGTTGGTTTTGCCGCCGCGCTCGAATGTCTTGATGTTCTTCGTGAGGATGATGGACGCCGGATTTTGATTACCCCCGGCATGGTTGAACTGGGCGATGTGCATGATGAGGAGCATGCGCGGCTTGGCGCTTTGGCCGCCAAACATTGTGACATTGTGGCTATTGTGACACCTGATCGTATCCCGACTTTCGTCAGGGGACTGGAAGAAGCAAATGATGGTAACGTCTCAGTTATGACATTTGCCCGGCAGGAAGATGCTGAAAACTGGGTACGCAAAAACTGGCGCGCGGGCGACGCTGTACTCTTCGAGAACAACCTGCCCGATCTTTATGAGGCCAAAGTAACTTTCTAAAGAGTGGTGCGGCTTAGTCGGCCACCTTTACGTCCAGCCTCTCAAGGTTCGCACGGGCAGCCTTGGCGCTTACGCCAAACTCTTCAAGCAAAAGCACCTTGATCCAGGCCTGCCGCGCTTCTTCGGTGCGGCCTTGCGCATGCCGAAGATTACCCAGCTCGAGAAAACCCGCCGCGTCATTTGAGAAAATTGACTGGTACTCGGCAAGCGCTTCTTCCGCACGGCTATAGTCCCCGACCCCGCGAGCCGCGGCCGCAACCAAGACCAGGATATCCTTGCGCCCAGGATCACCTTTCAGCACAAAATCAAGATCTTTGAGGGCCAGCGCAAAATCTTCCGCGGCGGCCGCTATCCTGGCGCGATCCAATGTCAATTCATATTCCTGCGATGTTGTTTTTGCAGACAAGGTAATCGCTAGGTCGATTGCGTCTTCGGCCCTGATGATTTCGCCAGCCAGCAACCAGGCATTGGCAGCCTGGCCATACATGTCTGCAAGCATCGGCTCTGTCGCGACAACCCTTTTGCCTGATCTCACGGGCATATCCCGGCCATACCGCATGTCTTCGGCAATTTTCATCAGCCTTGCTGCGGCCTCCGCATGTTCACCCATCCGGGACAGCCCATAAGCCTCGCAATGGCGCGCCGGCACTCCGCCGCCATCAGCGATCCAGGCCAGAGCAATATTAATTCCCTTGTCAGGCGAACGATCCGCCATATCCATACAAGTAGAATACCTGTCTTCTTCCCTGTCTCCCTTGGATTGAGAAATCGAGTGAGCAGGGCCGATTACCAGGAAGGTAACGACAGTTAAAAGGGCTATGCTTGGACAAATTTTCATGGCAGGAAAATGCGCAAAGCCCGTGGCAATTTCAAGGCAGGAATGACTTCATGACCTCAAAGAACCGTCTTTTCATCTTTGGCCCGGGTTATTCGGGGCAAGCCGTCGCCCGAAAAGCCATCTCAAATGGCTGGAAAGTGTTTGGCACGGCGCGATCCGAAGAAAAGGCCGAGCGCCTAAAAGAAGTTGGTATCTCACCTGTGATTTTTGGTTCGAAGGCAATGGCTGAGGCGGCAGGGGAGTCCCCGAATTGGCTCGTATCGATTGCACCGAAAGCTGAAGGTGATCCTGCCCTCGAAGAGGTTGCCAAACACCAAGTCAATGGCCCGAGGTGGCTTGGATATCTGTCCAGCACCAACGTGTATGGTGATCATGGAGGCAATTGGGTAGACGAAGCGACGCCCACAAGGCCAAGCCTGGAGAGAGGCATCAGGCGAGTAGGTGCAGAATCCGCATGGCAGGCCTTTGCCAATGAAACAGAGGCCCGATGCCACATCTTCCGGTTGGCGGGCATTTATGGCCCCGGGCGAAATGCGGTTCGCTCCCTTCTTGACGGCAAGGCAAAACGCATTGTCAAGCAGGGCCAGCTTTTCAGCCGCATTCATGTTGAAGATATTGCTGAAGCTATATGGTTGGCGATGACAGGCGACCATAAGAGCAGTATCTTCAATTTGGCGGATGACAGGCCTTGCCCTCCCCAACAAGTGATCGCAGATGCCGCAGCGATGTTAGGTGTCGCCGCGCCACCCGAAGTTCCTTTTGAGGAAGCAGACCTGAGCCCTATGGCACGTAGCTTCTACATGGAAAGCAAACGCGTACGTAACGACCTGGTCAAAAAAACACTAGGAATGAAATTCAGATATCCAGATTACAAGGCGGCCCTGCCCAAGTTCGTCAAAAACGAACAGCCTCTTTAGGCCATGGCGTCAACTTGCTCATAGGTCATGTTGCCAGGAATAAGAAACAGCGGGCACGGTAGCTGGCTCGCCAGATCATTTGTGAAATAATCGACCAGCGGCCCCGGACCACCTTCCGAGCCAACACCAAGAACCAATCCAAAGATATCTGGCTGGCCCTCAATGCATTTCTTCAACTCATCCTGTGGCTCACCTTCGGCGATAATAACCTCAGGTGTCACGCCACAATAGGCATGAAGGCGCTCCGACACTTCCGCCAATAGGGCATCCGCTTCATCATAAGCTTCTTCGCGCATTCGGTCAGCAACCGCCATCCAGTGTTGGAATTCGCCGGGCCTGATACAATGGAACAGGATCAGCTCGCCACCGGTGATATGAGCTGCCCGCGCCGCAGCAAACCGGATAGCTGCCTTTGATTCCGGTGAACCATCCACAACAACCATCAGTTTGCGTACGCGCTTTGTGACGGGCCGTATCGGCCCATGAATTTCTTCAGCCACGATAATCATGTCCCCTCTGCAGAGTTTCAGAGTGGCGCAAGACTAAAGATCTAGCAAGCTATTTGAGCAGGATATCACCAATTTCACGCAGCTGCGTCCGGGCACGAAGAAGATAAAAGCCCTGTACTGACAAATGGTTAGGGATTACACCGCTGGCTTCACCATTGCTAACCATAACCGGATCAAGCTGAGCAGTCGCACGCATGGATTCAAGGAGCGCATCATAAAGCGGGCCCAATTCACGATCTGCAATCACGTCTGCAAAATCGTGTTTCAGCGCATCCAGAATCAAATGATAGGCATACATCTGGCCCTTCACCCGGTAAAACAGGTCGTCAGCGCCAAAATCGATCCCCATACCGCCCGCATTATCAGCTATATATTCGTCCAAAGCGTCCGATGCCCCACCGATATCGCTGGCTATCCTGCTAATTGTCGCCTGCAGATTATCTGCCCGACGCTCGAACACAGCATCGCCCGATAACAATCGGGCATTGTATGCCTCCAGCCGCTTCCAACCGTCCTTGTAGTGAGTGTGAGTGGGTGTGATCGGTAAAAGGGATGTTGAGAAATCAAAAACCCAGCGATCAGGTGCTTTAGATAAATTGTCCGAGGCCAGCACGAGGTCATCGTCCTTCGCGCTCGATCCTCGCATACGCCCCAGTTGATCACGCAATTCGAAGGAAAACAACGCAACTGCTGTCATCAATCCTGTCTGAAAGTTGGGCGTGTTATCGATCCACCAACCTGGCAGGAAAATCGGGTCATTTGGCGTCCAGTTATTATCCACAGCCTCGCGTTTGACCAGGTAAGCAAGCGTGGTAACTACCTGTGACCCGCCAGCAGGGGTACGCGGTGTTGCTTCAAGGCTGTCATCAATACGGTGTGCGAACGGCATCCCGATGAGAATATAAACGATGAACGCAACAGGCATTCCGATCGCTACCTTGCGCCATGTGCTTCCGGAAACAGTTGAGAGCCAACCCAGAAGATAACGCCAAAGGCGCACGATCTGTCGCCCAAGGAAACCAAAAAACCTGGCAACCTGTTCTTTTATCCAGAGCCAAATTTCATGTGCCATGCGTTAACCTCCCTGTGGGAACCGTCCCAATATATGAGAGAATGTCGGTGTTAAATGGGGCCAAAACAAGAGGCTTATTAAAATTCATCTCTGGTTCAGCAAGAAGAAATCATTCTCAATGCAATGAAGTCCGGCAAATAGCGAAAAGTATCATGCAGCGATATTATCAAGCCCTTTTACCGTTTCTTGCCATGATGGGCATAAATGGTTCAGCTTGCACTGCTGACGAGGACACCAAACCAAAACCCATGGCCTGCATAGATGCGCAAAATATTGCTGAGTATAAAGTGGTGTCTGATGAACTGATCAGGCTAATCATGGATAAGGGGCCTGATGTATTTATGCGCCTCAAGCGCCATTGCCCACAATTGCATTTTCACAAATATGTTTCCTATACGCCAGTGAATGGCCGTTTATGTGCCCGCTTCGATGACATTTTCACCCGTAGTGGCACGCCCTGCAGGATCGAATCCTTTTCTTCTGCACAAGACGAAGATGTGACAACCAATCCCTGACGATAGAACTTGAAAAATGAGCCCCTGAAGCCTATTCAAGCCACATGTCATCCATCATCTACAAGATTTTGCGCCCACAAGAATGGCAAGCGGCCAAAACGGCCACTTTCTTTACAGGTGCTCCAGTTGATAAAGCCGACGGATTTATCCATTTCTCCACCGCAAAACAGGTGGAAGAAACCGCTCGCCGGTATTTCGCTGATTGTGAAAACGTGCATGTCCTGGCTGTCGCCGAAGATAAACTTCCCGCTGACCAGGTTAAATGGGAGCCATCACGCGGCGGGGATTTGTTTCCCCACCTCTATGGTGTAATGCCAATGGCTGCAGTCATTGCCCACAGGAGGCTTGAGCAAGCTGATGGTATTTTTGACTTTTCAACCATCTTCAGGGACATAGCCCCATGATCAATCTGTTCCCCCTCGCTCGCCCCTTCGTTCATTCGATGGACCCGGAAGCTGCTCATAACTTCACGATCGGCATGCTCAAACGTGGTGTAACGGGTTGTTTCCTGATGGGCGCGGATGATCCGATACTCGCTACTGAAGTCTTCGGAATGTCATTCACAAACCCGGTGGGGCTGGCCGCAGGGTTCGACAAAAACGCAGACGCGGTGATGGGCGCTCAGAAAATGGGTTTCGGGTTCACCGAGGCGGGCACCGTTACGCCAAAGCCACAAACAGGAAACGACAAGCCACGCTTGTTCAGGCTCAAGGAAGACCGCGCCGTCATCAACCGGTTCGGCTTCAACAATGAAGGCCTAGCCTATTTTGAGAAGCAGCTCAGGTCCCTTCCTGGAGTCCGGAAACCGATCGGGGCAAATGTGGGTGCTAACAAGGATGCTGAAGACCGCACGGCCGACTATGTTTCAGGCATCAAGCAGCTATACGGCTTGAGCGATTATTTCACCGTAAATATATCCAGCCCCAACACACCTGGCTTGCGGGCACTCCAGTCCCGTGCAGCCCTTGAGGATTTGATTGGGCGGGTACTAGAAGCGCGTGAAGAAAAGATAAAAACCGGGGCGGGTTATGTACCGATACTGGTTAAGATTGCACCTGATCTGCTGGAAGCCGACATCGCAGATATCGCGGGGGTTGCCACCTCAACGAAAATCGACGGCTTGATCGTTTCAAACACCACAATTGAACGCCCGGAGGCTCTCAAGTCATCTCATAAAAGCGAAGGGGGTGGCCTGTCGGGCGCTCCACTTATGGCACCAAGCACAAAGATTCTCGGTGAAATATATAAAGCCACTGAAGGCAAAGTACCCTTGATCGGGGTCGGAGGGATCGCCAGTGGCGCGGATGCCTATGCAAAAATCAGAGCCGGGGCCTCACTGGTGCAGCTATATTCGATGCTTGTGTATGATGGGCCAGCGCTGGTTGCTCGTGTCAAGGCTGACCTTGCTCACCTTCTGAAGGCAGACGGTTTTACAAGGATTGCGGATGCGGTAGGAACTGGACACCCATAGAATATCAGGCAATCAGATCAATACTGATGACCTGCGGCTGAAGAGCTGATGGCTGGATTTCAGAATCAGAAATGTTACCCGCCGCAGCCTCAATTCCACCAGAAAGTTGGCTTTCGGCCTCCTCGCCTTTTTGTTCAGCGGATTTCTGGGCATTCAGTTCAGATTGTGCTTGCCTGATTGCCTGTTCGGCGGCGGCTGCGACTGCGCGATCCTGTCCTGATGGTCTGGCGGGTGCGAGAGCAGCGCTACGGACAACTTCCATCTTTTGGATCGTGGCCTCAGGATCATCCGGGACCTTGCTTGTATCAATGCTCACATGGCCACCCACTGCATATTGAACACCGTCAGGCCCTGTTACATATTCGAAGCTGGGCGAACTGGTATATCCGCTGCCTGCCGTTGCGTGTGCGGCTTCATGCGCCCGCACTTCCCGGTCACGCGCTTGTAATTCGCGCACATAGGTTTCATCCTCCGGGGACAGCTCACCAGCCCGTTGTATCTGTTCTTCCGGCGCCGCAAGGTCGTCAACACCTTGGGGAACAATGGGTTCTTCGCCAGGGCCAGTGGTTTGACGGGCAGATGGCGGAATACGGCCTTCAATCACCTGTACCTGTACAGCTGTGTTGCTGTTTGCCTTTGCATCTTGGCCTTGGCGTACTGACAGCTTATCCGCTTCCCTTCCAGCATCCTTCGTACGGAATCCAGACGAAGAAGGGGTCTCCCTGGAGAGCCTCTCTACAGGGTCATCAATCTTCGGCTTCAGGTTCTCCGGAACGTTAGGGCGCTTGAACCCGGGCGGCGGAGGACCAACCGACGGCAATATACTCGCACTGGTCATGGCCATATTTTAGCATAAAACCAGCCTTTTGCCTAATTTTCGGATTCCGTCGTAAAAGACAGCTTACAATTCGTCATCGGCGCCGTCTGTACCCACGCTTTCTTCAGGAGGGGGTGGGCCTTCAGGCCCAAATGGTGGATGTCTGCCAGGGCGATCACCACGAGGCCCCCTGCGTGGCCGTTTAGAACGTTCAAACAGGTCCATTGCCAGTTTCTGCCGTGTCTCTTGATCCAGCTTTGCGACGACATCCAGTATGATAGACCTGACCGGTGCCTTAAGCGCATTCATCCCCTCTTCTTGAGCCTCCAGCAAGGCTTCCAGCGCTTCTAGGTCAACCGTTTCAGCAAACAGCAATGCCCTGATTTTTTCTTCCCGTTCCCGCATGGCACGGAACTGCCCACGCAAATTTTCCCGATGTTTGCCAAGAATGGCCCTTAATTCGCTTTGTTGATCCTCAGGAAGATAGGATGCCAATCGCCGCAGGTTGAACTCCGCAAGTTCTCTTGGGCCCCCCATTGGGCCGTGAACAGGCTTGAATTCCCGGCCCAGCGTCATACCCAGCACAAATACATTGATTGCCATTGAAAGGCCGAGAATAAGCAGAAGCCACTTTGTCTTGCTGTTCATTATTCACCCTCTCCAAAATAAAGATCTGCGTCGCTGGAAAAATACATCGAGCTTAGGTCCAGCGTCATAGTTTCAACTTCTGCAGTCCCAGAGCCAACAAAGACACCCAACGCCAAAACAACCGCAAACGCGCCCCCCTGTGCCGCCAGAGCGAGAGGCGAGAAAAACGACCGCACATCCTCCAACAAGGCAAAGAAACCATTCCGGGAAGACGGTTGGTGCACATCAGCTATTTGCTGGCTATTGGTTGCTGGAATATCCAGCAGCCGGCTAAGAAAAGCATCGGCCTCAACATCACCTTGCAGATCACCCCTTTGATCCTTCCGCATTAGCTCATCGAGCGCGCGTTCGGACGCTTCAAACAAAGCCCCTTCTTCCGAGGCAAGAAAAGCTTCGGCGGCAACCCTTTTATCCTCAGGCCAAAGGCTGGTGTCGCTTCCATAACGCACTCTCAAAAGTTCAAATTCTTCCACGGTCATGGGCTTCATGTTCCTAGCCCTCCTGTCCAAGTGCGGTGATCAAGCTGTGTTTCTCCTGCATCAGCTGTTCCCGCAGTTTTGCCCTAGCCCTAACAAGCAGGCTTTCAAAAGCCTTGATGTTCAACTCCATGGTGTCGGCAGCATCCTGGTTCGACAAACCATCAAAATAACTCAATATGACCGCCGTTTTTTGCCGGTCCGACAAAGTTTCAACAGCAGCCCGAATCTCATGCGCCGCACCTTCTGACGCCAAGGCCTCTTCCGCGGTTGCGCAATCGTCTGCCTGATCAAATCCTTCAGGAAGCGGATCCAACCGGCGTTTTCGCTTTTCGTCAAGGCACCGGTTCACAACAATACGGTGGAACCATGTTGTGAACTTTGCCTTTGCTCCATCAAACCTGGACGCATGTGTCCACAGTTTGGTGAAGGCTTCCTGCACAATATCCTCTGCCTGCGCCATATCACCCATCATGCGGAACGCAAGCGCACGATATCGCATGGCGTGCCGCTGCACCAATACAGCATAGGCACCCCTGTCCGCCAAGGCTACAGAAGCAACCAGCGTCTCGTCGTCCAATTCATTGTTACCGGGCCGCAAGTTATACTCTCTTGGCTTTACACATTCTCACATAGTTGACCATGATACGCCCTGTGGCGGCAATATCCTTCGCCATAAAATGCGAATATCCATTTTTTGCCATCACATAACCGTAATATGCTCGGGCTAAGGCATGCGGCATTGACGATGCCCGAAGAAGCTGCAAGAAAGGCAGCCAAACCAAGTGATTGAGGAAGCTCGCCCATGAAAATTGCTGTTATTGGAACTGGTTATGTAGGCTTGGTGTCCGGCACCTGCTTTTCCGAATTCGGCCATGAGGTAACATGCGTTGACAAGGACCCGAAAAAGATCGAGGCCCTCAACAACGATATCATGCCCATTTATGAGCCGGGCCTCGACACGCTCGTTTCAAAAAACCGCACAGGCGGGCGCCTGCATTTCACCACTGACCTCAAGGACGCAATGCGTGGCGCGGAAGCGGTCTTTATCGCCGTTGGCACGCCCAGCAGACGGGGCGATGGCCACGCAGACCTGCAGTATGTTTTCGCCGCGGTGGATGAGGCCGCAGACTATATCGACAGCTATACAGTGGTTGTAACCAAATCCACCGTACCGGTGGGTACGGGTGCGCGCATTCGCGAGCGGCTGGCGGCCAAGCTGGATGAAAGCCTGTTTGACGTGGCGTCAAACCCAGAGTTTCTGCGCGAAGGCGCTGCGATTGAAGACTTCATGCGCCCCAACCGGGTAGTGTGTGGCGCTGATAGCGACCGGGCGCAAGAGGTGCTTCGCGAGCTGTATCGCCCGCTTTACCTGAATGAAACGCCCGTTCTCTTCACAAGCCGCGAGACTGCAGAAGTAATCAAATATGCTGCCAACGCCTTCCTCGCGACCAAAATCAGCTTCATCAACGAAATGGCTGACCTTTGTGAAAAAGTGGGCGCCGATGTGCAACAAGTTGCACGCGGGATCGGGCTTGATAGCCGCATTGGATCCAAATTCCTGCATGCGGGCCCAGGGTATGGCGGCAGCTGTTTCCCCAAGGACACCAGAGCTTTGGTGAGCACGGCAGACGAACATCAGGTGCCAATGCGGATTGTGAGATCTGTGGTTGAAGTAAACGAAGAACGCAAACGCGCGATGGCAGACAAGATCATCCGCGCGTGTGGCGGCGCTGTTGACGGCAAAAAAATCGCCATCCTTGGCCTGACCTTCAAACCCAATACCGACGACATGCGCGAAAGCCCGTCGCTTGATATCATCCCGGCTCTTCAGAAAGCGGGCGCTTCCATTGCCGCACACGATCCGAAAGGTATGGAAGAGGCGGCGGAAATGTTTGAAAACATTACACTTTCAGAAGACCCATATGACATTATGGCAGACGCTGACGCGCTTGTTATCCTGACAGAATGGAACCAGTTCCGGGCGCTTGACATGGCGCGCGTGAAATCGCTTCTGAAAACACCAACGCTCGTGGACCTGCGCAATATCTACGCAAACGCGGACATGACAGGCTTCACCTATGTGGGTGTTGGTCGCGCGCCGGAATAGATACCGGCCATTGAACAGGGCGCAGATGGACACACGGGGCACAACAGTAAAAAAGGGCACAGATCGGCATTTCATAGTGCCCTTTTTGTACCCTTTTGTGACCCAATGGGCATAGCCAATGAGCGCCCGGACCCTCAGCCATCCACATAAACGCATTTGGGCCATCGCCGGCCCGGCCATCATCGCAAACAGTTCGGCCCCCCTTGTGGGCCTTGTGGATACCTGGATCGTCGGCCACCTGCCGGGCCCGCAATATCTGGCAGCGGTGAGTGTAGGGGCATTGCTTTTCAGTTATGTCTTCTGGGCGTGCGGCTTCCTGCGCATGAGCACCACAGGGCTGGTGGCGCAAGCCCATGGGCAGGAAGACGAAGGCCAGATCGCCCGCATTATGGTGCGGGTAACCTTGTTGGCCATGCTGATCGGCCTCTTGTTCATAGCGGCCGCCACGCCGTTCCGGCAGGCCGCGCTCAGTTTCCTTGCACCGCCTGAAGACATTCTCCCGCTGTTTGATACCTATTTCGATATTCGTCTGTGGGCGATCCCTGCCGCGCTTCTGGGGCTGGGCATCAATGGTTTCCTGATCGGCACCGCACGCGCCAAACTGTCGTTATATCTGCAGCTGACGCTGAATATCGCCAACGCCGCCCTCAGCCTTTTGTTTGTACTGGGTTTCGATATGGGGGTCGCGGGCGTGGCGCTTGGATCGCTTCTGGCCGAATGGTTGGCTGTCCTTATGGGCATTTTCTTCATCAGCCGCACGCTTGGCTTTGCCGCCATCAAGCACGCACTTACCGAAGCAGAAACCTATAAACCGGCCAAGATCAAACGATTGATGAGCGTGAATGGCTTCATTTTTGTGCGCACGCTCTTGCTTATTCTGGCGTTCGCGCTTCTCACCCGCGAGGCCGCCGCTTTGGGCGAGGTCGCCCTGGCGGCTCACCAGGTACTCAATACCTTCATGATGCTGATCGCGCTGGGGCTAGACGGCTTTGCCTATGCTTCCGAAGCATTGGCAGGCGCTGCGTTCGGAAAAGGTGTGCGGCACGATTTTCGAACATGGGTGAAATATGGCCTTCTGTGGTCGGGTGTGATGGCGCTTGTTTATGCTGCCGCCTTCTATCTGGGCGGCGCGGCGCTTATCAACGCGCTGACAGACCTGGAAAGCGTGCGCGCAGCCGCCATCAGCGTATTGCCCGTGATCGTGCTGCTTCCGCTCATCGGTGCCTGGTGTTACCAGTATGACGGTGTCTATATCGGCGCCACCGCCGGGCGCGCCATGTTTGGCACCATCGCAGTATCCGTGGCGGTTTTCATCCCCTCGATCGGCCCGCTGGCGGATCGCTTCGGCCTTGTGGGCCTGTGGCTGGCGCTGTTGGTGTTCCTGGGCATGCGCGGCCTTACCCAGGCCATCTGGTACCCGCGGCTTGAGAGAAGCCTGCCGAACGAATAACCCAATCCTCCCATCCACCCACACATTATGCCCGTTCAGCCAGAAGCGGGTTGGATGATGATGTCGAGTGGGTTTCATTCTCCGCAATAGTAACAGGAGAACCCCATGCGTTTATTACTGATCCTGACAAGTTTGCTTTTGAGCATGTCCGGCCTGAAAGCCGATGACATGCCGACAAACGGTCACCAAATTCATTATATTGGCTTCAATAGCCTGAAGGCAGACAATAAACCCGCCCACGACAAGGCGTTCCGCGACTATATCCATGCGCTGACGCCCATTATGGCCAAACACGGGCTAACACTTCAGGTTTTTAAAGTGGCACACCAGAGTGCTGATCAGAAGGTGGATTACATCAGCTTTGGCACCGCGCCTGACCAAGCCACTTTCCAGAAGTTTTTCACCGATCCGGCGTTCCATGCCATTTTCCCGGCGCTTGTTGGTGCGCTTGACCATCATTTTGTGACTTTCACTGACGGCCCTTTCATGCCGAAGGCGCATGCGAAAGGCCATCAGCTTCTTTCTGTTAGCTGGTTGAATGATCCCGCGGACGCATCCCTCAAGGCTGTTGAAAAGCTGCTGGAAAGCGGCGAGGCCATCTGGGCAAGGCACAACACACAGGCCATCATCATGCGTCATGGTGTGATGGCGTCGACCGGCCTGGCTGATGATGTGGAGATGGTGGCTGCCCCAAATCTGGTGGAAATCTGGGAAGTGGGCGATGCTCATGGCCTGTTTGATGATCCAGACTTCACCAAACTGGAAAAGGCCGTGAAAACCCATGTGCAGGAAGCGCGGTCCTATTGGCTGGAACCAATGAAATAGCTCTGAGGCACCAATAGCCATGAAAAACAAAAGGCCCCGTCATTGTTCGGGGCCTTGGTCTTTTCTAGAGAATATCAACCACACCTTCCGGTGGGCGGCCGATCTTGGCCTTGCCAGCGTTAAACACAATCGGGCGTTCGATCAGTTTAGGCGTGGCATGCATGGCTTTGATAAGCGCATCACCTTCCAAATCGGCACAGCCACCTTCTTTATATTCCGCTTCCCCTTTGCGCATCAGCGCGCGCGGGTCATCCATGCCAAGCTTGGAGAGTGCGTCTTTGATTTCCGCTTCACTTGGTGCGTCTTCCAGATACAGGCGCACGGTGGGGGCGAGGCCCTTTTCCTCGAGGATCGCCAGTGTTTGGCGGGATTTGCTGCAGCGCGGGTTATGCCAGATTGTAAGGTCCATGATTGCTCCCCTTAATTTCAGAAATTGCTTTTCTGAGGGTTTAGCGGGGAAGAAACGATGGGGCAAGCCAAAGGATCAGAAGATTGGAGCGGGCGAAGGGAATCGAACCCTCGTCTTAAGCTTGGGAAGCTTCTGCTCTACCATTGAGCTACGCCCGCATGCACCAAGGCTGGTCGCCTCACCATTAACGACAGCGCCTCCCAAAAGCAAGCGAATGATAGCGGCCAATGTCTATTCCCCCGAAACGCCCGAACCTGCATAGAAACCGCTTTGTCGCTGAGGGGGTGGCGCGCGCCCAACTGCCACGGTAAAAGGCGTCATTCAGGGATAATAGATGGGGAATAAGATGAAAAACCTGCTTGCTGGGCTGTTGGGCGCCCTTATGTTTGCCTACGCGAGTGTGAAGGCCGTGCCCGCGGCGACCTTGCCTGTACATAAAATATCAGACCATTTTTATGTGATCGAAGCCCGCGAGGATGACGGCAGCAACGTGGGCGTACTGGTATCAGGCACCGGTGTGCTTCTGATCGATACCATGCTGCCGGACGCCAAAGACATGCTTCTGGCCACCCTTGCCACCATCACCGACAAACCCGTGACCCATGTGATAAGCACCCATGGTGACGGCGATCACACGGGCGCAAACACACATTTTCAGAACCTGGGCGCCGAGATTATCCTGCAGGCCAACGTGGCCTACTCGAACGTGCTCTATACCCGCACTTATGAGGACACGCTAACCCTGACCTTCGGCGGCCAAACGGTGATGCTCTATGGCTTCAAAAGCCACAGCTTTGAAGACACACTCATTCATCTGCCCCAAGACAATGTGATCTTCACAGGCGACGCCTATAACGAGGGCTGGCACCCCAGTTTCTACAGTGGCGGATATGAAGGGCAGAGCGCAGTTTATGACAAGACCGAGGCGCTGGCCGACCCAAAAACCCTGATCGTGCCAGGCCACGGCAAACTTTCCCGCATTGAAGATGTAATCCACCAGCGCACCCTGCTGGACGACTGGATAAACCATATCAAAGCCCTCAAGGATGCGGGCCAAAGCTATGAAGCCATGGCAGAGGACCCGCAAACCATCGCCTTCTGGAACGACTTTACCCGCAGCGCAGACAATCCGCGGGGGCGCGAAATGTTTGTCCGGCGGACGCTGGCAACCGAATTGATGGACATGGTATCCCTGTCCCACGATCAGCTCTCGGCTTTAGAAGGCCGCTATCTTTATACTGACGGCGTGCGTGTGGAAATTGCCCTTGAAGATGGCAAACTATTCGCCCGTAACAAAGGAGACTTCTTTTCGGAACTACAACCTCTGTCACCCTCTATTTTCCATCTGCGCGGGTGGGTAGGAGGCCAGCGATTCATTTTTGACACGGGAAAAGACGGAAAAACAATGGGCCTGACATTCGTTGGAACAAGCAACAACTACAAAGCTCGGCGACTGAAAAACGACAGCCCGCATTAACGATAGCTTCTCCGAACGGCAAGAAATGATAGACTGCGCGCCAAAGCTTTGTCTTGACGTGGCGGAAGGTCCCGGCGCATCAAGACGCAGGCATAGTGTATGCAAATGACAACCCCCTGAAGAGTGTGCAGGAGACAGACCATGAAGAACCGCACCGGTACAGACCGCAGCATCACATCAAAATGGGCTCGCCAGACCCAGATGGTGCGCGCGGGGTCCATGCGCTCGGAGCTGGGGGAAATGTCAGAGGCCATGTTCCTGACGTCCGCTTTCACCTATGAAACCGCCGAAGTGGCCGAAGCACGCTTTGATGGCCGCGAAGAAGGCTTTACCTATTCGCGCCAGACAAACCCGACCGTTGCCATGTTCGAAGCACGCATGGCGCTGATGGAAGGCGCCGAGGTGGGCCGTGCCACAGGTACTGGCATGGCCGCGATGACTGCCGCCTTGATGGCCAGCCTGAAGGCAGGTGATCATGTGCTGGCGGCGCGCGCGCTATTTGGCTCTTGCCGCTGGCTGCTGGACACCTACCTGCCGCGCCTTGGCATCGAAACCACAGTGGTAGACGGCACGGATATTTCGGCATGGAAGGCGAACATTCGCCCCAACACCAAAATCCTGTTCACTGAAACACCTGCGAACCCGACGCTTGAGATCGTGGATATCCGCGCACTGGCAGATCTGGCCCACGAAAATGGCGCGCTTCTGGTGGTGGATAATGTGTTTGCCACGCCGGTGCTGCAGCGCCCGATGGAGCTGGGCGCCGATATTGTGGCCTATTCCACCACAAAACATATCGACGGGCAGGGCCGCTGCCTGGGCGGGATCGTGCTGTGCAGCCAGGAATTTGATGACGAGCATCTCTATGCCTATTACCGGCACACAGGGTGCGCCATGTCGCCCTTCAATGCATGGGTGAACCTGAAGGGGCTTGAAACCCTGGGCCTCAGAGTGAACGGCATGTGCGATAACGCCGAGAAGGTCGCCGCTGCCGTGGCCACACGTGTGACAGATACCCGGCACCCGAACCTGCCAACCTTCACTCAGAAAAACCTTGCCTTCTCGCAGATGGATCGGGGCGGTACCATGGTGGTGTTCGAGCTTCCGGGCGGGCGGGATCAGGCCTTTACCTTTATGAACAGCCTCGAGATTGCGGATATTTCCAACAACCTGGGGGACAGCCGTTCGATCGCCACGCACCCTTGGTCCACCACCCATAAGGCACTGGCGGAAGAAGACAGGCTTGAGCTGGGCATCACGCCGGGGCTTATTCGTTTCTCCGTAGGGCTTGAGGATGCAGACGATCTGGTTCAGGATGTGATGCAGGCGCTGGATAAGGCTGGCGTGTAATCATCCACGTGCACGGAGTACCCATGGACCATCAGGAAGACGATCTCATCGACGGCGTTCTCACTTTTGAGGCAGAGACAGCTGGTGTCCATGTGGCGGTGCAAAGCTATTATCTGAACGAACAATCAGAGCCTGAAGACGGCCAGTTTGTTTGGGCCTACAGGATCAAGATCACCAACAATGGTGCAGTGCCGGTGAAACTTCTCAACCGGCACTGGATCATCACTGATGGTATCGGCGGCGTGCATGAGGTGCAGGGCGAAGGCGTTGTCGGCGAACAACCCCTTATTGAACCCGGCCACCATTTTATCTACACAAGCGGCACACCGCTTGGCACTTCTTCGGGCTTTATGCGCGGCAGTTACGAGATGCGCCGCGCCGACGGCGGCACCTTTGATGTTGAAATTCCGGCCTTTTCGCTGGATAGTCCTCATACGTCCCTTCATATCAACTAGGATACAACGGGGGGCGCCGTTTCAATTGGGGGCCGTACCGGAAATCCTGTCGTGATCGACCTAAGACCCGTTCTCTATACGCTTGGTGCGCTGATCCTGTTGCTGGCCGGTGGCATGATCCTGCCCGCGCTCACGGATCTGGCCGTGGGCAACCCGGATTGGCAAACATTCACGATTGCGCTGTTCCTGACCGCCATGATCGGCGGCATGCTGATCCTGTCCACCCGCGATACGGGGGATGCGCTGAACCTCAGGCAGGCCTTCCTCGTGACCACGCTGGCATGGGCTGTGCTGCCGGCTTTCGCCGCTTTGCCGATGGCATTCTCGGAGCTGGACCTCAGCTTCACTGATGCCTATTTCGAGGCCATGAGCGGGCTCACGACCACGGGCTCCACTGTAATTTCGGGCCTTGATCATGCGCCGCCCGGCATCCTCCTGTGGCGGGCGCTCCTTCAGTGGTTTGGTGGCATCGGGATTGTGGTGATGGCGGTTGCCGTGCTGCCCATGCTGCAGGTGGGTGGTATGCAGGTTTTCAAGGTGGAAAGTTTTGAAACGGTTGAAAAGATTTTGCCGCGCGCCGCGCAGATTTCGGTGGCCATGAGCGGGCTTTATGTCGCCTTCACAGCACTGTGCATGTTTCTCTATATCCTCGCAGGCATGACCCCGTTTGAAGCGCTCACGCACGCCATGACAGCGATTTCAACGGGGGGCTTTTCGACATCAGATTCGTCCATCGGCTATTTCGACAGTTATGCAATCGATATGATCACGCTTGTATTCATGATCATAGGCTCCATGCCATTCCTCTTGTTCCTGCAAGTGCTGCGCGGGCGCCCCATCGCCCTGTGGCGGGATGAACAAACTCGCGGTTTTCTCGTTCTTGTTGCTTTTCTTTGCGCGCTTGTCACCATTTGGCTGGTGATCTGGAAAGATTTCACGGTTGCGGAAGCCTGGCGTTACGGCAGTTTCAATATCATCTCTGTGCTTACAGGTACCGGCTATGCCTCCACTGACTATGGCCAGTGGGGGGCTTTCTCCGTCACCCTGTTTTTCTTTGTGATGTTCATTGGCGGCTGCGCCGGGTCCACCAGCTGCGGTATCAAAGTGTTCCGCTTTCAGGTGCTGCTGAAATCCATGCGCAGCTGGATCGAACATACGTTGCAGCCAAACGGTGTTTTTGTCGCGCGGTATAATGGCCGGCCAATTCCAGACGATGTGCGCAGCTCGGTTATGACATTCCTGATGTTTTTCATGGGCATTTTCATCGTTCTGTCAATCGGGGTGGCCTCAACCGGTGAGGATTGGACCACATCGCTGTCATCCGTGGGCACCGCGATGGCCAATGTTGGCCCCGGTGTTGGTGACGTTGTGGGGCCCTCGGGCAATTTCCAAAGCCTGTCAGACACAGCAAAATGGCTCCTGTCCGCTGGCATGCTGATCGGGCGGCTGGAGGTTTTCTCGGTGCTCGTGTTGTTTTCACCCACATTCTGGCGCGCCTGAGTATCCGTTCGGGCTGTGTTCAGCTTTGCCCTGCTAGGTTGGTTCCATGGTCCGCATGATGCTTTTTCTGCTTCTTGTATTCAGCCTGCCGGCGCGGGCCGATCTTGCTGGCGCGCGGGAAGCCTACAGGACAGGCGATTATGAGGGGGCGCTAAAGTCTTATCTTGATGCGGGCCCGTCGGCGGAAGCGCGGTTTGGTGCCTGCCAGACACTCCTGGTGATCGGTGGTTTTTTCCGAGAAGGCGATGCTGCCGCGAGGGCCCTTCACGGCGCACTTGATCATTGCGCCGCAGCGATCAAGTCCGATCCACAGATGATCGACGCCCACATCAGCTATGCTATCGGGTTAGGGCTGGAGGGCAAACGCCTGAGAAAGCCCTCTCTCGCCAAACAATGTCGTTCGCTCCTTGAAGAGCATTTAGTTGTCTGGGATGACTATCCAGAGCTGAATGCCGCCCTCGGTGGTTGGCATACGCAAGTGGCTGAGGCTGGCTTCCTGGCGCGACTGTTCTTGGGTGGGCGAAGGTCGAAAGCGCGGCATTATCTGGAAAAGGCTGTAGCTTTGGCTCCGAACAACATTGCCGTCAGGCTTGAATATATCAAATTCCTGGCTCTTGGGAAAAAACGCGAGCGGCACCAAGCGTTGGAGGCTTTCACGGTGTTTGCCTCCCTCTCTCCCCAAGATGCTGCCGAAGCGCTCCTGAAAGAACGAGCGCAAGGTCTCAGGCAGGCATTGGAGGCAAACGATAAAAAGGCCATAGAAACAGCCGTAGGAGCCGTTTCGGCCTTTACAGGCATCGAGCATTGGCGTGCCCTTCCAGCCTATCAGGACTGACAAAAAATCCGGCCCACAAAAAAGGGCGCCCAAAGGCACCCCTGCATCAGCCACGCTGATGATTGTGTTCTGTCAGGAAAATGTTTTCTGCCGTGCGGCCACACCCCGTTCGATCGCTGCTGCGGTCAGGCGATCGATATCGAAATAGTGGCGGAACATCTCCAAGAGGCGCAATTCTTCCTGGCTCAATGATCCATCGGACGCCGCAATTTCACAGGCAAGGCCATATACCAGATCGATATGGCTATCCGGCACGGCTTCATCGATCAGCCCCAGAACGGCATCAAGGCCCTCTTCGCTTTGCAGCAACTCGATACAAGTGTTTGTATCGGTGCGCAGGCGCTCGATATTATAGTTACGGAATGCAGGCAGGTAGCCGATCACGCCAGTCATGCGGTTCAGTTCGCTATCCGTCATTTCATCGTCAGATGCGGACACTGTCACCATAATATAGACAAGCGCGGTTTCTGGGCTAATGGTCGACATAAAATACTCCTCTCAGTTGCCCGGAAGACTACCCCAGCGCCCGAACATCACACAAGGAAAATGCTTTAGGCAGGCGCGTCTTCATTAAAAAATTCACACACGGTTTTCACCGCATCGGCAAGCCCCACCCGTTCCACCGCCACCCCTTCGGGCAAGGCTTCAAGGAGCCGGGTTGGCGTTTGCCCGTCCAGCATCACGAAGATGCCGCGATCGCTTGCGCGCCGGACCAGCCTGCCATACGCCTGCGAGAGTTTTAGCCGCGTGAGCATCTCGTCATATTCCCGCCCACCGAAAGCCGCACGCCGCGCACGATGCAGAAGCGTGGGTCGGGGCCAGGGCACCCGGTCGAACACGATCAGGCGCAGGCTTTCGCCGGGCACATCCACACCATCCCGCACGGCATCAGTACCCAGAAGGCAGGCGTGGGCCTCATCTCGGAAAATATCGACCAGTGTTGCGGTATCCACCGGGTCCACATGCTGGGCATAGAGCGGGATATCCATGCTCTCGAGCGGCCCCACGATAGCGTCATACACCGTGCGCAGCCGATTGATGGCGGTAAACAGCCCCAGCGCCCCACCGCCCGAAGCCATAAAAAGCGACCGGTAGGCAGATGCCACCTGAACGGCATCATGTTTGTTTACATCGCCCACGATCAACACCTTGGTTTGCGCCTGATAATCGAAGGGTGACGCCACCCCAAGCCGCTTGGGAGGAACGAGCAAATGCTGAGCGCCCGTGCGCATATCAGCGCTTTGCCAGTTATCGGCATCCGCCGCCTTGTCGCGCAGTGTGGCCGAAGTAATCACTACGCCGTGCGCGTTCTCAAGAACTATGTCGGCAAAAGGTTTGGTGGGATCAATAAAGTGGCGGCAGAGGCCCACATCCCGATCCCGACCAAAGGCGCGGTCCAGCATCAGCCATTCCACAAAATCTTCCGGCACCGGCCCGCCAAAACCTTCCGCCATGGCCGCCCACTGGGCCACTGTGTCCGCCCGCAATTTGAGCGACCGGGCGCTGGCCTCGAGCCGCCCGCGCGACGTGCTGTCGAGCACATCAGCGTCCTCATCCAGCCGCCTGACCAGAAGCGTTGCCAACGCAGCCATGGGTTTGGCAAGCTCCATCAGACTGGCGCCCAAGGCGTGCGCTGCATCCACTAACCCTTCCACCGGATCATTTGTGGTGGCCTCCAGCCCATAGGGGCCCTCCTTCCCGTCTGCACGGGCAAGCACCTGCGCGCGTGCCAGCATCAGGAAAGTTTCAAACCGGGTCATGGCCGCCGCACCCGTTACCCGCCCCAGCCAGTTATCCGATGGCAGAAGGCTTGCGGCATCCAGCACATGATCAAGGAGCTTCTTGGCATCCATATCGTCTGCGATCAGCTCATCAAGGCGGGACTTGAGCCCGCGGGCGCGAGTAGAACCGCCGCTTTCCTTGCCCCTGAGCCAACGCCTCAGCTCAGCCCCTTCAAGTCCTGTCAGGTGAGCGGAGAAGGCGCTATCGGCGGCATCAAAAACATGGTGGCCTTCATCAAACACAAGCCGCCGCGGCAAATCCGGGTCATCGCCGCGCGTGGCCGCCTGCGCCACAACGAGCGCATGGTTTGCCACCACCAGATCGGCATGTTTGGCCTTGCGCGCCGTCTTTTCCACAAAACATTTGCGGAAATGGGCGCAGGCGGAATAGAGGCATTCGCCGCGCCTGTCCGTCAGGCCCGCGATGCGGCCCGCGCCAAAATGCGCACCCAGCCAACTGGGGAAATCACCACCGATCATGTCACCATCACGGGTGAAACGCGCCCAGCGAACCACCAGTCCCATCAGGATCTGGTCCCGGTCCATCCCTTGGGACGCATTCATGCCCGCACGCTGCATCACCGCACGCAGGGTTTCCTCAATGTTGAGCAGGCAGGCGTAATTCTCGCGGCCCTTGCGGATCACGGCGCGCTTGGCCTTCACCTTTGGGTCCGGATAAAGTTTCGACAGTTCCTGATCCAGCTGTCGCTGCAGGTTTTTTGTGTAGGTGGATAGCCACACAGCGCCGTCGTTCTTCTGGCTCCAGACACTGGCTGGCGCGATGTAGCCCAGCGTTTTGCCGGTGCCTGTGCCCGCCTCCAACAGCTGCAGGTTCGGGCCATCCTCGAATTCGCGCGGACGGAACGCATGGGTGGCAGCGGCAGCATATCGGTGCTGGCCTTCCCGCTTTTCCGACCCTTCGCCCAACAGATCCTGAAGGCGGGATTGGCTTTCTTCAGGCTCCACCGCTTCATCACCGGGCGGGGGCGGCGGGGCGCCATCTTCCCATTCCGTGAGGGCTGTCCAGACCAGCAGGCCGTCTTCGCGGCTGTTGTCCGCATACATGCCGATGGACTTCAGAACATAAGGCCCCCAAGTCCAACCCGCGCGCGCCATCATCATGGCCACTTTCGAGCCGCCCGCCCGGTAGGCGTAGGTCTGGGCTTCCATCTCCAGAAGCAAGCGTTCCGCCACCGCCTGAATGGCAAGGCATTTGTCCTCGTCCGACTCCAACGGTTTATCGAGATGCAGGGCTGACATCAGCCCCTGAACCGTGGGCAAACAGTAGCGCGCAGGCCTCACAAACGCATATAATTCAAGGGCATCAAATGCCCGGATGGGCGGCAACCCGAGCCGCCGCGCGGCCATCACCCGGTTCACCATCAGGTGTGGTGTGCCCGATATGCGTTCGGCCGCATCCTCAAGCGAAAGCCGCTCAAACTCGCCATCGGCCGAGAGAAACTGCACACTTCTGGCCCCCACCACCGCAACCGGTAGTGTGGTCAGGTCTGCACCTTTCATCTCTGCACTAACAACAAGGTCTTCCATGGGCCGGAGCATAGCGGCGGTATGCGCCAAAAAACAGGTGAATATGTTGCGTGGTGGAAAATCTTATATATCTTGACGAAAGCCCCCGGAAACCATAGCGTCCGCGGCTGAATTCAACTACCAGAGAAGGTAACGATTATGACCGGTAACATTGACCTCGCCCTTGCATCCAAAGCCTGGCCTTTCCAGGAAGCGGAGAAGCTGGTCAAACGGTATAAATCGGGCGCTCCGGATAAGGGCTATGTGCTCTTTGAAACCGGTTATGGCCCGTCTGGCCTGCCGCATATCGGAACCTTTGGTGAAGTAGCCCGTACAACCATGGTGATGCGGGCGTTTCAGGAAATCTCCGATATCCCGACAAAGCTGATCTGTTTCTCGGACGATATGGACGGCTTGCGCAAAGTGCCATCCAACGTGCCGAACCAGGAACTGCTGGCAGGCGCGCTCAACAAACCGCTTACCCAGGTGCCGGACCCGTTTGGTACACATGCAAGCTTTGGCGCGCATAATAACGCCCGCCTGTGTGCTTTCCTTGACCAGTTCGGCTTTAACTATGAGTTTTATTCCGCGACCGAGTGCTACAAGTCTGGCCAGTTTGACGAAACGCTGCTGAAAATCTGCAAGCTTTACGACAAAGTGATCAATGTGGTGCTGCCAACCCTTGGCGAAGAACGCCGCCAGACATACAGCCCGTTCCTGCCCATTTGCCCGGATACAGGCATTGTGCTGCAGGTTCCTGTGCGTGTGGAAGACCCGGAAGCCGGCATCATTTCTTTCGAGAATGAAGCAGGCAAACGGTTTGAAACCGAAGTCACCGGCGGCAAGGTAAAATGCCAGTGGAAGGTAGACTGGGCCATGCGCTGGGACGCGCTTGATGTGGATTATGAGATGGCAGGATCTGACCTGATCGAAAGTGTGAAGCTTTCTTCCATCATCCGACGCATCCTGGGTGGCAAGCCACCAGAGGGCTTTAACTATGAGCTGTTCCTCGATCAGGAAGGCAAGAAAATCTCCAAATCCAAAGGCAACGGCCTGACGATTGAAGAATGGCTGGCGTACGCGAGCCCCGAAAGCCTGTCCCTCTACATGTTCCAGGCGCCGAAAAAAGCCAAGCGGCTGTATTTCGATGTGATCCCGAAAGCAGTGGATGAATATTATACGTTTGCTGAAAAATTCCGTGAACAGGACGAAGGCGCACGCTACAAAAGCCCGGCATGGCACATCCATGGCGGCGAGGTGCCGGAATATAAACTGCCGGTTTCCTTCGCGCTTCTTCTCAATCTTGTGTCTGCCGCCAACGCGGAAGACAAGGAAACGCTTTGGGGTTTTGTCAGCCGTTATGCAGAAGGCGCGGACGCCGAAACATACCCTGAGCTGGACCGCCTGATGGACTATGCCATCCGCTACTATGATGACTTTGTAAAACCAACCAAATCATACCGTCTTGCGGAACCACAGGAGAAGGCTGCGTTTGAAAGCCTGAAATTGCGCCTTGAAGCGCTGGACCCATCGGAGACAGACGCTGAAGTGATCATGACGGAGGTTTATTCCGCCGGCAAAGACGCCCAGTTTGAAAACCTGCGCGACTGGTTCGGGGCCTGCTATGAAGTGCTTCTTGGCCAAAGCCAGGGCCCGCGCATGGGCGGCTTCATCGCACTTTACGGCATCAAGGAAAGCCTTGCGCTTGTGGAAAAAGCGATCGCAGGCGAGGCCGTCGCCTAAGCAAAGCTGTCGCCCCGGCGCAGGCCGGGGCCTCAATAATTTATGCGCCTTCTTTTCAGAAGATACCGGCCTTCGCCGGTATGACGCTCGGTACAGAAGCGATTTCAAAAGAAAAGCCCCGCCAAGTGTGCGGGGCTTTTTTGTTTCTGTATTCAAGCTGGCGCGGGATTAAACTTCCGTATCCACTTTCTGGACTTCGCCTTTGGCCACACCCACCATCGCAGGGCGAAGGAGGCGATCCTTGATCACATAGCCCGCGGCCACAACCTGCATCACACTGCCGGGTGTGTGTTCGTTGGTTGGCACCTCAAACATGGCCTGATGGAACTGGTGATCGAACTTCTCACCCACTTCCGGCTCAACCTTGCGGATGCCGTGGCGCTCCAGGATATTTAGCAGTTCACGCTCTGTCATATCCACGCCCTCAACGAAGCCCTTAAGGTCTTCTGTTACTTCAGTAGGCGCAGAATCAAGCGCACGGCGCAGGTTATCTGACACATTCAGCATATCGCGCGCAAAAGCGGTCACGCCATAAGCGCTTGCGTCTGCCTTGTCTTTCTCGGCGCGGCGGCGCACGTTTTCCGTTTCCGCCACGGCGCGTAGCAGACGGTCTTTCAGATCGGCCACTTCGGATTTCAGCTGGGCGACAACATCTTCCTCGGGCGCGGCGGCGCCAGTGTCTTCGGCTGTCGCTTCGGCGGCTTCAGCAGCATCCTGTGGCTGCTCTTCCGGTGCCTGGTTTGTTTCGTTTTCGCTCATTGAACTCTTCTCTTCACTCATCATTTTCTGTGGCACAGACGGCGCAATGCCCTATAGCATGCGGCCAATCACCCGTGCGGTATAGTCCACCATCGGGACGATGCGCGCGTAATTCAGCCGGGTTGGGCCGATCACGCCAATCACCCCTACAATATTGTTCGCCCCGTTCATATAGGGAGAGACAACGAGAGATGAACCCGAAAGCGAAAATAAATTATTCTCCGCCCCAATGAACAGGCGCACACCGCGACCGTCTTTGGCGAGTTCCATCAGTTTGATCAAGTCTTTTTTGCGTTCAAGCTCGTCAAAAAGCTGGCGAATGCGCTCAAGATCCTCCGCTGCCTGTACATTTTCAAGCAAGTTTGCCTGCCCGGATATCAGAAGCGAGGCAGACCCTTTGTCCCCCGCCCACAGGGCAAGGCCATCATCCACCACCTTGGATGTCAGCGCGTCCAGCTCGGCTTGCCGGTTCGAAAGTTCGTCCTGAATGCCGCCGCGTACCTGATCAAACGAGCGACCCACAAGCCGGGCGCTCAGATAATTGCCAGCCTGCACGAGGGCAGATGGCGGCAGGCCCACAGGCACATTGATGATGCGGTTTTCGACGCTGCCATCCTCGGACACCATCACCACGAGGGCACGGCCGGGCGCGATGGGCACAAATTCGATATGTTTAACCGTCAGGTCCTGTTTGGGCACCATCACCACAGACGCGCACCGCGATAGCCCCGAAAGCGCCTTGGTGGCATCCGAAAGCACATCCTCGAGCGACCGGCCAGTGGCAGCGCACTGGCCTTTGATGGAGGCGCGCTCCTCTTTCGTGAGGTTGCCCACTTCCATCAGGCCATCCACGAAAAACCGCAGACCAAAATCCGTAGGAATGCGCCCGGCCGATGTGTGCGGTGATGCCAGAAGGCCGAATTCCTCGAGATCAGACATCACATTGCGCACGGTAGCGGGCGACACATCGATGCCGTCGGCGCGGCTGATGGTGCGCGAGCCAACAGGGTCTCCCGTTTCCAGATAGGTTTCCACAATCTGGCGGAAGATGGATTTTGACCGTTCATTCAAACTGGATAGTGACATCAGGACCGTCCCTTAGATTGCTGCCACTTTAAAAAAGCACGGGATAGGCATCAACGCATTATTCGTGCTGATTGTCTATTTCTCATGCTTTCACCTTTGACCTAAATGGGGGCAAGGGGTAGAAGAAGCAACAGATTTGACGAGAAAAACAAAGGATTTTCCATGCGACCCAGCGGCCGTGCCGGCGATGAACTGCGCACCCTTGAAATGACCCCCGGTTTTGCCAAACACGCAGAAGGCAGCTGCCTTGTGAAATTTGGCCATACCCACGTGCTTGTAACCGCCACAGTGGAAGACAGCAGCCCGCCATGGCTTCGGAACACCGGCAAAGGCTGGGTAACCGCGGAATATGGCATGCTGCCACGCTCCACCCACGGCCGTATGCCGCGTGAGGCAGCGAAGGGCAAACAATCTGGCCGCACACAGGAAATCCAGCGCCTGATCGGCCGTGCCTTGCGCGCCGTTGTTGACCTCCGGAAAGTGGGCGAACGCCAGGTGCGGGTGGACTGTGATGTGATCCAGGCCGACGGCGGCACCCGCACAGCGTCCATCTCTGGCGCCTATGTTGCGCTCTATCAGGCGTTTGAATGGATGATCAAGGAGGGCCTGATCACTGAGATGCCATTCACCGACAGTGTGGCTGCCATCAGCTGCGGCATCTATAAGGGCACACCGGTTCTTGATCTGGATTATGACGAAGACAGCGCCGCCGAAACAGACGCAAACTTTGTGCTGACCGGCAAAGGCGGCATTGTGGAAATCCAGGGTACAGCAGAAGAAGAGCCCTTCTCTGAAGAAGAGTTCCTGCGCATGCTCCGGCTCGCGCGCATTGGCTGTGACGAAATCAAAACGGCACAAGCCAAAGCCCTTGGGCAATAACCATGGCACGGCTTTTTGACGGCAACAAACTGGTGATCGCCAGCCACAACAAAGGCAAGGTGCGCGAGATCGGCGAATTATTGGCGCCCTATGGCGTGGAAACCATCTCGGCGGGCGATCTGGGACTGCCGGAGCCGGTAGAAGACGGCCTTACCTTCATCGCCAACGCCGAAATTAAGGCGCTCGCGGCCGCGAAGGCTGCCGGCATCCCGGCGCTGGCTGATGATAGCGGGCTTGAAGTGAACGCCCTGGGCGGCGAGCCGGGCATCTATAGCGCCCGCTGGGCCGGGCCGTCCAAAGACTTCACCGTCGCCATGGCCGCCGTGAATGAAAAAATGGGTGACGCGGAAGATCGCGGCGCCAACTTCACCTGCGCGCTGACACTGGCGTGGCCTGACGGGCATATGGAAAGCTTTGAAGGCAAGGTATTTGGTGATCTGGTTTGGCCCATGCGCGGCGAAAAGGGCTTCGGTTACGACCCTGTCTTTGTGCCCACCGGCCATAAGGTAACATTCGCCGAAATGGAACCGGCTGACAAACATGCCATGAGCCACCGGGCGGACGCTTTCAAGCAACTGATCAATGCCTGCTTCAGAACAACATAACCCGCCGGTTATCCCGGCATCAGACCATAAGGGGCCAGCCGCCATTTATGTGCACTGGCCCTTTTGCCTCAAGAAATGCCCCTATTGCGATTTCAATAGCCACGTGCGGGACGAAGTTTCCCATGATCGTTGGCGCGCTGCCCTCGTGCGTGAAATCGATACATTTGCTTCAAGGTTCCCGAACCTGACAGCAAGTTCCATCTTCTTCGGCGGCGGAACGCCGAGCCTGATGGAGCCCGATACGGTCGCAGCAGTGATAGACCGCGTTCGCCATCACTGGGGTGACAGCGATATCGAGATCACGCTCGAGGCCAACCCTTCAAGCGTGGAAGCCGGGCGGTTCCGCGCTTACCGCGAAGCGGGGGTCAACCGCTTATCCATGGGCATTCAATCCCTACGGGATGACGCGCTTCAGTTTCTGGGCCGCCTGCATAATGCGCAAGAGGCCTTAAGTGCTTTGGAAGTTGCGCGGAACAACTTTAATCGTGTCAGCTTTGACCTGATCTATGCCCGCCCTCATCAATCACTTGAAGACTGGCGCACAGAGTTAACAGAGGCGCTTCAATTCGCGCCTTCGCACCTGTCGCTCTATCAACTGACAATCGAGGAAGGCACAGCCTTCTACCATCAGTTCAACCGCGGCAAATTCACCTTGCCGGATGAGGACGAAGCTGCCGCACTATATGACCTGACACAGGAAATCACCGAAACAGCCGGACTGCCCGCATATGAGACATCCAACCACGCAGCGCCCGGACAGGAAAGCCGCCATAATCTGAGTTACTGGCAAGGTGACTATTATCTTGGCATTGGCCCAGGTGCACACGGCCGTGCCCCCGCGAAGAGTTTGGGCGATGCCACCGCACACGCCCAGATCAAGCGCCCCGAAGACTGGCTTGGGGCCGTTGAAGCTTGCGGGCTTGGTACGAATGAGGCAGAGCTGGTTTCGGCTATTGACCGTTTCACTGAATGCCTGATGATGGGCCTGCGCCTGACCAAAGGCATTCACCTTCCTTCGCTGGAAGAAAGGCTTGGGCAAAAGGCGACGGACCACCTGAACACCCAGGTTCTGAACGAGCTTGTGGCCTCCGGGCACATCCGGTTTGACGGTGAAACCCTGGCACTAAGCAAAGAGGGTCAACCTCTTCTCAACTTCATTCTCGGGAAGCTGATTGCCTGAGATTGAAGCCAAAGCTTGGGAAAGCTTCCGGTGCAGGGTCAACAATATTGAAGCCACGACGCGTGATCTCGAGGATCGCAAGCGCGCGCTCATTCAGGCCGTCAGGGTTTAGCCTGAACAGGCCATCCACCCCAACAAACCCGGTGGAAGCCGTAAGGCGCGCTGATGAAAAGCGGGTTTCCCCTTCCTCTAAAGTATCGCGCGCGAGGGCGGCGATAAGGCTCATGCCGTCATAAGCAATTGTGGCCAACCGTGGCGGCTCTTCCCCAAACATCTCGGCATAACGTACCATAAAAGCGTCTGGCGCCTCAGGCTCGGGTGCCGCAAACCAGGCGCCATGCAGCGGCGGTTCGCGGGTCAAGGATTTATCATTCCAAAGCCCGGTTCCCAAAAGCTGCACCTGATTGGGATCAATCTCATAGAAAGGCAGCAAGGGCCCGACGGTACGCAACAAGGCGCCCCCTTCCGGCACCAGTACGGCATCAAATTCCACGGGTTCCAGTTTTTCCACTTTTGCGAGTTCGTCTGCGATTTCATCGGTGAGGTCATCCCGCAAAGACCGGAGATATCGAATTTCATCCTGATAATCCTTGCGGCGCTGGTCATAACGGGCGAGCGCCTTCACAGGCTCGAACACCGCCTCCGGGTCTGGCGGGTAACTTTCCATCGCAACCACACGCGCGCCCTCTTCCCCCACCGCGTCGCCAAAGGCGTTCCTGACACGTGCGCCGTACAGGCCTTCAGGCACAAGTGCGCTGAATTTTTCGTGCCCTTTGGTGATGGCAAAATCGACAACCCTGGATACTTCATTTTCAGGCATGAAACCAAGGATATAGCGCCCTTCTCCCGCCACCCTGCTGTCATTGGAAAACCCGATCACAGGCACACCGGCAGGGCCAAATATTTCACCTGCAATCTGTACATTGCCTGCCAGCAAGGGTCCAAGCACGATATCGACCTCTTGCGCAAGCGCCTCATGTGCCACAGACTCAGTCGTAAGCCCATCTGCTTTGGTATCGAAAGGAATAAGTTTCAGGCGGCTATCATAGGCATCAAAAAGCGCCATGGTGGCAGCGTTCAGTAGTGCGCGGCCCGTTGGCTCCTCCGCCCCGGAAAGCGGCAACATGATCGCGATGCGTATGGGGCCACTATCGGGCGCGACAACCGCACTCTGTACAGGTGCAACTTCATTTGTCTGTTGGGAAATTTCGGCTTCTACCCTAACCGGCGTTGGAGCTTGTCGCACGGGCGCCGGGGTTTCGGGCCCACAAGCCGCAAGCAGGCTGAAGGCGGAAACCAGCCATAGCGTCTTGCATTCTTTCACGAACTTGCTTGCAACCATAACCAACCTTGGTGTTATCTGGGCCCAGATGGCATGCAATCCATTTGGCCATCCATTTGGGCAGACCCTAATCATAAACGCCGCCGCTGTAAATCGGTGGCTGAACAGCAAATACACTATGGATGATAAAAATGGCTGAAATCGGGTCAGAAACCAAACTGGGTGCCGGGCTGTATGTTGTGGCCACGCCGATCGGCAATCTGGGCGATATGACAGACAGGGCGCGCGATATGCTCAAACGCGCTGACCTGATCGCTTGCGAAGATACCCGCGTAACCGCCAAACTGCTGACTGCAAATCTGATCAAGAAGCCGTTGGTGCCCTATCACGAGCATAATGGCGCTGCCATGCGCCCAAAGCTTCTGGCAAAAATCGCCGCCGGCGAAGCTGTAGCATTGGTATCAGACGCGGGTACACCATTGATTTCCGACCCCGGCTTCAAGCTGGTAGCCGAGGCGCAGGACGCGGGCCATCATGTGACCGCGGCGCCAGGCCCTTGTGCCGCCATCATGGCGCTTTCGCTCGCGGGCCTGCCAACAGACCGTTTCCTGTTTATGGGGTTTCCGCCCAATAAATCAGGCGCGCGCCAAAGCTGGTTCACGGCAGAAGAAAAAACCCACGCTAGCCTGGTTTTCTATGAAAGCGCCCGCCGCCTGCCAGAATGCCTGCAGGACGCCGCCCAAACATTGGGGGACCGAAATGCTGCCATTTGCAGGGAACTGACAAAGAAGTTTGAGGAAGTGCGGCGCGGCACCCTAGCTGATCTGGCGGCCCATTATGCTGAAGCGGGCGCGCCAAAGGGCGAGGTCGTTGTTGTGATCGGCCCGCCACCACACAAGGACGAGGCGGGTGGTGGCACCGATATGGATACAGAACATCTTCTGGAGGCCGCGCTTAAGCATATGAGTGTGAAATCAGCAGCTGCCTTCGTGGCGGAAATCACCGGCGAGAAGAAAAAAGCACTCTATAGCCGCGCGCTTGAGATCAGCGGCAAATAACATGCGCGAAAAGAGGCAACAGGCAGAAAGGCGAGGCAGAAAGGCTGAAACTGCCGCTGCCTGGTTCCTGCGCCTCAAGGGCTACCGCATATTGGAAGAGCGATATCGGTCGCCTTATGGCGAGATTGACCTGATTGCCGCCCGCGGACACCAAATTGTGATGGTAGAGGTAAAAGCCCGCCAAACTGAAGCCCTGGCGCGGGAATCTGTTAGCCTGCGCCAGCGCGGGCGGATCGAAAAGGCGGCGCTGGACTGGCTCGCCAAAAACAGAAAGATGGACAATCCCGTTCGCTTTGACGTTATTACCATTGCACCCGGGCATGTGCCCACCCATATCAAGGACGCTTGGCGGCCAGAGGCTTGAGCCTTATCTTAAAGTAGCACTTTAACTATTCAAATTTTCCAAGAGGTTACGTTAATGACAAAGCGTGTTCTTAAAGTAGCGGTTCAGATGGACCCAATCGAAGATATCAATTTCGATGGCGACAGCACCTTTGTCATGGCGCTTGAAGCGCAGGACCGTGGTTATGACCTTTGGCACTATGAAGCCCATGACCTGTTTTTCGACGAAGGCAAGGTTCTGGCCCACGCCCGGCCTATGACGCTCAGACGTGATCGCAACGATCACTATAGCCTCGGCGAGCATGAGATCATCGATCTGCGCGATATGGATGTGGTGCTGATGCGCCAGGACCCGCCGTTTGACATGGCTTATATCACCGCAACCCACCTGCTAGACTTGGTGCATCCTGATACTTTGGTGGTCAACAACCCGACCGAAGTGCGCAACGCGCCAGAAAAACTGTTTGTCACGGAATTCCCGGATCTGATGCCGCCCACCATGATCACGCGCAACGAAGCGGATGTGAAAGCCTTTCGGGAACGCCACGGCAATATCATTGTGAAGCCGCTTTATGGCAACGGTGGCGCGGGTGTGTTCCACGTGAAGCCAGATGATCCAAACCTTTCAAGCCTGATGGAGTTGTTTCTGAACGGCAGCCGCGAACCTGTTATGGTACAACAATTTTTGCCAGAAGTTGTCTCAGGCGACAAACGTATCATTCTGGTGGATGGCAAACCCGTGGGCGCGATCAACCGCGTGCCGGCAAAAGGCGAGATCCGTTCCAACATGGTGGTGGGTGGCCGCGCGGAAAAATCTGACCTGACACCACGCGAGCAGGAAATCTGTGACCGGATTGGCCCGGCACTGAAGGAAAAAGGCCTGATTTTTGTGGGTATTGATGTGATCGGCGATTGGCTGACCGAAATCAATGTCACCTCACCAACCGGCCTTCAGGCGGTAAACCGTTTTGACGGTGCCAAGCTTGAAGCGGATATCTGGGACGCGATTGAATTGCGCCTGAAATCCTAGGTTATTGGGCATAAAAAATCCGGCCCCAACAACAGGTTAGGGCCGGTATCTCACTTCAGATCATAATGGGATTAGAATCCGCAGACGCCCAGTTTTGAACAAAGCTCGTCAAGATCTTCAAGCGTTTCATATGAAATGGTGACCTTGCCACCTTCACCTTCATGGTCAATCAGCACCTTCATACCAACAGCGGCGGAAAGGTCCTTTTCAAGTGCCACTGTGTCCGCGTCTTTCTTACTACCTGATCCACCCGTGCCACCGGGCCTCGGACTGCGCTTTTGCTTGCCTTTTGCTTCATTGGCCAGCGCTTCGGTTTGCCGTACGCTCAGACCCTCAGCCACGATGCGTTTGGCAAGGGCGAGCGGATCGTCCGCACCGATGAGTGCGCGCGCATGCCCCATGGAAAGCTGGCCCTCGCCCACCATTGTCTGCACTTTTTCAGGCAGGCTCAGCAGGCGCAACAGGTTGGTCACATGGCTGCGACTTTTGCCCACAACCTTGGCAACGGCATCCTGGGTGTGGCTGAACTCATCCATCAGGCGCTTGTAGGCAATGGCTTCTTCAATCGCTGACAGATCCTGCCGCTGGATGTTTTCAATGATGGCGATCTCAAGCACTTCGGTGTCAGTGAGGTCCTTCACCACCACCGGCACTTCATGGACACCGGCCTTCTGTGCCGCGCGCCAACGGCGCTCACCCGCTACAATCTGATATTTTTCGGGCCCGAATTCGCGCACCAGGATGGGCTGCAAAAGCCCTTTTTCCTTTATGGATGCGGACAGTTCTTCAAGTGCTGCTTCATCAAAATGCACACGGGGCTGTGCCGCGTTGCGTTCAAGGAATTCGATCGGCAACCAGCGCCTGCCAGCTTGCGGGCGGATACCGCTTTCAATTTCGGCTGCGACCACATCGCCTTTTTCATCAAACGTCGGACGGTCATCCCCCAAAAGCGCGGACAGACCTTTTCCCAATCCTTTTCGTGCAGTTTTTGTCATAAGAAAAACTTCTAACCTGTTGTTTTTATTTATCTATGCCGCCAATTTGCGGTCACGGCCCAAAAGTTCGCGGGCCAGTTTTATATAAGCCTGGCTACCCACACAGCGGTGATCATAAAGAAGCGCCGGTTTGCCGTGGCTGGGTGCTTCAGAAACCCTTACGTTCCGCGGGATTACCGTCTGGTAAACCTTGTCGCCGAGGAAATCACGCACATCACCCGCCACTTGTTCGGACAGGTTATTGCGCTTGTCAAACATGGTCAGCACCACACCATTGATGGTCAGGTGTGGGTTCAGGCTGCCGCGAACCTGCTCAATGGTTTTGAGAAGGAGGCTCAGGCCTTCGAGCGCAAAAAACTCACACTGAAGCGGCACCAACACGGAATCCGCGGCGACCAAAGCATTGATTGTCAGAAGCGACAAGGAAGGCGGGCAATCGATCAGGATATAGTCGTAATCCTCCCGCGCGGCCGCCTTTTCCATGGCATAACGCAGGCGAAAATTCCGGTGGGGCAGCTCGGCAAGCTCCAGGTCGGCACCCGAAAGATCAATGGTACTGGGGATAATGGACAAACCGGGCACACCCGTTTCCATAATAGCTTCACCAAAGGGCGCGGCGCCAAGCACAACGTCATAGGAAGTGATTTCACGGACGTGGCGATCGATACCAAACCCCGTGGACGCATTGCCCTGCGGGTCCAGATCCAGGATCAGCACCTTCTTCTTAACCGCTGCCATGGCGGTTGCCAGATTGATCGCTGTTGTGGTCTTGCCCACGCCGCCTTTCTGGTTGGCGACTGCGATAATCTTGGCCCGTTTTCCTGTTTGCCCACTGGCACTCATGCAAACCCCTCCCCGGAATAGGCAAAAGCCATATTTTTCAATTACTTACAACCGTTTTATGGATGATAGCCTCAAGATGACGCCGCTTGGGTCAGACAGGCTTTTGAAACGATTGACATCCATATTCCAACAAGCTTTTGCTTCGGTCAATTCCTCATCGGCTATTCCCCCCTTCAAAAGCCACATCTCTGTGTCTTGGCCTAGAAAAGGTGCTGCCCAATCAAGAAGTTGGCTGATACGGGCGCATGCCCGGCTTGTAACAATATCTACCGGGAAAACGTCCATTTCCTCGATCCGGCGCGCATGAATCGTGGCATTTGCCCCTGTTTCACGTGAAACCTGATTCATGAAAGTGCATTTCCGGCCATTTGATTCGACCATGTGGGCCTCAGCCACCCCCATGGCAGAAAGAACCAGACCGGGGAAGCCAGCGCCAGACCCAATATCCAGAAGCTTGATGGGTTTATCGCCGAAGCGCTCCTTGAGAAGCGGTGCCATCTGTGCGCTATCAAGGAAATGCCGACGCCACATATCCTCCAGCGTGGAATTGGCCACCAGGTTCTTCGCCTTTTGCCACTTGGCAAGGAGGCCTGCATAGACTTTGAGCTTATCCAGTGTTTCACGTGAAACATCCAGATCACGCGCCAGATCGTTGGCACCATACATAAGCGATTGCCCCCGTTACGCCGCGCGGCGTTTCTTGATGTGGCCTAGAAGAAGCGTCAGTGCGGCAGGTGTAACGCCTGCGATCCGCGCTGCCGCGCCCAGCGTGGCAGGCCGCGCTTCCTTGAATTTTTCCCGCATCTCGTTGGATAGGCCCGTGATGAGCGCGAAATCCAAATCTTCTGGAATTTCAAGAGCTTCGTCCTTCCTGAAGGCCTCAACATCCTGTTGTTGACGTTCCAGATACCCACGGTACATGGCATCGATGGCAAGCTGCTCGGCGATCGCTGGATCAATAGCACCAAGCCCATCCGGCCAGATACCTTTCAGCATATCGAAGGTGATTGTGCTGAAGGCAAGGAGCGTTTCGCCATCACGGCGCACACCATCCTTGTTGATATTCAGCCCATGTTTCTCGGCTTCATTGGGCGTAAGGGACACGGATTTGAGAACGTCGCGCCCCGCTGCCAAGGCTGTCTTTTTGTCAGCAAAGGCTTGCTGGCGCGCATCACCAACCAAGCCGATAGACGCTCCTTTATCCGTCAGGCGCTGGTCCGCATTGTCAGCGCGCAGCAACAGCCGATACTCCGCCCGGCTTGTAAACATGCGGTAAGGCTCGCGTGTACCCTGGGTCACCAGGTCATCCAGCATCACACCGATATAGCCATCAGCGCGATCAAGAACAAAACGGTCTTCTGAGCCGCGAGATTTGAGAGCCGCATTGGCGCCTGCCATCAGGCCTTGGGCTGCCGCTTCCTCATACCCCGTGGTGCCGTTGATCTGGCCAGCCAGATAAAGCCCATCAGCCCGCCGGGTTTCAAGGGTTACCTTCAGTTCGCGTGGGTCAACAAAATCATATTCGATGGCGTACCCAGGTTTGATGATCCGGGCGTTCTCGAGCCCCGGGATAGAGGCGATAAGCTCGGCCTGGACCTCCTCAGGCAGGCTTGTTGAGATACCATTAGGATAAACGGTATCGTCATCCAACCCTTCCGGCTCCAGGAAAATCTGGTGGCTGGATTTGTCAGCAAACCGTACAACCTTGTCTTCGATAGACGGGCAATAGCGCGGGCCCTTGCTATCGATCTGCCCGGAATACATGGGCGCTCGATGCAAATTATCGCGAATAATTTCATGCGTGCGTTCAGTGGTGCGGGTCATGTAACAGCTGATCTGCGGCACAGTGACTTCGTCTGTCAGGAAAGAAAATGGCACAGGAGGCACATCGCCCGGTTGTTCTTCGCAAACCGACCAATCAATGGTTTTGCCGTCAAGCCGCGCAGGCGTGCCTGTTTTCAGCCGCCCCAGCTCGAAACCGAGCGACATCAAGGTGCCAGAAAGGCCAAGCGCAGGTGCTTCATCCACACGCCCTGCCGGGATTTTCTTTTCACCAATATGGATCAGCCCACGCAGAAACGTGCCTGTTGTCAGGATCACAGCACCAGCGGAAATCTCTTTTCCGTCCGCTGTTACGACACCCTTCACCACAGGTTTGTCGCCAGAGTGGTCAACAATCATGTCTTCAACAGCGCCAGCCTCGATGGTCAGGTTCGGATAATCAAACAGAATTTCCTGCATGGCTTCGCGGTATAGCTTGCGATCGGATTGGCAGCGCGGGCCCTGAACAGCTGGTCCTTTACGGCGATTGAGCAAGCGGAACTGGATACCGCTTCTGTCTGCCACCACACCCATCACACCATCAAGCGCATCAATTTCGCGCACCAGATGGCCTTTGCCCAAACCGCCAATAGCCGGGTTGCACGACATCTCGCCAATGGTTTCAGGTTTGTGTGTGATCAGAAGTGTGTTCGCGCCCATGCGCGCAGAAGCCGCTGCAGCCTCACAGCCAGCATGCCCACCACCGATTACAATGACATCAAAATCTGTCATGCCAATATCCATTCACTGCGCGCATATATACAAAGAGCACGCCAACAAAAAGAGGCCCCATCACATCATGCGGGCCCCACTTGATTGTGGGATATACTAGCGATTGAGGCTTAAGTCAAAGTTAAGCGGCAACACCGATGTTTCACGTGAAACA
>JABXIS010000068.1 GCA_013372975.1 Alphaproteobacteria bacterium
AACTGCATGCCTTCAACAACGTCCAGCTCGCTCTCGAGGCCTTTTGCTTCCTCAACAGTGATAACGCCTTCTTTGCCAACTTTTTCCATGGCAGCGGCGATGTCTTTACCAACTTGCGCTTCACCGTTAGCGGAAATCGTACCAACTTGTTCGATTTCTTCAGTGGTGGTTACGTCTTTGGTGCGGGACTTGAGGTTCTCAACAACTGCAGTTGTTGCGAGGTCGATACCGCGCTTGAGGTCCATCGGGTTCATGCCTGCAGCAACAGACTTCATGCCTTCGCGAACGATGGATTGTGCCAGAACAGTTGCAGTAGTTGTGCCGTCGCCAGCCACGTCGTTGGTGCGGGAAGCAACTTCCTTAACCATCTGCGCGCCCATGTTCTCGAACTTGTCCTTCAGTTCGATTTCTTTCGCAACAGATACACCGTCTTTGGTGATGCGTGGTGCGCCGAAGGATTTGTCGAGAACAACGTTACGGCCTTTAGGGCCAAGCGTTACTTTTACAGCGTTTGCAAGCGTGTCCACACCAGCGAGGATCTTCTTGCGTGCTTCTTCCTGAAGCTTAACTTCTTTAGCAGCCATTGTTTGGGCTCCTGTCTTAAACTGAGTTTAAATACGTGTGTGAGACGGGTCGTCGAGTGATTACTCGATGATGCCCATGATGTCTTTTTCCTGCATGATCAGGAGGTCAACACCGTCAACTTTAACTTCGGTGCCGGACCATTTGCCGAACAGGATCTTGTCGCCAACTTTAACGTCGAGCGCGATCACTTTGCCGTCTTCAGCTTTGGCGCCAGCGCCAACAGCAACAACTTCACCTTCAGATGGCTTTTCTTGTGCGGTGTCTGGCAGGATAATGCCGCCAGCAGTTTTTGCTTCGCTTTCAAGACGCTTGACCAATACGCGGTCGTGCAGCGGACGAAGTGCCATGGTTTGTCTCCTAAATGATAAACCGTAAAATTAAATCTGTTAGCACTCACCAATACCGAGTGCTAACTGCGTGACCCTATGTATGACTCTGCAGGCAACGGTTCAAGAGGATTCAGAAGATTTTTTTGACTCTTTTCAGGATTTTTTGGTACCCACGATCACGGGCTGGAAGAACACATCGTCGACGCGGGCGATATCTACAAAACCGGCTTCTTCAAATAGCGCCATCATGCGGGCGGGCCTCAGGGCATAGAAGGCTGAGCGCATCACGTGTGTTTTCAGCTCTGCCCCGCCATCATCCCCGGTGAAATACATGCTGAAATCATAGATATCATCACTCTCGCCATTCTCTTTGGCGCGCCAGTCCCACACCTGATAAACGCTCCAGCGCACGCCATCATGGTCGCGCACCCCGTAGGGTTTGAACTGCACGCCGCCACGCTCCACCGCATCATAATCGCGCATACTCACCATGCAGCCCCCACCGGGTTTGGCGGCCTGATAGAAGGATTTGAGCGCGCCCAAGATCGCTTCCTCGGACAACAGGTGAGTCACCGCATTATCGGCAGACATCACAATATCAAACCAGTTCTGATAGGTTTCGTGCACGCGCGTCATATCGGCGACACTGAAATCAATATCGAGCCCGCGCTTGACGGCTTCTGCTTTCGCGCGTTCAACCGCTGTGCCCGACAGGTCAGACGCCGTGACCCGATGCCCAAGGGCCGCCAGCCCCAGCGCTTGCGTGCCAATGCCGCAAGTTACATCAAGGATGCTTTTCGCGCCCAGCCCCCAGCGTTCGGTTGCGATCTGGTCAAGCGCCGTCGCCTGCCGCGCGATCGAAGCCTCCCAATCACCATGGATCAGGTGATAGAAAGGCGCCATCGGGTCATAAAATTCATTCGTGGTCATTTCACTCATCCAATATCGCCACGGCGCGGGTCCAGCCGGCGGACGCGCCTTTGATCTTCACGGGGAAGCAGGAAACCTTGAAGCCGTTTGCAGGCAGCGCTTCAAGGTTATGCAGCTTCTCAAGGTGGCAATAGCCGATATCACGGCCTGCCTTGTGGCCTTCCCAAATGAGGCTGGCGTCCCCCGTTTCAGCGTACTTTTCAGCCGTATAAACAAAGGGGGCGTCCCACGACCAGGCGTCCGTGCCCGTGAGCCGCACACCGCGCTCCAACAGATACATGGTGGCTTCATAGCCCATACCGCAGCCGGTATTCACATAGGCGTCTGAACCATAGGCCGCGCCGGCGGCCGTGTTCACCACCACGATATCGAAGGGCTGCAGCGTGTGCCCAATGCGCTTCAGCTCGGCTTCAACATCCGCCGCCGTCACCACATAGCCATTGTCAAAGTGCCGGAAATCCAGCTTCACGCCGGGGCGAAAACACCAATCGAGCGGCACTTCGTCGATTGTGATCGCACGTTCGCCCTTATTCATGGTGCTGTGGAAATGGTATGGGGCGTCCAGATGCGTACCATTATGAGTGATCAGCTCCACTTTCTCGATGGCCCAGGTTTCACCGTCCGGCAGGTCTTCTTTCTTCAAACCCGGAAAGAAAGGCGCGATCTGGGCGAAAGTGGTGTCGTGATCCATGTAGGTGATCTTGGGGCCAAAGGGCACAGGGTCAGAGATCACATCATTTTCAAGCGGCATGGAAATATCGATTATGGTGCTCACGGCTTTCCCTCCCCAATTGATTGCCAATGCAGCCTACCCCTGCCCGCGCGCCCGATAAAGCCGCACTTTGTAAAATTTTGTATTTTAGGGCACACTGGCAAGCGGGGATATCAAGGGGGTCATCAGGGGAGAGACTGTCATGTCTGGGATTTTGCTCAAACTCTACGGGCTTGTTTGTTATGTGTTGGGCGTTGCAAGCCTCGTGCTTTTTATTCTGTTTGCCAACAATCACATCGGTATGCTTTTGCCTGAATACGCAAGCTTGGGCATTGATCAGGCCAACACCGCACCCATGGGTTCGCCGCTTCTGGTCAATCTGGCGCTGATCCTGCTGTTTGGTCTTCAGCACACAGTGATGGCGCGCCAAAGCTTCAAAAGCCATCTCACCCGCCTTCTGCCACCCAAAGCTGAACGCAGCACCTATGTGCTGATGACAGCGGTGGTTATCCTCGCAATGGTGCAATATTGGCAGCCCATGACCAGCGTGATCTGGCAGGCTGAAGGCGAGACGGCGCGGACAGTTATCACCGCCGCCTATTATTTTGGCTGGGCCTTTTGCCTTGCAGCCACCTATATGCTCAACCACTATCACCTATTTGGCCTGCAGCAAAGCTTCGGCAAGGACGACAGCGCTACGGAAAAACAACTGGTGACACCCATGTTCTACAAGCTGGTGCGTCACCCGATCCAGACAGGCATCCTGATTGCCATGGTCGCCACGCCAGACATGACCATGGGGCGCGCAGTGCTCGCGGGCGGCATGATCATCTACATCCTTGTGGGACTCTATTATGAGGAACGGGACCTGATCGCGGAATTTGGCGATACTTACCGCGATTATAAAGCCCGTGTGGGTGGCCTTTTGCCAAAGATCGGCAAATAACCTGACCCTACTAAATCATAGGTTTACGCCAACCGGGCGTTTACCTATGATCCCCGAACTTCAATTCTTTTCGTTTGGGGGTACAAATGAAACCAGCAGTTTGGGGCACTGCCCTTGGCGCCCTTGTGGTAGCAGGCGGCGCATACGCATTCGTCAGCCATCAGGTGAACACCGGCATCATAGATGCCATTGACGCCATCAATACAGATACGGCTAATGGCTTTGCTGTCAGCTATACCGATTTCAGCGCCAGCCCATTTTCCGGCACGGTCACATTCAATGAACTGGTAATCAACAATACTAACAGCGCAACCAGTGTGATCAGGGCCGAAAAAGCCAAAGGCACGCTTGACCTGTGGAATTTGGACGAAATGAACCTGCTTGAGGCTGCGCACCTTGAAAAGGTCTCTGTGTCACAAGGGGCGATCACCTTCTCTGCAGACAGTGCAAGCGTTCGGAACCTTGATATCGAAGCTGTTCAGGCATTGGCTGAGGCGCCGGTATTTAGTGGCATTCCCGTATCCCGCTTTGAAATGACCGGCTTCAAGATGAACGTAAAAGGTGGCCCGGAACAGAATTTTGGCCTGAGGCGGCTTCTGGTGCAAACCTCAGATAACGGCAACAGGCTTGATGAGTTCCTCTATGAAGGTTTCGCCTTCAAGGCACCACAACAGCAAGTCGGAATTGGCCTTGAAAAGCTGCACTTGCGCGGCGGCGACCTCGGCTTTGTACAAAAACTGATGGATCTGGCGAAGGCGCGCACCGAAGGCCTCGACATAACCGATGAGGACATCAACAAAACCACCGCAGCCATGGTTGACGCCGGGATTGCCTCCTTCGGGTTTGAGAAAATGTCGATCTCTGGCTTTAAGGCCGAAGCAGCGAATGGCCTCTTGATTTCCCTGAAAGACATGTACGTTAAAGACATTGAACGCGTTGAAGGTCTGGCGCTGGGTGCGACATACGCAATTGAAGACTTGGAAATCAAAGGCCTCAAGAACATCTCGCCCCAGGCGGCGCAGATGCTGACAATCGCCGAGATGGAAGACCTGCGCCTCAACATGGCAAGCAAGTCTGGCTATGACAAAACATCAATGACCCTGCGCGGCGACAGTGCGATTAAGATCGATGATCTGATCAACCTGGATAGCGCAATGGCGATTGAGGATGTTGATCTGGCGGCGTTCCGCGAACGCATGCGCCCGTTGTTGCATGAACAATACAAAGGCATGGTCACCCAGATTGCGACGGGTGCGCCCCAGCAGGCTGAGAACCCTCAAGAGCAAATGACCAAACTTTTTGGCTTGATGGCACGCGCCTACACCGGTTTTTATTCCACGGCAAAATTCTCGATCACGCTTGAAGACCAAGGCCTGAACAAGAAAGGCCTTGCGCTTCAGTCGGCCATGACCGGTATGCAGGTGGAACAGCTTCGCCAGCAATTGACAGCGGGTGTGACAGCCAATCTCGTTATGCTGTTGGGCCCGGCGGCACCAGCTGATCTGGCGTCATCACTGCAGGCCTATCTGGCTGAACCATCACAGCCTCTTCGCCTTACCGTCCAGAATACCGCCCGGCTCACCGAAGAGGTTGTCGCAGGCATGAACCAGACCAACTGGCACCAATATTTCAATATTGAAATGGCCTCGGGCGCGGGCATCGTGGCGGGTTTGCAGTAGTCGCACGATTATTCCGATAACAAAAAGGGGCCTCCGTGGCCCCTTTTTTCTTGCCAGATCAGAGCCGGACCGAAAGCAAGGCCTCTCTGTGACGACTGGCTTTTTCCAGAAGTGCCTGTGTGGCCGCTGCATCGCCCGCCTGCCCCATGGCTTCCTGCACCCGCATCAAGCCGTATAACGACCAGGCGCTATTGGGGTGGCGTACCAGGCTGGCCATGAAGGCGTCCGCTGCAGCGTCATACCGTCCGGCTTCAAAGAGCGCAGCCCCAAGGCTTTGTTCCGCCGCATAATACCAGAAAGGTGGCTCTGTGTAGCCCATGCTATCCTGTACTTTCACCGCCTCGGTGAAATGGCTGACGGCATTATCAAACTGCCCGGCCTTCATCGCCAGCTTGCCTTCGATTGTCAGGCTGGCCAGCTTCAATATGCTGGCGGCGGGAATGCCCGCGCCAGTGATTTTTTCATCCGCCATCAAGGCATCTATCGCGGCCTTTTCCGCGCTCGCGCGCATATCGCCCGCTTCAGCCAATTTCACACCGCGGGCATAGTGCCACATGGCTGTCAGATACGGCACGCTGGCGTCAGGCGCGGGCAGCGCCATCACGTCCTCAAGCGCGCCAAACTGCGCGTAGGCAAAATAAGGCGCTGCCTTGATGGGCGCGATCCATTCTGCAACGGCCAGAACCTCAGTGGGCAAAAGCGCATCCAACTGGCGAGCGTAATCAAGCGCTGTTGCCCCGTCACCCGCCATCTGCGCAGACACCAGCACAAAATGGACATTGTGAGGATAATAGCCGTACCGATAGAGGTTCGAGCCCTGCGCTCGCGCCAGATAATCCTGATCCACCTTCACCGCAACAACATTGGTATCGAGACTGTCCAGATACCGGCCAACCCGGAAATAGATATGCCCCGGCATATGCACCAGATGCCCGGAGCCGGGTGCCAATGATGCCAATTTATCTGCAAAAGGCTCCGCCTTCGTTGCCATGGTGCTGGCTTCATACAAATGGATATAAAGGTGGATCGCCCCATAATGGTTTGGGTTTGCAGCCAGAACTTTCTCGATCTGGCCGATGGCTGTCTGAATATGAGCCTTGGGTGTGGTGAAATCCCGCTCCCAATAATCCCATGGGCTCAGATCCATAAGCGATTCAGCATAGAGGGTAGCGATATCCTGATCATCGGGATACTCGGCCGCTACTGCCTCCATGGCGTTGGCATACGCCTGATTGTCGGCTTCGGCCCCCTCGCGGTAGCGCAATGAGGCTGCATCAATCAGCGCTTGTTCTCGGGCGCTTGCCCCTGCCCGCAAGGCCTGTGCCTGTTTCATGGCTGCCAGCGCTTGTTCGTTGGCGCCTGGGTCCATGCCTGCGTTGATATTGGGGCCCAGAGCCATGGCCTCGCCCCAGAAACAGACGGCACACGCCGGGTCCAGCATTTGAGCAGCTTTGAACGCCCGCACGGCTTCCCAATGGTTAAATCCATAAAGAAGGGCAAAGCCCTGCTGGAAAAAAGCCTGTGCCTCAGGGCTTTTGCTGGAAATGGGGAACGGCCTGCCATCAAGTCCGGGAAGAAGCCGAACGCCCTCATCTGCATGATCACTGGCCCGCACGCTGCTGGCGATCAGATGCGCAATATCGGGCCTGAACAGGCCACCCCGCTTGCTGCCTATCGGGCCACAAATATTCTGTCTCACTTCAGAAGGATTGAAGCTATAGGGCGCCCCGGTTGGCGTATCGGCTGCAGGCAACAACGTGTGAACGCCCGCAAGCGCAGCTAGGCACAAGGCCGGTGGCAGCAATGATTTCATGATCTTCCCCCGCGGGCCCTATGGCCCGACGCATTTTGGCAGAACTCCCAACAGGAACAATAGTTTACCAAATTTGTCAGGATAAGTCACCCTTCTCTATCACTTGGCCCAAACGCGAATTCGTGGCATGCTTCCACAAAACACGGGAGGGATTTATGGCTGCTGACAGTGGAGCAAACGGCAAAGGCAAACTTTCTGTCGCGGTGATCGGCGCGGGCCCCGCCGGATATTATACGGCAGAAGCCCTGACCTCGGACCATGCCGATGTCCATGTAGACATCATCGACCGCCTTCCCACACCCTTTGGCTTGATCCGGGCCGGTGTCGCGCCTGACCATCAGTCGATCAAGAATGTTTCCCGGCGATATGAAGCCACTAATAACCGTGAGAATGTGCGGTTTGTCGGCAATCTCTCGCTCGGCCGCGATATCACCCTCACCGAACTTCGGGATATGTATGATGCTGTGGTTCTGGCTACTGGCGCCGCCAAGGATCGTCCGCTCGGCATTGAAGGTGAAAATCTCTCAGGCGTGATCGGATCGGGGCCTTTTGTGGGCTGGTATAACGCGCACCCTGACTATAAGGATTTGAACCCTGATCTTCGAGTGGCTTCGGTTGCGGTGATTGGCAATGGCAATGTGGCCATTGATGTAGCGCGTATCTTGGCAAAAACAGCGGCTGAAATGGCGGGCACTGACCTGGCCGACCATGCCGCCAAATCAATTCACGGCGCCCCCATACGCGATATCCATATCATCGGCCGGCGCGGCCCGCTTGAAGCCAGCTTTACACCCAAGGAACTGAACGAACTGAACAACCTTGAAAATTGCGTGGCGCTGGTGAATGGCGATCAACTGCCCGGCGAGGAAATCGACGATATGATGACGGGCGCACAGCGCAAAAACATGACAGCCTTGCGGGCCATGGCCCAAAATGAGGCTGGGGCAAAACCCGTAAGGTTACACATTAAATTCTACAGCCGCCCCATGGCAGTACTGGGTGATGAATGCGTTTGCGGCCTGCGTCTTGAGGAAACCATGGTTGAGGACGGCCAATGCATCGGCACAGGTGTAACTGAAGTGCTGCCCGTGGGCCTTGTGGTGCCCTGCATCGGATACCGTACCAGCCCGATCCCTGATGTACCCTATGATGATCGCTACGGTCATTTCGAGAATGATGAAGGCCTGATCAGTGACCGGCTATATTGCGTTGGGTGGGCCAAGCGTGGCCCCACAGGCACAATCGGCACCAATAAACCAGACGGCATAGAGATTGCCAAACGCATTCTGGCAGAGGTTGAACCGTCCGGCCGCCCCGGCCGGGATGGGCTTGAAAAACTGGTTGAAGAACGGGACCTGAAGATTGTGACGTTCCAGGACTGGAAAAAGATTGAGGCTTCGGAAGTTGCGGGCGCCCCAGAAGGCGCGCCGCGCAGGAAAATTACCGATGTAAACGAGATGGTTCGGATTGCAGAAAGCTGATCCTAACCCTTATGTTCGCCAGCACCTTTGACCTTTTTAATGATGCCTGAAAAGGCCATGATCGTCTGATCGCCCGAGAATATCTTGCCGCGCACAAAGATTAGAGACCGGGTCGCACGTGTAATCTCACCAACCGCCTCGATCAGTTTCCCCGCCTGCCCTGCGGCCACAAATTCACTGTTGAAGGCCACCGTTACACCAAAACCGTTCAGGGCTTCTTTCGCAATAGCAAACAAGGAAAAATCGGCAAAGCTCATGAGCAGACCCCCATGCAGCATCCCGCCCGCATTGCAATGGCGATCAGCCTCGGCCACAAACGCCGCCTTATGGGTACCGTCATCGTTTTCCTTCATATAAAAAGGCCCGATAAGGTCTTCAAACGGGTCTGCGTCACCCCAGGTGCGATAGCCTGCCTTGATCAGATCGTCATTGCTATTGATAGCCATAAAAAGTGCGTTCCTTGTTTGGTGGGCCTTTGGGCGGCCCGGCCTTCATGACATTGATCAGAAATTGTCGCCGTCAAGGGCACGGCCAATGCCGCCAAGCACAGAGCCTTCGCCCTTGTCCTTGCCCCCCATCTGTGGGGCTGATGCCCAGATGCGGCCAGCCAAACGGCTGAATGGCAGGCTTTGCAGCCAAACTTTGCCGGGCCCCTCAAGGCGCGCAAAAAACACTCCCTCCCCGCCAAACACCATGGATTTGATCCCGCCCACGCGCTCTACGTCCATGTCCACATCTGCGGTCATGGCGGCCAGGCACCCGGTATCCACATGCAGCACCTCACCCGGCTTCAGCTCGCGCTCGACCAGAGTGCCGCCAATATGTACGAAAGCCCAGCCATCGCCCTCAAGTCGCTGCATAATAAAGCCTTCGCCGCCGAACAGGCCGGTCAGGATTTTGCGTTGCAGATGAATGCCAACCTGTACACCGCGGGCTGCCGCCAGAAATGCATCTTTCTGGCAAATCAGCGTGCCTCCCACGCTATCCAGCTTGATGGGCAGGATGTTGCCCGGATAAGGCGCTGCAAACGCCACTCGCGCCTTGCCCGCGCCTTCATGGGTAAAAACGGTCGTAAACAGGCTTTCGCCGGTCAGCAGGCGTTTGCCTGCCCCCAGAAGTTTGCCCATAAAGCCGCCTTCCTGGCCGGACCCGTCGCCAAACACGGCTGTCATGCCCACGCTTTGGTCCTTGAACATCATGGCACCGGCTTCGGCGATGGCAGATTCGCCCGGATCAAGTTCCACTTCCACAAATTGCATCTCGGCGCCCTTGATTTCATAGTCTACATCGTCTGATACGCTTCCTGACCGGGCGTGGCGGCTTACAGGCACTTGGGGAATATGGTTGTTCATCCGGGATTTCCTCACGTCTTTATGTATTTCGTTCAATTAGGCTCACAATTCCGCGCAACCCCTTGACGCTGGGCGGCGGAAGTCGCACCTTCTACTTAAGAAGGCATCTTTGATGTCAATTTTCAAGGTTTGGAGAGGCTCTCGATGAGAAGCGTGTGGAACTTTCTTGTTTCGTTTTTTAAAGGTTCAGTGAAATTTGTTCAGGGTATGGGAACATTTACCCTTGGTGTCGTGACCGCATTTGTCCTTTTGACTGTGGTGATGACCTTGTTCAGCGGCGGCAGGCAAATGCCGCAAGTCCCGAACGGCGCAGTTTTGGTGCTTGAACCTAACGGCATGATTGTAGAGCAGATTGAATATCCCGACCCGCTTGAAAGCGCATTCTCTGATTATAATCGCACACCTCCGCAAACCAGCATCCATGATATCACCACAGCACTCAAACGCGCCAGCGACGATGACCGCATCGCAGCTGTTGCCCTGTTGACAGACAGAATGGGTGGTGCATCACCGAGCCACCTGCATGCCATGGCGGCGGCGCTCAGGAACTTCAAAGAAAGTGGCAAGAAGGTTTTTGCTGTTTCCAGCGGGTATAGCCAAAGTGCCTATTTGTTGGCAGCAGAGGCAGACAAGATTTACATGAACCCGGCGGGCAACGTGCTACTGACAGGCTATGGTTCTTACCCAATGTATTTCAAAAGCCTGCTCGACAAAATTGAAGCCAATGTGAATGTATTCCGCGTAGGCACTTACAAATCAGCCGTAGAACCTTTTATCCGCGACGACATGTCAGACGCAGCCAAAGAAGCCAACGTGGCATTCCTTGGCGGCCTGTGGAAACAATATGAAGATTCGGTAACCACCGCACGTGGCATGGAGGCCGGCAGCCTGACGAAGGCCATCGCAGAAATGCCTGATCATCTGCGCGCGGCCTCTGGCGATTTCGCAAAGCTGGCACTTGAGCTTGGGCTTGTGGATGAACTCGCGCCCCGCACAACGTGGCGGGACGCCATCGCGCAGGAGTATGGCGCAGCGGGCGACAGCTTCAAGCAGATCTATTATACCTCTTATCTCGCGGCAACAGACAAGCTTCAATCTACCGGCAGAGAGATTGCCGTGATTACCGCACAGGGCCAGATTGTTGGCGGCGACGGGCCAATTACCGTCACTGCAGCAGAAACTGTGATTGGCTATATCCGCAACGCCCGCAACAACCCTGACACAGCGGCTATTGTCCTTCGGGTCGACAGCCCCGGTGGGTCTGCCTTTGCATCTGAGCTGATCCGCCAGGAACTTGTGGCGGCCCAAACGCAGGGTATCAAGGTAATCGCTTCCATGGGCCCTGTGGCAGCGTCTGGTGGCTATTGGATTTCCGCTACAGCGGATGAAATCTGGGCGGAACCGGCCACGATCACAGGATCAATCGGCATCTTCGGTGTTATTCCAACCTTTGAAAACACGCTGGCCAAGGTAGGCATCCATTCTGACGGGGTGGGCACCACACCACTTGCCGGCGCCTTCAACACCTCGCGGCCGCTTTCAGATACAACAAAGGATATCATTCAACAGTCCATTGAAGCCGGATACGACCAGTTCCTCCAACTGGTGGCTGAAGGCCGTAACATGACAGTTGAGGACGTTGACAAGGTCGCACAAGGGCGAGTCTGGGTTGGCACCAAAGCAAAAGACCTTGGCCTTGTGGACCATCTCGGCAACTTCGAGGATGCCGTTGCAGCCGCCGCGCGCGCTGCGGAAGTTGAAGACTATGACGTTGTCTTCTACCGGGATCACCCAAGCCAATGGGAGCAAACGCTGGCTGACCTCCTCAACTCCACCATCGGCGCAGATGTGCCAGGCAAGGGTACTGCACCCAAATTGTCTCCGATGATGCAGATGGCTCAGCAACTGAAGGGAGATGCCGAGATGCTTCTCAACTTCAATGACCCACTGGGCAGCTACGCTTTGTGCCTGTTGTGCACGGTGAAATAGAATGGCTGACGTTAAAAAATCCGACGCCGAGTGGCGCGAGGAACTGACGCCCGAACAATATCAGGTGTGCCGTTGCGGCGGCACAGAACCTGCCTTCACAGGCAAATACTGGAACACCAAAATCGAGGGCACCTATCACTGTGCAGCCTGCGACAGTCCGCTTTTTTCCAGCGACACCAAATATGATAGCGGCTCTGGCTGGCCCAGCTTCTGGGCAGCTATCTCCGACGATGCTGTTGCCGAAAAATCAGACGCCAGCCACGGCATGGTGCGCACTGAGATCCTGTGCGCCAATTGCGAAAGCCATTTGGGGCATGTGTTCCCCGATGGCCCACAACCCACAGGATTGCGTTATTGCACCAACAGCGCGTCCCTGAACCTGAAGGCCAAATAGCAGCGTTCGCATATTTGCAACACAGGTTGCCTGATTTGCGACCTACCTAGCATCGGAAGCAACACATATATTCCTTTCAAAGCCCGGCACAAAGGCCACTTTGAAAGGAATATATTTATGAGCAAGCCATCCAAAACCATTCTGCGCGTAGATGCCAGTGTTCGCACCACTGACTCTGTCACCCGTGACCTGACCGACCGCTTTGTAAACGCCCTCGATAGTGCTGACACCACCATCCTGAGCCATGACCTAGCCAAAGGCCTGCCTCTGATCGACGAAGCCTGGGTGGGTGCCAACTTCACACCTGAAGAAGACCGTACAGACGCGCAAAAACAGACGCTCGAAGTTTCCGATAACCTGATCGCGGACTTGAAAGCCGCAGACGTAATCGCAATCGGTGTACCGATCTATAATTTTGGCATTCCCGCTGGCCTCAAGGCCTGGATTGACCAGATTGCCCGCGCCCGCGTCACCTTCCGTTATACGGAAAATGGCCCCGAAGGGCTGCTGAAGGGCAAAAAGGCATATCTGTTTGTCGCGTCGGGCGGCACAGGTGTGGGCAGCGAGATTGATTTCGCCACCAGCTACCTCAAACACGCCCTGTCATTTGTCGGCATCACCGATGTGACAATTGTAGCTGCAGATAAAATGGCAATGGATGCAGAAGCCAGCATGGCACAAGCCAACGCCCAGCTTGCTGAGGCCTTGGCAGCCTAATCCAGCCCGACGGTGAGGACCAGCGCGCCGTCGTCGGTAATGCCGTCGGCGGCGATCTTCTGTTTGAGTGCTTGAAGGCTGGCATCGGACGCACAGCAGGCTGCGTGACGTTCCAGATATATCTCGGCCTCAGGCTGCCACCCTTCATCGGCCAGTGGCACTGGCGTCAGCATCGTTTGCAAACGGTAGCGCACATCCATATCCGCCATCAGGGTATGAAGCTGGTCGGCGGTATAGCTATTGGCATGCACCATCCCGGTGCAGCGGTCCTGGTGCTTGAACCATTCATCCAGCGCCTTGGCTGCGCACTGATCAGGCCGGCTGGTATCGTACCACATATCAAGGATCATCACGCCCCGGCGTGCCACGCGCATGGCTTCCCTTAGCACAGCGGCCGCGTTGTCAAAATGGTGCAGGGAAAATTCGCTGACGACAAAATCAAAAGCATTGTCTTCAAAGGGCATCAATTCAGCTCTGCCGCATTGAATGCCGCTCTCAGGTGCTGCAAGCCCCGGATCAGCTTCAAGCCCCACGGCCTCGATGGCTTCGGACCAAAGCCAGCGCACCATCTCTCCCCCGCCCGCACCCACATCAAGAACGGAAGATGGCTTTTCCGCCAACAACTGCTGCCGAAAGAGCTTCCGATATCCCGCTTGGGGACGCACCACTTTCACCTGCAATTCTCCCGAGATCACGTAGAGGGCGGTGTGCCGTCCGTTTCAAAGGCAGAGGTATCACCCATCAAGAGGTCAATAATATCAATGTCCCCAAGGCCCGCCAAAACAATGAAGAACATAACAGCCAGCATGACGATAAAGTAAGTGACCCAGATGGGGCCGGCCTTGAAAAAGGCCTTGAGCCAGCCCTGCCCCTGCCCAATCTTGAGCGCGATGATCAGATAAAGGGATGTTACCCCCCAGAAGATGTTCGCGCTCATTTCCCCGCCATAGGCCGGTACGATAGCTGTCATGGCCATCATCAACAGGAACAGGAAGGTATGGAAATGCAATGAGAAGACAAATTGCTGAAGATACACCCTGTCTTTGCCCCAATGGAAGATGCGCAGAATGAAAGCAAAAAACGGCATCAGCACAAAGAGCGCAGGCGGCAGCCAATCGTTGAACAATTCGTTGAAGGCTTCCGGGTCTTGGAGCGCTTCCGAAAAGCCCCGAACCGCGCGCTTGAGAATAGCAGGCTGGTCAGGGTCATTCAGAACCTCGTCGATATCTTCCTGCTTCAGGCCTTCGCGCTCGTCTCTCGAATTTTTGACGAACATCGCGATTTCAACGTCATACGGCCAATCGTTATCCACCGTTACATTGCCATCCGGGATATCTTCCTCGTCAATTGCATTTTCGGCCAGCAGGCCCCGGATCAGATCATCGCCATCAATCTTGATATTTCCGCCATCATTCCCTTCCCGGATCGCCTGTTTGGTTTCTTCAGGCAAGGCATCAAAGGCTTTGTCTCCCATAAGCTTGCGCAGCTTCTGTTCAGGTGTCCGGTTGTCTTCTCCGTCGCCCTCGGGCTTATAAGGTTTGTAAGGGTTGTAGTCGTCGGAAAGGATTTCTTCCACGCTTTCAAAGGCGTTTTCCGGGCCTGTTTCCTCAGCCTGCCCATCAGAAACATCATCCACCGCGGCCGGATCTGACGCAGGAGAAGGTACGCCAGTTTCCTTTTCCCCAAGCGTATCCTCTGCCGAAGCGGGCGCCTCCGCTGCTTCGGCAACTTCCGGGCGATCAATCGGCGTCACATGGATATCAAGAATAAGAATATCGGCGATCTTAAGGATCACAAAAAACATGATCGATATTACAAGATACAGCCTCAGCGGCGGCACAAACCGCGCCCGCCGGCCATCCCGAAACGCACGCGTGAGCCCGCCCGGCACCAGCACCAAGAGGATCAGGGTTTTGAAAAGCCGGCTGTCTGTTGAAATCACATCATCAAGGATTTCCCGGATCAACGTCCAGATCGGGCGCTTCAGATCATCGTCTTTCTGTCCGCAGATATGGCAGAAAGGCCCGGTTAACGGCGCGTTGCAATTGCTGCACAGCGACCCGGTTTCCTTAACGGAATTCTCCAGCGTTTTATAGTTACCACTTTCGCGCAAATGCCTGTGATAGCGTTTGCGTTTATAGTGCAATATCCATTTACGCAGTAAGTTTTTCATAAGCTGGCCCCTCTAAGCCCTTATAACGAAAGAGGTAAAAAGAGGCCAGAGAGATTTGCCATTGACCGCCCCAGCAATTGCTCGACGCGGCACAAAAGTGGCCCTAGTTTATCAAGCTATCGCAGCGCCAAAGGAAGAGACTGAGCATGTTCGAGACCGACACACTAATCGCATTTGTAACTGCAGCAGTTATTCTCTCATTCATTCCGGGGCCGGATAATCTCTTTGTGCTGACCCAATCAGCCATCCGTGGCAAGACGACCGGCATCGTTGTCACACTGGGCCTGTGCACAGGGTTGATCGCTCACTCAGTGGCGGTGGCGTTCGGCGTTGCCGCCATTTTCCAGACCTCCCAAACCGCCTTCACCGTCCTGAAGGTGATCGGGGCAGCGTACCTTCTCTATCTCGCCTTTCAGGCTTTTCGCGCAAAACCCGATGATCTGGGCGAGGCATCCACACAAAACCGCGGGCTGCTTAAGATGTATGTGCGGGGCATATTGATGAATGTGACCAACCCCAAGGTGGCCATCTTCTTCCTGGCCTTCCTGCCCCAGTTCACCGCACCTGATCAGGGCAATATGGCGATGCAGATGCTGGTTCTTGGCGGCTTGTTTATCGTGTCGGCGCTGGTGTCCTTCAGTGCCATTTCACTGGCCGCGGGCGCCCTTAGCCACTGGATAAGAACATCCGCCAAAGGGCAAATCATCCTCAACCGCATTGCCGGGGTTATCTTTCTGGGCCTTGCAGCAAAGCTTGTGACGGCCGAGAACTAGGCAAACTAACTGGCGCTGGCCAGCACCCGATCCCCGACAAAGGGGTTGGATTGGCGCTCTGCCCCAAAGGTAGACAAGGGCCCATGCCCGGGCACGAAGGTTACTTCATCGCCAAGCGGCCACAATTTGCCGGTGATCGCCGCAACAAGATCATCCATATTGCCACGCGGGAAATCGGTGCGGCCGATGGACCCTTTGAACAGTACATCGCCCACAAAAGCCACCTTATGGGTTGGTTCATAAAACACAACATGCCCCGGCGTATGCCCCGGCGTGTGCAACACCTTCAGGGTAACATTGCCCACCTGCACTTCGTCCCCGTCATCCAGCCATTTATCCGGCACACAACAGCGAAGACCCGGCATATTATAGTTGGCCGCATGCTCTTCGATGCCGTCCAGCCAAAATTTATCGTCCTTATGAGGGCCGATGATCGGAAGGCCAAGTTGGTCCTTGATATCCTGTGCGCCACCTGCGTGATCCAGATGGCCGTGGGTTAGAAGCATCTGGGTGATATTCACGCCTAACGATTTGGCCGCATCCATCAGCTTCGCGGCTTCCCCACCCGGGTCAACAAAAGCACCTTCCATGGTTTCATCACACCAGATGATGCTGCAGTTCTGTTGAAACGGTGTTACCGGCACAATTTGCGCTTTAAGCATGCTTTACTCCCTGCCCCACCTGGCTGGCGGGAAAATTTGCGCGCACCCTAGCCCGCACAATGACCAACTGCAAGAGGCGCCTTTCCTCCATCAAATAACGCCTTGCAATGCGGATTCAAGCTGGGTCATGGTAATAACGCCGTTCGCTTGGGGAGGCTGGATATGGCAAAATTGCTCATGATTGCTTCGCTTGCTTTGATCTTGCAGGCTTGTTCAGTTGTCACCTTGCCGGTGAAGGTCGCCGCAAAAACCGTGGAAACAGCGGTTGATACCGCCAGCACCACCGTGAAAGTGGCTGGCAAGGTTGTTGATCTGGCCGTCGACACGAAAGACGTAGCGGAAAAGGCCGAAACCGTCGTGACAAACTAACGCACAAGCGCATGTTGAACTGCAGACATGATTGCGTTATCATGCATTTAGTTTAGCCCTAAAATAAAAAAGAGCAGGTGTGAGCATGGCAATTGACCAACCGAAAGACCAGGGACCAGCAACTTCGGTGGATGTATCCGGTGAGGATATCCACTGGAACCAGGATATCAGCTATGGCTCATACCTCCGGCTGGACGATCTGCTGGAATGCCAGACACCGCTTTCGGGCAAACATGATGAAATGCTGTTTATCGTGATCCATCAGGCGTCAGAGCTTTGGATGAAAGCCTGCCTGCATGAAGTGGGCGCAGCAATGGAACGGCTGGCGGCGGATGACCTGGGTGCTGTGCAGAAGATGCTGTCGCGGGTGGCGAAAATTCAGGCCAACCTGCAGCAATCGTGGGAAATCCTGTCCACCATGACACCGGCCGATTATGCCGCATTCCGCGATGATCTAGGGCAAAGCAGTGGCTTCCAGAGCTTCCAGTACCGCGAGATTGAATATCGCCTCGGCAACAAAAACGCCCGCATGGCGGAAGCCCACAAATCGGTGCCTGCGCGCTATGACAGGCTTCAGGATGTGCTGAATAGCCCAAGCTTCTATGACCTGTGCCTGCAGCTTCTGGCGCGCCGTGGTTTTGATATTCCGGCCAATGTGCTGGAGCGGGACTGGCGCCAGCCCTACGAAGCATCAAAGGAAGTGGAAGCCGCGTGGCTCAAAATCTATCAGGATACTGCCAAATATTGGGACCTGTATGAACTAGCCGAAAAGCTGGTGGATCTGGAACATCATTTTCACGCCTGGCGGTTTGCCCATATGAAAACCGTGGAACGCATCATTGGCTATAAAAAGGGTACGGGCGGTACAGGTGGCGTGTCTTACCTTGTGAAGGCGCTCGATCTCAGGTTCTTCCCCGAATTATGGACGCTGCGGACAAGCCTGTGAGCAAGATTTACGACATAAGCCAAACCATTCGCCCCGGCATCCCGGTGTGGCCGGGCGACAGCGAATTTATACTCAATCGCACTTGGCAGCTGGATGCGGAATGCCCGGTGAATGTGAGCGCCATCACCATGTCCACCCACACAGGCAGCCACGCGGACAGCCGCCTTCATTTCAAGGAAGATGGTGCCGATAGCGCAGAGACACCGCTGGACGCCTATATCGGCCCGGCGCTGCTCATAGACTTGTCAGCTGATGTGCCATCAGGCGGCCTTGTGGAACCCACGCATTTGGAAGGGAAATTGCCTGACCGGGTAGAGCGCCTGCTGATCAAACTGTTTGACCGTTTCCCACACGAAGGGTGGGACCCGGCTTTCCCCGCCATCCACCCCGACACCATCCCGTATCTGGCTGCGCGTGGCTGCAAGCTGATCGGCCTTGATGTGCCGTCCCTTGACCCTCAGGACAGTAAAACGCTCGATACCCATATAGCGGTTGACCGGGCTGGCCTCGCCATCCTTGAAGGCCTTGTGTTTGATGATGTGCCGCCGGGCAGCTACGAGCTGATAGCCCTGCCGCTTAAAATTGCTGGCGCAGACGGCAGCCCTCTTCGTGCAATTCTCAGGAGTATCTGATGATCCCAACATCGCTTGACTGGTGCCAAACGCAGGACGCCAATGACCCGCTCGCGCCCATGAAAGACCGCTTCGATCTGCCCGAAGGTATCATCTATATGGACGGTAACAGCCTTGGTGTGCTGCCAAAGGGCGTGAAAGAGCGTGTGGCCGATGTGGTCTCCCGCGAATGGGGCACGGACCTGATCAAAAGCTGGAACACCGCTGACTGGATCAACCTGCCATCCCGCGTGGGCGCGAAAATCGCTCCGCTTGTGGGTGCCAAACCCAGCGAAGTGGTGATGGCCGACAGCACATCGATCAATATCTTCAAAGTGGCCGCTGCCGCCTGCGCCATGAACAAGGGTCGCACCAAGGTGATCTCCGAGCCCGGCAATTTCCCGACAGATCTATACATGCTGCAGGGGCTAACCGAATTTCTGGGGCCTGACTACACACTTGAGATCGTGGACCGCGACAAGATCGTCGATGCGATTGACGACAATACCGCCGTGGTGCTTCTCACCCACGTCCATTATGTAACGGCCGATATGTTCGATATGGCAGGCATCACCAAAGCCGCGCACGACAAAGGCGCGCTGATGGTGTGGGATCTGAGCCATTCCACTGGCGCCGTGCCGGTTGACCTGAATGATGCGGGCGCTGATTTCGCCATCGGCTGCGGCTATAAATACCTGAACGGTGGCCCCGGCGCGCCCGCCTTTGTGTATGTGGCTGAACGCCATCTGGGCAAGGCCAAACAGCCGCTCACCGGCTGGTTCGGGCACGCAAACCCGTTTGACTTTGTCGACACGTTTAGACCCGCCGCCGACATCCGGCGCATGCTTGTGGGCACCACAGGTGTGCTGGCAGCCTCCGCTTTTGAAACCGCCCTTGAGGCGTTCGACGGCGTGGATATGCAGGTGGTACGGAAAAAATCACAGGCGCTGACTGACCTGTTCATCGCCCTGTGCCGGGAAAAACTGTCTGGCTATGGCGTGGGTATCGTAACAAACGAAAACCCCGCCAAACGCGGCAGCCATGTATCGCTTTCCTGTGATGACGGCTATGCCGTGGTGCAGGCGCTGATCGAACGGGGCGTGATTGGCGATTTCCGTGCGCCCAATTTCATGCGTTTTGGTTTCACACCGCTTTATCTTGGTTTTGAAGATACCTACCGCGCCGTGGAGATCATGGCCGAGATTTTCCAAACCGGCGTCTGGAAAGAACCCCGCTTCTCGGCAAAAGGCGCGGTGACATAGCGTATCTCTACAGGGTCACCCTGAACTTGGTTCAGGGTCCAACCTGCTCTTTTTGAATTGACGACAAATATGTGGATGCTGAAACAGGTTCAGCATGACACGCTTCCTATCCCTGTCTGCGGAACACTTTTGTATCTGACGCCACGCGGATACCACCTACGTATCGCTCGCACGTCACATGATCCATCCAGTCGGCCCTGCCTTCGAGGCATGCGCGGCCAAGGTCTGTGATAGCCATTTCGCGTTCCGGCCAGTCACCCGCGCTTGCATCCACCGCACCGCCATCCACCAAGCGCCCCAAATCATACCAATACATCTGGTCACCCAGGTATGGCAGCGGTTCGGCGTCCCGCATTAGCATGCCAAAAAGTTTTCCAGCAGTGATCGGCCCGCGCTCGGCCAGAATTTTCAGGCTCAGTTCCTCGGTCAAACTCAGGCCGCTGGATTTTGCCGGCAGCTCCTTCAGGTGCCGCATCAGCGCAGGGGCACACATGGGCACTATGGGTGTGCCCTTTTGGGCAATTCTCACCATAGAGAACGGTGTGCCCTCCTGGAGCGCCGACCACACTTCCTGCCCAAGCTTGAGCATGGCATCCGTTACCGGCTGGCGCGCGGCGTAAATTGTTTTCAGGTCATCCGGGCCCAGTTGCCCCAGCCCAAAAAATTTTGGTTCCACGGGATAATCGTCAATGCAAACCAGCTCAATCTCCGGCCGTTCCTCGAGCACCGCGAAATGTCTCAAGAGATACATCAGGATCAGCTGGTCATAGCTATCATGTTCAAACCAAAGGACAATTTTCGGATAGGCGGCTGCATTTGCCAGCTTCGCATAACGCAGGCGGTGTTTTTTCCGCGCCTGCACAGGGTCTAACCCATAAGCGGAAATCACAAAATCAAGCCGCGCCTCGATGAACTTTTCCTGCGGCAGGTCCAGTACCGGCCCCTGGCAAAAGGGGTCTGAAAAATCGAGAAAAGCCCCTTCAAAGCCAGCGGCTTTCAGGGTTTTCTCGATATCGCTGCCGCACCGAATGTGCAATGTCTGGCTGTCATCCATGCTGCGCACAGTTGCAGAAAACACGTGAAAACACAACGCATTAGCGCCGCAATTTCGAATATTGATTTTGGGAAATTTCAGGAAAGTGCGAACTGGCTGGGGCGGGAGGATTCGAACCTCCGCATGCCGATACCAAAAACCGGTGCCTTACCGCTTGGCGACGCCCCAACTGGTTCGTGGCGCGGTTTTAGTAGAACCATCCGGGCCTGTAAAGAGTTTTTTTGGTCTTTTATTGTGTTTTTGTGAAAGCCGGCTCTCGGGCTTGAAATCCATTTGAAAACAAAGGCTATGACGCCCTCACTCCAAGGTGTCTACCATCATCCACCAATCCGGTTGTTGCGCTTTCAGCCGTTGCCCGGCCTTCTGTGCACAAGCTGCAGAATCAAAGAGCGCAAAACAGGTCGCGCCGCTGCCCGACATACGCACCAACTGCACATCCGGCAAAGGGGCTAGACATTTCAGCACTTCCCGGACCGCTGGGCAAACCGCGATCGCAGGGGCTTCAAGCGCGTTATGGGCTTTCTTGAGCGAAGAGGCACCCGCAAGCAACGAGCCTATATCCTCGATCCGGCCATCAAAAGGAGAACCCTGGTCCTTGTAGGCGCCAAAAACGCTGGGGGTAGGTAGCGGCACCATCGGGTTCACCAGCAATATGCCGCCTTTCCAGCCAAGCTTAACTGGCGTCAGGTCTTCACCAATTCCTCTGACCATAAGCGGTGTCTTGTGCAAACACGCAGGCACGTCAGCCCCCAATTCCAGCGCTATTTTTTCAAGTTCTGCTGTCGACAACTTCAATTTCCAGAAGGCATCCAGCGCTATCAGCGTCGCTGCAGCATCCGCCGAACCACCGCCAATGCCTGCAGCAACCGGCAGGTTTTTTTCGAGTGTGACGGCAACCGCAGCTTCAAGCCCTGCCCGACCTGCCAGAAGCCTTACAGCTTTGGATACAAGATTGTTTTCGCCTTCGCCACCTGCTTCCCGAAGCGCTTCTGCGAACGGCCCTTCCAGGGAGAAGCTATAGCTTGGGGCAGTAGAAATCGTTACGCGGTCGCCGCCCTTGGTGAAAGCAAACAGGCTCTCCAGCTCATGATATCCATTTTTGCGCCTGCCTGTAATATGCAGAAAAAGGTTCACCTTCGCCGGTGCCGAAACCGTTACCGGAGGCTGAGCGGTCCATAGCGGCGCAGTCATGACGCGTCAGGAAGGCCCATTGCGATCTTGTCGCTAATTGCCTGCCTGTCCTCTTCTTCAGGATCATTCTCGAGGGCATGACGCCACTGGAACCGAGCTTCAATTTTTCGCCCCACTCGCCAATAGGCATCCCCCAGATGGTCATTGATCGTTGGGTCTGTTGGCTGCAGCCTAACAGCGCGCTCCAGATGCAGCACAGCCTGGTCATAATCGCCCGTCAGATAATGCACCCACCCAAGGCTATCTACGATAAAGCCATCTTCCGGCATTTCTTCAACTGCCTGTTCGATCATCTTCTTGGCTTCTTCGATGCGTTCGCCACGGTCAATCCAGCTGTAACCCAGATAGTTGAGAACGCTGGGCTCACCGGGGTTTAGGGCAAGTGCAGCCCGGAGGTCTCGTTCAGCATCAGCCCACCTCCCAAGCTGTTCGAGGGAAATACCGCGTGCGAAGAAGACGAACCAGTCCGACTTGCCCGGATTCCTGATCTGTTCAATCGCCCGATTATAATAATGAACGGCTTCGCCGAACTCTTCCTTGTCCCGAAGCATATCTGCAAGAAGCGAAAGATGGGCCGTGGAATTAGGCATGTCTTTCAATACCCGACGCACCCTTTCTTCCGCGTCATCTTCATGCCCCGCCAGCCTCAAAGCCTCTATGCGTCGCAGGTTTGCGACTGCACTGAGTTCGCTTGTGGACGGCACGGAAGCATAGGCCGAAGCGGCGGCTTCATAGGTATCGAGACGCTCGAGCAAATTGCCAAGCAGGAAATAGATTTCTGACACCTCAGGCGTCAGGTAGGAAGCAACCCGCAAATAAATAACAGCTGCCCGATTGGACTGCCCCTGTGCAAATTCGGTCGCCAAACGATAGAAAATCTGCCCAGCTGCGCCGCGCGGCGCGGTGACTTCCTGGCTGGGTCCATAGCCCGCCATGATCCTCATGCCCTCGCGCAGCAAATAGCGACTGTCAGGGTATTTTTTCGTTTGCTCGCCCAGAAAATTGCGCGCGTCCTCGGTACGTCCTGCCTTTTGCAACATCCCGGCATAGGCCACCAAAGGCTGAAGTGAACTCGGCTGCCCATCTGCCAGCAGCGCCAGATAAGCGTCGCCCGCCTCTTCGATCTGTCCAGTATGATCCAGGACATATGCCAGATGTTCCTTGCCAATCACCCCCAGCCGCTGGTCAGCAACAAGGCCTGCCAAAGCGTCGCGCGCGCTGGCAACGTTTGACTCCGCGGCATAAGACCATGCCTCCAGTAACGGCGAGATCAGAAATCCAAACCCGGCTTCCTTCACGCCCCCCAAACGCTGCCGCACTTCCTGCCAATCTTCCCGTTTGAATGCTTCAAGCACATACATCAGACGGATAAGATCATCCGATTTGGCAACCTCCGCATCCTGAAGCTGAAGGGAAATGCGAGCAGCTTCATCCACACGCCCGGCATAGAGAAGCTGAAAGAACGCGCGATCTGCCACAAAATCGCTGGATGGGTCAGCGGCCAGCGCATCCAGATAGTATTTCGCAGCGGAGGCAAAGCGCTCATCGTGCTGGGCCAGAGTGGCCGCAACAAAGGGGCCATAGACGGTTTCCCCAGCATCGTTTGCAGAAAACTCGCTATAAAGCGACGAAGGCGCCGGGGCTAGTGTCGTAGGCCTGTTATCCTGCGATGCACATCCCACCAGCGCCAAAGCCAGCAGCATTGATTTGAAAGGCTGCATTACCGCCCTTTGTGCTCAAAACGTTACATGTTCGGGTAGTTCGGGCCTCCGCCACCCTCTGGAACCACCCAGTTAATATTCTGTGTAATATCCTTAAT
>JABXIS010000038.1 GCA_013372975.1 Alphaproteobacteria bacterium
CACTTTGAAGACCAACTGGCGGCAGAGAAAAAATGCGGTCACCTTGGCGGCAAGGTTCTGATCCCGACACAGCAGCACGAACAAAACCTGCAGGCGGCACGCCTTGCGGCTGACGTGTGCGGTGTACCGTCCATCATCATTGCCCGTACTGACGCAGAGAGCGCGAAGCTGATCACGTCTGACATTGACGAGCGTGACCATGCCTTCATCCTGAAGGACAAGGGCCGCACGCCAGAAGGCTTCTTCCATCTGGATGCCGGTGTTGACCACTGTATCGCTCGTGGCCTTGCGTTCGCGAAACACGCTGACCTTCTGTGGTGGGAAACTTCCACACCAAATCTGGAGGACGCCAAGAAATTCGCCGAAGCAATCCAGAAGGCCTACCCGGGCAAGATGATGGCCTACAATTGTTCGCCTTCCTTCAACTGGGAAGCCAAGTTGGACAAAGATACCATTGCCAAATTCCAGCGTGAGCTGGGCGCCATGGGCTACAAATATCAGTTCGTGACGCTGGCGGGCTTCCACAGCCTCAACCACGGCATGTTCCAGCTTGCGACCGGTTATCGCGACCGCGGCATGGCGGCATACTCCGAACTACAGCAGGCAGAGTTCGCGTCCGAAGTGGATGGTTACACGGCTACCCGCCACCAGCGCGAAGTTGGTACAGGCTATTTCGATGCGGTTGCGCAGGCGATCGCGGGCGGCAATGCCTCTACCACCGCCATGGGCGAAAGCACGGAAACAGCACAGTTCAAGGCGGCAGAGTAAGCCTTACAGTTTGTCCCTCACATCTGCCTTATCCGCAGGTGTTTCTTGGCCGGTCCCCATTGGGGCCGGCCCTTTTTATTACCATTGGCATATGGACGACGCCTCGGCTTTGCGACAATAATGGCGCCATGACAAACACTTCGTCCAAAATCGAGTTCACCCTGCAAACGCCGACAGGAGGTTTTTATCGCCGCATGGTGCTGGCGTGGGCGGCGATATTTCTGGCTGCCATGGCCTATTGTTTCGGGCACGGGCTCCTGACAGACGAAGCATTTGTTTTTGCCCCTGATCGGGCCTTTTCCTGGGCGCTGACAAAATGGGGTGCGTGGCCAGTTCTTTTGCCGCTTTGTTTTGTAATCGTGCGGGCGGTGGAAAGGCGCTTCTCTCTTGCCACGGGTATCGCGGTGGCGGCCCCTGTCGCAGTCGTCGGGGCGGCGACTTTTGCTTATCTCCTGCATGTCAGCGGTGAAGACCCTTGGGCATTTGCGCAGGCCTTCTATCATATGCTGCCGGTGGCAGGTGGCACATACCTGTTGTTTGTGGTTCTCGCCTTCTGGCTGATGGACCCGGTGGCCCTGAGCGCAAGTACGCGGGAGGCGGTTTCTGCCGCGCCGGCACCTGAGGCATTGCCGGTATCAAAAGGACAAACCCAGACCCGGTTACCTGCAAGCGACATCGATTGGGTGCAGGCTGCCAGAAACTATGTGGAATTGTTTTCCGGTGACGACGCCTTCATCATGCGGGCAAGCATGAAAGAGGTAGAGGGGCTGCTGCCGGAAGGTGAATTCCTGCGCCTGCACCGGTCGTATCTGGTGAACCGCCGGTCGGTGGAAGGCTTGCGCCGAAATGGCAAAGGTGAGCCCATGATCGTGTTACATGGTGGTAAACTGCTGCCAGTTGGCAGGGCCTACCGGGACGACGCCTTATCCAACCTTGGTTTTGCCGAAAAAGCAGCCTGACGCCTCCCTTTGCGGGTTTCCGTCATTCGTCCCGGCCTTCCGGTATTGGTCCCGATTTCGTGGTAACAGCTTTCCATTCGCTGCATCTTTTCTGAAACGCGAACAAGACGTTTCGGAGACAGCGAACATGCATCGAAAACACAATACTGCCGGCGTTAATCGGCGCAGCATGATCAAATTGATGGCGGCAACTGGGGCAACCCTCTCTCTGGCATCTTTTGCACGCACGCGTGGCGAAGACGGGCAGGTGGTTTTCAATCCAAGCGCTTATCTCGAGATCAGCGAAAAAGATGGTGTTGTGCTGTGGCTGAAGAAGGCCGAGATGGGGCAACAGATCCAGACAGCGACTGCCATGATGATGGCCGACGAGTTGGGGGCTGATCTGGATTGTCTGACCATTCGGCAGGCGGACACCCACCCCAAGTTCGGCTTTGTCGGCACAGGCGGCAGTTTCGCCATCCCGGGCAGGTGGACTGCGATGCGGCCACTGTTTGCATCGGCGCGCGCCATGCTTATGCGAGCGGCGGCAGATACATGGCAGGTGCCGCTTTCTGAAGTGAAGGTGGATCGCGGGATTCTCAGCCATGAGCGCAGCGGTAAGGCGGGCAAGATCGAAACGTTCGCCGCCAAGGCAGCCACCTATGACGTGCCAGCGGATATCCCGCTCAGGGAAAAGAAGGACTTCCGATATATCGGCACAAAACGCGCGCGGCTGGACGTGGCCGATATTCTGGATGGCACTGCAACATATGGGATTGATGTGCGGCTTCCGGGCATGCGCTTTGCCGTTATGGCGCGCTCAGGTGGCCGGGACGGCAGGTTGCAGCGGTATGATGCACAGGCTGCGCTGGCTGTGCCGGGTGTGCAGGAAATCCATGTGATTGACGAGAAGGTGGCCGTGATCGCCACCAACAGTTGGGCTGCCATGCGCGGGCGCGACGCGCTTCAGGCCGAATGGGATGCGGGGCAATATGCGGGCGTTAGTAACGAGACGATCCGAGCCCGTCTTTTGGATGCATTTTACGGCAAAGCCATTGATGTTCGCACCGAAGGCAAGCTTCCAGAAAGCGCACCCTTGCTGGAGATGGAATATGAGATGCCGATGGCACTACATGCCGCGCTTGAGCCGGTGAATTCCACGGCCCTTGTTGAGAACGGCCAGTGCACTGTTTGGGGCCCGATCCAGATGGCCACTCTGGTAAAGCAGGAAGTAGCGACAGCGCTACAAATGCCGGAAGAGAATGTCACTGTCCACACAACGCTTCTCGGTGGTGCCTTCGGCCGTAAATTGGAACGGCATTTCAGCATCGAGGCCGCACAAATTGCGGCGAAAACAAAAGGCCCGGTCCAGCTTCTGTTAACGCGTGAGGATGATATGGCGGAAGGGGGTGTACGGCCGCCATCGGTTCACAGGATCAAGTTTTTTCAGGGTGGGTCGGGTGTCGCGATGGCGCATGAATATGCCACTTTGAGTGTGAATGCCCAGCAGGACCCAAGCCAGATTGAGCGCAAGGGATATGATTGGACGAGCGCCTTGGGCGCAATCGATATTCCATATCGTTTCAGCGGGCTTGCGGTGCGCCAGCATGATGTTGTTGACCATAGCATACGCCTCAATTGGTGGCGCGGTACGCATCATAACCATCACGCTTTTGCCACTGAATGCGCCTTGGATGAATATGCGCTGGCCGCGGGCGCAGACCCGATAGACCTGAGAATTGCCTTGCTAACAGAAGATACGGCGCAGGAAAGTTATCCCGGCGAGATAAGCACCGTATATGCTGATCGTCTTAAAGCGCTGCTCAAGCGGCTAAAGGAAGAAGTCAGCCGGGCGGGGGCGCCCACGAAGGGCCGCGCTGTTGGCTACGCCTGCCATGTCTACTCTGATGTTTACACCTATGTGGCCCATGCTGTTGAGGTGTCAGTGCAGGACGGCGAAGTGAATATTCATCGTGTCTGGGCGGCGGTGGACTGTGGCTTGGCCATTTCGCCTGATTCTGTGCGAGCCCAGATGGAAGGGTCTGTAGCGTTCGGGCTTACATCCGCACTGTGGGGCGATGTGCGGGTTGATGGTGGCAAAATCACTGATCTCAACTTTGATACCTGCCGCCTGATGCGCATGGAAGAAATGCCGGAAATAAGGGTGATCATCATGGACAATGATGAAGCCCCGGGCGGTATGGGCGAACCACCGCTGCCTTCCATTACACCGGCCTTCCTGAATGCCATCGCCCGCGCGGGTGGCCCTCGTATCCGCCGACTGCCCATCGGCAACCAACTTCAGGAGATTTGATATGGCTTTCACGATCACAATTAACGGCAAAGCAATGTCCCTTGATGTGCCTGAAGATATGCCGCTTCTCTGGGTGTTGCGGGATGAACTGGGTATCACGGGCCCAAAATATGGCTGCGGGCAGGGGTTGTGCGGCGCCTGCACTGTGCATGTTGATGGCTTGGCCGTAAGGTCCTGCATCACCACTGCTGCTGAAGTTGAAGGGGCGGAGGTGACAACCCTTGAAGGGCTTTCAGGTCCAGCCGCTGACGCCCTGCGCACCGTATGGGCCGCAGACAATGTGGCCCAGTGTGGGTATTGCCAGGGCGGGCAAATCATGAGTGCTGCTGCCTTGCTTGAGGACAACGCGAGCCCGGAAGACGACGATATTGACGCCGCGATGAGCGGGAACATCTGCCGCTGTGGCACCTATGGCCGTATCCGCTGTGCTATCAAAAAGGCAGCGAAGACCTTGATTGTATGAAACAGCCGACTCTGAGAGTCGGGGCCGAGTCACATGATTTGATACCCAGCGGAAAATACCATGAAACGGTCATAGGACTGCAACAAGATTGTAACGCTTTAAGCCCATAAGCTTGGGCATGAAAAAGACAGATGACGCATATCTTTTTCCTCTCATGGCGGGCGTTCTCAGTGAACGCGAAGCCGAGAACCCCAAGCACACTGACGGACCCTCCGGCGGTTTTCCCTCCTCCCTAGAAAATCCCGCCGCCGGGGGTGCCCGTTCCTCGAAGAAACCTCATTACCGGGCGGTTTTTGTGTCCGACACCCATCTGGGTACCCGGGCGGCGCGGGCGGACCTTCTCTTGGATTTCCTCAAGTCCATGACCTGCGACAAGCTGTTCCTGGTGGGGGATATCATCGACGGCTGGCAGCTCAAGAACCGCTGGTACTGGGATACAGATCATAACGATGTGATCCGGCGTGTGCTGAAGATGGCCAAACACGGTACCGAGGTTATCTATATTCCGGGCAATCACGATGAGGGCCTGCGCGGGTTTGAGGGGCACAATATGGCCGGTGTCGAGCTGGCCTATGAAACGATTTATGAAAGCCTTTCGGGTAAGCGCTATTGGGTGCTGCACGGCGACAAGTTCGACGGCGTGGTGAAATATGCCAAATGGCTCGCGCACCTGGGCGATCATGCCTATGTGATGCTGCTGCGCCTGAACACCGGCGTGAACTGGATCAGGCGCAAGATGGGCTATAGCTATTGGTCGCTGTCGTCTTACCTGAAGCACAAGGTCAAAAACGCGGTGGAATATATCGGCCGCTTTGAAGAGGCCGTGGCAGCAGAGGCCGAGCGCATGGGCGTGGACGGTGTGATCTGCGGCCATATCCACCATGCGGAACGCCGGTTCTTTGGCAAAATCGAATATATGAATGATGGCGACTGGGTGGAAAGCTGCACGGCGCTTGTCGAAAAGATGGATGGCACCTTCGAGATAATCTATTGGGCCGATGAGGTGCGCGAACGCGAATTGGTGAAGGCCGAGAAAGCGGCGAAGAAGCAGAAGGCCGTGAAGAAGCCAAAGAAGCCCAAAGGGCGCGACAAACCCGGCGCGCCAGTGCCTGTGGCGGCGGAGTAGGCCGGTTTGGCAGGTGGCGGAAAACGGCTTTGCATTGTCACAGACGCCTGGCACCCGCAGGTGAACGGTGTGGTGCGCACGCTTGAGATGCTGCAAGGCAGGCTCAAGAAACGTGGTTATCGGGTGTATATGATCACCCCCAAACTGTTCCGCACCGTGCCGTGCCCCACCTATCCTGAAATCCCGCTGGCGCTTGATGCCCTTTGGAAGATGCCGGCCCTGATGAAACGTATCGGGGCCGATGCGGTGCATATTGCCACCGAAGGCCCGCTTGGCTGGGCCGCGCGGCGCTGGTGCGTGCGGAACGGCATTCCTTTTACCACAGCCTATCACACAGCCTTTCCGGAATATGTGGCGGCGCGCACCATATTCAGCGCCGACACGCTTTATCCCCTGTTTCGCAAGTTTCATGCTGCCAGCAGTGGGGTGCTGGTGGCCACGAAAACGGTGAAAAACCTTCTGCAATCGAAGGGCTTTACAGGCATTGTCGATTGGACCCGCGGTGTGGATACTGATCAGTTCCATGGCGGTATCCCAAAGGCCGATTGGGGTTTTGATGGCCCGATCCTGCTGTATGTGGGCCGCGTAGCGGTTGAGAAAAACATCGAAGCCTTTCTGGAAGCAGAGGTGGAAGGCACCAAGGTGATCGTGGGCGATGGCCCGGCGCTGAAGGCGCTTGCGCTCAAATATCCTGATGCAAAGTTTCTGGGTGCCAAGTTCGGTGAAGAACTGGCGCAGGCCTATGCGTCAGCCGATGTGTTTGTGTTCCCCAGCAAAACAGACACCTTCGGCCTTGTGATGGTGGAAGCACTGGCCTGCGGCACGCCGGTGGCGGCCTATCCCGTGCAGGGCCCCCTTGATGTGGTGGGGCGTGATGGCACCGGGCCTTTCCCCGAATGGGATACACCCATCGCCGCACTGGATGAAGATCTGGCTACGGCCATCAAGGGGGCCCTCGCGTGCGACCGCGCCGCCTGTGCCTGCTTCGCCCGCAACTATGACTGGGATGAAGTGACCCGCCAGTTCGAAGCCGCGCTCCAGTTCATGCCCGAAGGCGACGCCGCCACCTCCGCCGAGACAATCGCACATTAAAATTTCCAATCGGACCGTTTGGCGTTAGATATTGTGTCCTCGGCGGTCCCCAATCCAAATGGGTCGCAGGGTGGTAAACTATAGGTGTTCCAATGACCAAGAAGGCGAAAATGCCAAGTGTACGGCGGTATATAGCGGTTTTTTCAAAGGAAGATGAAACTATGGTTGGTGAGATCGCTTTGCTCAAAGACAATCTGCCTTTGCTTCAGAAGGTATTCGGAGAAGCGGCCGACAATCCTATGTATGATTGCTATGGTGTTACTGTCGTTGAAGAAGAAGCGCTTCGGCAGGCGGGTATTTTGGATAAGAAACTAAATTATGAGCTGTATGACTATTGGTTGGAAGCAAGTCGACTATAGTGGAATTTCGAGGTCAGCAAGTCGTGTGCCGGTTCAGGAAACGTAAACCCGGCCCGAAGCCCTCAGATGCCGGATAGATATGTATTATGTCCCCGGAATTCAGAGAAACACTATAGAGATTCGATGGAGAGACTATCTGTGAGTGAAAAGTCAGGAGCAAATGATATTGCTTCATCAAATTTGACCAAGGTTTTGGTTAACAAGGATGAGATGCTTCTCCTGGACGAGGAGGTATGCCGAAAGCTTCAAGAAGGGGGAGCTATTGATGGGGCGCAGGTGTATGGTTCCGTACGAATGCTGCAGTGGTGGAAAGGAGTCAGGTCTCGTTTAGATTGGCTCGGGATTATTCGCTATTTGCAAAGCCCTACAATGCATCATACATGGCTCACATATGAAGTCGTAGAAATTGATGGTGAGTTTTTTCGCGCCAATACGCAGAACAGCTTCTGTCGCCGCTGTGAGTGGCGAGGTTTGGCAATTGCTCCTGAGATGGATTATTATTTTATCTCTAATGAAGAAGCCATCGAAAGGCATAGATACGCGATTTCGAAATGTAGTTGTACGTGTCCGAGATGCGGACAAGAAATTCTTCGTCAGCCCGCATTCTTCAGGGTAGGAGTTTCGGGGGATTAAGAATTCCGGGCAGAATTCCAGAGACACAATAGTTAATTGCCATCACGCGGTGGCAGCCGCCTTAGCCTCACCCCGGAGTTCTGGATCAGCAAACCGGACGCCCGCTCAGGAAACTTAACCTCGGCCCGAAGCCCTCAGATACTGGATAAATAGGTATTATGTCCCCGGAATTTGCAACTGACAGATTCTGAAGGAAACTGGGTTGGGAAAATGGCAACAGAAGATGAAATAGAAAAACAATGATTTCGCTAAGCCTGTTATGCGAATCTTTCATTCGCTTTTGGTCTGGATGGCGCAGTGACATCAAGTAGCGCTAATACTCTCATCTGGATGGAATTTGTGGCTCTTTTTGAATGGCGAACGAAAGGGGGGCGTTCATGTGGGACTTTTGGAATGATTGCAAAGTGTTGTTTATCGCTATCTTAGCCATGAATATATTTCAATTGGTTATTTTCGAAGGGGTTTTGTGGGTAAAGAGGAATTGCACGCCGATCTTTTATCTCTTGCTTCACTATGTAAGCGTATTTGTTTGGATTGGTGTATTTGTGTACTTGGTTGGCAAGGTGCTGCCTTTACTTTCTGTTTTTGATGTAATGGTCGGTAGTTTAGAATCATATAGAGTATGGGTATCTGTTACAGTTGTGGTGATAATAGGATTTCCCTATTATCTTGCTTGGTCTGGTAAGCTCCGGGAAGTAACACGTCCCGTCATTTAAAATTCCAGGGACATAATACTTAATTGCCAGCCACTCAGTGGCCGCATCACACAGATGAATTCTCAGGCGTTCGGGTGCTCACGCCCCATAAAAATCGCGATACCAGTCCACAAATTTCCTGACACCCTCTTCAACCGGCGTATCGGGCTTGTAGCCCGTGAGGGCCTCGAGCGTCTCAACCGACGCGCTGGTTTCAGGCACATCGCCGGGCTGCATGGGCAGGAAGTTTTTCTCGGCCTTTTTGCCAAGGCAATCCTCCAGCACCTCGATATAGCGCATCAGCGCCACAGGGTTGCCGTTGCCGATATTGTGGATGCGCCAGGGTGCTTTTGATGTGTGGGAAGATGGGGCATTGCCGTTCCACGCGTCGTCTGGCGCGGCGGGGTTATCCAGCGCGCCCACAATGCCGCGCACGATATCATCCACAAAGGTGAAATCCCGTTTGTGATTGCCGCCGTTGAACACATTGATCGGTTCGCCTTTGAGGATGGCGTCTGTGAACAAAAACAGCGCCATGTCTGGCCGGCCCCACGGGCCATAGACGGTGAAAAACCGAAGGCCGGTGGTGGGAATGCCAAACAAATGGCTATAGCTGTGCGCCATCAGTTCATTGGCGCGTTTGGTGGCACCATAGAGGGCAACCTGATGGTCAGCCGGGTTTTCCACGCTGAAAGGCATGTTTGTGTTGGCGCCGTAAACCGAGCTGGTAGAAGCATAAACCAGATGCCCCACCTTGTTGTGGCGGCAGCCCTCAAGTACCGTGAGGAAGCCTGTGATATTGCTGTCGATATAATCAAACGGCGCATCCAAGGAATGGCGCACACCCGCCTGTGCCGCCAGATTGACAACCCCGTCGAAACCTTCTGTGGCGAACAGGTTGGCCATGCCATCCCGGTCCTCCAGGTTCATTTTCACGAAGGTGAAAGAACCAACTGTATCGGCGCGCACATCGGGGTAGATATCTTCCTTGAGCGTGCCGTCGGCGAAGGATTTCACCCGCTCAAGCCGCGCTTCCTTGAGGCTCACATCATAATAGTCATTCAGGTTATCCAGCCCGACAACCTCATCCCCGCGCGCCAGCAGATACAGGCAAACGTGGCTTCCGATAAATCCGGCAGCACCGGTGACGAGGATTTTCATATCAGGCGGTTCCTTTTCGCACGGGACGACGCTTAGACTGTATGTTCCCCTGATGTAAGGAATTTGACAATAATCACAAGGTTTCTTTTGCCTTGGTATAGTGCCTTCGCTGGGGTCTCAGTTTCTGGGCTATATCCAGCGCCTTTTCGTTTTCCTTCTCGGCTTCCCGCAGCATCTGCCCCACGCCGCTCGTGTATTGCAGCGGCCAGTGTGGGTCTGCCACACCATAATGCGCGGCGGCTTTCCGGGTGAAGGACGGGTCATTGAGATGCGGACGCGCGAGCGCCACCAGGTCGGCGCGGCCGGCACCCAGGATCATATTGATCTGTTCGGGCAAAGTGATCGCACCCACGGTCATGGTGGGGATGCCCACCTCGTTCCTGATAAATTCCGAAAAGGGCACCTGATACATGCGGCCATACACCGGCTTCTGGTCAGGCACTGTCTGCCCGGAGGACACATCAATCAGGTCCACGCCCGCTGTTTTGAAGGCCGTGGCGATGGTGCGCAGGTCATCCCAGTTCATGCCGCCCTCGGCCCAGTCCCACGCGGACAGGCGTACAGACATGGGGCGATCCTCTGGCCATACGGCACGCATGGCGGTGAAAACTTCGAGCGGGAAACGGGCGCGGCCCAGGGCTGACCCGCCATATTCGTCCGTGCGCGTGTTCGTCAGCGGCGACAGGAAGCTGGCGATCAGATAGCCGTGGGCCGCGTGCAGTTCCAACATGTCAAAACCCGCGCGTGCGGCCCGTTTGGTGGCGGCGACAAACTCGTCCCGCACCCGGTCCATGCCAGCGCGGTCAAGGGCAGCGGGCACCGCATTCACGCCCTCGTTGAACGGGATCGCGGACGCGCTCACAAGCGGCCAGTTGCCTTCATCCTTCGGCAGGTCGGCGCCATGCATGGGGTGTTTGGTTGAGCCCTTCCGGCCCGCATGCCCCAGCTGCAGGCACACTTTGGCGCCCGAATTTTTATGGATGAAATCGACGATTTCTTTCCATTTTTCCTCTTGCACGTCATTCCACAGGCCGGGGCAATGGCTGGTGATGCGGGCGTCGGGGCTGGTGCAGGTCATTTCCATAAACACAAGACCGGCGCCGCCCATGCCGCGCGCGCCATAATGCACCTTGTGCCAGTCGGTCGGCAGGCCATCCACGGCTGAATATTGCGCCATCGGCGCCACCACCACCCGGTTCGAAAGCGTCATGCCGCGGAGCGTAAGCGGCGTGAACATGGGGGTTGGTTTTTTGCCCGCTTTGGGCTGCGCGCCTTCGGGCAGGCTGGCGTAATATTCGTGTTCCACATGGGCGAGGAAATCAGGGTCGCGCAGGCCCACATTATCCCATGTGATGCTTTTGGAGCGAGACATCAGCGAAAAGGCAAATTCATACCGCTTCAGGCCCCAATGTCGCTTCATGTTTTCGAACCAGCGCAAGGAAACGTCGGCGGCATGCTGGATAATCTCAACCGGCGTGCGGCGCTTGTCTTCATAGGCCTGCATGGCGGCGGGCACATTGCCTGCATTCTCGAGCACGGCTTCAGAAAGGCCGATGGCGCACTCCATTGCCAGTTTGGTGCCTGAACCGATGGACCAGTGCGCGCTTGCCTTGGCGTCCCCGAGGATCGCCATCTTGCCCACATGCCAGTTACCGCACCTGATGCGCGGGAACTGCCGCCAGATGGAGCGGTTGATAATCAGGGGGTGGCCGTCCAGCTCATCCCGGAACACACCTTCCAGATATCGCGCGCTTTCCTCTTCGCTCATGCCTGAGAAACCGCAATTTTCAAAGGCTTCGGGCGTGCACTCGATCACCCAGGTGGAGCGGCCTTCTTCATATTGGTAGGTATGGGCGCAGAAATGGCCCTCAGGCGTTTCCTTGAAGAAGAAGGTGAAGGCATCCAGCGGCTTGGTGGACCCCATCCAGGTGAAATGGTTTTTGCGGTTTTCCACCGTGCGGTCAAACGCGTCGGCGTGGCGTTCGCGGATGCGGCTGCCAATGCCGTCGGCGGCGATGATCATATCGCTGGCCGCAAACTGGCTTTCGAGATTGTCGATATCCACGGCGGTTTCAAAATTCAGTTTCACGCCCACGTCACGGCAGCGCTTCTGCAGGATGCCGAGGAGGGTAAAGCGCGAGCAACCGGCAAACCCGTTGCCGCCCACGATGGTGCGATCGCCATCTTTTTCCACCACAATATCCTGCCAATAGGCGAAATGATCACGGATAAGGTCATAGCTTTCCGGGTCGGCGGCGAAAAATTCGTCCAGTGTTTCATCGGAGAAAACCACCCCAAAGCCGAAGGTGTCGTCGGCTTTATTCTGTTCAAAAATCTCAACCTCGAAATCCGGGCGCGCCTTTTTGGTCAGAAGCGCGAAATAAAGCCCGCCCGGGCCGCCGCCGATCACCGTGATTTTCATGGCTTTATTCCTCCGTGGGCAGAACTGCAGTGGTTTCAATCTCAATCTTGGCTTTTTCTTCCATCAGGGCAGACACCGCGACGCAAGCCATGGCGGGATAGTTTTTGCCCATCAATTCACGCCATATCGGGCCCATGCCGCGCAGGTTCGCCAGATATTCGTCGCGGTCGGTTACATACCATGTCATGCGCACGATGTGCTCGGGGCCTGCGCCTGCTTCATTGAGCACCGCCAGCGTATTCAACAGCGTTTGCCGGTATTGGCCCAGGAAATCCTCTGCTGCCCAAACCATGTCCGGTGTCCAGCCCACCTGGCCTGCCACAAACACCATGCGGCCTTCCGCCATGACGCCATTTGCATATCCACTGGGGCGGGGCCATCCATCGGGTAACAGGGTTTTCACGGGGTTTCTCCTTCAGGGGTTAGCCAGTTGGTCATGGCGGTGCGCATATCATTGGGCCATGGCAGGCTTGTGCCGCTTTCCATATCCATATGGGCGATCACAAATTTCATCCTGAGGCGCACCTCACCGCCCGATTGGGCGCTGATGTCCAGATGGATGCTGCTTCTGCCAATGTGTTTCAACACAAGCGCAAATTCCAGCACATCATGCATGCGGCTGGCGGCCAGGAAATCGGCTTCGATATGCACGGTAGGCACTGCACGCTTCTCGTCAATATGCAGGTGTTTGAAATCAAACCCGATGGCCGCAAACCAATCTTCGATCAGGTCATTGATCAGGCCAAAATAGCGCGGATAAAAGGCGATGCCTGCAGCATCCGTGTGTGCGAATCGGATGGAAATTTCTTTTGTGAAGGCAGGCATTTGATCCTCATGGGCGTCTATGGTCTGAAAAATACTTTAGCACTAAAATAAAAAACCCACAAGGGAATCGGTGCAAAAGCGCAACATATTAAAAATATTGATGGTTTATCCGTCATATCAGATTGACCACCATTGCTGTGTGTGCGATTTTTACTGTGAATTTTTCTGTCTTGGGCCTTGCCTGAAGCAGAAGCCGTGATAGGGCGGCGGTATTGAATGAACGGAGCAAACTTATGCGTTTTGCAATTATGGTAGCAGCCCTTGGGCTGGTGATGGGGGCGCCGGTTGTTGCGCCGACAAGCGTGATGAACAAG
>JABXIS010000086.1 GCA_013372975.1 Alphaproteobacteria bacterium
AAGGGAGTGTTCCTGCAGATGTGAGACTTCACGCCTGTTTCGGGCACTCGGAAATCCGAGGGAGTGCTTGGGTGCAAGGTTTGGAGAGGCTGTAAAAGCGGACCTCTCAGCAAATGTTGGAGTTGTCCGCTCTTCGCCAAATGCTGACCAATTTTTATTGGAGGTGGAGTGCTTTTATATCCGTTTTACACACATATCTGGATGTAAACTGGAGCAACTGTGCAGCACTGGAGCGAAAGGACGGCCCATCTGATCTTGGGGGGCAGGTGGTTGATTTTGGCGTTGGCGCTTTTGGCGTCGGTGCTTTCCCTCACGGCTTTCAAATCGCTCAAGGTCTCTACCAAGCTGGAGGCACTTATGCCCGAAGGGGCGCCCAGTGTGGTGACCCTCAATGAAGCGACGGACAAGATCGGCAGCTTCGCCACCATTCAGGTGATTGTGGAAAGCGAGGACCCGAAAAAGGCTGAAGAGGCTCTTTTTCTTCTGGAAGCTATCATTCGCCGGCTGCCCTGGGCCGAAAGTGCCCAATATTTTGAAGATATTTCAGTTTTGGAGCGGCACAAGCTTTTGCAGCTTGAAGTGGGTGAGCTGGAGAAGGTGGAAGCCACGCTCGAGGAAGAGATGTTGGCGGCTGCTGCCCGCAAGATTGAGGCAAGCAGCGGTATCCCGATCAATATCACCCTTGTGGGCAAGGATATAAGTGTGTCCAGCCGGTCTGAGCGCTCGGCTGCGGCCGCCGACATGTTGGCGCCGATTGATACCGAACGGCGGTTTGCCTCCCACGACGGCTTGTGCCAGGCGCTGGTTGTGTGGCCGAAGGCGGGGCAGGAAGGGTTGGCCGGGGCCAAAGCGATGGTCAGCGATGTCACGGCGATCATTCAGGCGCTGGAGCTCAATGCCCCCGATAGCGGGCTGAGGGTGGGTGTGGCGGGCCGTATCCGCAACAAAGTAGCCCAGTTCGACGCTGTGATGGGGGATGTGAAGATTGGGCTGGGGAGCTCCATTTCCCTGATCCTGCTTCTGCTTCTTGTGTATTACAGGCGCCTCGTGGCTTTGCCGCTGATCGTGCTGCCCCTTGTCCTTGGCATCCTCTGGACGATCGGGCTGACAACGCTGGTGATCGGTGGGCTCAACCTGATTACCATATTCCTTGCTTTGATCCTGTTTGGCCTGGGAATTGATTTTGGCATTCATAATTTCAGCCGCTACTCGGAAGCGCGGGCAAAAGGGGATGATCACCAATCGGCGATTGCGACGGTGCTGGCCCATACGGGGCGGGCTTCGTTGGTGGCGGGTATCACCACCGCTGCAGGGTTTGGGGCGCTTCTCCTGACTGAATTTCGGGCCTTCAGGGAGTTTGGATTTATCGCGGGCAGCGGTATCCTTCTGATCTATCTGGCCATGTATACGGTTTTTCCCGCACTTCTGTCGGTGGTGGCGCCCTATGTTTCCTGGGATGGGCGCAGCGGCACGTTCGCGAGCCGCAGAAAAGCTGTTTTCATCTTGTCCCCGAAGGTGACCTGCCTCCTGTTCGGGCCCCTGCTGTTGGTAGCTTTCTTCGTTGCGCCCAATCTGGCGTTTGAAAAGAATTTCAAGAATATCCAGGCCTCACGCACAGCGGAGCACCAATGGGCAACGGACCGATCAAAGCGCATCTTCAAGGGTGGGCACGACAGGGCCGTTCTGGTGGTGGATACGCTTGAGGAAGTGGAGGCCATTGAAGCCTATTTCGAGGCTTACACAAGGCAGGATCTGGCCACCCCTACTGTGGCGAAAATCACGAGCGTTCGCAACTTTGTGCCGGATCGAGAGGCTCAGGCAGCGCGACTGAAGGTGATCAACCGCATGTGGGAACGGCTTGAGGAAGGTGGGCCACTGCCAGCTTCGTTGCGGGACAAGGCAAAATATTTGCAGATTGGCATGCTGGATGAAAACGATCTGCCGAAAGGCATCCGACGGGTGTTTCTGGGAAATGAAAGCAAGCCCGGCTATCTGGTTTATATCTATAATTCGGTAACGATGGACGATGCCGACCTGGCGCGGCAGTTTTATGACGATGCCGCCAGCTTTACGGTGAATGGCAAGCTTTATCATCCGGCGTCGGAAGGTTTCATCTTCGTAGAGATGCTGGCGCTAATGAAGGCAGACGCGGTGAAGGCAGTCACGCTTGTGGGCATTGTTACTTTGTTGGCGGTATTCCTGTTTTGCGGGGCGGTTCGAACCACGGCGATTGTGCTTTTGCCCACCGTAGCAGGCCTTTTGCTGACACTGGCGATCATGGTGCTGACGGGCCTTAAGCTATCGATCATCAATATGGTGATCCTGCCGTCGCTAATTGGCATCTCTGTCGATAACGCCATTCATATTGTTGAACGCTATCTGGAAAATGGCGAAGCACCGGCTGAGGTGATGGCGACAACGGGCAGGGCCGCCGTCTTGACCACGCTTACGACCCTGATGGGATTTGGCGGGCTGGTTACGGCGTCTATGGGCGGGCTTCGGTCCATGGGCTATCTGGCGCTGATCGGCTTTGGCATGTGCCTGATCATGACACGCCTGCTACTGCCTGCCTTGTTGCCGCTTCTTGAAAAATCGAAAATCAGAAAGGTTGTTTATGGTTGAGGATCTGTTGATTGTGGCGGCGGGCATGGGAACCCGCCTCAGGGCCAGAGGCAATCTGAAGCCCCTTGTGGAGGTGGCTGGAAAGCCGCTTGTTGAATATGCCCTTGAGGCGGCCTTTGGCGCGGGGATAAAACGGGCGACGGTGGTAACCGGCTATAGTGCCAATGTGCTGGAGCCGCGACTAGAGGCGCTAAGCGAACAGAAAGGCTGGCCGATCCAGATTGTTTATAATGCTGACTATAAGCGGTCGAACGGCTTGTCCGTATTGGCGGCGAGAGACCATCTGGAAGGCAAACGTTTCTGCCTTGCCATGTGTGACCATATCGTCGAACCGCTGTTGTACCGGCGGCTTCTTGGACAAACCTATCTGGCGGGCGAAGTGGCGCTTGCTGTGGACACACGCCTGAACAATCCATTTGTTGACCTGGGTGATGTGACAAAGGTGCGCATGAGCGGGCCTTTCATTCGGGATATTGGCAAGGAAATTTCCATCTATACCGCTTTTGATACGGGTGTTTTCTGCGCCGATGATGCCTTGATGGAGGCCATCACACAGGCGGGTCGCCAGCATGGGGACTTTTCCATTTCAGGCGGCATGAAGATGTTGGCAGCGGAAGGGCGCGCGCTGGGTGTTGATGTGCAGGATGCCTTCTGGGTCGATGTGGACAGCCCCGACATGCACCGGCTTGCTACTGACTGGGTTATGATGAACCAGCGCGCAACTGCCTGAACAGGTCCCGGTCGGTTTGGGTTAATCCCCAGAAACGGATGAGCAGCAAGAAAGTAGCCACCGCGATCAGGATGACGAAACCGAACAGCCCGTCCGGCAGGGGGATCGGCGTCAGGGACAACAGGATCGCTCCAATTGTGATGCCAATGCCCAAGGGAGGCAGGAAGGCGCGGCCGAGAACCTTGATGCCCAGGTGGCGTTTCAGCATAATGAGCCGCATGACCGCAAGCGCCATCATGGCGAGCATGAAACCAGCAGCCGCGCCCTCCGCTTGCCAGATGTAGGCTAGGCCCGCAATCGCGGCCACTTCCAGAATGAGTGCAACCAAAACCATGCGCGGCGGCAAGCCTGGGCGGGCGAACAACAAGGCCGTCTCCGTGAGGGCGAAACTGCCATCAAACAGTTCAGCCATCAGGAGAAAGGCCAAAACATTGGCGCCTTCGGTGAACTGGTCCCCGAACAGGCCCATCAATTGCCCACCATAGACTGCGAAGGGAACCGTAAGGGCCAGTTGCAGAGTGAATGTCCACCGGCACAGCCCCGAAAGTTTTGCAGCGATAGTATCCGGTTTGAAGGCATGATGAAGCCGCGCGATCACAGGGGTGGTCATGGGCTCAAACAGCTGATGAATTTTGTGGGGAATGGTAACAATCTGTTGCGCCATATAATAGATGCCTGTGGTGTCGTGCCCTGCCACGGCCGATAGGATCAAAATGTCCATACGGCGAAACATCATGATGCCCATATCTGTTATGCCTGCAGGCAGGCTATGACGCGGTATCTGGTAAAGGGCTTTCATCTGCAGCGGCGCCCGCACGACCTTTTTCAGACCATAGGCGCGGCTGAGGCCGCTCAGGATGCCGGCCGCGGCCATGACAGCGGAAAAGGCATAGGCGGTGATGAGCCCCGTTTCATCAAGGCCTGCGGCAAAAAAGCCAAGTGCGGCCAGAAGGAATCCCCAGGGCTCCAGCACACAGCGGGCAATCACCTCCCACCTGATGATGCGTTTGAAACGGATCGCGGCACCACCCACCTCAGCAATCACGATGGCGGGTATTGCCAATGCCAATAGGCCGGGCATGGGGTGTGCGGGAAACAGCATTGGCCACAGAATGGCAAGCGCAAGGCTTGCCAGCAGGGCAATCAATAACGCGGACAAGAGCGCTTCCTTGATGATGCTTTCGGTTCTGGTGTTGGCGTCTTTTGCGCTCAGAAGATCAAGAAGCGCCCGCTTGAGACCTATTGTTGCGGCGGCCGCCAGAATTTCTGTAAGCGCCGCTACTTGCCCCAAAAGGCCAAGAGAGGCGGCTCCATAGAGGTGGCCCGCCACCAACATCAGAACAAGGCGCGCCAACATGCGGCCACCAAACCCGCCCAGGGAGGCTAGCGCCCCTCTGAGAATATCCCGTATATCGCCGATCGTCCCCACTAGAAATCGGCCAGGCTGATTTGTGCGCCAAGCGCATTTTCCTGCCGGTGTTCGGCGACCATGAGGGCCAGCAGCACCAGATTGAGCACGATAATCTCGAACAGGAAATAGAGCGCGGGCTGATCCACGAGGGCAAAGATACAAATCAGGAAGGTACGGTTGTTGGCATTGAGGATGCCCCATGCCCGCACCATGGGCACTGTTTGTGAAACCAGTTGCGCTGCTTTCCGGCAGCCCACATCTGTTTGGCGAAGGGCCGCGAGGGCGGTGTCGAAATCGCTTGCCCCGCCGCTCACCAGTTTTTGCGCGCTGTCATACAGCCCAGCGAGGAAGGATCGCTTGCCGTCAATTGTAAGCAGCGCTTTTTCAATATTTTCCCGCGCCTGCCCTTTCAGACGGCGCTGGTATTTCTGGCGCCTTTCCTCATAGCCTGCGGCCTGCAAGGCATGAGACAGACCGGCGCCAATGGCCAGCCACCAAGCGTAAGGGGCATAACTTGTGGACATCAGATGCATCACTAGCGCGATATAGACCGCGCCAAAAACCAGATGATCGCAAATGCCGTCGATAATGCGGCCAAACGCGCTTGTCTGCCCGGTGAGACGAGCCAACTTGCCGTCTGCCCCATCAAAAATGTGCCACCCCAGCATGGCAAGAAAGCCACCAACTACAGCGACTACGTTTGGTAGCTGGTAATACAACACTGCAGCCACCAGACCGCATCCCAACCCCAGGAATGAAACGGAGTTGGGTGTCAGTTTCAGCTTGTGGGCAAGTGTTACAACCTTGTCTGACAGAGGGTGGATCAGATACCGGTTTGAGGCATCTTCGATATCGCCAGGCCTGCCATATTGGTGGGGCGCTGGTTGCTCAAGATTGGTTGCAGGGGCTGCCATGGGTTCCCTCCTGTTGGCTATTGTGCCACGACCAGCCGACGAGAGGGGCGGTTGGTCGTGGCGTCGCTGTCGTTCTCGGGCCTGGCCTTGTGTGGACTTTATTCTGCCGCTGCTACGCGTTTTTCCACGGGTTCGATGTAGGCCCCTGCAATGAAGGCCTCGGTCATGGTGCGGGCAACGTCATCGGTGTGCTGCACGGGGGGGTGTTTGCAGAAGAAGGCGGACGGGCCTTCGATCACACCGGCTTTGCCTCGATCAAGCGCAAGTTTGGCACAGCGGATGGTATCGATGGCCACACCGGCTGAGTTGGGTGAATCTTCAACCGACAGGCGCAGCTCAAGATTCATGGGCACATCCCCGAACAGGCGGCCTTCCATGCGCAGGAAACACACTTTGTTGTCGTTTTGCCAGGCCACATAATCGCTTGGGCCTACATGGATGTTTTCATCTTCCAGCCGGTGCGCTGCTACGGATTGAACAGCCTCGGTCTTTGATGTCTTTTTGGATTCCAGTCGGTCCTGATTTTTCATATTCAGGAAATCGGTGTTGCCGCCTGTGTTCAGTTGATACGTCCGGTCCATTGCAACACCGCGCTTGGCGAATAAGTCCGTCAGGATGCGGTGCACGATCGTGGCGCCCAATTGGGCTTTGATATCGTCCCCGATGATAGGCAATCCGGCTTTTTCAAAACGCTCTGCCCACACAGGGTTACTCGCGATGAAAACAGGAATGTTGTTGACGAAGGCCACACCAGCCTCGAGCGCGCATTCGGCATAAAATTCCGTCGCCTTCTGGCTGCCCACAGGCAGATAGTTCATCAGAACATCCACACCGGCTTCTTTTAGTTCGCGAACCACATCCGCCTTGGTTGGTTCAGGAGCGTCAAGGGGCATGAACCGACGTGCATCGGGGTACGACACCATATGGTCGGAATAACCGTCTAGTATGCGGCCCATCTTCACCTTGACGCCCTGATGGGGGATTTCCTGCTGGAAAATAGCGGTACAGTTGGGGGCTTCGAAGATCGCTTCAGAGACATCCTTGCCAACCTTGCGCTGATCAATGTCGAATGCAGCAGTGATCTTGATGTCTGATGGCAGATAGCCGCCCAGGTTTTCGTGCATCAGGCCAGATGCATCTTTTTTGTTGTCAGTGCCATAATAATAGATCCCCTGGATCAACGAGCTTGCACAGTTCCCCAAACCCACGATGGCGACATTGATTGTTTTCTTCGGCATATTCATAAAGTTTCTCCACGCCTTTTATCTTGCTTCGGCTGGGAAACGGAGAAGGAAGGCAAAGGCCTCCATATTGTCGTAAAAAAAGTTTCAAACTTTTCATTCTGATGCTTTCCACCCCACACATGTTTCGCTAGGCTGCGGCCATGTTTGATTGGGTTAAAGCGCGAAAAAAGAAAGCGGAAGCAACTGTCCATGGGCGGTCGCTGGATGAACTGTTTCGTATTCAGCGCGGCCCGCTTATTCGCTTTGTTATGGCCAAAATCAAGAATGAGGCCGAAGCGGAAGAGATTGTGCAGGAAGCCTTCATCCGTTTCCAGAATAAATATGATCCTGTCGAAACGGCTTCTCCAGAAGCCTTGTTGGCCAGAATAGCCAGCAACCTGTTGATAGACCGGGTGCGTGAGCGCGATGCCCGCGCAGCCCGCGAGGATGCTTGGGGCAAGTTACATACGGCTGGCGCTGACGAATTCAGCCCAGTTGCGTCTGTCGATCCCGCTCGGGCGTTGGATGCCAAGCAGCGGCTGGAGGCCGTAATGGCGCTTCTGGATACATGGCCGGAGAAGACCAGACAGGTCTTTTTACTTCATCGGTTTGAGGGGCTTAGTCACGCCGAAATTGTGGCTAGAACCGGCATCCCCAAAAGTACGGTCGAGAAACATATGATCCGCGCTATCAAGGCGCTTGCGTGCCTGAGGGATGAAGAATGAAGCAGAAATTCGGGATCACGGGCACCATGTGGCTCTATAATGTGGAGGGGATATTCCGTTGTCTTCGTTATACAGGCAGAAACGTGAGTAAAGACCATGACTGAAGAGCGCCAGAATACCATATCAAGCGCGGCGCATGATGATGCCGCCAACTGGTACGCCCGGCTGTCGTCGGGGGAAGCGACAGACGGTGATATCGCGCGCCATATGGAATGGCTGCTTGAAGACCCGTCACATGCCGATGCCTATGAGCAAGTTGCCGTGGCGATGCGCGCAGCAGGTGTGGCGGAAGACGCCGCGAGGCAACATTATGCTGGCGATTTTGTGGTGGGCGGCAAACCAGCACTTGGATCAAAACTGTTTGGCCTCTTTACTTGGCCTCAGGCGGCAACAGCGTTTGCTGCAGCGGCGGCGCTTCTGTTCTTTGTCATCATGCCAACCATGATGCCGGGCGAAGACCATTATGGGCAGCAGCGCTATGAAGCGGTGGCACAGGTGGAACGTGTGGAGCTGGCCGACGGGTCCATCATGTCGCTGTTTGGTGGCAGTGCTGCCACGGTCACGATGTCCGAGGACAGGCGCGTGGTGGAACTGGGGGCTGGCCGTGCCTTTTTTGACGTTACATCAAACAAGGAAAGACCCTTTTTCGTGAGGACCGGTACCCATGAGGTACGTGTGGTTGGCACCCGGTTTGAGGTCGTGCGCGCGGAAAGATTTGCGCGGGTTGCTGTGAATGAGGGGCTGGTGTCGGTTTCTGTCGTGAATGACAAGGACGCCGCGCCGTTGTTGATAAACCCCGGCAAGGTTGCACTCTATGAAGCGGGTGGGGCGGGCCCCGCCATTACCGAAGTAGCAGCCGCAACGATTGGCCTTTGGGCCGATGGCGTGCTGACCTTCCGGCAGGCGCATCTGGGTGATGTTATTGAAAAGATCGCCGCGATTTTCCCGGAACATCACATCACGTTGGCTGATGAAGAACTCACAGATTTGCAGTTTTCCGGCACGCTTGTGGTCTCGAATGCTGCCCGGATGGTGGAACAGCTTGGCGCGCTCCTTGATCTAGAGGTGCAGGTCACCGACACTGAAATTCGTATTTCCCGTTCGTAAAAGGCTTCCAGGTGACCAATCCACGGCGCTCTGTAATCTATCTTGTCGGCTTTGGGGTCGCGCTGTTGCCTACTGCCACCTATGCGCAGCCTGTCCAGTATGATGTGCCAGCTAGCCCCCTTGCGGTTGCTCTCACGGAATTTGCCGAAGAGGCACGGTTAAGCATCAGCTACTCGGGGCTTGATCTTACGGGCGTTCTTTCAAAAGGAACACGCGGGCACGTATCGAGGGAAACGTCGCTTAAGTCCATTTTAGCAGGCACTGGTTTCGGCTACCGCATGGTCGGGGATGACACGGTTCAGATATATCGCTTGCCTGAGGGAAAGCCTAAAGCAGCGGCACCAGTTCAGCCCTTACAGCGTTCCCTACAGACGCCTGAAGTGATCGAGGATCTGGTTGTCACGGCGGCGAAAAGGCCATCCAGAAGTTTCGAATTGCCTGCCAGTGTATCGGCGATCTCTTCGCTTGTTCTCGAGGATTTGGGGGCGTTTGACCTTCAGGCGCTGGCACCTCATATTGCCGGCTTCAGTACAACCAATCTGGGGCCGGGGCGTAACAAGATATTTGTCCGCGGCCTGTCTGATGGCCCGTTTGCTGACCGTACGCAGGCCATGGTCGGTGTTTATATCGACGATACGCCCGTGAACTTGAATGATACCAATCCGGATATACGCCTTTTTGATGCCGAGCGGGTCGAACTGGTGCGTGGGCCACAGGGCACGCTCTATGGGGCTGGTGTGTTGGGGGGCTTGTATCGGATCGTAACCAACAAGCCGGATCTAAGCGAAACCAGCGCCCGCGTGCGTCTTACCGGATCCTCCACCCGTGATGGTGGATTGAACGGGCTTCTTGATGCCGTGTTCAACCTGCCCATCGTGCGAGACAAGCTCGGGTTTCGTGTATCCGGATATGCGGATGTTAGGGACGGCTATATCGATCAGGTTGAACAAGGCGAGACCAATACCAACGACCTTGAGATATATGGTGTACGCCCCTCTTTGAGGTGGCGTGCAGGTGATAACTGGACTGTCGATTTGGCAGGAACCTTTCAATCGATCCGGTATGACGATTCCCAATATTTTGTTGAAGACCTGGGCCGCAATAAGCGCGACAGCATTACCCGTGAACCTTACGGCGATGATTTTTATCAGGCCAGCCTTACGCTGAAGGGCACGCTCGGACCGGTTAAGCTTACCAGCGCCACAGCCTATATCGACCGCACGATTGCAGAAGTGACGGATGCAACAGACGCGCTGCCGGGCATTGATGATCCCGCTGAACTGGTGCCCGGCATTTTTGTGCGTGATGATATCAACCAGTTCAGTGGCACGGGGGAGTTCCTCGATCTGTTCGGTTCTGACGCTGTGGTCTATGTGACCCAGAATGCGTATGAGACCATCAGTCATGAAACCCGCCTGCAATCAAACGTTGGCGGCACGTTCGAATGGGTGGCCGGGCTCTATTACATGAACCGGCGGCAGCAAATGGATAGCGCACTCCTGTTGGCGTTTGTTGACCGGGATCTGGAAATTGCGCTTACCGAAAACCGGATTGAAACCACCAAGGACCTGGCCCTGTTTGGCGAGTTGATTTACCGGATGAGCGACCGCTTCAGCGTCACGGGCGGTGCGCGCATTTCCCGCAACAGCCTGGCGCTCGAGTATGGGTCGACCTTTGCCTTAAGCGGCGAAGTGCAGGCAACCGGGGGCAAGAAAGAAACGGTAAAGGTAATCCCCAAGCTGGCTATGCAGTATGAATGGTCAGACGATCTGCTGACATACGCCCAGATGGCCGCGGGATACCGGGTAGGGGGGCTGAATATCAACACGCCGCTTGATGCGCTTGTCGCGGCAGACCCTGACGAGCCGGTTGAAGACAATTTTGTCGATGCCTTTCGGTCAGACGATCTGGTGAACTATGAGGTCGGCGTAAAATCCTATTGGATGGATCGACGAATTGGATTCAATGCCTCGGTTTTCTATGTGCTCTGGTATGATATTCAGTCTGATCAAATAGGGCCGTCGGGCCTGCCTTTTGTTACAAATGTGGGTAACGCCCGCAGTTTGGGCTATGAGGTTGAACTGTCCGTTAATCCCATTCCAGGACTTGAGTTGAGGGGTACCTATTTCTGGAACGATTCCAAGCTGACGGAAGACAATACATTTCTGGGCGCTTTCAAGGGCGACAGGCTGCCGGCAATCGCGGAGCGGACATTCAGCATATCTGGCCTCTATCAGTTTGATCTGAACCGTGACTGGACAGCGACAGTGGCTGCCGATTATGCCTACACGGGCGAATCTGCCTTATCATTCGCGGAGGATAGCTCACCCGTTATGGGTAACTATGGTATGCTGAATGCTCGTTTCCAGGTTTCAAACGGCGTCTGGAAGATGGGCCTGTTTGCCCAGAATATCACCGACACTTTTGCCAATACATTCTCGTTCGGTAACGGTTTCACCGTGACAGAAGGCAAGCAGGTAACGCCGCCGCGCCCTCGCACCGTTGGGGTGTTTCTTGAGCGGTCCTTCTAGGTCAATCCTCACCTGCAATTTTTTCTGTTTTCATTGGCGGTTCAGGGTCTGCCATTCCGTTTAATCCATAAGGAAAAGAACGGAGGAGACTGCGTTGAAAGCGGTTTGTTATATGATGGGATTGTTGGGTGCGACAGTGTCGTCGGGCGCAGGTATGGCCAACGATAATATCGTCGTCTCCAGCGGGCTGTCGGATGCCTTTGAAACGGTGCAGGGCGGCTTGGACTTGTTGATCCCCGGCATGCTCAGGCGGCATGCGTTCCAGCTCCGGCTGGGCGCGGGTTTCGGGATTACCCCTGATTATCGCGGATCAGACGATTATCGGCTGAAAGTTCTGCCGCTTATCGATCTCCGCTACAAGGACCGCCTTCATCTTTCTTATAACAGGCTGTCTTATTCTGTTGTTCGGGAAGGCTATTGGTCGGTAGGGCCCTTCGTGAAATACAAGGCTGGGCGGACGGAAAAGCGAAACGCCGCCCTTGCAGGCCTCGGAGATATCGCACCAACGGCTGAAGTTGGAGTTTTTGCCAAATATAAATCGAAGCGTGCCCTGATGGATGTGGAATTTCGGCAGGCTTTAGGGCATGGCCGGGGTGCCAGTGTCCGATTTATGGCAGGGCATGCGCTCTTCAAGAAAGGTGATTTTGCCGTCGCGGCTATCATCGAGGGCAAATGGCGCTCGAAGGCCGAGATGCAAACCTATTTTGGCGTGACAGAGGAGCAGGCAGCGCGGTCGGAATCAGGGCTGCTGGCCTTTATGCCTTCAGCCGGGGTGTCGGAAGTGTCCATCAATATTCTCGGGCGTTATCAGGTAAGTGATCGGCACAGGTTGCTGGCGCTCATTGGCTATGGCCACATGTTGGGGGATGCCGCCTATAGCCCGGTGGTTTCCGGCGGTATGGGCCGACGCCAGCAGGTGATTGCAGGCGTCGGATTCACAATCGATTTTTAGGGCAATCTTAGCGCAGTCGCCGGTTACGCTTTTTCGGGCCTTCACCCACCTTGATATCTTCAAGAATAGCCTTTCCTGACAGGTCTTTGCTACCAGCCGGGGTGGTCAGGGTGAATTGATAGGTTGCGACCGCCTGATGGCGGTCAATGTCAGCTGCGGCACCCGCCACTAGCTGTTCCACACCAGAGAGGTGATCCTGCAGGCGAAACCGGTCCAGCTTGCTTGTCAGTGTAAAGGACCCTTCAAGGGTGCTTTGGGCGCCTCTTGCGGTAATCCGCCATGCTGAACCGTCGTCTGTTTCATCAAGAACAACCTTGTCAAACCGCAGGGGTGCGCCAAAGGGAGAAAGCAACAATAGTATGGTTCTGGTTTCACCTTCCGGTGTTTCGAAACTATGCAATAAGGGAACTGAACTGCCGCGGGTGCCCTCAATGTTGGTGAGCCGCAGCCACCGGGACACGGACCGATGCAGTTCTCGGGTTTGTCTGACATGCAGGCCATACCCGCCACCATATCCCATCCTTTGCCAGGTGCCGTCGGTGCCACTGCCGCCAATCTCTGGCCCGGCACGCCACCGACCGAAGGATTGGACCTGCGGGGCATAGAGGGTGATCTCGGGAAGGCCTTGTTTATTGTCCTTTTCCACCAGCGGGATGGGTTCCTGACTGGCCATGAATAGAATGTCCAGTTCCGCCGCTGTGTTCTTCAGTTGAAGAAGGTAGCCCGGATGTGTGCCCGCCAACCGGTGGGTGAAAATGTTGAGGGCAGCACCCTCCTCGTCATAGGCCCAGCCATCACGGGGCCGGCCGTTTTTGACAATAATCCTGGGGCCAAATGCTTGGACAGTCTGCCCCGCCAGCGTGCCAACCTGTATGCCATGATGTTTGCTAAGGGGAAGGTTGGTGATCAGGAATTGACTTGTGGCGAAGGTGCCATCTTCGAACAGAAACTGCTGTTCCCAATATTCGCTATAGTTGCTGTCGTCGCCTAGCTGAGGTTGGACAATGCCTCCGGCATAAACATCGGGAATAGTGCCAGTGGAAAAAACCAGGGCAACCAGCCCAACAATACTGTGAAAAATATTCATTAACTCGCTCCGCTTATAGGCGATAAACGGAACGACGGATCATATTCCTCCAAACAAGGATGAATTTCTGCAAAGGGTCAGAAGCTGAAGTTGGCATTTTGCCAACAATTTGTCCTGTCCCGTGACATTAATAATGTCCTGAAGAGCAACAAGATGATGTGATCGCGACAGGGATGCCACCTATTTTCCCTGTCGCTTCACCTTTTTCTTCCACGAAAAATGAAACTAAAGGTGTCCAAAAGTTTTCGGACACGACTAGTGACATTTCCTGATTCAACCTCGTTCTCGGGTTAGATGCGCACATGTGTTTCACATTACCTTCTGAAGCCGCCCCTGTAGATGTGAGACTTCCCCAAACTTCAGGCCGTTTGAAATCCGCAGAGTTTCAAGGCTTTCGGTGCATATCTGGCCCCCAAAGGGAGTGTTCCTGCAGATGTGAGACTTCACGCCTGTTTCGGGCACTCGGAAATCCGAGGGAGTGCTTGGGTGCAAGGTTTGGAGAGGCTGTAAAAGCGGACCTCTCAGCAAATGTTGGAGTTGTCCGCTCTTCGCCAAA
>JABXIS010000007.1 GCA_013372975.1 Alphaproteobacteria bacterium
AAGGGAGTGTTCCTGCAGATGTGAGACTTCACGCCTGTTTCGGGCACTCGGAAATCCGAGGGAGTGCTTGGGTGCAAGGTTTGGAGAGGCTGTAAAAGCGGACCTCTCAGCAAATGTTGGAGTTGTCCGCTCTTCGCCAAAAAAGGACGTTTGTTAGCAAGCCTTCATTAACTTTAGGTAGACTCCGCCTCTGAAAAGATGACTTGTTGGTAAAAAGAAACTATGGCTATGACATTTCTGCAATTCTGAACAAAGCCTTTTGGGGGATGTATGCCGCAGCACGGAAATTTTACTTGGGATGAGATTGAACGTCCGGAAGAGAATACTTCATATGAGGTTGGTGATGGCAAGGCATATACAACCCTGGATGAAGCCGTCGGTGCAGCGGAAGAAGGTGATACCATCAAAGTCTATCAGGACGATGGAACAAGCTTTTCTTTCATTTTAGGGGCGGGCTCTGTTCTGGAGGTCGGTGAAGGGAAGGAATTCTCAACAGTTCAGGATGCATATGATGCCTCGGGGGCGGATGATACCATTCTGGTGTACGAAGGAACCTATTTTTTTGAAGGTAATGAATACTACAACCACGACAATCATTCGCTACTTATTGAGCACGATATTCGAATCATTGGCGTTGGTGATGTTCGGTTTGAAGCCTCTGGTCAAGTCGCCAAAGGGATTCTCGTTACTGCGGGTACACAGGACTTAGATGTATATATTGAAAACATCATATTCTATGGGGGGTGGAGCAGCGATTACAATGGTGCCGCAATACGCCATCAGAGCGGTAATCTTGTTGTTGTGGATAGTGCTTTTTACACAATGCAAAAGGGTATTTTGGGGAATGACACGAGCCAAAGTATCCAAATCTACGGCTCAGAATTTCATGCGCTGGCAGATTCTTCCGATTTTCCGCGCAACCATCTTAGTCATGCCATCTACGGAAAAGGTGGAATACTCATTGTCGAGGAAAGTGAGTTTTATGATACGGCGAATGGGCACCATATCAAATCCGTAGCCACCGATTATACGATTGTCGCCAATAACTACCTTTTTGATGGAACAGGTGGCGCCAGTTATGGGGTGGATGCCACGGGCGGCGGAGGCCTCCTAGTTCTCAACAACACTCATATCCGGGGTGAATTCGCGGAAAATAACACATTTGTATATTACTCAGGACACCGCAGTGGCGGTACACCTGGTGAGGTTGTTGTTGAAGGAAATGTGTTTGATGCCTCCGGGCTTCCCAGTACCACCGGCGCCGAAGTGTTGGTCAATATCACCGATAGCGTGGCCTCATTAATCAATAACACTATCACCGGAATACAAAGTGAACGTATCGCCATCGGCCTTGCTCACATTGAGGGCAACACCTTAAACGGCGTAGAGGTTGGTACCCGATTTTTCGACCATGGGGCCACCTATTTAACGGAAGAAGGCGACCTATTCGTTTCCGATAATAGCACGGGTGATCGCATCAATGCAGGTGAAGGAGATGACACGCTTTTAGGATCCGGAGATGCAGATACCCTTTGGGGTGGGCAAGGACATGATTATATTTCGGGAGGAGACGAAAACGACCGAATTTACGGCGGGCTAAATGACGATACACTTTATGGCGGAGAAGGGAGCGACATTTTAGCAGGCGAAGAAGGAAACGACCTTCTTGGGTCAGGCTCAGGGTCCGGTAAATTATATGGTGGAGTTGGGAATGACACGCTCTTCGCCGATGGAGATGATAGGCAAGGCTTAATCGGTGGTACAGGCGATGACTTTATCGTCGGAAGTTCTTCTGGCCGTGACACCATTAGTGGCGGTGGTGGCGACGACATTATCTTTGGTGGCGATGGTGAAGACCTTATCAACGCAGGAGAGGGAGACGACATAGTTGTCTACCTGGGTACCTTTGGTGATGACTCCCAGGGTGCTGCAGGTAACGATTTCTATGTGAGTGCGCATTGGGGCGGGGCGTACAAGGTTTCTGGGTTTTCCGATACGGCGCGCTTGCAGGTTGGAGACGGATATACAACATGGACAAATAATGAAGGTGTTACAATCGTCCTGGGGGATAGCGAAAACCTATATGGCGTTGAATATATTCAGTTCGACAATGGCGTGTATCATGTTCTAACCGAAACATTCAATGCCGATGAACAGCTAGTCGATATCGACGCAATGCTGGCAAATCTTCCGGCCGATGTCACCGCCGGTGCTGCAGTTATAGGGACCGATGCCGATGATACCTTCACAGTTGAATTGGCAAATAGTTTTTCTACGTATGAAGGTTTAGATGGTTTTGATCAGATTGAGGTTGCGGAAAATAATGTCATCATTCGGCTGAGTAATTTTTATGCTGGCGATGTCGAAGAAATCGACGCCCAAAGCTATTCAGGAATCTCCATTCGCGGATCTAGTGTTTCCAACTATTTAGATTTTTCGGGGACCCTGATTACGGGTGTTGAGAAAATAGAAGGCGGCGAGGGTAATGATACCATCATAGGCTCAGTTGCAGGTGATACTATCATTGGTGGCTTCGGGAATGACTTGCTTTCAGGCGGCTGCGGTGATGACATATTTGAAATTGGGCTTGGTTCAGGGCTCGACTACATAGATGGCGGCAGTGGTTCCGACACAATAAGGATATTGGCACATAACACCGTTGTTTTCTTGTCAAATGACCCGAATGCAACGGGTACGATCGAGTTTATCGACACGAATGGGTTCACCGGAACTGTTCTTAGGGCAGCCGATTCAGCGAATATGTGGGATTTCAGCGGAGTCGGATATTTTGGCCAAGTGACGTTAGAGCTAGGGGGCGGGAATGACACCATTCTTGGTTCGCTGTATTCAGACACGATTGCAGGCGGTTCCGGAAATGATGTTTTATCTAGTGGTAGCGGCGACGACCTGTTTCTTGTCGGCCTCGATGGCGGATATGACCGGTTCGATGGCGGTGCTGGCGATGATACGATCCGGGCTGTAGCAGACAATGCTTTTATCGGATTTCACAGTAGCAAAAATCAGGCTGTGCGCACTGGCCTGATCGATATTGAGGTGATCGATGCAGGCGGGTACTCTGGCGTCAGGATTGTTGGAAGTGATGATAACCGAAATTATTTTGGCGATATCATGGACTTTACCGACATCTCCCTGATCGGCATCGAGGGAATATTTGGCCAAGCCGGTAAGGACAATATCAAAGGCTCTACCTCGGCTGATACGATTTCGGGTGGTGCCGATGACGATGTGTTATCTGGAGGGGCAGGAGATGACGTCTTTCTAGTCGGTCTCGACGAAGGCAATGACCGTATCGATGGCGGCGCAGGCATAGATACGATCCGTGCCACAGCGGATAACGTATCTATCGGATTTCTCAGCAACAGCAACCAGATGGTGCACACTGGTCTCGTCGACGTTGAGGTGATTGATGCCGGTGGGTTCGAAAGTGTCAGGATTGTTGGTAGTGATGACAATCGAAACACCTTTAGCGATGTGTTGGATTTTACCGAAATCGCACTAATCGGTATCGAAGGTATTTTCGGCTTGGCCGGAAATGATAGTATTATCGGCACGACTGAAGCTGATACGATTTCAGGTGGTGCGGACAACGATGTTCTCTACGGTGGGGAAGGGGACGATGTCTTTCTCGTAGGTCTCGACGAAGGCAATGACCGTATTGATGGCGGCGCAGGTATAGATACGATCCGTGCCACAGCGGATAATGTATCTATCGGTTTTCTGAGTAACAGTAATCAGTCGGTACGCACAGGCCTGGTCGATGTTGAGGTGATTGATGCAGGCGGTTTCACTGGTGTCATGATCGTTGGCAGTGACGACAACAGGAACACCTTTAGAGATATTATGGATTTCAGCAACGTCGATCTCGTTGGTATCGCCGGTATTGCTGGACAGTCAGGCAGCGACACTATTATCGGCTCTACAGGCGATGATAAAATTTGGGGCGGCGCCGACAATGATTTCCTTCAGGGTGGCAGCGGGGATGACACTTTGCTTGGCGAAGGTGGCAATGACTATCTGACTGGCGCCGATGGCACCGACAACCTGTATGGTGGTGATGGCGACGATACGCTCCTGGGTGGTGACGACTATGACCGTCTGTGGGGTGGCGCGGGCTCCAACCTGCTTGATGGTGGCAACGGCCATGATGTTGTGAATTATGCG
>JABXIS010000063.1 GCA_013372975.1 Alphaproteobacteria bacterium
ATCCTCAAGTCTGGTACCCGGAAAGAGGAGCTTCTTGTCGATCCGGCAACGCTTTCGAAAATGTGGGTTCTTCGCCGTATCCTTACGCCAATGGGCACTGTGGATGCGATGGAATTCCTGCTGGGCAAGTTGAAAGACAGCCAGAACAACGAAGATTTCTTCTCCCAGATGAACAACTAGGTGCAATAAAATAGAATTGAAAAGGCCCAGTTTTATCTGGGCCTTTTCTTATTGGTCACAGAAACCATTCTGACAATGCCACGGATATGTATCCGCCTTTGCACGGTTATTTCGCCAGTAAAGCGGCTGAAGGTTGGATAGTTCGTGACCTCCTCCTAGAGCCAGTGGAACAATGTGATCGATTTCCCATCCATAGCTATTTTGGTGGCCGTAAGCTGCGAAGCGAATAGTCTTGCCACACATATCCAAACGATATTCGTTAGGGTCACGTCCTGGAATAATCCTTCCCTTTTGCCACACAGCAACAATTGCGCTGCGGTCGAAGTTGATTTTTCCTGCATGTGAAGATAACATAATCACGTTATGTCTCCTTGTGAGATGTTTCAGAAATTGAGCATCACTCTCTGATTTTTGCGGGTCCGGGAGTGGTGCTTTTTTTTGGCTTCGATAGATGCCATGAATTACAGTAACACAAGATATAGTGTTTACTTAGTTGTTCATGCGTAAATGTATGTAAATATTTGATGGTTTGATTTAATTATCTGTTTTTATTATATTATTTTAAATAGGTATTAAGAAAGCTATTTAAAATATGGCATATTTTACAATAAAAGATGTCGCTAAGTATGCTGGTTACAACGGCCCATCTATGGTGGATTATCTGGTTCGCGAAAAGTTGCTCGTACCGGTGAAGAAGTATCCCTATAGAAAAGGTCGTCGACGCTTGTTTGACCTGAAACAACTGATTTTGGCCAAGGTATACCGTGAGCTCCTTGACAAAGGAGTCACAGTTTCAAAAATCAGGAAGGCAATTTCAAAATCTCAAGATTTGAAAAAAGCAAATTTTAGTATCCAAGGGATTCAGACTGATGGATATGGGGCGGCAAAGTATTTTGTTACTGATGGTCTGAACGTCTATTTGAGGACTGCTAATGAAGGATTACTTAATCCTGTCAGCGGTCAATTCTCATTTTCATACATGCTGGATTTGGCCGAGCTACATAGCCATGTTGTAGGACAGGTACTGAAGGATCGACCTGAACTTAAGCTGGCAAAAAAATAGCAGGAACTTTCACGACCATGCCTGATTCAGCCCTTGTCATCATCGATACCCAGCTTGCAATCGATAACCCAAAGTGGGGCGTTCGTAACAATCCGGATGCTGAAGAGAATATCACTCGGCTTCTCAGTCATTGGCGGGCTCACGAAATGCCAATCGTCCATATAAGGCACGACAGCACACAGGAAGGCTCTCCCTACACGCCAGGGTCAACAGAGCATGCTTTCAAGCCTGAGGCTATGCCTGAGGGCGGAGAAACCGTGATTGGCAAGCAAACCAATAATGCCTTCGTGGGAACTGGCCTTGAAAATCATCTGCGTGATCAGGATATAAGGAATGTGGTGATTGCGGGTGTCTTGACCCAGCATTCGGTGGATACCACGGCGCGCATGGCGGCCAGTCTTGGTTTTGGCGTGACGGTGGTGTCTGACGGAACGGCGGCCACTGAGGCAACAGACAGCCGCGGTATGACCTGGCTGGCCAAGGATGTACACGCGCTTACGCTGGCCCATCTGGCGGCTGATTATGCCTGCATAAAAACGACAGATGAGATTATTGGCGAGAGTTTATGATTACGATCCAACCAATCGCTGCCCATCAGGCAGAAGCGCTTCAACAGATGATCCTGCATATCCAGCGTGAGGAATTCGGCATCGATATCACGCTTGAGGATCAAGCCGACCTTTTGGACCCCAATGGTTTCTATAACAGGGGCTCTGGCGGTATCTGGGTTGCGTTGGACAGTGATACGGTTATCGGATCCATCGCGCTCATTGATATTGGGCATGAGCAGGTGGCGCTCAGAAAAATGTTTGTGGCAGAGGCCTATCGCGGCCGCGCCCACGGTGTCGCGCAAAAACTGCTGGAGCATGTGTTTGAACACGCACGATCATCAGGTGTGAAAGATATTTATCTGGGTACCACAGCGGCATTTCTGGCGGCTCATCGGTTTTACGAGAAAAACGGATTTGATCTGGTGGATGAAGCAAAACTGCCTGAGGCTTTCCCACGCATGGCAGTGGATACACGTTTCTACCGGATGACGGTTTGAATGATTTGGGCCAATTCCTCCGGTGCTTCAAGGGGGATCATATGGCCAGTGTTTTTGAGCGCTGCCAGCCTGATATTTTCTGATTTGGAAGCCAGTTTTTCCATGGCCCCAATGGGCACCATCTGGTCATCTTCTGCCATGATAAAATGCAGGGGCATCTGAAGCGCAAGCAAATCATCTGCGATATTCTTACGGTCAATCGGTGCAATCAATTGCCGGATCAGTACATCCTGGCCCAAATCTTTTTCCATCTGGAGGATGGTGCCGGTGATGGCATCATCATCCAGATGATCAGCATTTACGAACTGGGCGAGGCGCGCGCGGGACATCCCCCGATAGGTGAAACGTGACAGCATTTCGGCGTTGCGTCGGCGCAACTCTTTCTCCCCCTGTGTAAGCCCATAGGGCGAGGCAGCGATCACTGTCAGGCTTTGAAATTTTTCAGGAGCACGGAGCGCGGCCATAATCGCCAGATAGCCGCCAAGGGAAAATCCCACGAGATGGCAGGGTGTATCCGGTGCCTGATCAAGCACCGCCTGCATCATGTCGTCCATGGTCTCGGCAGCAGAATAATCACAATGATCCGCATGGCCATCCGGCATATGCTCAAGCATTCGCCCCCACAGACGGTGATCACACATGGTGCCGGGGATCAGATACAGCGGCGTATCCATCACGGGATCAGGATGGTCTGGCCCTGGGTGGCACGGCTTTCAAGTGCTCTGTGGGCATCGGCCACATCTTTGAGGGCAAACCGCTGATTGATGGCAGCCTTAAGCTTGCCTGAAGCGATCATGTCAAACACACGCCCAGTGGAATGGACCATCTCGTCCCGCGTGTCGGCATAATCCATCAGCGTTGGACGCGTCAGGAACAGGGACCCTTTTTGTGCCAAGAGGGCGGGGGGAACAGGGTCCACCGGGCCGGTGGCGTTGCCGAAGGTCACCATCACGCCGCGCTTTTGCAGGCAATCCAGTGATCCCATGAAGGTGGCTTTGCCCACACTGTCATAGACCACAGGCACCCCTTTGCCGCTCGTAATTTCTTTCACGCGGGCAACGAAATCTTCTTCGCGATACAGGATGGTGTGGGTGCAGCCGCTTGCTTTCGCAAGTTGTGCCTTCTCTTCTGACCCGACTGTCCCGATCACGGTGGCGCCAAGGGCAGACAGCCATTGGCAGGCAATCAGGCCAAGGCCGCCGGCGGCCGCGTGCAACAGCACGGTGTCACCGGCTTTCACAGGATAAAGCCGCTCGGTCAGAAACTCGACTGTGCAGCCCTTCAGCATCAGGGCGGCAGCATCTTCATCAGATACGCCGTCCGGGATTTTCACGACCTTGTCTGCCGGAAGGGTGCGGGCTTGCGAATAAGCGCCAATGGGGCCGATGGGATATCCCACACGGTCGCCAACCGAAAGGCCGGTGACACCTTCGCCCAAAGCCTCGATAACACCAACGGCCTCAAGCCCCGGTGTGACAGGCAACGGCAGGGGGTAAAGCCCTGTGCGGTGATAGGTATCAATATAATTGAGGCCAATGGCTGTGTGGCGGATTTGAATTTCCCCCGCCCCGGGTACAGGCAGATCCACATCACGCAGTTTAAGAACATCCGTGCTGCCAAAAGTTTCAATCTGTATTGCTTTCGTCATGGGGGTGTTCCTTTTGGCTATGTTTTAACCCAGCGCGCCTGCATCCTCGAGCGCCTTGCCTTCCTCGACCGATAGCGCCCCTTCAAGAACTAACAGCGCCCGTTTGGTATAGAGACCACCATCTCCTGAATAGCCGCCAAGCTTGCCTGCGGATGCGATAATCCGGTGGCAGGGGATCAGGATCGGGATCGGATTGCGGCCGCACGCTGTACCCACAGCCTGCGCGGCGGAACCCAGTTCTTTGGCCACATCGCCATAGGTACGGGTTTCGCCGTAGGGAATATCCCTCATGGCTTTCCACACTTTCTCCTGATGTTTGGTCCCCATCGGGCACAAGGGCAGGTCAAACTCTGTCAGCTCGCCATCAAAATAGAGATCCAGCTGGCGCTTGGCTTCCAGCAGAAGGGGGGTCGGTTCCTGAAACGGGCTCCAGCCCCAATCCAGTGAAACGATGGCGCCGTCGAATTCGGTGATGGTGATATCAATGACAGGGCTGTGCATTGAGAGTTGCGACATGGATTGCCTCTCTATATTGAATAGGGTCAGGGCCCAAGGTCATTGCTATTGTGTGTGGCAGGCGGGCGCAAGCGATAAACGCCAATGTGAAGAGAAAGATCAATCGTGGGCCAGACAGTTGAGACAATATTCGCCTTGTCCTCAGGCGCCGGAACAGCCGGTGTTGCCGTCGTGCGCTTGTCGGGCCCCAGGGCATTTGCGGCGCTTGAAACCCTGTCAGGGAAACCAAAACCAAAAGCGCGTTTTGCCGCCTTGAGGCTTCTGACCGACGAAAAGGGAGCGCGCCTTGATCAGGCTTTGGTGATTGCGTTTGAAGGCCCGGCCAGTTTCACGGGTGAAGATGTGGTGGAACTGCATCTGCATGGTGGTCGTGCGGTGGTGGCTGGTGTGCTCGAGGCGTTGGACCGGATTGAAGGCCTTCGCCCCGCCGAGCCGGGAGAATTTTCCCGCCGCGCGTTTGATAACCAGAAGCTTGATCTCACGGAAGCTGAGGGCCTGAATGATTTGATCCATGCCCAAACGGCGGCGCAACGGGAGCAGGCACTGCGGCAGATGGATGGGGCGCTCAGGGATTTGTATGAAGATTGGCGCGGGCGTTTGGTGGCGCATCTGGCGCATTTGGAAGCGGATATCGATTTTCCGGACGAGGATCTGCCAGAGGGTGTCGCAGGGGCTGTTAGACCAAATATATTGTCACTAAAACAGAGTATAACACAACATCTTGTGGATGGACGCCGGGGTGAGGCGCTCAGGGAAGGGTTTCGCATCGTTATCATGGGCGAACCCAATGCGGGCAAGTCTACCTTATTGAATGCATTGGCAAAATCCGACGTGGCCATTGTTTCTGATGAAGAAGGTACAACCCGCGACGCCATCGAAATTCAACTCGACCTGGGTGGTTATCCTGTGCGCCTTGTGGATACCGCTGGTGTGCGTGAAGGTCAGGGCGCCATCGAACAGGAAGGTATTCGCCGGGCGCTCAAGCGGGCGGAGGAAGCTGATCTTCGCCTGGTTCTTGTGCGCGCTGATGATTGGCCGAGGGTGCCAGAAAGCATGGCCACATGGCTGGATGAAAAAGCGTTGCTGGTTATCACCCAAACAGATCGCCGATCGCCAGATGCGGGCGAGGCGATGTTTCACGTGAAACATGATGAGCTGCCAGATGGCATCATCGGTGCGGCCAGCGTGTCCGCAAAAGAGGATCATGGCCTGGACGAACTTTTTGATACGCTGTCTGATCATGTACGCGATGCGATGGCGCCGCGGGAAGCACCATCGCTGACACGGGTTCGTCACCGCCGCGCTTTGGAAGACGCGGTTGATCATCTGGACCGGTTCGATCAGAACGCCGGTCTTGATGCCGTTCTTGCCGCCGAGGATGTTCGCATGGCGGCGCGGGCTCTTGGGAAGATCACCGGACGAGTCGGCGTTGAAGACATATTGGATGTTATCTTCTCTGATTTCTGCATCGGGAAATAGCGCTGGTCTTTCAATCATGTTTCACGTGAAACATCG